>NZ_JBITZU010000021.1:120647-126463 GCF_044547075.1 Kitasatospora sp. NPDC052896
ATCACGCCACACCCCCGCCACACCCGGCACCTGCGCCTGACCACCCAGCCGCCCCTCGGTCCCCACGTCCCGCGCCACCCGGGTCACCTGCGCGGCAAAGGAGTTCAGCTGGTCGACCATCGTGTTGACGGTGTTCTTCAACTCCAGCATCTCGCCCGCCACGTCCACCGTGACCTTGTGCGAGAGGTCGCCCTTGGCGACCGCGGTGGTCACCTCGGCGATGTTGCGCACCTGAGCCGTCAGCCGGCCGGCCATCGTGTTGACCGAGTCGGCGAGGTCCTTCCAGCTGCCGGACATCGAGCGCACCCGGGCCTGGCCGCCGAGCTTGCCCTCGGTGCCGACTTCGATGGCGACCCGGGTCACCTCGTCGGTGAACTCGGAGAGCTGGTCCACCAGGCCGTTGACGGTCCGGCCGACCTTGAGGAACTCGCCGCGCAGCGGGTGGCTGCCGCCGTCCGGATGGATCGACCGCAGCTCCATCCGCTGGTCCAGGTCGCCCTCGGCGATCGACGCCAGCACCCGGCCCACCTCGGCCATCGGGCGGGCCAGGTCGTCGATCAGCGCGTTGCTGTTGTCCACCGCCGAGGCCCAGGCGCCCTCACCGGCGCCGTTCTCCAGCCGCGCGGTCAGCCGGCCCTCCCGGCCGACCGCCCGCCGGACCCGGGCCAGTTCGCCGGTCAGGTGCTGGTTGCGCTCGGCCACCTCGTTGAAGACGGCCGCGATCTCGGCCATCGGTCCGTCTCCCGGCACGGTCAGCCGGCGGCGGAAGTTGCCGTCCCGCATCGCGGTCAGCGCGCTGAGCAGCTTGCGGAGCTCGGCGGGCTCGGCGCCCCGGTTGTGCGCCGCCCGGCGCCCGGTCCCGCCGCGGGCCGACGGCGCCGTCCGGCCACCCCGCGTCGCGGCGCCCTTCTGCCCAGTGGCGCTCTGCCCGGCGGCGTCCTTGATGGCCGAACTCAACGGGACCCTCCCAGATCGCGACTGACTTCCGTACCGCTGCGCAGCGGTACGGCGGTACTGCGGACCCCCCAGTCTGACAGCACACACCGACTGTGTAGGCCCGCTTGCCGAGGCTTCCACACCTGTGACGGCGACGTGGTGGGCAGAATCACTCTCCGGTGCCTGTTTCGGCGCCCCTTGCCCACGGGAAACCAGCCGGAAAGTAGGGTGGAGCGCTGCACCTCGCCCTGCCCGTTCCACGCCGGGACCCGCTCCCGTGCCGTGGAGCCCGGGCGCCGGGCAGCCCCACCCGAACCAGAGGAGACGTGGCCCGTGGTCACCGCGCGTGCAGCCGCCACCTTCGAGCCGGACGGCCGGTCGGCGTCCGCCGCGCGCGGGTTCGTCCGCGCCGCGCTGCTGGGCTGGGGCCTGCCGGAGGTCGTCGACGACGCCGTCGTCCTGGTCAGCGAGCTGGTCACCAACGCGGTCGTACACGCCGGGACCGCCGCCGAGGTGAGCTGCCTGCGGGACGAGGACTCGGTCCAGATCGGGGTCACCGACCGCCACCCCGAGCGCGGCCTGCCCGCCTTCGCCGGCCCGGCCGCCGGGGAGGTGGCGGTCTCCGAGCACTTCGCCGACGCCGACGGCGAGGGCGGCCGCGGGCTGCTGATGTGCTCCGCGCTCTCCAGCCGCTGGGGCGTCGAGTACAGCGCCGGGCAGAAGACGGTCTGGTTCCGGCTGCCACTGCAACGCGTCGTGCCCGGCACCCGCTACGCCCTGCCGCAGGCGCCCGGCGACGTGCTGCCGAGCACCGACGGGCCGGTCCTGGTCGCGGTGGTCCAGGTGGACGGCGAGGGCCTGGTCCGGTCCTGGAACGCCGACGCCGAGGCGCTGTTCCGGCACCCGGCCGCCGAGCTGCTCGGTACGCCCTGGGCGGACCAGGTGGTCTGGCCGCACTCCCCCGGCACCACGCCGGGGATCGCCGAGGCGCTCCGGCTGGCCCGCTGGGAGGGCACCTTCGGGGTCCGCCGGGCCGACCGCCGGACGATCGAGGTCTACGGCTCGCAGGTGCGCGTGCTGGACTCCACCGGCAGCCCGTCCACGCTCTGCCTGATGGTCCGCGAGCGGGACAAGGCGGTGCTCTGCTCCCCCGGCCGCACCGCCGCCACCGGGCGGACCGCGCCCCCCACCGAGCCGCTGGACCTGCTGCTCGAGGGCCTGCAGACCGACGACCTGGCCGGCCTGCTGCAGCACACCGTCGAGCGGGCCCGCGACCTGATGGACGGTGACGCCGCCTACCTGCTGCTGACCACCGAGGACGAGACCGAGTTCGAGGTGCGCGCCGCCACCGGACTGCCGGCCGCCCGCCAGCGGTTCACCACCATCCCGATCGACTCCGGCCACGGCCGCTACGACTGGGCCAGGCTGCCGGCCGTGCACGAGGACCTGACGGTCCGTCCGGGGACCGTACCGCTGCTGGCCGGCACCGGGCTGCGCTCGCTGGTCACCGTGCCGCTCAAGGTCGAAGGACGGCTCACCGGCTCACTCGGAGTCGCCTCCGGCAAGCCCGGCCAGTACGACAACGACCAGGCGCTGCGCCTGCAGTTCGCCGCCGACCGGATCGCCCTGACCGTGGAGAACGCCCGACTGGCCGAGCTGGAACGGCTCCGCCGCGGCTCGCTCTCCTTCCTGGTGGAGGCCTCCGACCTGCTGGCCGGCACCCTGGAGCACGAACAGACGCTGGCCCTGATGGCGCAGATGGCGGTGCCGACGCTGGCCTCCTGGTGCGCCGTCTACACCACCGGCGAGCACGGCGGGGTGAGCGGACCGGCCTTCGTCCTGCACGAGGACGAGGAGCGGATCGATCCGCTCCGGGCGCTGTTGCGGCGCGCGGAGGCGCCACAGGCGGTCCCGGCGACCGCCGCCGCGCCGTGGCACGGGCCGGCCACCACCGTGACCGCCGACGAACCGGCCGGCCTGATCGGCGAGACCGTGGTGCTGCCGCTCTCCGCCCGCAACCGGGTGATCGGGCTGCTGGTGCTGGGCACCGCGGCCGGCGTGCGGTTCCGGCAGGAGATCCTGGAGCTCGCCGAGGACCTCTCCCGGCGGGCCGCGCTGGCGCTCGACAACTCCCGGCTCTACTCCGAGCGCACCGCCACCAGCCAGGCGCTGCAGCGCAGCCTGCTGCCGCCGGAGCTGCCGCCGATCCCCGGCGTCGAGGTGGAGGTCTACTACCAGGCCGCCGGCGAGGGCAACGAGGTCGGCGGCGACTTCTACGACCTCTTCCCGATCCGCGAGGGCACCTACGGCTTCGCGATCGGCGACGTCTGCGGCACCGGCCCGGAGGCCGCCTCGGTCACCGGACTGGCCCGGCACTCGCTGCGGCTGCTGGCTCGGGAGGGCCTGGACGCGCCGCAGGTGCTGACCCGACTCAACGCGGCCATCCTCGACGAGGGCACCCGCAGCCGCTTCCTCACCCTGCTCTACGGCGAGCTGACCCCGCGGGCGGACGGCAGCACCGAACTCTCGCTGGTCTGCGCCGGCCACCCGCTGCCGCTGCGGCTGCGCACCGACGGCCGGGTCGACCCGGCAGCGACCCCGCAGCCACTGCTCGGCGTGCTGGACGAGCTGGAGCTGACCGCCGAGCGGGTCGTGCTGGAGCCCGGCGAGGTGCTGCTCTGCGTCACCGACGGTGTGACCGAGCGCCGGGAGGGGCAGCGGATGCTGGGCGACGACGGCCTGGCCGACGTGCTCAGCGGCTGTACCGGGCTGACCGCGGGTGCCGTGGCGGCCCGGGTCCAACGCGCGGTCGAGCGGTTCGCGCCCGAGCCGCCCTCCGACGACATGGCGATCATCGCACTGCGGGTGCCGGTCCAGCGCTGATCCACTCGCCAGTGCGGCGGATCCATCGGAGTACGGCGTCAGCTGGTCCGATCTGACCGTTGCCCAGCTGACAAACGAACAAATTCTACGATTCACAAGGGTACAAGCGGCCCCGGGCGGGTACACCCCCAGCTGACCGGGAACCCCCGGCGAACCCAGTCTCGGCAGGTCAGCTGCCGGGACGTGTACGGCCGAGGTCGGCCGCGCCCACAGCTGGGCGCCCCGGCGCGGCGTCCGGCGGCTGCCGCGTCCGCCGCCGCAGTCACACCCCTTCTTCTTCTCTTCTCGCGCAGACCAGCGCGCCCGCGTGGGCCCGTACCCGCCGGGCGCCCACTTCGCCACGACCGCACCACGCGTGAAAGGAGCCTCCGGTGAGCACTGACGCTACCGGGGCCAATGCCCGACCCGCCGCGCTCGACGCGGGCCCACTCGGATACCTCGCACTCGGCCTGACCCTCCTCGCCTACGGACTGCTGCAGACCGGGATCCTCAGCCACACCGGCGTGGCCGACGCCGCGGGCTTCGCCCACGTGGTCGGCGGGATCGCGCTCTTCGTCGCCGGTCTCTGGCAGTTCCGCGCCGGTGACTCGTTCAACGGGACGGCGTTCGCCGGGCTCGGCGCCTTCTGGGTGGCCTGGGCGGCGGGCGGCCTGGGCGCCGACCGACACGGCGCCGGTCTCTTCCTGCTGCTCTGGGCCCTGCTGGCGCTCACCCTCGCGGTGGCGAGCTGGCAGGCCGGCCTCTTCAGCCGGGGCGTCTACGCGCTGCTCACGATCTCCCTGCTGCTCGCCATGGTGGGCACCTGGTCGCACACCGACGGCCTGGTGAAGGCGGCCGGCTGGGTCGCGGCCGTCGCCGGCCTGGTCAGCTGGTACTGGGCCACCGCGGCGCTCACCAACAACAGCTGGGGGCGGGCGGCCCTGCCCGTGAAGTGAGGTTCGGCTCGGCACGCTGATGGGCGGGACCCCGGTCGGGGTCCCGCCCATCAGCGTGCCGCTCAGCGGGCGGCTCAGCGGGTCGCGGGTTCGCGCGGTGCCTCCGCCGCGCCGGCGCGCTGCCGGGCCGGGCGACGGCCCGCCCGGACCCGCTGCCAGCCGTACTGCCCGGCGTACGCGAGCAGCAGCAGGAGGATCGCCACCAGGCCGTCCGCCCAGAAGTGGTTGGCGGTGACCACGACCACCGCGATGGTCAGCGCGGGGTAGACCGGGATCAGCCAGCGCCAGACCGAACGGGAGACGCTGATCACGGCGACCGCGACCAGGACGCTCCAGGCGACGTGGACCGACGGCATCGCGGAGAACTCGTCGGCGCGGATCGGTCCGATCCCCGCGCCGTAGACGGACTGGCCGTACTGCGCGGCGACGTCCACGAATCCCTGGTCCGTCAGCATCCGTGGCGGCGCGACCGGGAGGAACTGCACCACCAGGCAGGCGGCGGTCACCAGCACCACGGTGGTCCGCACCCAGGGATAGCGCGCCCGGTGCCGGACGAACACCCACACCAGCAGCACGAGCATCACCGCGAAGTGCATGATCGCGTAGTAGTAGTTCGCCAGCTGCACCAGTACCGGATAGGGCGTGACCGCGCGCTGCCAGGTGGCCTCGTCGGGCAGTCCGAGCCGCAGTTCGGTGCGGTGGATCCACTCGGCACGGTCCAGCGCGTGGGCCGTGCTGAGCAGGGAGAGCCGGCCCACCAACTGCCAGAGCGCGAAGAGGGCCAGCAGCAGGCCCACCTCGCGCAGGACGAGCACGGCCAGAGCACGGCGTGGGGCAAGGCGGTGCACGGCGTACGCGGCTGCCAGCAGCCCGACGCCGGCGCCGCCTGCGTTCTGCCACGAAAGGGTCAGGTTCTGCAATGCCGTGTACCTCTCCGCCGGGCTGAAGTGCTGGCAGAGAGGGTAACCCGGA
The DNA here is from genome assembly GCF_044547075.1 of Kitasatospora sp. NPDC052896. Classification (NCBI taxonomy): domain Bacteria; kingdom Bacillati; phylum Actinomycetota; class Actinomycetes; order Kitasatosporales; family Streptomycetaceae; genus Kitasatospora; species Kitasatospora sp. NPDC052896. Next base: position 126,374 of record NZ_JBITZU010000021.1, read on the forward strand.
AATGCGAGAAGCCCCTCCCGGTCTCCCGGAAGGGGCTTCTCAGAAAAATTGTTCGGCGGCGTCCTACTCTCCCACAGGGTCCCCCCTGCA
>NZ_JBITZU010000022.1:0-46196 GCF_044547075.1 Kitasatospora sp. NPDC052896
GGCTCCACACCTACAATCACCACCGCGGACACACCGCGCTCAAGGGTCAACCACCCGCCAGCCGCGTCCCCAACCTCACGGGTCAGAACACCTAGGGCGGGCTGATGGACCCACTCGGTGCGGAAGACCTCGCGTAGCCGCTCGGCCTCCGGTTCGATGCCGCGCTGGCGGCCGGCCCGTCGGAGAGCCGCAGTGATCTGAGTGCGGGTCAGCCGGGCGGCCTGGGCAGGGGTGGGGGCGAGCTTGAGCAGCTCGCGGGCCTCAGGGCGGCACAGGCCGTTGGCCCACTTGGCGAAGGCCTCCAAAGCGGCCGGGTAGTACTCGCGCAGCAGGGAGCGGAGCTGGTTGGCGATCTGCTGCCGGTTCCAGACTGCGTCCTGTTGAGCGCGCGCGAGGACGGCGATGGCGCGGGCCAGGTCGCTGTCGTCGGGCAGCGGCCGGTGGGCGTGCATGTCGGTGCGCAGGATGTTCGCCAGGACCAGGGCGTCACCGCGGTCGGACTTCTTGCGGGAGACGGCGTGCCGGTCGCGGTAGCGGGCGGCGGCCAGCGGGTTGATCGCGAACACCTGGCGCCTGCCGGTCCGCAGCACGGCGACCAGCAACCCGCGGGAGGTCTCGATCGCGACCGGGATCGGGTTTTCGGCGGTGTCGCCGTACTCGGCGAGCAGGTCCAGCAGGATCTTGTAGCCGGCCGCGTCGTCGGTGATATGACGTTTAGCCAGCAACTGTGTGGGTGCCGATAAATCATCCGCCCAGGTTGTGGCCTTGACCGCCGCTTTCCGGCCTTGCCAGCCCGCCGTTTCAGAGTCTTCACGTGCACAGGGCGTTGGGAGCATCATGGTCGGTCGTGCTGCTGCGTCTGGCCTACCTCGCCGCTACCAACACCTTCGCCCTGTTGCGGCTGCTGCCGATGAGCGACAGGGAGAAAGACATCGAGATCCTGGCGCTGCGCCATCAACTGCTGCTCCTGCAGCGCCAGGTCGGCAAGCCCACCTTCATCGACACCGACCGCGCCGTCCTCGCCGGCCTGCTCCACCACCTCCCGACGGACAGATTGCGGCACCTCCTGCTGCTGGTCCGCCCCGATACCCTCCTGCGGTGGCATCGCGACCTGCTCAAGCAACGCCACGCCGCGAGCTGCGCACCGAAGCGGCGCGGGCGCCCGCCCACCGTCCGCTCGATCCGCGCCCTGATCCTGCGTCTGGCCCGCGAGAACAGTTCGTGGGGATACCGCAAGATCCACGGCGAACTCGCAGCCCTCGGCATCAAGGTCGCCGCGTCCACCGTCTGGGAGATCCTCAAGGAGCACGGCATCCCGCCCGCACCTCAGCGGCAGAGCACGACCTGGGCCGACTTCCTGCACAGCCAGGCTGAAGCCCTGCTCGCCTGCGACCTCTTCGAGACCCGCACCCTGACCGGGGCGCGCCTGTACGTCTTCGCCGTCATCGAGCACTCGACGAGGCGCATCCAAATCCTCGGTGCCACCGCACACCCGACCGTGGAGTGGATCGTGCGGCTCGGACGCAACCTCCTCATGGACCTCGAGGACGCGGGCAGCAAGGCCAGGTTTCTGATCCGGGACCGCGACTCCAAGTTCACGGCCGCTTTCGATGCCCTGATGGCCGACGCCGGGCTCGAGGTCGTCACCACCGGTGTCCGGATGCCGCGGATGAACTCCCTCATGGAGCGATGGATACAAACCTGCCGCAGGGAGCTCCTGGACCGCACCCTGGTCTGGAACCAGCGCCACCTCCTCCACGCACTCCGGGAATTCGAGACCCACTACAACGAGCACCGGCCGCACCGAGCCCTCCGACAGGCCGCACCGCTCCGCCCACTGCCCGAACCAATGGATGAACCAGCCCGGATCAGACGGCTGGAGGTCCGCCGGCGAGACCGACTCGGCGGCACCCTGCACGAGTACCAACATGCCGCGTGACCTGCATGGATGATTTATCGGCACCCGCAATGTCCGGCCCTCCGCACACGAGGTTCCCTTCCGCAGCTGCGGAAGGGAACCTCGTCGTATCCGGCCCCACTGACGCCGGACCGGATCACGGCCGTCCGGGAGGTCGTCCTACCGCACCACCCGCAGCGTGACCGACAGGCGGGCCGGGTGGTGGGGTGTGGCCGTCATCGGCCGGGTCAGGCGAGCGGTCTCCACGCAGACGAACTCCTGGTGGGCGCGCTCGCCCAGATGCGGCAGCCGTCCGTTGACGCGGGAGCCGGGATTCCACACGACCACGTCGCTGTGGTGGTCGTGGCGTGCTTCGATGGTGCGGTCGAGTCCTCGGTCCCATACCTGGTTGACCGGCGTCGGGCGGGTGTAGCGTCGGTCGATCGCCTCGCCTTCGGTCAGCGCGAGCGGACCGTCCTGGCGGCCTGGGGCATCATCGCGCAGCTCGTCCGTGTACTCGTCCCCCAGGCCCGTGATGCTCACCCGGCCCGGGCCCCCCACGCGCAGGTAGGTGTGCAGGGCCCCGACGCTCAGGTGGTAGCCGCGGGCTTCCAGTTCGACAGAGCACGTCCGTCCGATCGTGAACCGGGCGATCAGGGTGAAGGCGTGCGGCCAGAGGGCTAGGCTCTCAGGAGAACTGCGGAGCTCGAAGGTGAGTACGACGTTCTCGCTGGTCTCCGTGCACCGCGTGAGGTCCCACGGCATGGTGCGTGCGAAGCCGTGCATGGGTTCACGCCAGTCGCCGAACCAGGGCCAGCAGATGGGGATCCCGCCGCGGATGGCCACGCCCGGCGTCCATGTGTTCTCGTCGCTGAGCCAGAGGACGGAGTCCTCGCCCGCGGGTTGCCAGGCCAGCAACTGGGCGCCCAGCAGGCTTATGGCGCCGCGCGCCAAGGGGTGGGCGACCACGACGAGCGGTATCCCGCCGAGGGTGCGCAGGGTGACCATCTCGGACCGGGTCTCGCCGACGGGCAGCGTGAAGATCATTTCATCCACGCACGCACCCTAGACCCGTACTTCGCAGGTCGTTGAATCGGATCCCTCGGCCCGGGGTTGCTGGGACCGGCCGAAGAAAATCGCGCGCCCCGAACGGCTCCGCGCGGGCAGGATGCTTCGGCATGGAACGCTCCCTCATCAGCACCTTCGCCCACGTCGACCATCCAATCGCGGCGCCACTGTCCGACGGCTCCGTCCGTACGTTGCTCGACCGGGCGTTGCCCCGGGGGGACGAGCGGGTACTCGATCTCGGGTGTGCCGAGGCGGCCTGGCTGGTGTGTGCGCTGGCCGGGCGCCCCGGCCTGCGGGCGGACGGGGTCGACCTCAGCGAGTCCGCCCTGGCCAAGGGGCGCGCGGCGGCCGACGCGGCGGCCCTCGGCGACCGGCTGAGGCTGCACACCGGGGACGCGACGGCGTTCGAGGTGACGCAGCCGTACGACCAGGTGCTGTGCGTCGGGGCCACGCACGCGTTCGGCGGGCTGCTGCCGGCCCTGGAAGTGGCGCGCGGCCATCTCGCGCCCGGCGGCAGTGTGCTCGTAGGCGACGGTTTCTGGGAGCGCGAGCCGGGGCCGGGGACGCTGGCCACCGGGTTCGAGGCGGACGAGTACACCGACCTCGCCACGACCGTCGAGCGGGTCTCGGCGGCGGGTTGGACGCCGGTGTACGGGCATGTCAGCACGTTGGAGGAGTGGGACGCGTACGAGTGGTCATGGACCGGGTCGCTGTCGCGCTGGGCGCTCGACCACCCCGAACACCCGGACGCGGACGAGGCGTTGGGTATCGCCCGCACCCATCGGGACGAGTGGCTGCGCGGGTACCGGGGAACGCTCGGGTTCGTGACGTTGCAGGTCAGGGCAACGGCGTCCTAGTTCCGTACTTGGTCACCGATTCAGGTATGTGGCCAGCGGGTTTGTGTGACTTCGATGCCGAGGAGTTCGAGGAGGTGGAGTTGGACGCCTCGGGTGATCTGCACGGTCGGCGGGTCGGTGACGTTGCCGATCCGCAGGTTGAGCTCGCCGCGGTGGTAGAGGATCATCCGGCCGGTGGGCCGTACCCGGCGGTTGTCCGGGTAGAGCCCGGCCATGGTCTGCTCCGGCCCCAGGGCCCGTCTGACCTGGCGTTCGATCAGGCAGAAGACCAGCAGTGCCAGGCAAATGACCTGGATCAAGGCGGCGGCGCGGCGGTTGTGCTGAACGAAGACCGGGGTGACCGCGAGCGGGCCCTTGAAGTCAGCGTAGCGGCGCTCGACCGCGCCCTGGCCTTTGTACTGGATCAAAACCTGTGCGGGGTCGGCCTGCCCGGCCGGGAGCGGGGTGATCAGCACGTACCGGCCGTCGGCCTTGGCTTCGGCGTCGAGGACGTCCTGGTCGAAGCCCCATTCCAGGGACGGGATACCGACGTCGTCCTGGTGCACGTGCCAGCGCAGGCAGGCGGTCACGCGTCGTTTGGCGGCGATCTTCTCGGCGGTCTTGTAGTGCCGTCCGCCCGCGGCGCGGGCGAGCTTGTCCAGCTCCTCAGCCGCCTTGGCCAGGCGTTTGGCGCGGGCGGCCTGCTGGCCGGTGGCGTTCGCGGTGGAGTGGACCAGGATCCGCCGCAGCGTGGGGACCGGATCGCGCTTGCGCGGGCCCGCCAGGGTGTGGACGTCCTCAAGCACCCGGTAGACCTCCCGCTCGGCCGGGTCCTTGCCCGCATCCCGCTGCGGAACCCAGTCCACGACCACCGCCTGTTCCCGGTCAAGGGCGGCATAGACCCCGTCCTCGACCTGGGCGGCCGGCACCGGGGCAATGAACGGGACCCCGGCTTCGAGCAGGGCGGCGATGTTCGCATACGACACCAGCTTGGCGTCCGCGACCATCAAGAAATCCTGCCCGCCAGCGAGTTTCCGCAGGTCCTTCATCGCACCGACCACCTGGCGAACCTCGGCCGCCCCGCCGTCGAAGACCCGCGCGTGCACGGGGATCCCACCGTCGCCGCTGGCCGCGATCCCGGCCTGGATCTGCTTCAGGTCGGTACGGCGGTCCTTGGGATGCCCGTACTTGATGACCGGGAACTGGTCGTCCTGGTCCTCCTCCACATAGGCGCCGTGCACGGACATGCTGGTCATGTCCCAATGCAACCTGCTCACATCGATGCCGAACTCGGCGATCGCCGGCGCGCCGACCGTGCCGGCGAGCTGTTCCAGACGCGGGGCGATCGCGTCCAGGGCCCGCGCCAGCCGGTCGTCATTGAGCAGGGCCGGTTCTATCCCGAACACCTCCTCCACCGCCCAGACCCGGGCCCAGTCCCCGACCCGCAGCAGCGGCATCGGCGAGGTGAGCCGGTTCGCGACCAACGCCTCGATCACCTGCCCATGCGTCAGGTGCGCGCTCGCCGCGGAAGGGCACAGCCCGTCGACGATCCCAGCCACGTCAAGCCGGCGCAGAAACTCGGCAGCCACAGGCAGAGCGCCCAGACGCTTCTCCACCACGGACGTCACCACGCACTCCAGGCGCTGACGCTCAGACCGTGGCCGCGGGGACCGGGAAGTCATCGACACACCCAACCCAACGCGACCGGACCGGCTTCGGACACCGCTCCGACGACCAGATCATCCGAATCAACGACCCGCGAAGTACGGGCCTAGACCGGCCTGAACGCGCGGGCGTTCGTGCACCTGTGCACGCTTCCCGAGCGGGTCGGTCGCGTCAGAGCCATCCGCGGCGGGCGGCTTCGACACCTGCCTGGAAGCGGCTCTGGGAGTTCAGGCGCTTGAGGAGGTCCGCCATGAGCCGGCGGACGGTACGGATGGACACGCCCAGCTTGCGGCCGATGCCCTCGTCGGTGAGGCCGTCCTCCAGCATCTTCAGCAGCGCCAAGTCCCGCTCGCTGGGCCCGTCACCGTCGACGACGGGCGGTTCCCCCAGCGGGGCGGCACGTTCCCAGACGAGATCGAACAGCTCCTCCAGGGCCGCGACCACGCTCCCGAGCCGGATGATGAACGCGCCCTCCCGGCTCACCTGCTCGTTGACGGGGATCACGGCGACGGAGCGGTCGCACAGGATGAGCCGCATGGGCAGCGAGGGCACGGTGCGGATCTGGCCGCCCCGCGCGGTGAACCAGGTGGCGTAGTCGACCGTGGCGGCGTCGTTGCGGACGCTCTCCAGGTAGATCGTCTGCATCCGGACGCCCCGGTCCAGGTTGTGTTCATCGAGCGGGCGGCTGGCCTCGAGCGCCGCGCTGCTGAGCGCCCCTCCGGGCATGAAGGCGCGGACTTCGGAGGTCGCCTGCCGGGAGAGCTCGATCAGCCGTACCCGCACCGACTCCAGGCCGTTGAGCCGCTCCACGCCGTCGCCGCCCGCCTGGACGCGGGCGACGGTGTACTCGGTGGCCAGCGCCGCCACGGCGGCCTGGGTGCGCGAGAGCGCCGCCTGGCGCTCGACCAGCTCGACCCTGATCTCCTCGAGCATGGGCCCCAGGCTCACCTGGGGATTCATCGGTATGAGGTCCTGGGCTCGGGCGGAGGGAACCAGCAAGGACAGCTTGGTGAGCCGGTCGAGCGAGGCCCGTATCTCCTCCTCGGGCATTCCGACATGGTCCTGGATCTGCCCCAGGCCCCATTCCGGGTGGAGGAGGAGCGCCCGATATACGTCATGGTCAAGCTTTCCAAGCCCAATGCTCGAAAGCATCCCCCGGCTCCCCCTTGTACCTAGCCATCATGGTCGTTCAGCGACCAGAGCCAACCCATCATACTGAGTGGTTTGTGCAGGTCAACTGCCATGTGGGGGAGATAACGGACACGGGGACCGGGAATTCACGACGTCAGGCGACGGGCCGGAGTACGTCATCGAGGCCCCACTTGCGCAGCACCTCGGGCACGCGGACGCTGCCGTCCGGCTGCTGGCACTGCTCCAGGATCGCCGGGAGGAGCCGGCTCGTCGCCAGGCCGGAGCCGTTCAGGGTGTGCACGAAGGCGCCCTTGCCCTGCCGGGGCCGGTAGCGGATGTTGCCCCGACGAGCCTGATAGTCACGGGAGTTGGACACCGAGCTGACCTCCATGTAGGTACCGATGCTGGGCAGCCACACCTCCACGTCGACCGTCTTGGCCATCGCGCCGCTCATGTCCCCCGCGGCGAGCTTGGTCACTCGGTAGTGCAGGCCCAGGTCGGCGACCAGCCGTTCGGCCTTGGCCAGGAGCTCCTCGTGTGCGGCGTCCGAGTGGTCAGGGTGGGCGAACTGGACCATCTCCACTTTCTGGAACTGATGGCCGCGCAGTGTTCCGCGCTCCGTGGAGCGGTATCCGCCGATCTCGCTGCGGTAGCAGGGCGAGTAGGCGAAATAGCGCCGGGGAAGTTCGTCCTCGGTGAGGGTCTCGTCGCGGTGGAGACCGATCAGCGCGGTTTCCGACGTGGGAATCAAGAACCGGTCGGGGGCGTCACCGCCGGCGCCCACCGTGAAAACGTCTTCGGCGAACTTCGGGAACTGCCCTGCGGCGTAGCCGGCCTCCTGGCCGAGGATGTGCGGCGGCAGAATGAACTCGTACGAGTCCCGACGATGGGCTTCGACGAAATAGTTCAACAAGGCCCATTCCAGCATGGCGCCGTTGCCCGTATAGACCCAGAATCCGCTGCCGGACAGCTTCGTACCGCGCTCGTAATCCACGAGCCGCAGGCTCTGTGAAAGCTCCACGTGGTCCTTGGCCGGGAAGTCGAGCTGTGGTTTCTCACCGACGACACGGAGGGTCTCGTTCGCCTCTTTGCCCCCGGGCTTGACGTCCTCGTCCGGGAGGTTGGGCAGCGGATCGAGGAAGTCGTCGCGCGCGGCGGTGAGTGTGGCCAGACGGGCCTCGAGTTCCTTGATCCGTGCGCCGATTTCGAGCGACTTGGTACGCAATTCCAGCGCTTCGCTGTCCAGACCGGTGCGGGCGACCTGACCGGAGAGCTTCTTCCGTTCGGCGCGCAGCCCTTCGACCTCGCCACGCACCCTGAGGAACTCCGCGTCGAGCTCCAGGAAGGGGCCGAAGTCGACATCGACGTCCCGCTTTCGCAGGGCCTGCCGGACGGCTTCGGGGTCTTTGCGAATCAATGCGACATTCAGCATATGCGGTGAAACTCCGTACAGCACTGGCCGGATTCCGGCATCGTCCCTGGGGAGCGTGGGCGAGCAGGGAAACTCGCGGTGCCACCACGCTTTCACCGACGTAAGCGGTCTCGACTGGCCCTATGACGGGGGCGAGCCGTCAGGTCATTGGGCCGACCGGAGGCCGACCGTTCCTACCTGCACTCAGGAGTGGATTCGTCCCGGTGTACGAGGCCGCCTTCCCAGCGCCCGGCGGCTCTCTAAACTCGCATTTTCCAGGACTACTTGTCTCCGTCAACGCTTTCCAAAAGCATAGAACACGCCTTCTGGCGGGTCAACTGGCTTATGAGAGCGTGCCGTAACCGTCCGCTGCGGCCGCGAATCACCCTGCGGGCGGCTGCCCGGTCGGTAACAGGCCCGGCCGGGAAGCCGCGGCGGACGGCTCGCTACGCCGCCTCCGCCAGGTCCGCCCGCGGCCCCGTCGCCGGGGGCTCCGTCTCCGTGTCGGGGCCGGTGATGCGGCGTACCGACGGCAGCAGGCAGACCCACAGGCAGGGGACCGTGACCAGGACCGCTCCGCCGAGCAGGGTCCCGTCGGTGCCGACGGCTCCCGTGACCGGGCCGATCACGGCGTAGGCCAGCGGCATCGACATCATCGTGAGGAGGAAGTCGTAGGACGCGACCCTGGAGAGCAACTGGTCGGGGATGACCCGTTGCAAGGTGGCCTCCCACAGGGTGTTGAGCAGCACCACACAGCAGTCGGCGACCGCAGCGGCGAGCGCCAGCCACGGCGTCGCCCAGCCGGACCACAGCGCCAGCAGCGGCAGGCCGGAGACGATCAGGACCAGGTTGCCCGCCACGAGCGGCCGGCGTGGCTGCCAGCGAAGGGCCAACAGCCCTCCGGTGAACGAGCCGACGGCCATCCCCGCGCTGACCATGCCCCAGGCGGCCGACCCGCCGAAGCGCTTGTCCGTCAGTACCGGGCCGAGGACGAAGAAGACGGCCATGCCGAAGTTCCACAGGGCGTGCACGACGAGGTTCGCCGACACCCAGCGGCGCCGTACGATCTCGCTCCACCCCTGCACCAGGTCGGCGCGGAACGACTGACCGCCATCGCCGCGGGCCGCGCCGCCCGGCAGCCGCAGCAGAACGACGATGTTGACGGCGAAGGTGGCGGCGTCGATCATGTACACCGTCTGCGCGCCGGCCAGCGGGACGAGCATGCCCGCCACGGCGGGACCGACGATCATGCAGGTGCTCCGGGTGAGCGCCTGCAGAGCCACGCCCTGCTGGATCAGGTCCTTGCCCACGAGCGTCGGCATGAGGCCCTTAGACGCCGGTCCGAAGAACCCGGCGCCGATGCCGTAAAGGGCGTTGCCCACCGCGAGGACCAGCGCGGAGCCGTGGCCGGTGGCGAGCAGGACGCCCAGCGCGAACTGCACCGTGAAACGCATCGCGTCCGCAACCGCCATCAAGCGCAGCCGGGCCACCCGGTCGGCGAGCACTCCGCCGACCAGGGTGGTCACCAGCCGGCACAGCAGGCCGACGGCGAGCACGCCTCCGAGCTCGACCGCGCCGCCACCCTGGCCGATGACGGCGAAGGCGGTGACCACGGGGACCATCCCGTCTCCGAAGGAGGAGGCGGCCTGCCCGGTCCAGTACAGCCGGAAGGCGGGGATCCGCAGTGGGCGCAGATCCTTGCGCAGCAGCGTCGCCATGCTCACAGCAGCCACCTCCAAGCGTCCTCGTACTCGGCCATGAAGGCACGCTGCTGGACACCGGTGCCGAAGGTCGGTGCCACCAAGGACTGTTCGGCGAAGGCACGGCGTACGGCGTCCATCCTGTCCTCCAGCTCCGCAAGGGAGCCGGCGGAGACCAGACACATGCCCTGCCAGTGCGCCGTGGACCTGACCTCGGGCACGTCGTTCGCGCCCAGCAGGGCCGAGACCCGCACCTCGTGCACGCCGTCCGTCGCTGCGAACCGCTCCGGGTTCGGCAGCTTGACGATCGTCCCGCGGGGCAGGTGCAGCGACGTCGACGCCACGCAGCGGTCGTCGGCGGGGCCGGCCGGCCGCACCGGTTCGCCGAGGCACACGTCCACGGCCGCACCGGCCAGCGAGAAGCCGTGCTTGACCAGGACCGCCTCCTGGATCAGGCCGCCACCGACCCGGCCCGCGCACTCGCCGAAACAGAAGGTGTCGCTGTCCCGGTCCAGCAGCAACTCCATGTGGAAGACGCCGTCCTCGTAGCTGAGCGCCTGCAGTGCCTTGCCAGCGAAGGCCCGGGCCTGCTCGCACCGCTCCTCCTCACCGGTGCCGTCCGCCCGGTAGATGCACAACGGCTCGGTGTCGGTCGTGTAGGACAGGCACGGCTCGGCGTAGCGGCCCACCGAGGAGAAGACGACGGCACCGTCCTGCACCACTCCGTCGACGATCCACTCCTGCCGTACGTCGATGAGGTCCTCCACGACGAACGGGGAGGTCGCCGAGGCGGCAAGTCTCTCCAGCAGGGCCTGGTAGGCGGACTCGGTGCGCACCACCTCGGTGGCCGTCGTACCGCCCCCGGCCACCGGCTTGACGACGCAGGGGCCGGGGAACGGCGTGCTCACCAGCTCGCTGCCGGGCACCACCACGCGCGAGCGGGCCGCGGGCAGGCCCGCGGCGAGCACGGCCTGCTTCTGCAGGTGCTTGTCGCGCATGAGCACCGAGTGCGCCGGGCTGACGCCCGGCAGGTTCAGAAGCGAGGTGAGGGCCGCCACCGTGGAGACCGCGAACTCGTCGAAGGTGACGATGCCGCACACCCCGGCGTGCAGGTCGTCGCCGAGCAGCCGGGTGAGCCCGGCCCATACGTCTCCGACGTCGGTGATGTCCTCGACGACGACCTCTTCGGTCTCCGCAGGCAGCGGCACGGCGCCGCCTCGCAGGTGGGCGCGTACGTCCCGCACCATGATGGTGCGCAGACCGCGCCCGACACACGCCCGGACCAGCGGCGGGTCGTAGCCGATCACCACGACCGCACCGGTGCCATCACTCGAGACCACGGTCCCCGACCTCCCGCTCATTTGGTGTGTTTGCTTGCATGTGCCGGCTCCGCACGGGATCAGATGCGCTCGACGGCACGGTCGCGCAGCCGGTTTCGCGTGTCGAAGACATGCTGCGAGGCCGACGCGACCAGGTCGTAGTCGAAGCAGTCGTGGTCGGTGAGAAGCACCGTGATGTCGGCCGCCGCGAGCTCCTCCTCGGTGAGCGCGGCCAACTCGACATCGAGGCCGACGGGGGCGCTCGCCAGTCCAGGCTCCACGGCCCGCACGCGTGCCCCGGCCTCCACGAGCCTGTGCGCGACATCCAACGCCGGCGACTCGCGCATGTCGGAGGAATTGGCCTTGTACGACAGTCCGAGCAGCAGGACCCGGCTGTCGGCGAGCAGCCGGTCACGCTTCTTCAGCGCGTCGCCGAGGCGCTGCACCACGTAGTCGGGCATGCCGCGGTTGATGTCGTTGGCGAGGTTGACGAAGCCAAGCGAGCGACCGGTCCGTTCCCGGGACAGCCAGTCGAGGTAGATCGGGTCGATCGGCAGGCAATGGCCGCCGACACCGGGGCCGGGGGTGAAGGGCATGAAGCCGAAGGGCTTGGTGCCGGCGGCTCGGATGGCCTCCCAGATGTCGATGCCCAGGTCCGCCGCGAACATGGCGGTCTCGTTGACCAGCGCGATGTTGACGCTGCGGAAGGTGTTCTCCAAGAGCTTGGCGAGCTCGGCCTCGCGTGTGCCGCTGACGGCGACCGTGCGGTCGACGATGGCGTCGAAGAACTCCTGCACCGCGGCGCGCGAGGCGTCGTTCACGCCGGACACCAGCTTCGGAGTCTTCGCGAACGTCCAGGAGGCGTTGCCCGGGTCGATGCGCTCGGGGCTGTAGCCGAGGAGGAAGTCCACGCCGGCAGTGAGACCGGAGCCCTGCTCCAGCAGCGGGGCGACGACGTCCTCCGTGGTGCCCGGGTAGGTCGTGGACTCGAGGACGACCAGGGCTCCCGGCTTGATCAGGGGAGCCAGGGCGGCCGAGGCACCGACGACGGCCGAGAGGTCCGGCTCACCGTCGGTGAGTGGGGTCGGTACGCTGATGATCGCGACGTCGAATCCGGCCGCGTCCGCGAAGTCCGAGGTCACCCGGTAGCGACCCGAGTCGGATGCGTTCATGAGATCGAGGTCGGACACGTCCTCGACGTAGGAGTCGTTGCGGCGCAACCGCCTGACCCGCTCCTCGTCCACTTCGAGGCCGATGACCTGGAAGCCCGCCCGGACCGCTTGGAGGGCGAGCGGAAGTCCCACGTAGCCCTGGCCGATGACCGCGACGGTCCTGTGCGTTGCACGCATGATGGTCCCCCTGCCGTTTTCTCTTGATCAGACATTGGTTCGGAAGTTCGAACGATCTTGAAGGAGCGGGGCGCCCGCGCCCGGGGTGCTCACGGGTAGCTCTGCCGGGTCGGCCGGATGGAGATGTTGTCCAGGTGCACGTGGGCCGGTCGGGAGACGACGAAGTGCACGAGGTCGGCGATGTCCTCGGGCGACAGGATCGGACCGATCTCGGAGCTGAGCTTGGTGAACCAGTCCTCGTCGTAGCCGGCGTTGGCCTGGAAGGACGTTCCGACGACGCCCGGTTCGACCAGGGAGACGCGGATGCCCTGCGGGCCCAGCTCGCGGCGCAGCCCTTCCGCGGCCCCGTACACGGCGAACTTCGTCGCGCCGTACACGCTGTTGAACGGGGAGACGTTCCGGCCGACGTTGGAGCCGAGGATCACCAGGTCGAAGGCGCGAGCGGATCGATCCGCCTGGGCCTGGGCGAGCATCGCCCCCGCCAGGGTGCGCATCTGGCGCAGCGCGCCGAGGACGTTGGTCTCGAACAGCTCGGCCCACTGCGACTCGTCCGAGGTCATCACGGTGCCGGGCAGACCGCGACCCGCGTTGACCACACCGACCGTGGGAATGTCGCCGAGCTCGGCGACCGCCCTGTCGACGCACTCGGCGATGACCTCGAAGCGGCTGGCGTCACCGGCCACGGCGATCACCTGGCCCGAGAACGCCTTGAGTTCGGTGGTCACCTCGTGCAGCCGTTCGGGGTTGCGGGCGTTGACGACGAGGTCGTAGCCCTGGCCGGCCAGCTTGCGGGCGACGGCCAGCCCGATTCCGGACGTGGCGCCGGTGACGACCGCGACGCGCTGTGTTTCCTGTGACACGAAAGACCTCCGTGAAGGGAAGTAGGCGAAAGGAGCGGGAACCGCTCGGAAGGGGAATGGGGGCGGCGGGCCGGGGGCCGCGCCCCTCAGGAGGCGGCGCGGCGGACCATGGTGGCCGGGAAGAAGCCCGTGCCGGAGGCCCACGCCAGGGCGGTGTGCAGCCAGGTCTGCCGCGGTTCGGCGAAGTCGACTCCGAGCCGGTGCAGCTGGGAGACGGTCCGTGTGTGGTCGAAGGCGACGTTGCGGTCCGGCCGGTGTTCCCAGGCGCGGCTCATGTCGGCGCTCCGGGCGTCGGCGTCCGTCAGCCGGCCCAGGGCGCGGATGAACTCGCTGCGCTCCACGAGCCGCACCGGGTGGCCGAACGCGTTGATCCAGCGGACCACTTCGTCATGAGCGACGGAGTGGGGCGTCTCCACGTGGTAGACGTCCGGGAGCGCTTCCGCGTCGAGGACGAGCCGGCAGATGCCTGCGGCCACCGTGTCCACGTAGGAGAAGCCGAAGGACGACTGCGGGCTGCGGGGCGCGCATCCGGCCAGGATGTAGCCCTTGAGGGTCTGGTAGACGCGGTTGTCGCCGATGTTGCTCTGGAACGCGCCGGTCCGGCTGTGCGCGGCGACGTGGTTGGTGCGGTGGACGAAGCACCGCGTCCCCAGGTCACCGGCGGCCCGCACCAGCCGCTCCGCAGCGAACTTCGAGGCCTCATAGGGTGTGAGGAACCGCTGTCCGAGGTCGAAGTCGGCCTCCGCGAACCGGTGCGTCCCGCTCTCGTGGAAACCGGCGACGGCCAGGGTGGACACATGGTGCAACGGCAGGTCCGGCCGGGTCGTGCGGATGACGTCGAGGAGGTTGCGCACTCCTCCGACGTTCACCTTGGCGAGTTCCTCCGGGGGAGCGACGAGACGCACGTCAGCGGCCGCGTTGACGATGGCGGTCACCCCGTCGAAGGCACCCCGGGCCGCCATCTCGTGCAGGGCGGGACCGTCGGTCAGATCGCCCTCGACGATCCGTACCCGGTCCGTCGCCGCCAGCCGCTCGGCGGCGCCGCGCCCATTCGCGCCGCGGACCAGGCACACCACTTCGGCTCCCTGGCCCACGAACTGGTCGAGGAGGTGCGATCCGAGGAACCCGGTCGCGCCGGTCAGCAGCACCCGGGGCGTCTCCTTGACGAGGGCGCGTGTCCCGTTCGTGACGGGCGCGGTGCCGGTGTGTGCCGGGAGCCCGGACGTGGTCCGGTCGTGCTCATCGATCACCGGTTCCGCCCCGGTCGCCCCGGCGGCGCCCAGGACCTCTTCGACGAACCGCGCGAACACCTGCCGTGCGGCGGCGCCGGAACGCTGCGCCTCGGTGCACACGAGGTCCGCCACGAACCGGTCGTCTACCAGACGCGCCGTCAGCACCAGCGGATACAGCGGGTCGTGCTGCACGGCGCGGGCCGGCCCGCAGTACTCGGGCGCGAACATCCACGTGACCTTCCGGCCCTGCGGGGGCCGGAACCGCCCCAGGTAGTTGACCGCGATGGCCGACTCCCCGTCGGCGGTGTCCAGGCGCTGCGCGGCGGTCTGCGTCACCAGGCGCTCGACCTCGGTGACGGCGCCGTCCAGGTCGGCATGCCCGGCGTCGACCAGCAGCGGCTTGACCCCGGTGAACCATCCGACGGTGTCCAGGTAGGCGTTGCTGTCCGCTCCCTGGTCCCGGCCGTGGGTCTCCACGGTGACCCGCACCGGCCCGGCTTCCCCGCCGGCCCGGACGGCCCGCGCGGCCGACGCCACGGTCAGGGCCTCAAGCCGCAGTCCGGAGCCGAAGGCGTCGACCAGGCGCCGCGTCACGTCCGGGTCCGCGGCCCAGGTGTACGCCGCCCCGTACCGCGCCCCGCGCGCTCCGGCCGCGGGAGCGGCAGGCGCAGGCGGTTCCCCGAGGGCCGCTGCCCAGTCGTAGTACGACGGTGACGGCGGCAAGGCCGGAGCGGAACCCTCCACGGCCGCCTCGTAGGCGCGCACCAGGTCGTCCAGCAGGATGCGCCAGGAGATGGTGTCCACCACCAGGTGGTGACAGACAAGCAGGAGCCGGTCGGGCGAGTCCGGTCCGCCGCGGAACACGTGGCAGCGCAGCAGGCGGCCCGAGGCCGGGTCGAGGGAGCGGTGGAGCTCGGCGCTCGTACGGGCCACCGCGTCGGCGGCGAGCGCCGGCGTTTCGACGGACGACCAGGTGACGGCCATCGTGCCCGCCGTCGGGTAGAGGACGTCGAGCGCGCCCGTGGGACGGACACTGCCGCGCAGGGCCTCATGGCGGTCGAGTACGGCGCTCAGCGCGGTGCTCAGGGCGGCCAGGTCGAGTGCAGGGGTGCAGTGCAGCAGCATCGCCTGGTTCCAGTGCGCGCTTCCGCCGGGAACGGCGTCGAAGAACCAGCGCTGCGCGGGGCCCAGGGTGCCGCGCTGTGCCGGGCGGGCGCGTTCGGCCGGCACAGCGCTCGGGCCGTCGGCCCCGCGTGCGGCCGCCTCGGCGAGACGGGCGGCGGTCGGATGGTCGTACACGTCGGTGACGACGACCTCGTGGCCGCGCTCGCGCAGGAAGACGACGGTGCGCATGGCGAGGAGGGAGTCGCCGCCGAAGGCGAAGAGGTCCGCGTCGACGCCGAGCCCGCCGACACCGAGGCAAGTGGCCCAGTACTGCGCCAGGTCGTGCGCCAGTTCGCCGGCGGGTTCGCCGTCCGGTGCCCTGGAGGTCCGCGCGGCCTCCTCGTCGAGCCACTGGTCGACCAGCCGGTGCAGCGCGCGGTTGTCGCGCTTGCCGTTGGCGTCGACCGGCAGCGCGTCGAGGGGGACGATGGGGGCGGGGATCGCGTAGCGGGGCAGCTTGCGCGCCATGTGGCCGGGAAGGGCCGCCAGGACGGCGTCCGGTGCCAGGCGGGGCCATGGGCGGACCCCTGCCACGAGGCGCGTCTGTCCGCCCACGGTCCGGACGAGCACAGCGGCGTCCGCGACCCCGGGGCACTGCGCCAGTACCTGCTCGATCTCGGCGAGGTCCACGCGGTAGCCGTTCACCTTGGTCTGCCGGTCCGCGCGGCCGAGGAAGACGAGTGAGCCGTCGGGGCGTCTGCGGCACCGGTCGCCGGTGCGGTACACGGGACCCTCGTCCGTCGTCCGGAACCGACTTCCGGTGCCCGGTACGGCCCCGACGTAGCCGAGGGTGACCCCGGCGCCGCCGACGACCAGTTCACCCGTCTCCGCCGGGCCGTCCTCCAGCCCGTCCAGCGTGAGGATGTTGGCGCCGATGGCGGTGCCGATGGGCACGGACTGCTCGTCCCCGGGGAGATCGGTGGCGCTGGAGGCGACGAAGCAGGCCACGCCCACGGTGGTCTCGGTCGGGCCGTAGTGGTTGACGACCCGGCGCGTGACGCCGCCCTCGAACAGGGAGAGCGCGAACTGCCGGGACAGCAGTTCGCCGCCGACGATCACGGTGTCCAGCGCCGGCGCACCCGCTGGCCTGCCCGGCAGCAGTGCCGCCAGGTGGGAGGGGGTCGTCTTCAGCGCGGTCACCCCGTGGTCGGCCAGCTCCCGCCAGAAGGCATAGGGGGCGCGGGCCACTTCGTCGCCGACCACGTGCACCCGGCCCCCGGTCGCCAGCGCGAGCATCCAGGAGGTGTGGCCCAGGTCCGCGGCGAGGGTCGTCAGGTGGGCGAAGACGGGCGGCTCGTCCTCGGCGAGGTCCAGGCGCCGGGCGAGCGCACCGGCGTAGTGGGCGGCGTTGCGCTGGGCGACCGCCACGGCCTTCGGCTCACCGGACGAGCCGGAGGTGAAGGAGTAGTAGACGACGTCGTCCGGGTCCGGCTGCCAGCCCCACAGGCCGGTGACGGGGGCGGTGGCCATCATCGCGTCCACATCGACGTGGAGGGAGCGGATGCCGGAGGAATCCGCCGGGGCGCCGACGGTGTCCGTGGTCAGGACGGTGCGGGCGCCGACCGTGCGCAGTCGGCGCTCCCGGTCGCTCTCACTCCAGTCGGGGCTGACGGCGACCACCGGGTTGCCGCAGCCGAGCACGCCGTACAGCAGGGCCAGGAGCCGGGCGTCGCGCGGGCCGGCGATGGCCACCGGCTCGCCGGGGGAGATTCCCGTCAGCTTGAACTCCTCGACCAGATGGCCGACGAAGGCGCCCAGCGCGGTGTAGTTCCACGAGCGGTGTGCGTCGGAGAGGGCGAGGCGCTCGCCCGATGCGTGTACGTTCCGTTCGAGCAGGTCCCCGAGGCAGCGGTCCACGGGCTTCCTTTCTGTGAGGTCGGCGGTCCGGGTCATCCGTGTACGGCCTGAGTGCGCTGGACGAGCTGGTCCACCTTCGCGGCGTACGCGTCGAGCCAGCCGGCGACCTCGTCCTCGTGGTACCGGCTCGGGTCGAAGCCGAAGTTGACCGACAGCGCGCCGTCGAGCCGGTCGAAGACGACCACCTCCAGCTGGCGCAGCACCCGGCTGCGCGGCATCGGCAGGCCGTGCGGGCGGTCCAGTCCGGCGTCCTGGAAGTCGAGCTGGCGGTAGGTCCGGCCGTGGCCGGTGCTGGGCTGCGGCTGGTTCTGGTAGATGAAGTGGATGGCGAAGAGGTCGGCGAGGGACCTGCCGCGGAACGGCTCCACCGACTCGATGAGGTCCATGATCGGGTACAGGCGGTGTTCGGCGAAGTCCCGCATCCGCGTGCCGACCAGGGCGTGCAGCCGCTCCGGCGTGGGTGCCTCGGCCAGCGGCAGCCGCAGCGGCATGGGGCTGATGAACACACCGAGGCAGTCCTCGTCGCCGCCTTCCCGGCCGGCCGTGGAGGTGCCGATGAGGAGGTCGCCGCTGCCGGTGACCTCGGCGAGGACCTGGGCGAACGCGCTGAGCAGGACGTTGTAGACGGTAATCCGGTGGGCACTCGCGTAGGCGCGGACGGCGGCGGCGCGCTCGGGGTCGAGGACCAGGTTCGCGTAGCGGCTGGACTCTCCCGAGGCGGCGCTCGGCGGCAGGGTGGCGGGCAGCCGTGTGGGGGTGCCCGCGCCGCGGAAGACCGACCTCCAGTGGTCCCGGGCCTCCTCGATCGCGGGACCGGCCGCGTAGGCGCGCTGCCGCTCGGCGAATTCGGCGTACTGCGGGGCGGGTTCGAGGGCCGCCGGGTCCTCGCCCCGCTCCAGGGTGTGGTAGACGCGCTCCAGGTCGTCGATCAGCAGCGTGATCGACCAGCCGTCGGTGGCGATGTGATGCAGATGCCCGACGAGCAGGTGGTCCGTCGCCGACAGCGTGAGCAGTTCGAGTTCGAAGGGCACCTCGGACTCGAGGTCGAAGAAGCGCACCGACCGTGCGACCGCGGCGTGCACCGCGGCGCGCACCTCTGCCTCGTCCCGCCCGCGCAGGTCCTGCGTCCTGGTGCGGGGGCGGAAATCCGGGACGTTCTGCCGCAGGGGCGGCCGACCGGGCTCGTACGTGCTGCGCAGCACGTCGTGGCGCCGGCACACCTCCTTCAGGGCCGCCTGGAAGAGGCCGTGGTCGAGCTCGCCGGTCACCTCGAAGAACAGGTCGACGTTGCCGAGCTGCTCCTTGGCGAGCCCGAACCAGCGCTCCTGGAATAGGGAGGTGACGCCGGTTTCTGACGCGGTGGGGGCGGCGGCGGGGACCGCGGGCTTCTCGCCGCCCTCGCCGTGGGCCGCCTCGGCCCGCAGCAGTTCGCGGAAGGCGCCGAAGTCGGCCGCGTCGAACATGACGTGCGGGGAGAGCGATGTCCCGAGGGCGGCGTTGATCTCCGACAGCATCAGGATGGCCGAGATAGAGTCCCCGCCGAACTCGAAGAAGTTCGTGTCGTCGTCCACCTCGCAGCCGAGCGTCTTCTCCCAGCTCTCCTGTGCGATCTCGTCGATCCGGTCCACTGTCTTCATCCGAAGGTCCGTTTCTCGTGCCCGGCCGCCACAGCGGCCCGCGTGGGCACGTCGTCAGTGAGTCGAGTGCGTGAGGCCGGTGGTGGCACTGCCGTCGCAGCAGCGGTCCAGGGCGGCCTGGAAGTCCTTGCCGAGGTGGCGCAGCGTGTCTTCGGCGAAGAGGGCGGTCGCGTATTCGATCCGGCAGTCGTAGTCGTCGCCCGCCTCGTCCAGGTAGAGCGTGACGTCGACCTTCGAGGACCTGCTCCGGACGTCCAGCGGCACGACCCGGGTGCCGTGCAGCGAGAAGTCCGCGCCGTGGGCCTCGTCGTACGCCAGCATCACCAGCGGCGGCCGTTCGCCGTCCGCCAGGCGGGTGGCACTCGGAGCGTCATACGCCTGGTGGACCGCTTCACGTACGCCCGTGACGAGCTCGGCGAGGTCGGCGCCGGCGGGAACGTCGACATGGAGCGGGACGGTCCGCATGAAGCAGCCCACGACGTCGTCGCCTGTCTCGGGGCCGCGGCCGGAGACCGGGATGGAGATGGCGAATCGACGCCGACCGGTCCACTCGGCGAGCACCGTCGCGAACACCGCGCAGGCCACCGTGAAGGAAGTGGTGCGCAGTCGGCGTGCCTGTTCACGGACCCGCGCGGCCAGACCGGCTGGCAGATCGATCCGGAACGAGGCGCCGAGACCGTCGGCGCGCCGGGGACGGGGCCGGTCCGTGGGCAGTTGCAGCGGCGGGTACCTGCGTGCGGGCTGCCGCGTCCGCGTCTCGGGCACGGCCACGGGTGACCGGCTCGCGCGCACCCGCGGCACTTCGCCCGCCAGCCGGCTCGCGTACGCGGCGCGCAGCGACGCCAGCAGGGGACGCAGGGACTGCCCGTCGCAGACGGTGTGATGCACCGTCAGGCTGAGGACGTGGGTGTCCTCATCCGTCCTGAGCAGCAGGGCCCGCAGCAGGGCACCCTGGGCGAGGTCGAAGGGCCGGGCGCCCTCGTCGGCGAGCAGTGTGCCGATGCGGTCGGCGGTGGTCTCCACGATGTCCGGCTTCACCGAGCAGGCGCCGGGAGCACGCTCGCGCAACCGAAGGGCGCCGTCCCGGTGTTCGAATCCGATCCGCAGCGCCCGATGCCGGGTGACCACGTCGTCGAGTGCCTCCGCGAGCGCCCGGGTGTCCAGCGGACCGTGCACGCGGAACGCCAGTTGGATGTTGTACAGGCCGGGAGCCTGGGAGAACTTCTCGTGCAGCCACATCGCCTCCTGGGTGTGGGAGGCCAGGTCGATGCCCGTGCTCGTGCGCTCGGCGGTGTCGGCGGCACCGTCGTCCTCCGCCCGGCCGGCCGTCCGCCGCACGGCATGCGCCAGCGACTCGACGGTGAGGGACGGGCTGAGGTCACGGACCCACAGCCGTACCGCGAACTCGGCGTTCACGTGGGCGATCACCCGCATCAGCGCGAGGGAGTGGCCGCCCAGTTCGTAGAAGTCGTCCCGAAGTCCGACACGTCCTGTGCCCAGGACCTCGCGCCAGATCGCGGCGACGGCCTCCTCGGTCGCGTCGCGTGGTCCCTCCGTGCCGGACCGCGCCGGGCGCCGGTCCGGTTCGGGCAGAAGCTTGTAGTCGACCTTGCCGCTGGCCGTGCGCGGGAATGCGGGGAGCACGGTGAAGGAAGCCGGGATCGCGTGGGAGGGCAGGTGGTCGAGCATCCGGGCGCGCAGCTCGCCGACGTCGGGCGCACCGGCCGGCGTCCCCGGAACCACGTACGCGGCCAGTTCCGGCTCCTCGCCGCGTGACCACACACGGACCGCGGCGTCCCCCACTCCCGGGCACTCCTTGAGGACGGCCTCGACGCCCTCGGGTTCGACCCGGAAGCCACGGATCTTGACCTGCCGGTCGCGGCGCCCGAGGTGGTGCAGGACGCCGTCGGTGGTCTTCCTGACGAGGTCACCGGTGCGGAAGAACGTGACGCCGTCGCCCAGGACGTCCGCGAGGAACCGGTCATTCGTCAGCTCCGGGGCGTTCGCGTAGCCGTTGGCCAGCGCGGGACCGCCGAGGAGCAGTTCCCCCACCTCGCCGTCGGCCACCGGCCGCAGCTCCTCGTCGACGACGACGATCCGGGTGTCCCGGATCGGCCGGCCGACCGGGACCCGCGCGTCGTCGGCGCCGTCGGCGAGGTCGGCGGTGTCGTAGGTGGTGACGTCCGCGCAGGACTCGGTCAGCCCGTACTGGTTCAGCAGCCGCCGTCCGGGCATGGTGGTGTGGAAGGCCGTCGCCAGGTCGCGGTCGAGGGTCTCGCCGCTGCAGGTCCACGTCTTCAGGCGGGGCAGACGGTCGCCGAGATCAGCCAAGGCGCCGAGCAGGGCGCGCAGCAGGGAGGGCACCAAGCAGATCCGGGTGACCGCGTTCTCGCTCAGGATCTGCACGAGCAGGTCGAGGTCGAGTGACGCATGGGCGGGGGGCACCGTCACGGGCACGCCCTGGGCGAGGGCGCCCCACACCTCCCAGACGGAGTCGACGACCGAGGGCGCGGTGTTCTGGACACACACGTCCAGTTCGTCGAAGGGCTGTTCACGCCACATCCACCGGCACCGGTCAAGCGACGCCCCGTGCGAGCCGATCACGCCCTTCGGGCGCCCGGTGGAGCCGGAGGTGTACAGCACCCAGGCGGGGTCTGCGGGGGCGAGGGGCACGGAGGCGAAATCCGCGGCGGCCACCGAGCGCGCCCACTCCAGGTCGCCGACCAGGCAGACCCGGCGGCCTGTGGCGCGTCCAGCGGCCTCGTCGTCGGTGATCACCGTGCGGACGCCGCTGTTGTCCAGGACGAATGCGCGATGCTGCTCCGGTGCGTTCGGGTCCAGGGGGGTGTAGGCGGCTCCCGCTTTCCAGACGGCGAGGACGGCGACCACGAACTCGACGGAGCGCGGCAGCAGCAGGCCCACCACATCGCCCGGTCCGACGCCCTGCCGGGCCAGCCGACCGGCCAGGTCACCGGCCGCCCGGTCCAGCTGGCCGGTCGTCAGCCAGCCGACGCCGTCGCGCCCCACCGCGCGGGCATCCGGGTGGGACAGGGCGCGGGCTTCTACGAGATCCCGCAGACAAGCGGCAGTCTCGCGCATGACTAAACCTCGATTCGAGGACGTGTACGGTCAGGGGGTATCCGGGCACCGAGTCCGGGCGGATCGGCGGCGTCACGAGCGACTGCGCGGGCGAGTGGACCGCCGGGTCGGCCGGCCGCGCGGCGCCCGCTGCTCAGCGCAAGGGACTGTCGGCCGTGTCCAGGAGCGCTTCCAGGCTGCGTACGCAGGCGTCGACGCTTTCCCTGAGCGCCCTGCCTTCCTCGCACGTGATGCCCAGGTGTGGCTGGACCAGGAGATGCGGTTCGAGGCTCAGGGTCATGTCGGGCCAGGCCCGCAGGACGGTGGCGAGCGTGTCGGCGACCCGGCCGCTGCCCAGCCCCGGCAGACAGGGTTCGGCGCCGTCCGCGCGCGGCTCGGCGTCCTTGATGTGGACGTGGCGGATGTGGGGCAGGATCGCCTCCGCCATGGCGACGGAGTCGTAGCCGTACCAGACGCCGTTGCCCGTGTCCATGAGGAAGCCCAGGTGCTCGCCGCCGGCCTCGTGCATGAGCCGACGCGCCGACGCACCGTCACGGCCGCCCCAGCCGACGCAGTTCTCGTGCAGGAGCCGGCGGCCGTACCGGGCGGCCAGCTCGCTCAGGGCGAGCAGGCGCCGCACCGCCTCGGCGTGCCACGCGTCCTGCGGCAGGGCACCTTGCGCGTACGACATCACGCGCACCGAAGGGGAATCGAGGCGGCAGGCCAGCTCCAGCCACCGTTCGGCCGTGGCCAGGTCCTCCGCCAGGGTCGTGCCGTCGATGCGGCCGGCGGCGACGGGGCTGTCGAGAGCAACGACCGTCAGTCCCGCATCCGCGATTCCCCGGGCCATGGCCTCGACGTCCGGTTGCGGCAGTTCGCCCAGCGACCGCCCGGCGATCGAGCGCAGCTCGATGCCGGACAGACCCAGGGACCGGGTGTTGGCGACCTGTTCCTGCCAGGTGTAACCGCATTCGTCGCCTATGACGGCGAGCCGGTCACGCCAGCCGCCCGTACTGTTCACGCTCACGGCTGTGCTCCGTTCCTTGTTCGTCATGGATTACGGCACGCCCGCCTTGCTGCGCGCGGCGTCGAGGACATCGACGCAGTGCAGGTGCAGGTCCGTGCTGAACGCGGCCCGGGTCTCCGCGGCGCCCACCGCGCCGTAGGCGGCGACCAGGCACTCGGTCAGGGGGCGGTCCGGGATGACGGTGACCGCCCCGGATCCGTCCCGGTAGAGGCTCGACGTCTCGTCCTTGGATCGCGGCAGGCTCACCTCCAGGTCGCCGTCGGCGCACACGACCCGCAGTCGTCTGGTCCGGCGTTCCTTGTCGAGGTGACCGACCAGGGTGCCGAGCAGTCCGCTGCGGTGCCTGACCACGACATGGGCGCCGCCCGCGTGGGCGATCTCCCGTCCGGCGTGCCGCAAGGGTCTGGACTCGGCGTGCACCACGTCCTCGATGTCGCCGAACAGCCAGATCGCCGCGAGCACCTGGTGGGGCAGTTCCACCTCGAAGGCGCTGGTGTGAGCGGTGTTGCTCAACGTGCGGCCGATACGGTTCTTGGACTGCTCGAACTCGTAGTGCAGCACCCGGCGACCGGCCTCGATGTCCCGCTTGACGCGCTGGATGCCGGACGAGAAGTTCCAGACACCGACCGGGTAGAGCGCCGCCCCGGCGTCCGCGCAGGCCTTGAGGAGCCGACGGGCGCTCGGCCCGTCCGTCGCCGGGGGCTTCTCGACGATGATGTGCCGGCCGCCGGCCGCGATGACCTCCTCGACCACGCCGACGTGGTCGGCGGGCGGCACCGTCACATGGAACACGTCGGACGCGCTCACGTCGGGAAGCCCCCGGAGATCCGGGTAGACCGGCAGGTCCGCGTCCTCGGGGCACACCGGATCGACGGCCACCATGGCGTGGACGAGCTGCCCGACGACGGACTCCTCGATCGCCGCCCGGTGCAGGTTCCGCGCGGCATGGCCGTATCCGACCAGTACGGTCCTCATACGTCCGCCTCAGCCGGCCGGGCGCTCGCCGAGCGGCAGAGCGCAGAAGAAGCCGCCCACGTAACGCCGGCCGAGATCGGCCGCCGCGTCGCCCGCGGCCTTGGCCTCCATCTCTGCGGCGAACCGCTCGGCGTCGTCCTGCGGCACGTAGCCGATCTCCCTGCCCTCCTCGAGCGACCACCAGCGACGCGTGTTGTCGGACACGCCCCACACGATGCCGAATCCCCGGGCGTCGAGGGCCGCGTCGACCAGGCGTACGGCGTCCCCGGGAGAGAGCCAGGTGGACAGGCCTCGGACGTCGAACGGCTTCTCGTAGCAGGTTCCGATGCGCAGGCAGACGACGTTCATGCCGAACCTGTCGTGGTACAGGGCGCCGAGCGACTCCGAGGCGGCCTTGCTGAAGCCGTAGTAGGTGTCCGGCCGGGCCCGTACGTCGGCCGGCAGCTCGGCCGGACCCCTTTCCTGGAACCCCGCGGCGTGGTTGCTGGACGCCAGCACCACCTGTGTGACGCCCTCCAGACGGGCCGCCTCCAGCACGGTCCGCGTCCCGTTGACGTTGACGTTGACGATCCGCTCCCAGCTGTCCTCTTCGGTGATGCCCGCGAGGTGCACGACGGCGGTGGCTCCGCGCATCGCCGTGCGCATGGCGTCCAGATCGGTCACGGACGCCTGCGCACAGCCCTCGTCGGGCGCACTGTCGATCAGCCGCAGGGGACGCTGAAGACCGCGGCGCAGCATGCGGCCCATGTTCCCGGCGGCGCCGGTGACCAGCACCAGTTCAGCCATGCTTTCCAAACCCACTTCGCTGTGTCGGGTGAATGGCGATGAGGTGTACGGGGCGAAGGGGGGCCGCCCGCGCACCTGCCCTCAGTCCAGGACTGTGTGCGCCTGGAACCACTCGTTGATCTCGTGCAGCCTCTTGAGGACCTGGTCTTCGTCGGCGCCGCGCACCACGACCTCGCCCACGTGCACGTCAGAGGCCGCGGTGGGCGCCTCGACCGGGTAGCCCGGGCCGACCATGGGGCGCCCGAAGACGACCCCGTCCTGGGCCCGGATCTCCTCGGCACTCGGAATGCCGCGCACGGTGCCGGCTCCCGGCGCCATCAGCAGGGCGTAGCCGTGCACCTCATCGGACGGCACTGCGGTGACCGGGTCGGTCCCGCCGAACGCCGCCTTGGCCCACTCGAGGTGCAGGTCCACGCCGAAGTGCGCGCTGACCAGCTGGTCGATGGGACCGCCGCCCACCCGTCCCGCGCACTCGCTGAAGGTGACCCGGTCACCGTGGACGAACACTTCCATGTGGAAGACGCCGTCCCGGTGGCCGAGGGCGTCGAGCGAGGCCCGTGCGAGGGAGCGGACCTTCTCGTACAGCGGCGCGTACCGCGCCGGGTCGAGGGCGATGCTCCCGGACACGACGCCGGACCGCAGTTCGATCACATTCTGCAGGTACCGGCTGATGCCGAGGAAGGCGATGTCGCCGTCGCGCAGGATTCCGTCGACGTGGTGCTCGGCACCGGTGACGAACTCCTCCACGAGAAAAGGCCCGTTGAAGCCAGAGGCACGGTACTCGGTGACGGCAGCGTCGAACTCGACGCCGTCCCGGGCGACGAACGTGTGGGCGCACGAGGCACCCAGAATCGGCTTGATGACGACAGGGCAGTCGGCCCGGGCGCTCTGCAGCGCGTCAGCGTCCGGGAGGACCCGGCACCGGGCGACCGGCAGGCCGGCCTTCGCGATCCGCTCCTTCTGCAGGTATTTGTCGCGCAGCAGGACCGCGGTCTCGGGCCGGATCGGGCTGGCCTCCCCGCCGATGAGCGCGGTTGCCACCAGCGAGAACTCCTGCTGGCTGCAGACCGTGTCGAAGTCGGAGGGGCTGAGGCCTTCGCGCCGCAGCGCGCACAGGATCTCCTCCACGTCGGCGCAGTCCGACACCAGCACCGCCCGTTCGATGTCCGCCTGGCCGCCGAAGCGGGCGTGGACGTCCGGAGTGGTCACGCACCAGACCTGCGCGCCGAGCTCCCGCAGGGCGTTGAGTGTGGTGATCCTCCACCCGATGAGCAAGACCTTGCGGCGTGTTGCGGCTTCCATGTGTATTCCCCGGTGTGTGAGGTGTGTTGCCGTCTTCCGGTTTCGCCGGGACGGATCAGTCCCACGCCCAGTTGCTGAGCGTCTGCTCCTGCGCGGCCTGTGGGGCGGGCGTTGCCACGGGGGCTTGGAGTGCCGGAGCGGCAGATACCACGGAAAGGACCAGGAGTGCCGAGAAGAGCGTCGCTTGAATGATCTTCTTCATGCTGCGATATCCCCTGTTTCTCGTATCTTGAAAAAAGTCGCGCATACGGCTTTCCGCCTGTCGCCGTTCCCGGGGCGACGCCGTCAATCCTGGCCCGCCGCCAGGGACTCAGTCACCCGTTTTCGCTGGCCCCTCCCGGACATGGCCGCCAGATGCCAAACGCCGAAGCCGGCCGCCCTACGGTGCTGGCCCGTCCCTGCCATGGCCTATAAGTGCCACCCAAAACTGATGGATCTGCCCGCTGAAAGGGACAGGATCGGTGACCGATGAAATCGGCTGCCGAGTTTGGAGGCGCGCGGAGGAATTCCGTCCGGACATGTCCGGATGCCCCCCGTCCGCGGACTTCGAGATCTGCTGTGCGCCGCGGAAGCCGTTCAGCCCCACCGCACCGTTGATTTATCCCGTCCCGCCGAGGAGCCCCGCACAGGCTCCGACGGCCCCATCCCGTGAGGACGCCTCGTGAGCAACGTCCCTGAACTCGAACTGGCCGGCCAGGAATTCCCGCGGCAGATGGAGTTCTGGCAGCAGTGCCGGACCGCCTGGGCCGAGCCCACGGCCTTGGTCCGCGACCATCTGCGCGAGCACAACGGCAACCGTCCCGACGTCACCGTTTCGGTCCCGGAGCGCGTGGAACGGGCCGTCCGGTCCCTGACCGGCGGGTGCCCGCTGCACACGCGTGCACTCGGCGGCTCGGTGCTCGCCCTCCTGGCCGCCAAGGCCACGGACCGGGACCAGGTGACCGTGTTCCTGCCAGTGACCACCGAGGGGCGACCCCAGGACGGCGGCGCGGTCCCGGTCCCGGTCACCGCGACGATGTCGCACGAGGCCGGCGGACAGGACCTGCTCGACGCTGTCCGCGACGCCAGTCTGGCGGCTCGCGCGAACCTGGATGTGCCGCTGCACGCGCTGCTGGACGCGGAGGGGATCCGGCCCACCGATCTCATGCTGGCCGTCGACACGGATCTCACCGCCGCGGACGCGGAGGCGCGCGGCTGCCCGCTCCTCTTCGACCTGCGACTGGCCCCGGAGGGCGAGCCGGCACAGGTACGCCTGGCGTACGACGCCCGGCTGTTCTCACCGGCCACCGCCCGGCGCCTGGCCGAATCCTTCGTGGACCTGCTGGACCTGCTGCTGAAGGATCCGGCCCAGTCCCTCCGCTCGCTCCTCGCCGTGTCCGACGTCGAACGTTCCCGGGTCCTGGGCGAGTTCAATTCCACGGCGGCGGACTTCCCCGACGACACCCTGCACGGCTTCCTCGAGGAGCAGGCCGCGGTACGGCCCGGAGCGGTGGCCGTGACCGACAACGCAATGACCTACGCCGAGCTGAACGCCGCGGCCAACCGGCTGGCCCGAACCCTGCGCGCCCGGGGGGTCGGCGCAGGTGACGTGGTCGGCGTCTGCGTACCGCGTTCCCCGGACATGCTCGTGGCGGTCTATGCCGTGCTCAAGGCGGGCGGCGCGTACCTGCCGGTGGACCCGTCCCTGCCGGCCAACCGGATCGAGTACATCCTCGACCATAGTGGCACCCCGCTGGTCCTGGTCACCGACGACACCGCGCACGTGGCCGCGGGACGGCAGACCGTCAGTGTGACCGACCCGGAGAACTGGGCAGCGGACGGCACCGACCTGCCCGCCGTCAGCGGACCCGGGGATCTGGCCTACGTCATCTACACCTCCGGTTCCACGGGCCGCCCCAAGGGGGTCATGATCGAGCACCGTGCCATCGTGAACCGGCTGTGGTGGATGCAGCGTGCCTATCCGCTGGGGGAGGACGACGTCATCCTTCACAAGACGCCCTTCACCTTCGACGTGTCCGTCTGGGAGATCTTCTGGTGGTCGCTGGCCGGTGCCTCGGTCGCCACGCTGCCCAGCGGGGACGAGCGCGATCCCCAGCGGCTCGCCCGGCGGATCTCCGAGGCGGGAGTCACGACGATGCACTTCGTGCCGTCGATGCTGCACGCCTTCCTGCAGTACACAGCGGCGACGACCGATCCGGCGGACCTGTCCTCGCTGCGGCGGGTGTTCGCCAGCGGAGAGGCGCTCGCGGTGAACCACACCAGGACGTTCACGCAGCATCTTGGTTCCTTCGCCGAACTGGTCAACCTCTACGGCCCGACCGAGGCCGCCGTCGACGTCACGTACCACCCGTGCTCGGACGTCGACACCACGCGGTCCGTCCCGATCGGGCGCCCCATCGACAACATCCGCCTCTACGTCCGGACCCGGTCCGGCGCCC
The DNA here is from genome assembly GCF_044547075.1 of Kitasatospora sp. NPDC052896. NCBI lineage: Bacteria > Bacillati > Actinomycetota > Actinomycetes > Kitasatosporales > Streptomycetaceae > Kitasatospora > Kitasatospora sp. NPDC052896. The sequence continues at coordinate 28,733 of NZ_JBITZU010000022.1, forward strand.
TGGCACCGGTGGGCACCCCAGGCGAACTGTGCATCGCCGGGACCGGTCTGGCCCGCGGCTACCTCAACGCACCCGACCTCACCCGGGAACGGTTCGTCCCGAACCCCTTCGAGCGCGGCGGGCTCCTGTACACGACCGGCGACCTGGCCCGGTGGCTGGACGACGGCACCATCGAATACCTCGGCCGGCTGGACACCCAGGTGAAGATCCGCGGCTACCGCATCGAACTGGGCGAGATCGAGCACGTCGCCGCCGCCTGCGCCGGCGTCACCGACTGCGCCGTCACGACCACCACCACGCGGGTGGGCCTCCAGACCCTCGTCGCCTACGTCGTCGCCGGCCCGGACTATGCGCGGAACCGGCTGCGCGAGGCACTCGCGGCGGAGCTGCCCTCCTACATGGTGCCGCAGCACATCATCGAGGTGGACGCGATTCCCACCACCCATAACGGCAAGCGGGACCTCAAGAGTCTGCCCGACCCGATGGCCCGCGCCCGCGCGGCCTCGCGTGGACGGAACTGACGACCGCGCAGCGGGTCACACAGCAGGAATGCCGCACCGCCGGGCCCCCAACGGGAGCCGGCGGTGCGGCACTTGTCGTACGCCGACAGTCAGCGGGGATTGCGTACCGGGCGCCGTTCCCCTTCGCCTGCGGATCGGGCACCCCGCCCGATCCGCAGCGCGATCCGCCGGCCTCACCGGCCTCTGTCCGGCCTCCCCTGGCGGACCCGTCAGGCGTCAGCGGCTAGACGCATCCGCGGGGTTGCCGGGATCGTCGTCCGGGAAGTACCACTCCATCGCGGCCAGGACCCCGAGTTGCAGGTCCCCCGCACACGAGACCAGCCGCCACTGCCTGGGCCATGCGCGTGTCAGCCAGCGGGCCCAGGCCGTCACGGCCGCGCGTTCCGCCGCCAGGAGATCGTCGGCCACGACGAACGTCATGGCCGTGACGCCCGGCGGTGTCGAGACGAGAGTGACGTGTTCCACCCCCGACTGAGGGCTGCGCAGTAGCCGGGGAGCCGTCACATCACAGAGGTTCTGCTCCATGCCTGGAACTCCTTCTTTCGGCTCCAGGACTACCTTGATGGCGTACACGCAAGCACCCTAGGGGTCCGACGGTCCACGGGCGCCCCGACAGACCGGGCAGTGTGCTGCCATGTCAGAAGGCGGCCAGCGAGGGTACCGGCGGAGCCCTCCAAGGGCCCGCCCAGACCGGGCCTCATCATCGGTCCTCCCGCCGGAAGACAAGCGTACCGGCGACGATGGTGTTCCGCACCCGGAAGTCTTCGTCGACGATCACCACATCCGCCGCGGCCCCGGCGCGCAGCGACCCGCGGTCGGCGAGCCCTGCGACGCGCGCGGGGTTCTCGGTGGCGAGGGCGACCACGTCCGCGTCGCCGAACGCGGTGGAGTCACGCGTGAAGCGGACGCAGTCCGCCAGCGACGCGCCGGAGCCGGCGAGCAGTCCGCTGTCCCCGAAAAGGAGCCGGCCGTCCTCGGCGACCGTGACCTCACCGCCCACATCGGTGGCGTACCGGCCGGGCACGGAACCGGCCAGCGTCACCGAGTCGCTGACCAGAAAGGACCGTGCCACTCCCTTGGCCCGGATCATCGCGGTGAGCGCGTCCGCCGGGAGGTGGTGGCCGTCCGCGATGAATCCCGCGGACAGGCGATCGTCCGCGAGTTGGGCCCAGATCTGGTTCGGATGACGGGGCAGCATCGGCTGGATGCCGTTGCCCAGATGCGTGCACAGCGAGGCGCCGGCGTCCGCCGCCCGGCGGATGTCCTCGGGCGCGGCCGCGCTGTGGCCGACGGACACCAGGACTCCGGCGCGCATGGCCGCCTCGACATAGGCGCCCGTACCCGGCAGTTCCGGCGCCAGGGTGACGATCCGCAGCAGTCCGCCGGAAGCCTCCAGCCAGCTCGCCAGTTCGGCCGGGTCGGGATGACGCAGATGCGCCGGGTCGTGGACCCCGCGAGCACCGTGCGCGGCGGACAGATACGGTCCCTCGACGTGGATACCGGCGATGGAGTGGGCGAGGAGCGGATCGTCGCGGACGGCCGTCGCGATGACCTCCAGCGCGTGGACGATCTTGCTCTGGGAGGCCGTGATCACCGTGGGGAAGTAGGTGGTCGTGCCCACGGCCCACAGCGCGCGCGTCAAGGCGCGGACGGTGTCCACGGAGACGTCGTCGGCGTTGATGTCGTACCCGGCGTAACCGTTGACCTGGAGATCCACCAGACCGGGGAGCAGCAGGGGGCCGTCGGCGGCCCCGGCCGGGGCGTGCGTGACGGTGCCGATGCTCGGCCCAGCCAGCAGGAGCCGGGCCGACCGCCCGTCAGGCGTCCGGCCCTCGATGACGCGGTTCTCTGTCACGGCCTCACCTCGGCACGGTCCGCGAGGTCCACAGGGTGCCCCGTGCGGGCGGACTCGTACACGGCCAGGACCACGGCGAGGGTGAGACGCCCGGCCTCCAGGGGTACGGCGGGACTCCGGCCGTCACGGACCGCCGTCACGAAGTCGCGGTACTGGGCGAGCTGCGCGTGGTCGACCGCGCTCCAGCCCGGCCGGTCGGGGTCGGCGGGCAGCGGCAGCAGGCCGGCGGCGTTCGGATCCGCCACCTCGGCGGACTGGAAGAAGGCCAGCCGGTCGTCCGCCATCACGGCAGTGCCCCTGTCGCCGTGGACCGTGAGCCTGATGGGCCGGTCGGGATAGGCCGCGGTGCTCGCCAGCAGCACGCCTATGGCGCCGTTCTCGAAGCGGATCGTGGCCGCGGCGACGTCCTCCACCTCGATCCCCTCGTGGGCCACCTGGCCGGTCTGGGCAGTGACCGTGACGGGCCGGCCCAGCATCCAGATCAGCAGGTCCAGGGCGTGGATGCCCTGGTTCATCAGGGCGCCACCGCCGTCGCACGCAAGCGTGCCGCGCCAGCCGCCGGAGTCGTAGTACGACTGCGGGCGGAAGAACGGGGATTCGGCGATACCCGAGGTGACACGGCCCAGTCGCCCGGACGTCACCGCTTCCTTGATGAAAGCGGCGGGGGGCTGGAAGCGGCGCTGACTGACGACCGCCACCGTGCGGCCGGCCGACCGTCGGGCTTCGGCGATGCTGTCCGCCGCCTCGAGGGAGATTTCCACCGGCTTCTCCACGAGCACGTGCTTTCCCGCCCGCAGGGCCTCGACCGTCACCTCGGAGTGCAGCCAGCTCGGAACGCACACGGAGACCGCGTCGATCTCCTCGTGGGCGTAGGCCTCGGCAGCGCTGGTGTAGGGACGGCCGCCGTATCGTTCGGTGATGAGCTTCGCCCGTTCGAGGTTCGTGTTCACCACCGCCGTGAGTCTCACCCCCTCATCGGCGAGCGCGCCGATCAGGCGGGCGTGCACGGCGCCGATGGTTCCGGCGCCGACTATGGCGAAGTGCATGGTGCTCCCAGGGATTCGGGGAAGGGGGCAGATGCGGAACGCCGCGGAAGCCGGGTCTGCGGCTCGAGTCCGGCGCCGCGGGAAACCGGCTGCGGCCCACCCTGGCCGGTCCGGGCCCGCACGTCACCCGGTGCCGGCTGGCATCTACCGGACATGACACTCACGGGCCACCGGACAGTCCGAACGACGGCGCACGGCGGGTCGGGGTCCCAGCAGGAGCGGAACAGAGAGCCGGAGCCAAGTGCTTTAATATTCAACTAGCATAATTCCTGAACCGGTGTCACCTCGATGGTGCTCAACGTTGTTGCTCACAAGGGAAGTTGAAAACGTCAGAAATGATCTGCGCTAGGGCGTCGCGCCGATCGCATCTAGCCGGACTGGCGCCAGACTTATGCAGCAGCGTCCGTTTTCACCCACGGGCGCTCATCGGCGCTCACGACGGCTGGTCCCCAAGTGGTCCCCAGGGCTACTGACTGCCTCCAGTCACGGCGAGTAGCAGCAATCTGACCCTGCTTCAGTCAGCACCGCCTGCGGCACCCCACATTCCCCCAGATGTCGGCCGCCCATCGCACCCATTCCGGCGCGCATCAGGCTCGACTACCCACCGACTACCGAACGTGATCTTCCCGGCGGCGTGTCGCCCCGAGCGTGTCCCGCCCGCCCGACCCCGACGTGCACCAGGCCCCGCCCCGCACGCTCTGCCGACACACCCGACCACCCCGCGACCCTTGGACCAAGAACCACTCACTCCAAGGAAGGGCCACCCATGGCGCAGCGTCTGAGTAGGGGCCGGGTGTATCGGCGGTGCGGATGCGTTGACGGGAGTAAGAAGCAGCTCGGTCCGTGGTGTCCGCGACTGATCACGGACACCAAGCACGGGAAGTGGACGTACTGCGTCGATCTCGCTCGTGAGGAAGGGCGGCGGCGTACCCGCCGGCGTGGCGGCTTCGCCAGCCGTGCCGAGGCGGCCCGTGAGATGGCGGCGGTCCTGGACGGGGAGCTGCGTGGCGTGTACGAGAACCGCCGGACGACCGTCGCGAGCTACCTGCGCGAGTGGCTCGCCGTGCAGAAGACGCGGCTGGCGCCGAACACCTACGCCGGCTACGCGGACTGCGTCGAGCGTGATCTCATCCCCGCCTTCGGTCGCCGCCGCCTCCTCGATCTGCGCCCCGAGCACATCGATGCCTGGATCATCGCCCAGCAGAACGCCGGGCGCGGCCGGGTGACCGTCTACCGTGTCGTGTCCACCCTGCGTATCGCGCTCAACGCCGCCGTGCGGTCCTGGCGGCTGCGCTACAACCCGGCCAAGCACTCCGTCCCACCCAAGCCCCGCGCCGCCGAGCGCACCTGCTGGACCCCCGATGAGGCCGCCGCGTTCCTGCGGCACAACGCCGAGCACTACGCCGACCGGCTCACCGACCTGTTCGAGGTCATGCTCGGCACCGGCCTGCGCCGCGGCGAGATCCTCGCCCTGCACTGGTCGGACGTCCACCTCATGGACCGCAAGCTCTTCGTCCGCTGGAACCTCGCCGCCGTCAACAACGGCAAACTCCACCTCGGCGAACCCAAAACCGAAGCCAGCCGCGCCTGGATCAGCCTCTCCCCCAGAGTCATGACCGCCCTCCACCGCCAAGCCGCCTTCCAGATGGCCGCCCACCCCGACGGCCGCCTCGAAGGGCTCGTCTTCGCCCGCCCCGACGGCCTGCCCCTGCGCCCCCAGTGGGTCCTGAACCAGCTCCGCAAGCGCACCGCCGAACTCGGACTGCCCCGCATCGGCCTGCACGACCTGAGGCACACCGCGGCCAGCATCATGATCGCCGCCGGCGTCCCCATCGCCGTAGTCTCCAAGACCCTGCCACTCCACCCTCGCCATCACCATCAACCTCTACGGCCACCTCCTCAAAGACTCCGCCGACGAAGCCGTCAAGGCTCTTTCCGCCGCACTCGATTCGGCGGACGGCACGTCAACCCGTTCGGACGGCGACGCTGGGGCTGGTCGCCTGAAGCACGCGGCGGCGTAGCCATCCTGGTTCCACAACGCAGGCTGCACCGTCCGGCCTCTTGATGCGCAGCAGATCGGTGCGGTGCGTCAAGAGGGGCGTACAGCATGCGGTCGGGCCGGCCACGCTGCTCGACGGCTTCGTCGAGGGCGGTCCAGACCTCGCGGGTGGTGCTGACCTGGCGTTCGACAGCCTGGGGCTGCTGGTGGTGGGCGCGCAGACAGAACCGCGCCCACGCCGGTGGGTCCCGCTCGGGGTCCGGATCGGGCCGCCGTCGTCACTCCGGGTCGGTGGCCAGGCGGGCATGCAGGTGCTCGTCCTGGTAGCCGTCGGTGTAGCGATAGGAGGCCCGCAGGGTGCCCTCGTACGGGAAGCCGGCGCGGGTGGCGACCCTGCAGGAGGCGTCGTTGCGGACGGCGTGGTAGAGCTCGATGCGGCGGGCGTCGGCGGTCTCGACGGCCCAGCGGGTGATGGCGGTGGTGGCGCGGGTGGCGAGGCCCCGGCCGCGGGCGGCGGTGAGCAACCAGTAGCCGACCATGGCGATGCCGTCGGCCTGGTTACTCCACTGCAGGAAGGCGTTGCCGCAGAGGGTGCCGTCGGCGCTGTCGGTGATGGCGAAGCCGGCCGTGGTGCCTTCGGCCCAGCGGGCGTCCGCGCGGTCGAGGTAGGCCTCGGCGGCGGCCGGATCGGTGGTGCTGAGCGGGTTCCATCGGGCGATGTCCGGGTCTGCCGACGCCGCGACGAGCGCGGGGACGATGCCGCCGGGCACGTCGAGGGTCCGGCCCCACGGGCGCAGCAGGGCGTCGCCGAGGTCGAGGACGGTGGGGCGCAGGATGCGCCGGTCGACGAGGGCCTCGGTGGGGTTGTCGCTTACGGTCATCCGGTCTTCCTACCGCTCGTGCGCCCGTGCCCGCCAGTGAATAGTCCGGTTCCACGTGGCCCGCCGGGGTTCGAGGATTCGGTCCCTGATCGAGCTGGTGACGGCCCACACGGCCGGGTCGGACCTCGCCGTGCTCGGCAGGGCACAGGCTCTGCCGGCCAAGGTGTTGGATGGCGGGCGGACCTCGCTGAGGACGACCTGGGAGTGGTTCCCCTAAAGCGAGCTCCACGGGTACGCCTGACGTTGGCATGAGATCACTGGGCTTGATTAGGTGGACGGCACGTCAATCCGTTCGGTTGGCGACGCTGGGGCTGGTCGCCTGAAGCACGTGGCGGTGTAGTCGTCCTGGTTCCACATCGCGGGTGGTACCGTCCGGCTTCTTGATGCGCAGCAGCGGCGTGAACGTACGAATGCTCTCGCGCTATGTCTTCCGGCAGGTTGGAGCTTCCGATGTGTGGAACGGCTTCGAGCCTCGCTGGTGCGGCGGGCCGTGTCAGCGGACGAGCTCCAAGTGCGGCCGGCCTTGCGACGTGCCGCTGGCTGGCCGCTCGCTGTCACCGTTCCTTCCTGTGACGATCAGGCCGAAGACCCAACTGCTTAGCTCCTTGGGCGTGACGTGCAGTTCCCTGGCAACGTCCGGGATGCTTGACCCCTTGGCCTTGAGGCTGCGGAAGACCTTGTCTAGGAGCTGGGAGCTCTCTCGGGTGGGCATGCCCTTGGGTTCGCCGGTGCGGTAGCCCCGCTCGCCGAGGTCGATGAGTGTGCGCCGATATTGCCAGTCGGTCAGGAGTCCGAGGTCGTGCAGGCGGTAGGTGAGGGAGAGGGCGGACACGTTCCAGATCGCCTTGGCTTGAAGGATCTGTGAGACGAGGGGCGCTCGCGGCACGTGGTCCAGCACGCCGGTGTGTGGCATCAGGAAAGCGCTGGCGAACGCATTGGCCTCTTGTTCGGCTTGGGGTCCGGCAAGCGGTCGGTCCTCTCCGTGGAGCACGAGGTGGCCGAGCTCATGCGCTGCGTCGAATCGGCCTCGCTCTGGCGTCTTGAGTGTGCTCAGGAAGACGAAGGGCGTGCCGTTTCGCCAAGTGGCAAAGGCGTCAACGTCCGTGTACTCCGGGGGCAGGGAGAAGACGCGGACTCCGTGGGCTTCCAGGAGGTGGACCATGTTGCCGACTGGGGTGTGTCCGAGACCCCAGCGGGCGCGCACCATCTCAGCTGCGGTTTCGGGGTCGGGCTTTCCCAGTGTGGGCACATCTGTGACGGGAAGCCTGAAGCGGTCTTCGATCCAGTCGTGGAGTTCCAGGGCGAGTCGGCTGGCGGCCAGAGCTCCATCGCGTGGGCCTGCAGCAAGCTTGCTGCGGGCTCGAAAGGACACTGCCTCGAGCGGAATGGGGTCGAGGTCGGGCTGGTAGAAGAACGACTCCGGGAAGTCGAGGGCGGAGGCCAGCTGCGCGAGGCTGTCGGCGGCTGGCTCGGTCCGCCCACGCTCATAGTTCGACAGGCTTTGGAGGCTGACTCCCGCGCGAGTGGACAACTCGTTGAGGGTGTAGCCGCGCCGCTTGCGAGCGGCGACGATGCGCGAGGAATTGATCATGGTTCCTCGTCGTCCTTAGCTGGTCGATGTGCAGGCTGTCACCGCTCTTGGACGTCTACGACGTAAGCTGCGGGTTGATCGCCAGTGTAGTCCTGGATCTTGGGGATTCGAACGGGGGGAAGGATGATTCGGGCCCTCCAGTTGTCGATTCGCCCCATTGGCCCCACTCTGTCGGGGAGCGAGAGCTCGTTGCGGATCTCGACAGTGTTCGATTTGCGCCCCTCGAAGCGATAGGTCAGCAGGTACCAGGTGGCCAGGCTGGCGTACTCGTCGTCGTCGAGGTGCACCTCGTCAGGTTCGACCGAAGGCGCGAACAGGGGGAGCTGCAGGCCCTGGTTGCGGACGACTGCAGCCTCCTTCGTCACGCCAGCGGGCCGGTGGCTGCGCGGCTGCGGGTTCCCGGGAAGGCCTGTACGCGCGTCCCCCAGCAGTACTCCGATGCCGATCGTCTTGTCAGGGTTGACGATCAGGGGCGCTTGCTTGGGGTCGTAGCGCTTCCAGTTCAGTTCGGTGCGCAGGGTGAACCGGAGCTCCCGCACACGGGTCAGGTAGTCCTGGGTGCCAGGGGCGTTCTTGGCGTCGTCCTTGGTGCACTGTTCGCGGGACCGCTCTCCCATACGGATGGCACGGTCGAAGTACTCGGGGCGCAGCCCCATGTCGGCCAGCAGCCGTGCGCTGTCGTTCGGGTTGCCGAGAGCAGCGTTGAGGAGCACGAAGCCTCCGGGTCTTATGAGAATCGCACCGCATCTGCGGGCGCTTTTTTATAAGAGTAGCGCGTGACTGTGACTCAAGTTCCCCTCCTCTGGGCATGGTTACTTGATCACTATCTCCTTGTCCGTTTGACCTGCACCTTCGCCTGGGAAGGCTTCACGGCCCGAACGGGATGGTGCGGGTCAGCGGCGCGCCGAGCTGGTGGCGGTCAGTGCGAGCGCGGCCAGCCCGAGCACCGGTCGTCGAGCAGACGCCGGACGTCCGTTTCACCGACGTCTGTGTACCCGGCTATGGCCAGGTCACCACGCGTACCTACAACGGGACGCTCCCGGGGCCGACCCTGCGCGTGCGCGACGGGGACGCCCTGCGGCTGACACGTCACCGGCCTGCCGCCCAATCCGCCCCACGGCGGCGACCACAACGCGCTGCACCACCTGAACACCTTCAACCTGCACACCCACGGGATGCACGTCTTCCTGTTCGGACACGCCGACAACGTCCTGCACGAGTTCACCCGGCGGACGGCGGAGAAGGCCGCCGCCGATGCCGCGGTACACGACGACCTTCCACGCCCCGACCGGCCCCCCGCCGGCACCTATTGGTACCACCCACATCTGCACGGAGCCATCGCCGAGCAGGTCGTTGGAGGAATGGCTAGGTGATCACCCTCGAAGGCAACGTCGATGACGGACCACAGGTCAAGTCGGCCAGCGACATCGTCGTCTGCATCAACGAACTCAAACTCAAGGACGGTAAGCTCCCCACCTTCACCTCGGGCGTGTCCCGCAGCCTGGGCCGCTGCGGGGCGGGCCCAGGGCGAACCTTCACTTGGGGCTTGGAGTTGACCGTGCTGGCCCGAATCCGGTTTGCGAACGGGCTTGTGAGCGTTCGGGCTGGTGGGACGGCCGACGGCGTTGAGCGACGGTGGCTGGGGACGGACGGGGTGTCCCGGCAGTCGGAGGTGGTGAAGCCTGGTGCGACGGGGCTGGGGAGGCGGTGGCGGCCAGGTCGTTGAGCGTCGCGTTGACGACAGGCCAGCACATGTCGACGGTGTCGCGGTTAGGACTGTGCCCGCTTTCACGCTCCGCAAGTGGGTGCACCAGATTGCGGTAGTGCCTTACGAGCTCCGACGCGAGCTTGGCATCGTGTTCGATCCACCCGTTGGTGTGGGCGAAGACCACGAGATCCTTCAAACCCATGTCCCGCAGCGGCCTTCGTGGCCTGGTGGTACCTGCTCGTGTCTGGGCGGCGTGCGCGAGGACGCCTTCCAGAAGGCTGCCCAGCATGATCACGGCGGACGTGTACGCTCCGTGCTCGTAGCAGGTGCGTGCCTCGTCGAGCCTGAGCTGGACGGCCGCTGCCAGCGCTGGATCTCGGACCACCTCCGAGACGGAGACGCGTAGTTCGACCTTCGTCATCTGCAGTCGCGCGTCGGTGTCCGCCTTGATCGGGACGAGCATCGGTCGACCCTCGGCATGGCTAATGCGCAGGCCCTCCAGTGCGAGGATGTCGCCGAGCCGGGCTACGGTCGCCTCGTACTCGCGCTGCTGGTTGAAATACTCGCGCCGGTCGGCCAGCCGCAGCACCGCCAACAGGGCGTCGTCGGTGCCCTGCGCTTGGCGTTCGCAGAGCAGTTCGAGCATCCACTGGTGCCGTGGCGTGCCGTCGTGGTCGGGGACATCCTCCCAGGTCGCGCGCCGGAGGAACTCCACGATCTCGTAGCCCTTTCGGTACGGCAGCGGGGGATCGTCGCCGCAGATCAGATGGGCGATTTCGATGAGGACACTCTCGTCGAACGGCTGGTTCACGTCAGGACCCCTTCGAGGTCGTCGGTGGTCGGGTCTTCGTCGTCTTCCCCGTCCTGTGGCTCGTCGTGGAGCTCGACCGGGCTCCAGGTGCTCGCCTCGCTCGGGGTAAGCGGTTCGGGGTCGGCCGCGCCCGGGTGGATGTCGAGAGCGGTGAGCTTGCGCCACAGGGGCACGAGGGCTTCGTCGGGCGCCAAGGCGAACTCGCTGCTGCGAACACGCCAGAACGTCCATCCGGCACGCCGAAGGTCCCGCTCGCGCTCGTAGTCGTCCCGGATCTGCTCGCTGGTGGAGTGGTAGGGGCTGCCGTCGCATTCCACGGCCAGCCTGGTGTTCTCTCCGACCACAACCAGGTCGATGGACTTGCCCGCTACCTTCCACTGGGGGATCACGTGGTACCCGCGTCCCCTGATTGCCAGGAAAACCCGCTGTTCGAACAGCGACTGGAATGGGTCGCATTGTTCGTCGGGAGAGACTGCCGCCAGGGCCGGCGGTGTGGTGTGCAGGACCGGCGGCTTGAGCATGTGGGTGAGTAGGGAGTGCCGCAGGTCGTCGTGACTCAGTTGGTCCGTGGTCACGGACGTGAACAGCCACATCTGGTCGCGGGCACGGCTCGCTGCGACGTTGAAGCGCCTGCCGTCGTTCAAGCCGGTCAGTGCCCGGTTGTGGTCGCCGTCGATCACCATGGACAGCAGGACCACGTCTCGCTCGTCACCTTGGAACTGCTCGGCGGTTCCGACCCGGATCCGGTGTCGCTCCCGTGCCGGGAGGTCGATCTGTGTGTCGATCAGATTCTCCAGCAGGCGCGTCTGCGCACCGGAGCGCAGGACGATGACACCGATGCTCCGCGAGGCGTACGCGGGATCGCTGATCAGTTCCCGCAGCGTGCCGACCAGGCGCTCGGCCTCGGGCCGGTTGACGAGGTGCTCGCGCAGGCCCTCGCAGTGCCCTTCGCGGACATGTACGACCTTCAGGGGCGGTAGCCGGTCAGCGCCGTACTGACGTAGCGGAACCAGCTCGTTGTCCGGGTAGAACTGCTGCGAGGACCACTTGATGATCTCCGGCATGCAGCGGAAGTGCTCGGTCAGGCGAATGACCTCGGGGAAACGGGCGGACAGCAGCTCGTAGAGGTTCGACTTCGGGTTGAAGCCGTCTCGCTGCCATGCCGTGAAGCCGGCGAGCCGGTCGTCGATCTTCTGATTGATCTTGTCGTGCTTGCTGCCGGTGTAGAACGGCGCGCACTGCTTGTCGTCGCCGACGACGATCACACGGGGTGCCAGCCACAGCAGCAAGAGGCCGGACAGGCCGACCTGGCTGGCTTCGTCCACGATGACGACGTCGAATGCATCGGGCTCCGGGTCGATCATCTCGACCACCTGCCGCAACGGCATGACCCATGCGGGAACCGCTCCCCGGGCGTCGCGCATCGCCGATCGGGCTGCTGCCAGATGCCGCTTGCCCTGGGCCGTCATTCCGCGCCCGGCGTGCGACATCGAGGTGGCGTAGGCGCTCAGCGCCTGCTTCTGACCGATCGTCATACGCTTCATGCACTGAAGCAGTGCACGGTCTGCGGCGAGCTGCTCCTTGGCGTTCTTCAGCTGCGCCTCGACCTCGGCGAGTTTGCCCTCCAGCTGCGGTGCGCGGCCCGGGGCGAGCATGCGGTCCATGAAGCGCCGGGCCAGGCGCCAGGCCCATGCCTGGTCGAGAAGGGCGAACCGGGCCTCCCACCGGGGGTCAGCGGGTGAGGCCGCGAACCTGCGTCCAAGCTCGGGCGCGCCTTCGCTCAGCCGTGCCAGCAGTTCCTCGGCCTGCCTGCGGTCGGCTTCGCGCTGGTAGGCCGCAGCCACACCGGCGACCGCCGCGGCATACGCGTCCGCATTGCGGCTGGACGCCGCACGGTGCACTTCGGCGAGTTCTGGCACGTCGGCGCTACTGGGCTGGGGGAGGGTCGCGATCAGCTGCGCCAGTTCGTGTTCCGCCTGCCGGGCGGTCACCACCAGCCTGGCACGCTCGGCGGTGTGCCGCACTTCGTTCCACTGTTGTGGGGACCGGACCGTAGCCTTCACCCGGGCCCGCACCAGCGCATCGTGGACCGTCCGGACAGCTTTGGTGAACGTGTCCACTGCCTGCAAGCGCGTGTAGCGGTCCAGCAGCTCGGACAGCGCCACCTCGGGGTCGCCTCCGGCCTTCGGCGCCTGCACGACTCGCCACCGGTCGTCGAGCTGCCGTACGCACTCACGCAGTTCGAGATGCACGACTACGGCCTCCACCTCGTCAGCCGTTCGCGGGACGCGGTCGTTGACCAGGCACTTCTCCAGCAGGGGGCGGGCCTGCTTGTGGAAGGGCTTCTTCGGGGCCCATCTGCTGGGCTGGCCGTGTTTCCGCAGGTAGCTTGCGAACTCCCGGGCAGCCGCCCTCTGGTGGGGCTCGTCGGTCTGCGACACTTGCTGCGGTAGCACCACATTCACCAACGACATGCGGAGCAGACGGTCGCGTACTTCTTCGGCGTGGACGGAGTAGCGGCGCACCGCGTCCCACAACTGCTGGCGTTTGTCGGACATTCCGTCAGTCAGCGCGGTGGTCTCCCATTCACTCGGCGACCATGTTGTCGGGTCCGCTGCCAAGCCTTCCTGTTGGAGCGCCTGTTCGGCCGTGTCTAGGAGGTCGATGAGCGTGTCGATCAGCTCCGTTCCCTGATCAGCCATTTCCAGCACCGACTGCGATGGCTCGGCACTGGATTCCCGCAAGGCGGTGTCTAGCCGCCGCACGAGTCCCTCGAATCGGGCCGGAGCGGGCAGGCTCTGCGGGGCCGGGCACAGGAACGTCTGCGGGGTGAGGGCCTCGAACCCGTGGCGGCTCACCAGCCCCAGAAGGCGCTGGGCTTGCTCCGCGGCGATCGGCGGGTGGGTGGGGGCATTGCTCGGCGGCACAGGCAGCCACTCGTACAGTGCGGTGCCCTTCGAGACCAGTTCAACGATCTCGGCGAGCCGGCCGGAGTACCCAGGTGCCACGTCGGATTCGGGGTGCGCACGCCATTCCGCCTCGCGTAGATCGCGCAGGTCAGCGCGCAGTTGTGCCTGCTGATTCTCCAGATCCGACCGTTCCTGTTCGTGGAGCCTGATGCGGTCGGTGAGCTGATCGGTTGTCACTGAGGCGCTGAGCTGGGACAAGGCGCGAACAGATCGCCCGAGGTCGTCGCCGCCCTCGTGCCGACGGTCTCCTTGCAGGACACACAGCTGGCGCAGCCTCGGGGGGATCTGGTCCCGGAGCACCTTGAGCGCCTGGGCCTTCTCGCTCGTCACCAGGACCCGCTTGCCATCGGCCAGAAGCGCCGAGACCAGATTGGCGATCGTGTGAGTCTTGCCCGTCCCGGGCGGACCCTGGACCACGACACCGGTGTCCTTCTGCAGCCGGCGCAACACCTCGCGTTGGGCATGGTTGACGGGAAGCGGGAACAACGGGTCCGGACCGAGAGCCGGCGCGACGGAACCCGAGCCCCCGGACCCCCAACCCGTGCGCTCCTCCGGTTCTAGCTGGAACAGCAGCTGCGCCAGACCGAGCGGGCTCACCGCGCCGGGCTGGGCCAGTCGCCGCGCGATGCTGTCATAGAACGTCACCATCGATCCCTGGCCACGCTCACGCAGGACGATCGCAGGGGCGAAGGAGACCTGGGGGCCGTCCGAAGACACTGCATCCTGCCCCGGACGGCTCCATGACCCGTCGAACCAGGCGGCGTGCTCCATCCCGAAAGCTCGCTCACACCACGACCGCAGCACCTCCACCACGTCCTCGGACAACGGATGGAACGCGCCATCGTCCACGCGCGACCGCAACGCGCTCAACAGTTGCACGGTGTAGCCGTCGGCCTCGTCCAGGAAGTCGCCGTCCTCCAGACGTGGGCTGTCGCCAGCCGACAGCGAGACCGTGATGTTCACCGTGTCGGGATCAACTGTCAATACCAGTGGCATGGTCAGGACGTGCCGAAATACCCGCTCGCCCTTGCGACCGCGGTCCAGTGCAAGCAGCCCCGTGCCCAGGACGACCTCGAAGACTTCGCCCTCCTGCTGGACCCGGGTTGCCATGCGGTAGAGCCGGCGGTGAAGCTGCCGATGTGGTTCGGCCGCTCGCTCGCGTTCCGCCCAACGCTGCCACTCGGGAAGCCAGCGACTGTAGGCGTTCAACACCTCCAGTGCGTCCTGCCGGGCCACCTCGTCGGTCTCGTGGACGTTTCCCTGGTCATCCTGGACCCATCCCTGGCCCGGACCGACCTCCGCCAGCAACGGATCCCCGGCCGCCGCAGAGACGACGGCCTGAGGGTCGATCCAGCCGTGCAGGACGCCAGGCAGCGGCGGCGCCGGCCGTACGGGAAGGTGCTTAGCCCTGAACAGCACCCCGTTGGTCCCGGGTTTCGTGGGAACGGTCCCGTCGGGACACTCCGCCAGCCAAAGCACCTGCTGGTACTTCGAGCAGTCGCGCACCGGCCGGTAGGAGCTTCGTACGAACTCCCGTAGGTACTCGACCAGGTCCCGTGTGCGCTTGACGACCTGCGGGTCGTCCGCACGCAGCGCTGGCTGCTTCAAGGCTCATCCTCTCAACTGGCGCTTGCAAGAAAGCTTTTCAGAATCGACGGAGAAAGCTCACTCGGCAAACGCGACCTGCTGGTAACTGATGGATCTGGTCATGATCACTAAGGCCTGCTACGGGGAGGCGCGCCGGAGCTCAGTGGCCGGCGAGATCTCGTCGGCCTGCGGAGGAGTCCGCCACGCTGGGCACTGTTCCACCGAGCACGAACGGCGTGCGGGCTGCGTACTTTGGCCGAAGACCGTTCTGTGGTGTCCGACGAGCCCGGTATGACGAATGTCCTGGGACGGCCCGGCCACCGCATGACTCGTATTCCATTGGCATGGTGCCTTCAGGGGCTGCTCGTGCGTACCTGGGAGCCGCAGTCGCACCAGGGACCTGGCTGTGCGTTTGCCTCGACGGTCTTCTCTGTGGGGAATGCGACGGGATGGTGGGCCGACGGGGCGCTGCCGTTCGCCGACGCCATCCAGACCGTATTGCCGCCGCCCCCGCCGCCGAGACCGTCCTCCCGCCGGGACTCGCTCGCCGGTCGCCGTAGTGGCGCGTGATGAGTTGTATAACAAGCGCACACGGGGAGTGATCAACATGGGATAGTCGTCGGAAGTCGTTGTTGTGTCCAGGTGAGCCAGGTGGGGGAACGTTGGCGCAGTGGATCGAGCAGCTGGTCCAGGCGGTGGACGAGGTGCTGGCCGGAGAGGGCCGCGCCGGTGGTCGCGCGGAGTCCCCGGGGCACACGAGGGTCGGGGACGTGCACTACCTGGAGGACGGCTGGTACGGGCTGCCCACCTATACGAGCCGGATCGATCCGGACGACCTCCAGGACATGCGGCTGGCCACCGGGGCCGGGCCTGGCGATCGGCGCGGTCGGTCGTTTACGGTCCTCGGCTGGCGGGTTGAGTCGGAGCGGGTACGCCTCCAGGTGGCGGCCCACGCGCCCCGGAGCGGGTTGGCGTTGTGGGCGGTGCGGCGCCCGCCCGATTTCCTGCTTCGCTCACTGCGCGAGGCGCTGGCGGCCTTGTCGGACACCGGACTCGTGGAGCGGCTGGTAGGCGGCCGGATCGACGCGATCGCGCCCGCGGAGTCCTCGGCCTGCAGTGGTGTGCTGAAGGGTGGCCAGGCACAGGCGTACCTGGCCTGCACCTCGCCGGGCCTGCGGCTGGTGTGGGGGCCGCCCGGTACCGGGAAGACCACCGTGCTGACCCGGGCGCTCAGTGACCTGGCGCTGCGGGGCAAGCGGGTCCTGCTGGTCTCCGGCACGAACGTGGCGGTGGACAATGCGTTGGAGGGTGTGCTCAAGGACCGCTCTTCGCTGTCACCTGGCCTGATGGTCCGGGTCGGCTCTCCCGCGCTCCGCCAGGTGGCCGAGGACCCGCGGGTTTCGCTGCCCCTGCTGGTGCGGGCGAAGGTGGCGGAGGCCGAGCAGGCAGTGGAAGGGATCGCCGAGCAACTCGCGGCCCTGGCAAGCGAACCAGCGCTGACCGAGCTGCGTGAGACGGAGACCCGACTCGCCGGCTTCGATCCCGTCACATACGAGCAGGCCAAAACACGTCTTGCCCACGGCGTCCTGGTGGAGCGCCTCGCGATCGAACTGGAGGCAGCCGAAGCGGGCGAGGCGGACGCCCGGATCCGGAGTGAGCAGGCCTCCAGCGAGCATCGGGAGGCGCGGGGGCGTTGGGAGAGCTGGGCGCCTCAGCGGGAACTGCTGGAGCAGGTGGCGCAGTGGCTGACCGAGATCGAGAAGGGGGAGCAGAGCCAGCAGCACCTGCGGGCCGCGCTGTTCGACGCCGAGGCCGCGCTGGCCGCGCTGGACACGGAGGAACGCGAACTCGACGGGCGGGGCCGCCTGCGGACCAGGCGGCGGCGTGGCGAGATCCAGCGCGAACGAGCTGAGCAGACCCAACGCCGAGTCGCCCTCCAACAGCAGGTCGCCCAAGCTGCCGAGACTTACTCCGCCCACCATGAGGTACTGCGTCGGCACATCGCCGTGGCGCAGGCTGAGGCTCATCCCGTCGATGAGACCGCGCTGCGCCTGCAATTGGCCCTGATCGATTCGACCGCCGTGGCCCAGGCCAAGGTGGACCAGGATCTCGCGTTCGCTCAGCAGACGGCGCAGGCTGCCAGGCACCGGCTGCGGACGGCCCAGCAGGACCACCGTCCCCAGCCCGAGGACGCCGATCTGGTGGCGACCTCAGACAGTGCCGGACTCCCCCAGCTGGCTGTCCGGCTCCGCGAACTGCAGGCATCCTGTACCGGACTGCTCTCCAGGCAGGGCGAGTTGGAGCGCGAACACGAGCGACTCGTGCGAGAGCTGGCGCGCCGGCGCTCCCAGGCCGAGCCCGAGCTGATCCGCGGGGGGGGGGGGGGGGGGCCCCCCCGCCCCCCGCCGGGGGGGGGCCCCCCCCGGGGCGGGGGGGGCCCCCCCGGCGGGGGGGGGCGGGGGGGGCGGGGGGCCCGGGGGGGGGCCCCGCCCCGGG
>NZ_JBITZU010000022.1:46206-119652 GCF_044547075.1 Kitasatospora sp. NPDC052896
CGCCCGCCCGCCCTGGCGGCGGTTGTTCGCGCCCCACCCCGGGGGGGGGGGGCGCCCGGGGGCGCCCGGCGCCCCCCCGCCCCCCCCCCCGCGGGGCGGGGGGGCGGGGGGGGCCCCCCCCCCCCCCCCCCGGCTGCGGCTCAACCGGACCGTGGCCGAGGGGCCCTACGACGTCGTACTGGTTGACGAGGCCGGGGCCGCCTTGCTGCCCGAACTGATCGTCGCGGTCGCCAAGGCCAAGGAGACCGTCGTCCTCTTTGGCGACTTCTGCCAGCTCGGCCCGGTCATGCCCCAGCGCGTGCCGAAACAACCGGAGCTGGAGCGGTGGATCCGTACGGACTGCTTCGAGCTGGTGGGCATCCGCACACCCGCGGACGCGCTGGCGCACCCCGGCTGCGCGGCGCTGCTCACCACGCACCGGTTCGGACCCGACACCACCGATCTGGTCAACCGGATCGCCTACGGCGGCACGCTCAAGTCGGCCCGCCCGGTACGGGACCGTGCCCTCGACCCGGAGATCATCCTGGTCACCACCGACGGGCTCGGCGAAGGAGACGACGGAATCGCTTCCGCAAGGCGGGTGCCGGGCGAAAAGGGCCGCTGGTGGGTGACCGGCAGTCTGCTGGCGACCGCGCTGGCCGAGCGCCACCACGACGAGGGTGAGAGCGTCGGGATCGTCACGCCGTACAAGCTGCAGGCCCAGGTGACGCACGACTGGCTCCAAGACCAGGGCCTCCTCTTCCGTACCCCCGCGGTGGAGGTGGGAACGGCGCACCGGTTCCAGGGCCGGGAGTTCGACGTGGTCATCCTGGACCTGGTGGAGGACGGCGTGCTTCCAGGATGGACCGCAGTCGGTGACTTCAAAGACGCGCGGTCGTACCCCAGGGACGGGGCCAGACTCTTCAACGTGGGTGCGACGCGGGCCCGCCAGCGTGTCTACGTGCTCGCGGCCTGGGGCGCCCTGGCCGGAGCGGCGAACGGAACGGTACTGGCCCAGTTGCGGGACATGGCCAGGGCGGAGCCCGAGGCACTGGTGCGCGGCGTCCGTTCCGATCAACTCCTCGGTCTGCCTGACAGCGAGTCGCCGGGGCTGACCCCGTTGCAGCAGGAGATCTGGCAGGCCTTCGATGGCCATGTTCGGTACACCGCCATCCACGACGAGGACACCTACTTCCCCGACGCCCTCGATGCCATCGACCAGGCGCGCCACAGCATCTGGCTCTGGTCGCCCTGGTACACCAAGCGCATGTGGGAGGTGCTCCCGCGGCTCCACGACGCGCGCCGCCGCGGTGTGCGGATCCACCTCTTCGTCACCAACGAGAGCGACAGCCTGCTGCAGGGCCAGCTGGCCAACCCGGCCACCGCGGCCGACGCCGCGCGCCGGCTGCCCGAACTCAAGGCGGTGGCCGACACCGTGGTGGAGATCAAGGACATGCACCAGAAGATCCTGGTGATCGACGAGCAGCTCTGCTTCCTCGGCAGCCTCAACACCTTGTCCCACGCGCCTGGCGGCCAGGGCCGGCGGGAGATCATGGTCCCGTTCCGGGGACGCCGCTTCGCCCGCCACATCCTCGACCACGAGAACGCCGACCTACTGCTCCACCCGCCCGTCTGCCCCGACCACGGAGCCCAGGCCGAACTGCGCAAATACACGATCCCACCCAAGCAGCGCCCCGCAAGGTCCCCGCACACAGCCAACCACCCGACCCAGCGCTACTTCGCCTGGGCTTGTCCCACACGCACCACCGTGGCCAAACCCGACGGCACGACCAGTACGGTCGGCTGTGTCCGACGGAAGGCTCTACGCCCTGACGAGACCGGGTACCTGGGAAATCAGCCGCCGCTGTAGCGACTCGGCCCGCTACTACTTCCACACCACCCCAGCGTTGATGGTGCTCTGGCGCTATCAGGGTGGCACCAACAGCTCCCGAAGGTCAGAGCGGGTCCCGCCGGGAGCGATGGCCACCTATTGGTCCATCCGGCCACGTCTGCTTGAGCGGGCGCTCATAGGTGACCCGCACCGTCGCCTGACGGCACGCAGGACCTCGGCGTCGCCGTTCGCACCGATGGTGATTCGACCACGCTCGACCTTGCCGCGGCAGTCGCCCCGGTGGCCGAAGCCGACCCGCGACCGGGCGAAGCCGTAGGTTCTGCGTGCGAGTTCACGGAGCGCACGGTCGCGTCGCCGGTGACCCAGGTGTTCGTGATGGGTGACGGGAATACCGTGGTGACCCATCAGATCGGGCCTTGAACGGACGCGACACAGTCGGGCGCCTGGGCTCAGGGTGCCGGTGCTGCCGGCCGTCGGCTACGCGGCCTGCCACAAGGGTGCCGGATGGCTCGGCGGTCGCCCCGGAGCCTGTGAGACGGGGATTGGGCCGCTCTGCCATAGTGAGGATACAGTCACGGTCAGTGCTGATCCTGGGGGTGCGGTGACAGGGCTAGAGATCGCAGCAGGACGACGCCCTCCTGGCGACCGCGAACAGGGCAGCCGATACTGCGCAGCGGCTTCCGCAGACCCGACCATCACATCCACTGTTACCGCTGCAACTGGGGCGGCACCGAGTAGGACGCGACCGCGCGGGCCAGCTGGGCTGCTGCTGCAGGCCTGGAACAGTCCCAGAGGATGTTCAGACCGCTCTGGGTGGTGAACGCGAGCCTGCCGTACAGCATCACGGGGAGCTTCGGGTTGTTCTTGAACCGCTTGTCCGGTCCGCCTTTGACGTTGACGTACTTCCACGTCGTTGCCACCCGTTCGCTGTCCTTGGGAACGCTGCCGCGCTCGATGAACCGCTGGCTCTGCGCGCTGACCGCCAGCGCCGCGTAGGGCAGGTCGGCGAAGGCCCTGCCCTCTCGGACGAGCACCCGGTCCGGGAGCAGGTACAACGACACCTTCCCGCAGTTGAAGGTGGGGACAGCGATGTTCGTCACCAGCTGACGGGGCCCGGCCATCCGGACCGTGGTGGGCTGCCGGCGGACGAGCGCGGACGCGCCGCTGTTCATCTTGTGCTGCGTCGTGGTGACGACACGTCCGGAAGCCGTGATCGACCAGTTCTTCCTGGAGCCGCGCACCGCCTCGGCCGCGTCGACGAGGTTCGAGAAATGCTCAGCCTGGGTGTTCTCAAAGTCGTAGAAGGCGACCACTCGTTGGGCGGCCCGGTCACGGAGGTAGAGCCAGTAGACGAGCGGCCCGAGGACCAGCAGAGGAAGGAGCGCGAGCGGGGCAGAGAGCACGAGCGCGGCGGCCGCCGCCCAGGGCCACACGGAGCGGCGTCGCGTGGCCGCCTGGAGCTGGCCGATGAACTCCCCCGGGTCGGAGCCCTGCAGTTCCTCGATGGAGGCGGTCGCTATCTCCTGCACCGCGACGCTCCCCGGCAGGGTGGCGCTGATGGCCGGGCCGCGTCCGCCGGCGGCAGGGACTCCACCCAGCCTCGGCGTGGAGTCCGTCGACTGGTAGTAGACGCCACGGGCCCCTACCCGCACATAGTTTCCCCGGGGGCCGGTGCCGACCCGAAAGCCCGGCACGCCGGCCGAGACGCCGATCCCGGACTGCGACAGGTTGAACCGAAAGGGACCGGCCTTGAGGCTCTTGCGGAGATAAACACCCATGCCGCGCAGCCTGCCAGCCGGCCGGGCCGTGTTCGCACGTGTTTACCCGATCGTTTCCCACACCTGCCCGGCAACCGGTCGGCGCTTCCCCACTGATCCTCGGTTTCGTGGCTACGCGTACGGGTCGCGCAGCGGCCGGGGCTCGCGGACCCCGCGGGTGATCTCCTCCGGCAGGTCCGGGCCGGCGGTGTAGTAGCGGCCCTGGGCCTCTCCCTTGGCGTCGAGCCAGCCGGCGCGGACGAGTTCGCGGATGTCTCGTTGGGCCTGCTGCTCGCTCAGGTCGGCGTCGGCCTGGTAGGTGGCGCGGCGGACCCGGTTGCCCATGGCGGCCGGGTAGAGGGCATACAGCATGCGGTCGGGCCAGCCGCGCTGCTCGACGGCTTCGTCGAGGGCGCTCCAGACCTCGCGGGTGGTGTTCACCTGGCGTTCGACGGTCTGGGCCTGCTGGTGGTGGGCGCGCAGGCAGAAGCGCACCCAGGGCAGGGTGTCCCGTTCGGGGGTCCAGATCGGGCCGCCGACTTCGGCGAGGATGTCGTAGTAGCGGTAGGTGTTGCGGGCCCGGCCGAGCCATTCCTCGATGCTGGAGAACTCGGGTGCCATGATCCCCTCTCGGGCGAGGAGCAGGGTGTGCAGGGCGCGGGACATCCGCCCGTTCCCGTCCGGCCACGGGTGGATCGCGACCAGGTTCAGGTGCGCCATCGATGCCCGCACCAGCCCCGGCGCCTCCAGGTCGCCCTCGTTCAGCCACGCCACCAGCTCGCCGGTCAGCGCGGGCACCTGCTCGGCATCCGGGGCGGTGTAGGCGGCGATCGTCGGGTCCTCGGCCGAGGTGACGTACACCGGCCCTGAGCGCCACCAGCCGGGCCGCTTGATCAGATGGTGGCCCTGCATCATGAAGTGCAGTGCGTTCAGCAGGCCCTTGCTGTAGGCGAAGTCCTCCCCGGCCTCGGCCAGGCGCTGGATGTAGGTCATCGCCTGCCGGGAGCCCTCGATCTCGGCCGCGACGGTCTCGCTCGCCTCGATCGGCGTCTCGCCGACCATGATGTCCTCGACGTCCGAGACACTCGCCGCGTAGCCCTCGATCGTGTTCGACCCGGCGATCGCGCGCGCCGTCAGGTTACGCCGCAGCTGCCCCTCCCACCGGCGCGGGGTGCGCTGGTGCAGGCGCAGCCGGTTCCGCATCTCCTCGATGTCTGCGAGGACGGTCAGGTCGGCGTCTTCGAGCCGGGGCAGGGAGTAGAGCATGATTTGATGACACCATCATGGGGTCATTGCGTCAACGAGTCTCGGCGGTCCTCGCTCTGACTTGAAGGAGCCGGAGCTTCGCGCACGGCTGCGAGGCTCTGGTGGTGAACGCTGGCGTTCCCTGTCAGGGCTTCAGGACGCGGATGGCAAGGACGGAGCCGTCCGGGTGGATGGAGACCGGGCCGTCCCAGTCGGGGTCCCAGGTGTCGGCGGGCCAGTCGGCTCGCCGCTCGTGGGCTGCCTGGCGGTACTGGGTGAGGCGACCCTCGGCGAGGTGGTCGAAGAGGTCGGCGGCGACTCCCGAGAAGGCCTCGACGCGGGTCCCGTTCAGCCGGAGCACGTGGTCGGTACCGACGAACCGGATGCCGAGGAGCGTCTGCTGTGCGTCCTGGACGCTGCCGAGGGCCGCGTGCGCCACACCGGTGTACCGCTCCTTGCCCTGCCGCTGGGTGAGGTAGCGCGCGATGACCTTCGCGTCGCCGGCGAACGCGGCCAGGCCGGCTGCGCAGGTGCGGGCGAGGGAGTGCTGGAGCCAGGCGTAGTGCTCGGACCTGACGTGGATGCCCGGCGCGAGCTCGGGGGTCTCGTCGCCTTCTGCCGGCGGCTGGATGCCGGGGAAGAAGTTCTCCTCCTCGAGTGCCGCGTCCAGGTCGCGCGGGCTCACCCCCGGTCCGGCGAGCTTGCCTCCGTTGCCGGGAGCGTGCAGTGCGTGCACGGTCAGCGGAGCGTCCACCGGGAGTTCGGTGCTGAGAACCAGGGCCGGGGTGTCGGCCCAGCCGCCGATGTGCACGCCCTCGATGTGGACGGCGGCGGAGAGGAGTTGGGT
This sequence comes from Kitasatospora sp. NPDC052896, assembly GCF_044547075.1. Classification (NCBI taxonomy): domain Bacteria; kingdom Bacillati; phylum Actinomycetota; class Actinomycetes; order Kitasatosporales; family Streptomycetaceae; genus Kitasatospora; species Kitasatospora sp. NPDC052896. The sequence goes on from NZ_JBITZU010000022.1 coordinate 51,887, forward strand.
GTGGGACACGGAGGTGCCGCTGTGGTTGCCCCTGCACACGATCGAAAGGACGCGCGAAAGGCGACCGGGCTTCCACACCTCGGCGAAGAACTGCGGCCGGTACCCATAGCCGACCGTCCGCCGGGGATCCTTCTTGGTCACATCCCGTGCGGCCAGCGCCCATCCCGCCCTCAGCGCCGTGTCCGCGGGGACGATGGACACGCTGTGGTCCGGATGCCGCCTGGCCAGCACCTGGCGTGCCAGCGCGAGGCCGAAGCCCATGGCGAGTTCGTCGGACTGGGTCCTCTTGTAGTACTCCGCGGTGTCACGGCCCTCGGCCGACAGGGCCATGAACGTGCCGGGAGCGCCCGTCAGGGCCTGGGTGTACTTGAGGCAGCCCCAGTGCTCGGCGAGCCCGCGCCCGGCCCCGCGGCGCGACAACGCGATCGCCCGGGCAAGGCTGTGCAGGACCTGCCACGGCGTCAGCTGGACTCCAGTGCCCAGTTCACGGGCCGGTACGGGTTCCAGGTCGGCTTTGCGGCGGAGCGTCTCGCGATCGTTCTCCTCGCGCTCCTTGTCGTCCTTCGCCGCGGTCGCCTCCACTTCCCCGAGGAGTCTCATGGTGGAGTTCGCTGCGGCGTTGGACGGTTGGGCCAGTTCTCGAAGCACCTCGGCTGCTTGGGTCAACGTGTCTTCCCCTCCAACTCGCCGTTCCCGTGGGAGTGACACCGCACCATAGACAGCCGTCCCGGGGCGCACACCAGGGCGCGAACGAACGGAAGAACGCACCCGTCGTCCGGATCGTGCACCCTCGCAACACCCGCCCGCCCCGAGCCGTACCTCCTGCCCCGGCCGCCGCGGCAGCCATCACGTGGGGGCCTCGCGCCATGCCAGGCGGCGCTGATCGGCGCCAGGGCGCATAGCAGCCATCGTGTGTGCGCCCTGTGTCAGCCCCTGCCGTGCCCCGCTAATGTCCCGATAAGATGATGACCGGTGTGCCGGGAAGCCTGGTCGGCTCGGGGGACGACTGCAGCGATCGGGCGGCGGTGACCCCGCTCGTCGTGATGGGGTCTGTCACCGGTGCACGCCGTTGGGATCGTCCTTCTCCTGGTCGTTCTGGCCACTGCCGTGGCCACCTTCGCCCGGCACTGGCGCGTGCCCGCCCCCTCGTTGCTGGTGCTGGCCGGTATCGGCGTGGCGCTGGTACCCGGGGTGCCCGCGCTGCACGTCGCTCCCCAGACGATCGCCCTGGTCGTGCTGCCACCGCTGCTGTACGCCTCCGCCGAGGAGCTGTCGCTGCGCGACCTGCGGATCGTGTGGCGTCCGGTCACGATCCTCGCGTTCGGTCTGGTCTTCGCCTCCGCGGCGGCCGTCGGCTTCGCGGCGGTCGCGTTGACCGGTATGCCGCCCGCGATGGCCTTCGTCCTCGGCGCGATCCTGGCCAGCACCGACCCGGTGGCCGTGACCGCGCTCGGCCGGCGCCTGGCTCTGCCCGGCCGCGTCCAGGTGCTGGTGCAGGCTGAGAGCCTGTTCAACGACGCCACCTCCCTGGTCCTGTTCAAGGTCGCGATCGGGATCGCGGTGGCCACCGGCGCCGGGGTGAGCCTGCCCGCCGCGGGTGGGCAGTTCCTGCTGCTCGGCGGAGGCGGCAGCGTCATCGGCGCGGTCGTGGCCGGCCTGGTGTGGCTGATCCGCCGCCGCACCACCGACCCGGTGCTGGAGACCGTGATCGCCCTGGTCACCCCGTACGCGGCCTACGTGGTGGCGGAGTCAGCGCACACCTCCGGTGTCACAGCGGTGGTCGTGGCTGGCGTGCTGCTCGGCCGCTCCAGCCACCGCCTCACCGACGCCCACATCCGCCTGCAGCTGCACGCGGTCTACGCAGTGGTGGTGTTCCTGCTGGAGAGCGTCGTGTTCAGCATCGTCGGCCTGGAGCTGCCGGAACTCGTACGCAACCTGCCCAGCGGTAGCAGCTGGTGGCCGCTGCAGGCCCTCGCGGTGGCCGTGGTGCTGGTCGTGGTCCGGGTGATCTGCACGCTGCCGCTGACCCGCGCGGTCAAGCCTAGCCGGGGCGGGCTGTCCTGGCGGGTGGCCGGTGTGGTGACCTGGGCCGGGACCCGTGGCGTGATGCCGCTGGCCGCCGCACTGTCCATCCCCCTGGCCGCGAACAACGGCACCCCTCTGCCGGGACGTGCCCTCGTGCTGGTGCTGACCACCGCCGTCATCGTGTTCACCCTGGTCGTCCAGGGCCTGACCCTGTCCACCGTGGTCAGCCGCTCCGGGCTCGCCCTGGAGCCCGAGCACACCGCCCGCGAGGAAGCCGACGCCCAGGACTCCCTCAACCAGGCCGCGCTCGACCACATCGAGCAGCTCGCTGACATAGAGGCCGTGCCGGAGACCACGATCGACCGGGCCCGGCGGGCCCTGACCGCCCGCCTGGACCGCAGCGGCGACGATCCGGACGCCACTCTCGTCGACGGCCCGTACCGGCAGCTGCGGCGCGAGGTGATAGCCGTCCAGAACACCGAACTGCACCGCCTCTACGACGAGCACCGGATCAGCGACACCACCCGCCGGCGGCTGCAACACGGCCTCGACCGAGAGGAAGCCGCGCTCGGCGGCCAGTGACCCGCCGCAGTCCCACGGCATCCACTGGCTGCCTGACTGCTACTGCGCCCGAGCTCACAGTCGCCGGCGACGCACCGGGAGTGCCGGGGTTCCGGGATCGCCACCTGGCTCAGATCCCGGACGATCGCCTGCGGATGGCCCGGACCGCACCACGCGGCCGGGCCTTCGTTCTGCTGCCACAGCTCGGGCGCCGCGAGGATCATGCGCTCAGCCAGCTGCGGCTTGGTGGCGAACCTGACCTCGTCGAGGACAGCGGCCGCCCGGCACCGCTGTGGGTCCGAGGTCCAGGGCTTCGGCAAGTACACCGCGCGATCGACGCGTGCGTGGCCGCGCGACGACCTCGCCCACCAACGGGTCACCCACCGGCGCGACCGTCGGCCTTCCTGCTCGCCCTGTCCTGTCCGTTCCAGCCGGCCACACCCCTCGGCCGGGCCCTGGCCGGACTCCCAGGTCGCGGACCTGCCCGAACCATCAGACATGCGCCGGGCTTCAGGCGAGAGCGGCCGCCATGGTGGTGGTGGAGCCGGTGACGATCAGGGCCAGGCCGTTGCCGATGTCCTTGGTGCGGGCGGTGCCGACGGGAGGCGCGGTGACGTCCTTGGCGGGGAGGGTCAGGGCGGCGCCCCGGTCGCCGCAGGTGAGGGTGATAGGGCCGTCGGCTGTGGGGGTGGCGGCGCTGTTGGCCGGGCCGATCGCCTGGGCGGCGGCCTGGGGGAGATCGGTTTTCTGGGCGGGGGCGGGTTGACCGGTTCCGGGGGCGTGGGCGCCGACCTGGGTCTGCGCGCCGTCGGCTGTGCCGATGACCACGTTGCAGGCACCGTTCGCGAGTTGAAGGGCGATGGTGGCGCCACCTCCTGAGGCAGCGGCCACGGTGGGCAGTCTCGTGTACGGGTCGGCGGAGTTCAGCTGCGCGGGAAACGGGATCGGGGAGAGCGAGGCGAGCGCCGGATCAGGCGTGGTGCCGCTCGCGGCTGCGGGCGTGTGGCTGCACGCGGTCACCGCGAGGACGGGCAGGAGGGCGAGGGCGGCGGCGGTGAGGCGAAGGGTCTTGCGCATGGTGGCTCCGTGAGAGGCCGGACTGGCCGGTCCCCGGGGGGGGGGGGGGGGCCCCCCCGCGGGGCGCGGGGGGGGCGGGCGGGCGGGGGGGGGGGGGGGGGGGGGGGTTGTGGGGGGGGGGGGGGGGGGGGGGTGGGCGGGGGGGGGGGGGGGCCCCGGGGGCCCCCCCCCCCGGCGGGGCGCCGGGCGGGAGCCGGGTCAGCCCTGGTAGTGGTTGTAGTCGAGGTGGTCGAACTTGGTGGCGTAGCCAGTTCCCACGCTGCCGAAGTCGTAACCGTCGCAGCGGCCGATCTTGTGGACCTCGTAGGAGTAGAGCTGGCTCACCTTGTCCGCGTACAGGACGTAGTGGCGGCCGTCGGTCATCGTGTAGGAGGCGCTCTCGGTCGCCGACCAGTTCTGCGTCACGTTGAAGCCCACCGAGGCGCTGATGTCCCCCACGGAGGCACCGAGGGTGGCGGAGTAGGTGTTGCTGACGCCCACGGTCTGGGACAGCGTCAGCGTCCCGGGCCCGTAACCGGACACCGAGCCGCCGGGGCCGTTGATCGTCTCACTCTCGGTGCTGATGTAGTGGGTGTTCTTCGGCTTGTAGATGTACCCGCACTGATTCGGCTGCGCCACGTTGGCCACTGCCGCACCCCGGTCGGCCGCGGTGCCCCCCTGGGTGGTGGCTGCCGAGGCACTCTGGGCCAGCGGTATGAGGACAAGGGCGGCGGTGGCCGCGCCGATGACGGTCTTGCGCATTCTTCGTTCCCCTCCAGTTCACAACGCCGTCCGACATGTCCCGGACAGCACAGTGAAGCTATCGCAAAGAGGTTGCAATAACTTAGGATGTGCAGAAAGCTTGAGCGAAACCTGAGGTAAACGTGGCATGGCTCGAAGGTGGCGCCCCCATTCCGCGCGCTCGGTGTTGCCGCTTCAGGGCGAGGACGTCCTTGGCAACTGACGTCAGCCAATTCGGGCTGCAGCGGCCATGCAGGAGGGCTCGCCAGCGTCTGGGGGGCGCCAAGCCCCGTTCGGCGTCGACATCTTCGGCCACACCGTCGAACTGGCCGAATCAGCCGAGCAGGCAGAGGAGCTGGTCCGCGAGACCGTCGCGCGCAACGGCAGCACCCTGAAACCGCGCGCACCAGCCCAGTGCCGCGCATGCCGGCCAGTGGGCCCGACCAGCCGACCGCCCGCTGACCCAGTCGCGCCCCAGGCCCAGCCTGTTGTCACAGCGCCGCGTTCCGGCATTCAGGATGGGGCCGGTGCCGCGAGGTCGGCAGGTAGCCAGGGACTTTGTCGTTCATCTCGCCCAACCGGCCATCCACCGATGGGGTCGATGCGCGGCCGGCCTCACGTCGGCCGATGGACGGGGCGACATCCGCCGCTGGCAGCCAGGCGACCTCGTCTGACGCATAGCGGTGGGGCGGCAGTTGCCCGCGGGGGCCGGGTGGTGCCGGTGGCTGCGGCGAGCCTTCGCGGGGAGGCTCGGCTCGCCGCAGCCGCGCTGGGATCAGGCGTCCTGGGTGGCGGCGGTGAAGCGGGCGCTGACGTCCTGCCAGTTGACAACGTCCCACAGGCGGGTGACGTAGTCGGGGCGGACGTTCTTGTACTGCAGGTAGTAGGCGTGCTCCCAGGCGTCGAAGGCGAGCAGCGGGGTGGTGCCCTGGCCGACGTTGCCGTGGTGGTCGTAGACCTGCTCGACGATCAGGCGCTTGCCGAGCGGTTCCCAGGAGAGGATGCCCCAGCCGGAGCCCTGGACGCCGACGGTGGCGGTGGTGAGCTGCTTCTTGAAGGCGTCGAAGGAGCCGAAGTGCTCGGTGATGGCGTCGCCGAGCACGCCGTCGGGGCGGTCGCCGCCCTCCGGCGAGAGGTTCTGCCAGAAGAGCGAGTGCAGGACGTGGCCGGAGAGGTTGAAGGCCAGCGTCTTCTGCAGGCCGACCAGGCCGCCGAGCTGGTCCTTGTCCCGAGCCTCGGCCAGCTGCTCCAGGGTCAGGTTGGCGCCGTTGACGTAGGCCTGGTGGTGCTTGGAGTGGTGCAGCTCCAGGATCTCCGCGGACATCGCCCGCTCCAGCGCGGAGTAGTCGTACGGCAGGTCGGGAAGCGTGTAGGTGCCCATCAGGACACGGCCCCTTTCAGACGTGGATGATCGTGCCGGCAAACACACTATTGCGCATAGCTTGCAATAGCCACAGTAGTGCTACAGCATGTCTGACGCGGGGTCGGCCCGTCAGCCGATCGGAAGCACCCCGAGCGGGCGCTCCTTCCTGACTGACGATCGTCTTCCCAACCGGCGCCCGCCGGGACGCAGGCCGACCCCGCACCAGATCCGGTCTCATAGAGGGACCGGGCGACAGTCAGACCAGCCGACAGGTGGGACACAGCCCACTGAAGATCAGGGACTCCACGCGGTAGGCCGTGGCCTTCACGGCCGCCGCCAAGATGCGCGCCAGCTGGGGTCCGGGGATCTCCTCGATCGCGCCGCAGCGGCTGCACACGGCGTGGTGGTGATCGCCTGCCAGGCCGTAGCTGGCTTCCCCGCCCCGGCCGGGTACCGCGTGCACGATGCCGAGCCCCGTCAGCTTCTCCACCGTCCGGTAGACGGTGGAGATGTTCAGCCTGCCGCCGGCCTCGACCAGCAGCTGGTGGATCTCCCCCACAGTCAGATGGCCCACGTGGTCGGCCAGCACACCCATCACCTGGATCCTGGGGGCGGTGCAGCGCGCCCCGTGCTCGCGCAGTTTCTCCCGGCACCGCTGCACCGCGAAGGCCGCATCCGTCCCGGCAAGCCGCTCGCCATCCGCTGTCACGCCGCCCGCTGCTGCCGCGCCGTCCACTACTGTCGCGCCGTCCATCGCGCCTCCCGCGCTCCCGGCGCGCCCCCGGCGACGCGCACTCGTTATTGCCAGTATGTTGCAACTGCTAGCCCTGGGCGTCTAGGTTGTGCGGTCGTCACCGTGAGTAGAGGAAGGACGTCCATGAGCACCGCGCCCATAGCCCCCGCCCCGGAGCCCGGCAGAGGCGGCTGGCGCCGCGCCGCGGCGTCGATGACCCGCCGGGAGTGGACCAACCTGGCCGGGATGGCCGGGTTCGTCATCGCCCTGCACGTCATCGGGTGGTTCACCCTGGTGGCGATCGTCGCCCCGCAGCACCTGAGCCTGGGCGCCAAGAGCTTCGGCATCGGCATCGGCGTGACCGCCTACACCCTGGGCATGCGCCACGCCTTCGACGCCGACCACATCGCCGCCATCGACAACACCACCCGCAAGCTCATGCACGAGGGCAAGCGGCCGCTGTCGGTGGGCTTCTGGTTCTCCCTCGGGCACTCCACCATCGTGTTCGGCCTGGCGTTCCTGCTCGCACTCGGTGTGAAGTCCCTGGCCGGCCCGGTGCAGGACGACAACTCCCAGCTGCACAACGTCACCGGGCTGATCGGCACCACCGTCTCCGGCACGTTCCTCTACATCATCGCCGCGATCAACATCGTCATCCTGGTGGGCATCTGGAAGGTCTTCCGCCAGATGCGCACCGGCCACTTCGACGAGGCTGCCCTGGAGGAGCAGCTCAACAACCGCGGCCTGATGAACCGGCTGCTCGGCCGGGTCATGAAGTCCATCACCAAGCCCTGGCAGATGTACCCGGTCGGCGTGCTGTTCGGCCTCGGCTTCGACACCGCCACCGAGGTCGCCCTGCTCGTGCTGGCCGGCACCGGCGCCGCCTCCGGCCTGCCCTGGTACGCCATCCTCTGCCTGCCCGTGCTGTTCGCCGCCGGCATGAGCCTGCTGGACACCATCGACGGCTCGTTCATGAACTTCGCCTACGGCTGGGCCTTCTCCAAGCCGGTCCGCAAGGTCTACTACAACCTCACCATCACCGGCCTGTCGGTGGCGGTGGCCTTCATCATCGGCACCGTCGAACTCCTGGGCCTGCTCGCCCAGCAACTCAACTGGCAGGGCGCGTTCTGGGACTGGGTCCAGGGCATCGACATCAACATGCTCGGCTTCGTCATCGTCGGCCTCTTCTTCGCCACCTGGATCATCGCCCTCGCCGTGTGGAAGTTCGGCCGCATCGAGGAGAAGTGGTCCGCCAACATCCGCCCCAGCGAGGACAGCGCCGGCTGATCGGGGACAGCAGCTCCGCCTCGAGCCCGGCACCTGGTCACCACCAGATGCCGGGCCCGAGCCGTTCCGCCGCGGTGACCACCTCCGCGGCTCAGCCGATCGCCGCAGCCCAGCCCCGTCCCACCCCGGTCACGGGGTCATCCCGCGGACGCCGCCCCGGTGTTGCGCACGGTGAGCGCGATGACGGTGAAGCCGAGCGTCTCGGTAGCCGCCCGGACCGTGCCCTCGTCGAGCGGGTGTTCGCTGCCGAGCGTGATCTCGCCGGTGAGGGTGCGAGCGGTGACCTTGATGACTCCGTCGAGCGCCTTGAGCCGGGCTTTGGCCGCCTTCTCGCACCGGCCGCAGTCCATGCCGCGCACGCTCAGCACGGTGATCGTGCGCGGGACCACAGGGCGCGCATTCGCTGCTGTGCTGCTGGGCATGTCGGGCTCCTCGAAGGGCGTCGCGGCGATCCGGGGCTGCGGGCGCTTCGAGTCGGACCGGACGGGCGCCGCACGCGCACCCATGTCTTACTGCACAATATGTGCAACTGCAAGAGCTACGCAGAAGTGAGGTGGATCAGTGGCGGGGTCGCCGGTGGTGCTGGGGCTCGAGTCGTCGTGTGACGAGACCGGGGCCGGGCTGGTGCGCGACGGCGTACTGCTCGGTCAGGCGGTGGCATCCAGCATGGACGAGCACGCCCGCTTCGGCGGGGTGGTGCCGGAGATCGCCGCACGGGCACACGTCCACGCGATGGCCCCGGTGGTCCACGAGGCCCTGGACCAGGCCGGGCTCACCCTGGCCGACGTCGGCGCCGTCGCGGTGACCACCGGTCCGGGACTCTCCGGGGCCCTGCAGGTCGGGGTGGCCGCCGCCAAGGGCTACGCGTTCTCCCTCGGCGTCCCCCTCTACGGGGTGCACCACCTGGCCGGACACGTGGCCGCCGCGACGCTGGAGGGCGGGCCTCTGCCCGACCCGTGCATCGTGCTGATCGTCTCCGGCGGCCACACCTCGCTGCTGCTGGTGCGCGACCTGGCCCGCGATCCGATCGTGCACCTCGGCGACACCCTGGACGACGCAGCCGGCGAGTGCTTCGACAAGGTCGCCCGCATCCTCCACCTGCCCTACCCGGGCGGACCGGCCATCGATCGCGCCGCCCGCGACGGCAACCCGCGCGCCGTGCGGCTCCCCCGCCCGCTGAGCGGACCCAGCGATCCCCCGTACGCCTTCTCCTTCTCCGGCCTGAAGACAGCCGCCGCCCGCTGGGTCGAGACCCAACGCGCCGCCGGCAGCGAGCCACACGTCCCCGACGCGGCGGCGGCCCTCCAGGAGGCCATCGCCGACACCCTCACCCGCAAGGCCGTGCGCGCCTGCACCGACCACGGCATCGACACCCTGGTCGTGGTCGGCGGCGTCGCCGCCAACTCCCGTATCCGCGCCCTCACCGAACAGCGCTGCGCCGCGGCCGGCATCACCCTGCGGGTGCCGCCGCTGCGACTGTGCACCGACAACGGGGCCATGATCGCCGCCATCGGAGACCTACTGGTCCGCTCCGGCGCCACCCCCGCCCCCATGGACCTGTCAATCGACCCGTCCGCACCCCTGGAGTACGCGGCACTGACCCCGCTCTCCACTCCGCCGGTGCGCGTGGCGTGACCACCGTCATCGTGGGGAGGCTGAAGCCGGCCGCGCTGCTCTGCCGCGCCCGGGAGATCCGCTCGGTCTACACGGCTGCCTTCGCCCAGCCGCCCTGGAACGAACCCGCCGCCAAGGCCGATGACTTCCTCGTCCGCCTTCTCCATGACGCGCGCAGGCCGGGTTTCACCGCGGCCGTGGCCCAGGGTGTTGACGGCCGCGTGGTCGGCCTCGCCACGGCCTGGACCACCCCGGACCCGTTCCCCGCCGATCGCTGCTACCCGTACGCGAGCGGGCAGCTCGGCCCCGACCGCACCCGCGCATGGCTGTGCGGGGCCCGGGAGATAGACGAACTCGCGGTCCACCCCGACCACACCGGCCAAGGCCTCGGGGCAGCCCTACTGGAGGCCGTCAGCGCCGATGTGCCCGGCGACCGGTGTTGGCTGCTCACCGCTGCGGCAGCCGGCGGGCCGCTGGACTTCTACCAACGGCTCGGCTGGCACCAGGCCACCCGTCCGGCACCGCACCCGGACGGCCTGGTCGTCCTGCTCGGTCCCCGCCACCCGGCCGCCTCCGAGGTCCGGCATGCGCTCCCCTTACCCGCCCCGATCCGGTGAACCGTTCATGCCCACATCCATCCGTCACTCCCTCACCACCCGTTGCCAGGCACTGCGCGCCCTCATCCGCGATCTCACACGCGCAGGCACCGTTCCCCGCCCCCGGGGCGCCGAGCCCGCCACCGTCGAAGAACTGGCCGCCGAGGCCACACGACTGTGCGGCGGCAGCGGCCCCACCCCCGATGCCCAGGACGGGAGCGCCTGCAGCCTCTCCAAAGTGGCGCAGCGCTACCTGAACTGATCCCCCCTTCCCCCGAACCGGTCTGAAACGCCCAGTCGTTGCACCGCACGGGGCTTCAACACCCCTCGAGTGAACCCGCCCGACCCTCACAGCCCGCACCACTCGGCATCGCCCCAGTGAAGGGCAGCACGACCGCGCCGCCGGTCTCAGCTGCCCACCTTCCCAACCCGCACCGTCGAAAGGCCCCAGTCATGGCCTGGCCACCTCGCGCAGCCCAACCGTCGGACCGTCGGGTCCACGTCCTCGGCCGACCCGCCGACACCCACCCCTACCCGGCACCCGAGGCCGAGCGAGGGCGGGTCCTGCGGATCACCGAGGTCGGCGAGGACATCCTGCACCGCCCCTGCCGACCGGCGACCGAATTCGGAACCGCTCAACTGTCCCAGCTGATCGACGACATGTTCCTCACCATGTACGTGGCCCGGGGCGCCGGACTCGCCGCGAACCAGGTCGGCGTCGACCTGCGCCTGTTCGTCTACGACTGTGCCGACGACGACGGCGTCCGGCACGTCGGCCACATCCTCAACCCGGTCCTCGACGAACCCACGGGACCCCGGCGCCTGATCGACGTGAGCGAAGGCTGCCTGTCCGTCCCCGGCCCGCGACGCGGCCTCGGCCGCGCAGACCACACCGTCGTCCGCGGCCTCGACAAGGACGGCAACCCACTGGTGATCGAGGGCACTGGCTACTTCGCCCGCTGCCTCCAGCACGAGAGTGACCACCTCGACGGCATGCTCTACATCGACCGCCTCCCCAAACGCGTCCGCCGCGAGGTGCTCGCCGAAACCGCCGAACAGCGGGCCGAGGTCCACGCCCAGCGCCACGCCCGCGCCGAGGACATGGGCGCCCGGCACGCTCGCGTCGGTGACCAGCAGCGCTGGCCTACATCGCCAGCAGCATCGTGAACATGCCCACGCCCAGCACCAGATGACACGCCTCGGGCCACTGCGGCGACCACAGCACCCCGACTCCGCGGTACCGTCCGGCACCGGACGGGGCCACGGCGAAGTCGAACAGGCGGGTGCAGCTGACGACCGCGCACACACCGAAGAAGACCAGCAGCGCACCGGTGAGCCAGGCGGTACCCGCCACAGGTGCCATGCCCGGCATCGTCGGCATGGCACCGGCCGCCTTCGTCATCCGCCCGGCCATGGACACGGCCATGTACACCATGGCCAGATGCCCGACCGCGTGCACCAGATGGTGCCGGCGATGGCCCACGGAACGCACGACGGCCACCGCCGACCACAGCCCCGCAGGCACGAGAACGGCCACCCACAGGCCCTCGGGCAGAGCCACACCGGTACCGACCGGGAGCGCCATCACCGCCATGCCCAGCCCCTTGAGCGCCGAGGACGCCTCCAACCCCCTCTCCTCACCGACCAGCTGGGATGCCAGGCACCACCGAGCCAGGCAGAGCAAACCCGTCGCGGTCATCAACGAGACGAAGAGCCATCCCACCAGCTCGGGTTGTCGCATCCGCGTGCCCCCCTTCCTCCGCACCACCCAGAGTGGAGGGTCGCGAGAGCACGGAGCACGGGGGCACACACCGCGCATGGGAGCGCAAGAGGCGTGCAGACGGCGCGCGATGAGACCGAGGAACGCATGCACAACCGCCACCCCGAGGTGGGGGAAGGCCGAGCCGATTCGCTCCCGCACGGAGGAAGCGTCTACCAGGACCGCTCCCACCCCTCCCTCACGGACCGTTCCGCGCAGTTCCCCTGCCCGGTCAGTCGATGGGGACGACCCGCACAGCGGGGAAGGACTCACGCACCAGCACGAGTTGCCCCTCGACGGAGAAGTTGCACTGCCCGGCAACCAGCGCAGCACGGAACGATCGCAGATCAGTCGCGGTACCGAGCCGCTTGCAACGACCATGCGGGAACGCCATGTTCGAGCCAACCGCTGCGCCGCCGTGCATCGAGCGCCCCTTCAGGGCTCCGGTCGACCTGCGCTCGCACCCCCAGGCCCCCGAGACACCCGCCAGGGCCGGGCCCCGCAACCGCCCGCAGGGCATCTGGCGATACGTCAGAATTTGTCGAGCCGGCGCCGAGCGCCTTTCAGAGCACATCCCGGAGGTAGGGCTTCATGACCCGCTACTGCGTCGACCCCGACCGAAACGAGCTGGCTGCCACCTGGGGCACCGGCGAAGGCGACCTCACTAGCCGTATCGCCACCGCCCCCGCCGGCACGGACACCGCCACGCTCCTACGTCTGGCCCGCGCCCTGACCCAGCTGTCAGAAGCCGCCTGGCACACCTACACCCACCCCGCCAGCGCCGCCGGCTCCCTGGAACCCAACAGCGAGGGCTGGCGCCGTGAACAGGAACGCCAAGCCTTCGGCGAAGCCGCAGAGGCGATCACCCGGCCGAACCTCCCCCAGGCCGGCTCGGTGTTCGTCTCCTACAGCCCCCTCGTCGAGTCCGCCCACCAGGTCGGCCGCGCCCTGCACGTCCTTGACAGCCCGGACCTCACCAAGGCCGTCCTCGCCGAGACCACAACCGAGCTCGCCGCCGTGGAGAGTGCCGAACTCGGCCACCTCACCGACCGCGCTCAACAGGCCGTCCTCCTCAGCCGCGAGGACGCCTCCCCCGCCCAGGTCGCCGCCGCCGACCACCTCCTCGAACAGGACCCCTTCGGCCCCGCAGCCCTCTTCACGGACGTCGACCCCACCGCCGCCTCCGTCGCAGCCGCCCACTGGCTCGCCGCCGCGGCCGAGGTAGCCGCCGAAGCCTCCGGCCAGAACCCCACCACCGTCGTCCTCGAAGCCGACGACATCGAGGCCCTCCCCCACGAGACCCCCACCCTCGTCCTCGAACTCCTCGACTCCGGCGCCACCCCCAACGACGCCGTCACCACCCTCATCCGCCACGCCATGCACGTCGCCGACGGACTCCTGCCCGACCCCACCGCCCTACGCGAACAACTCGACGACTTCGAGGAAACCCTCGCCGAATACACCGACGGCGACGAAGAGCCGGACATCGAGGACGCCGCCCTGCGCCTGACCCCGCTCGACCCCAAGCGCCCGGCCCGCGACCTCCTCGAAGACCTCCTCACCGGCATCCACGGCTGCTGGCTCCTCCACAACGAGTACGACGAACTCAACGACGACGAGAAAAACAGCACTGAGAACGACGAGGAACGCGAGGCCGAAGCAAACCAGCACCACAGCCGCGCACGCTTCGCCCAACTCGTCCGCGCCGCCGCCGCACGCAACCACAACCGGCTGATCTAATAAGATAAGAGGTCGCGCAGATAGGTGCTGTGGGCGCCTCGGCGGCCCTACACGGCTGCGCGTTGACACCGTCCGCTTCGGCCGGATCGACACCCCACTCCTGCGCTCGCGGCCGGGGCTGGACTCCGACGACACGATCACCGCCGCCGGGTCGACCACTCCTTTCGGCTGCTTCGGCACCGCCAAGGAAGCCGCCGCCTCGGCCCTTTACAACGGAGCGTCCGTCTGCTGGCGTGCCGGGGTCGAGAAGGCGGCGAACGCAGCGTCCAGCAGTTTGCCGAGGTCCTCTTGGCCGTCGCTCGCACTCCATTGACCGAGGACGATCCACAAGATTTCGAGCGCCGCCGCTACGCGAACGTTGGCGATGACCGATGACCCGTCGGTCGAGGGGGTTGTCTTCTGCAGTCGGGCGACGATCTCTGGTCGCCATTCAGTCTGCTTCTCGCGGAGGCGTGCGCACAGGGCTGGGGTCTGCTCGATGAGGCCGAGGATCGTCACGAGTTCCTGGACGTCGCGCACGAGGAACCTCACGGCTGACTCCAGGGCGTTGCGCAGCCTGCTCCAGTCGTCCTGGTTGGCCCGCTCGGCATCGAGCGCGTCAGTGATGACGTCACCGACAGGGTCGAAGACGAACAGGACCACGTCTTCCTTGGTGCCGAAGTAACGCAGGAAGGTGCTCCGCGACACTCCGGCGGCTTCCGAGAGGTCGGCGAAGGTGACCTGGTCGAAGCCTGTGAGGCAGAACCGGTTGAACGCGACGCGGGCCAGCTCTGCTCGCACCGCGTGGCGGCTGATCTCACGGGTACCGACTGGCGCTGCGCTCATGGGGACGAGTGTACTCCGACACACTTGTTTGCTTCTTCGGATACAGGCTTCTAATCTGACACTCAGTGTCAGTCACGACGCTGAGGTTCGCGAGACTCTCCCCAGCCGGCGGCCCGGTCACAGGCCGTCCCTTACCGCGATATGGAGCCACCTCATGAGCTACCAAGACCTTCCCGCCCTGACGATCGACGTCTCGGACGGGGTCGCGACGGTGACAATCGATCACCCGCCGCTCAATCTGATGGACGCGGTCCTCCTGCCGTCACTCCGGGCATTCGTCGCGCGTGCGCGGGACGACGCCGACGTCCGCGTCATTGTCTTCGAGAGCGCTGACCCGGAGTTCTTCATTGCGCACGGTGACATGGCCTACCTCACCGACCCCGACGCGCTGCCTGCAGCCACTCGCGCTGCGATCGCGGCCGCACCGGGTTCGACCGTCCCGGAAGGCCTGAACATCCTCCAGGCGATGAGCGAGGAGGTCCGCTCGCTGCCGCAGGTCACCATCGGCAAGCTGGCGGGCTTCGCGCGCGGCGCGGGCAACGAGTTCTTCATGTACCTGGACATGCGATTCGCGGCGATCGGCAAGTCGGGGCAGGGACAGCCGGAGTCCTTGATGGGGATCCTCCCCGGAGGCGGCGGCACGGTGAACATGACGCGCCTGGCAGGAAGGGCCCGCGCGCTGGAGCTCATCCTCGGCGCCGAACTCGTGGGCGCGGAGCTCGCGGAACGGTACGGCCTGATCAACCGTGCCCTGCCCGCCGCAGAACTCGATTCCTTCGTCGACACCCTCGCCCGACGGATCGCCCGCCTCCGGCCGGAGGTGATCTCCATCACGAAGGCTGCGGTCGACACAGTCGCGCAGCCGATTCCGCGTGCGGCGTACGCCGTTGAGAACGAGGGCCTGTTCGCGGCGTTCGGCGATGAGGTCACCGAGCTCGCCCACAAGCTGCTCGCCGCTGGTATCCAGACCCGCGAGGGCGAACGGGACCACGAGCGCATCGCCAACAGCATCTGAGTCCAAGGCGCCCGGATCCGGCAGAACCCGACCACCGCGAAGAGCCAACGTCGACGACAGCAGGTTCTCCCTTTGCACCTGATCAAGGGAGAACCGCAGCTCAGACGACTATTCGGGGGCTGGTGGTCGCATGGTGGTCGCCTGCGGGTGGAGGCTGGAAGGAGAACAGCCCGCGCCCCTTCGAGGTGATCACCATGCGCCGCCCATCCACCCCGGGCCGAGGATCCGCGCTTCACGTCCGTGACCGGTTCTCTCCGCAGCAGGCGACGCGCCATCGGAACTGGTCACCATCGCCAGCGCGGATTACGCCTGGTCGAGCTGGTCGCGCCAGTTCGCGAACTGTTCCCGGATCGCGGCGGCGGCTGAGGAGTCGAGTCCGTAGGCGGCGAACTGCTTGTCGCTGTAGCGGCCGATGCGCCGCAGTGCGTCGGCGAACATCGCGCGGTCGAAACCCGCGTCGTTCTGGGCGGCCAGTTCGAGGAGCTGCTCACGCGAGTAGCCGCTCTGCAGCAGACCGTGGACGTCGATGGCGTCGCGGACCTCGGCGCGGCTGAAGAGCGCACCGGTCTTGCCCGCCGCGACGTCGTCACGGTGCAGGACCGGGCCGAGTTCGGATTCCACCGGCGGATGGTGGAGGAACTCGGCGACCAGCTCCACCTTGTTCGGGGTCCCGGTGGACGGGTCGGTGACGTTCATCCGCGCGTACGTCGGCACCTGCTGCACGACCTCAACGGTGTACCCGGCGGCCTCGTAGGCCGCGACCGCCGCGGCCACGGCTGCTGGCATCTCCCCCGCCGCGCGGTCGATCGGCGCGAAGAGGTCGACATCGTCGCTCAGCCGGTCGACGATGCGGTGAGCCTGGACCGCGTAGCCACCCGCAAGGGCGTAGCCGAAGTCCTCGGCGAGGGCTTCCAGCCCGATCTTGATCAGTCGCCGGTGCTGCTGTCCATCAGGCCGCTACCGCGCGCGGGCGGAGCTCGGGAAACCGCGCCTGCCACATCGCGCGTAGCTCCCTGGGCAGGAACAGCTCCGGCCAGATGCGCAGCAGGGTGGACCGGTCCAGGTGGTCGTGCAGGTCGGCAGGTGACTGGGCTTCGCGGATCACCCGCTCATACATGAGGACCAGGTCGGCCGGATCGCCGAGGTCATAGGCGTAAGGCGGGCCCCAGTCTAGGTGCCGGGGCAGCGTGATCGGGCCGACGGTCGGACCGGCCAGGTGGGCCAACGACACCGGCAGCGCGTACGGCTTGGCCACGGCATACCTACTCATGGGCACTAGTCTGCCGCACCAGGATCGGTCGCTCCAGGAATCTCGTCCTCCTGGGGTTCCGGTTGGAGGATGTCGAGGAGGCCGTGGGCGACCCAGTCCGGGAAGGTCATTGCTGGGGGGACCGGGAGCCGGGCTTCACGCAGGAGCAACTGCTCCTTGAAGACTGCCTCGGTGATCCAAGCGAACGTGTCGTCGAGGAGGTCGGCCCCCGGCCACGGCCCCGGATTGAGATCAGCCGAGGACGACAGGTCTGCCGGTCAGTGCGACGCCTGCCTGTCGCAGCTCGTCAATGGCGCCTTCGGTCGTGTCGGCGGCGACGCCGGCGGTGTAGTCGAGCAGGACGCGTACGGCGAAGCCGGCTTTCGCGCCGTCCAGCGCGGTGGCCTTCACGCAGTGGTCGGTGGCGATGCCGACGACGTCGAGATCGCTGACGTCCCGGGCGCGAAGCCAGTCGGCCAGGGACGTACCGTCCTCGGCCGAGCCCTCGAAGCCGCTCTTCGAGGCGGAGTACGCACCCTTGTAGAAGACCTCGTCTACTGCCCCGGAGGTGGCGGTCGGCGCGAAATCAGGATGGAATTCGCCGCCCTCGCCGCCTACGACGCAGTGCACGGGGAAGGAGTTCTGGAAGTCCGGGTGGTCGGAGAAGTGACCGCCTGGATCGATGTGGTGGTCGCGGGTGGCGACGACGTGCGTGTAGCCGTCGCCGGCCGAGCGTCGGATGAGCTCGGAGATGGCGCGGGCCCGGTCCGCGCCGCCCTTCACCGGGATGCTGCCGCCCTCGCAGAAGTCCTTCTGCACATCGACGACGATCAGTGCTCGGCGCACAGCGCAATCCTTTCCTCGCGGGGATCCGTGCTTGGATGTCTCCCCTTTCCGCCGTGGTCGCGTGCGTCACGGTCCGGGCGTTCACCCGTCCGGCCATGTCCGCCACGCGTGCGCGGCGCAGGTGCCCTGGGGCCTCCTGCGCCGGCCTTCGCGCCGAGGATGATCACGGCCCTGCTCTCGTCAGGTATGGACGAGCGGCGTCTGCTCGGGTCGCTCGGAGTCGCGACGGCGATGGACTCGCTGATCGCACCGAAGTCCACTGTCGGTGGACGACAATGGAACCTGAGACAGCCGGGCTCATGTATCGCGGGTCCTCGCCCCGGCAGTCAGGCCTCGTCCGCGGCCCTGCGGTGGTCAACGAGGCTGTCGGGCCCAGGACTCATGATCGTTTCGTGCCCCTTGTCATCCCGGACGCGGTAGGGCGGATTTCCGTTCCGCCCGAGTACCTCGACGATCTCTACCGTGTGGTCCTGCTGCCCGACCACACGACCGTGGACGACAAGGCGGTCTCCCTTGCTTGCATGCATCTGCGCCTCCTTGCGCTGTGACGTCACGGGCGAGCCTGCCGCGCGCCCGTGCAACCCCTTCCCGATCACAGCGTGCGACAACCCAGACACTTTGCGCAGTCGACTCCCGTTGCCTGGGCCAATGCCTCGTTCCGGCATCGACGTCACCGGCAACCGAAGGCGAGACGCCCCTGCCCATCGGCATCCATGCGGCGATGAGTAGCGAGACGGGTTGGACGGCCGCGCCTCGCCGGTGGTTGTACCTGCCCAGCTCGGCGGCGGCGCCACCGGCAATGACCAACTAAAACGGGACAGAAGATCACAAGGGTACGGCCGAGGCTGTCGCGGCCATCAGTTCGAGCTTCGCCAGGAGACGGCCGGGCGTCATCGACCGCGCTCGAACGTCCCGTTGGCCACGGCCTGCCCGATGGGTCGGGTGACAGTGCCGAGCGTGCGGCGTTGCGGCGGCTGGCGTCCTGCGGCAGACGTCATCACCCGTTCGGGTGTCCGGCCGGGGAAGGCGCATGAGCTTGCTCCGCTTTGACGAACACCGTTGGTGTGGTGGTCAGGCCGCGAGGGCGGTCTCGTATTCGGCGGGGCTGCGGTAGCCGAGGCTGCTGTGCAGCCTGCGTATGTTGTACCAGGCTTCGATCCACTCGAAGATCGCGGTCCGAGCTGCGGCCTGGCTGGGCCAGGGGTGGTCGCCGAGCAGCTCCCGTTTGAGGGTGGCGAAGAATGACTCGGCGAGTGCGTTGTCCCAGCACTGGCCGGTCCGGCCGACCGAGAGTCGAACTCCGAACTCGGTTGCGAGCTCGGCGAATTCACGGCTGGTGTATTGGCAGCCGCGATCCGAGTGAAACACCACCGGCCCGCTCGGGCGGCGGGTGCGGCAGGCGGCCCGCAGGGCGTCGGCGACCAGCTCGGTCCGCAGGTGGTCGGCGGTGGCCCAGCCGACCACGCGGCGTGAGGCGATATCGATGACGGTGGCCAGGTAGAGCCAGCCCTCCTCGGTCGGGACGTAGGTGATGTCGCCGCACCAGCGGGCGTCGAGGGCCACCGGGTCGGGCGTGAAGTCGCGCAGGACCAGGTCCGGCCGGGCGGCGGCTTGTGGGTCGGGGATGGTGGTGCGGTGGCGCCGTCTTCGGTGCCGGCCCTCCAGGCCGGCCTGGCGCATCAGCCGGGCGATGCGGCGGCGCCCGCACCGCTCGCCGTCGCGTTGCAGGGTGGCGTGGACGCGCGGGGCCCCGTAGCTGCCATGAGAGGCGGCGTGGACCTCGGTGATCTTCTCGGTCAGTTGTGCGTCGCGGACCGCGCGGGGGCCGGGGACGGCGGTGCGGCGGGTGTAGAAGGCGGTACGGGAGACCTGGAGCAGCTCACACGCTCGCTTGACGTTGTGGCCTGCCTGCTTCTCCGCCTCGATGAACGGGTGCACCGTCACCGGGTCTCCGTCGCGAAGAAAGCCGTGGCCCGCTTGAGGATGTCCACGTCCTCGCGCAGCCGGCGGTTCTCCCGCCGCAGGCGGGCCAGCTCCTCGCGCTCGTCGCTGGTCAGGCCGTCGCGCTCGCCCGCGTCGACCTCGGCCTGCTTCACCCAGTCACGCACCGCGGTCTCGGTCAGGTCGAAGTCCTTGGCCACCTGACCGACCGAGCGATCACCGCGCCAGCACAGCTCGACGATCTCGGCCTTGAACTCCGGCGTGAACGAGCGGCGAGGGCGTGGCTTCTTCTTCCCCATGCTCTCCATGATGGACATCATCCTTACCAGGGCCGAAGCCCCTGATCAGGGGTGTCCGCCAAAGCGAATCAAGCCCAGCATGCCGGACAGCCCCCTTGCGTCCTCTATTCGGTGGTATGGCCGAAGAAGATCTCAGTCCAAAGGCGCGCCAGGCGATCGAAGACACCCTGGCGGCGCATGACGTCGTGCTCTACATGAAGGGGACGGCAGTGGTTCCTCAGGCCGACGGCGGCTCGGCGCGCATGGTCGACGTGCTGAAGCAGATGGGCTTCGACTTTCATGTCGTCAACGTCCTCGCGGAGCTCGAGTTCCGCACCGGCATCAAGGCCTTCTCCGGCTGGCCCAATATCCCGCAGCTCTTTCACAAGGGTCGGTTCATCGGCGGCTACGACACCGTCGCCGAGATGTATCAAACCGGAGAGCTTCAGAAGCTGCTGTTGGAAGGCCAACGCTGAGCCCGCTGCTTCCCCTCGCTCTTGATGCCGCCTCCGTCGACAGCCCTGGGGGAGCAGGCCTGGCGGGAGTCCGGCCTCGGCGCTCACGCCGACGTCGACGAACTCCAGCGCACCATCACCTGGTTGGAACAGCGGACCGCAGAACTGGCGCGCCAGCTGGAGGAGGCCCGCGACGACCTCGACGCCGCACGGTCGGCCAACCGGGACCTGACCCGGGCACTGAACCAATGCCCAGGCGAACGGACCTGACCACGACGGCGGCGCCGCGGGGACACGATGCCACGCGACGCCGCCGTCCTTACCAGCCGCAGCCTTCTGGCCGTCAGGCCTGCCCCGCTTCCCCGGTGACCGTCACAGGGATGAACTCGGCCGAGCGCACCGCGGCGAGGCCGACCTTCAGCACGAACCTGCCGGCCTTGACGTCTTCCTCGGTCATGGTGACGCCTTTGCCGATCTGAACGAAGTACGCCTCCTCCCGTGTGTTCCCCATCAGCCCGCCTTGCCTCCACACGCCCTGCAGGTAGGTGTCCGCCGCGGACCGCAGCTTCTCCCACGTCGGCTCGCTGTTCGGCTCGAACACCGCGACACGGACGGCCTCCCGCAGATCCCTCTCCACGCTGTTGGCCAGACGCCGCACCGAAATGTACTTCCACCGGTCATCGGTCTCATTGAGGGTGCGAGCGCCCCAAACGAGTGTGCCCTGGCCCGGGAACTCGCGCAGGACGTCAACGGGCTTGGCCTCGTCCTGCTCCGTGTCACTCACAGCTTGGGACGGGCGCGCGCCACCGTTCACCGTGGCGTTCGCCGGGGCCTTCCACACCCCGCGCTCACTATCAACCCGGCACCACACCCCGGCGACCGCGCCAACAGGCGGAACCGGCTGGGCGCCGTTTCCGGGCGGGATGAGCCAGGGGTGGTAGAGGGCCGCGTGCGCGCTTTGGCCGTCGTCCAGCTTGAACGCCCTCGCGGCGTCACGAGCCTGCCGAGGGTCGTGGTCCCGGTCGGCGTGCAGGATGGCCATTGCCCGGCGGCTCGCCGCATACGTGGCTACGGCCCTGGCCGTCACACCGGCCGCGTCGGCTCCACCGTCCCAGAGGCCGAGCGGCACCAGGATCGTCACATCGTCGAAGGCCTCGACCGCGGTCAACGCCTCCTGCAGGGTCTTGCCGGCCGTGTTGGCCAGGTAGCAGAGGCCGCCCCCGTTCTCGAAGTACCCACGCAGCACGCTGCCCGTCACTCCGGATGCCGTGCCCACACCGGCGACCCGGGACAGGGCAGGCCAGCTGTCGACCCGCACCACACCCTCGAACGCCGTACCGAAGTCCCCGATGAACAGCGGCACGGCAGTCGCGCCGGAGGGCACCGACAGGCTCAACGAGCCGAGCGACTCGATGTTGACGCCGGGGTAGTTCATATCCGTCATCGAACACTCCAACCAGATCACGACAGGACAAGGGCATGCCGCCGCCTCAATGTCGCCAGGAGACGGGTAGAGGCGGCACTGCCATACCGGAGCGTAACGGTACCGATGCCTCCTGTGATCGATTTTTGTCAGCACCGCTGCCGTCGAGCAGTTGATGCGGTGAGATCACCCAGGCGAGGATTGGCACTACACCTGTCGCGCACGCCAGCCTCGCTCACACCGCCGCCGAGCCGCGCGAACCTGCGCGCCCATGCCTCGCACCGCACTCCAGCCCCGGAGAAAGGTGAGCCACCCAGGCCCGGCGGTGACAACGCTGCGCGAGCGCGGGGAACCAGGATTCAGGGGGCCGGTCGGATGCGGCCCGGTGAAGCCATAGGACTGGAGCTGGGGCCGGGTGTTGACGCTGAGTCGATTGGCGAATTCCAGCCGGTCCGCTGGCCATACCGGCCGGTCACAGTTGCACCCTCCGCCATGAGTCGGTCACAGTGTGCAATATATCGTGTACGGTATGTTCAGCCCTTCGGCCTACGTGAACATTCAATCGAATTGCTCCCTTCTGTCCTGATTCGGAGGCGGGTCTGCGTGACAGTGCGTGTGGGTGACATCCGGGAAATCCTTGAGCGGGCGGCGCCGGGGGGAGCGGTCGAGTTCCCGGTGTCGGTGCTGAACGGCCATGCGGCCGAGGCGGGGCTGGTGTTCCGGGGTGGTGAGCTGCGGGTCGATAATGCGGTGTGCGACCCGAAGGGGCTGTGGATCAGCGGGCAGGCCGCCACGACCGCTTCCGCGTCCCCGGTGGGGGTGCGCATCGAGTTCACCGGCGATGGGGAGCTGGTGGCGGGGACGCAGGCCGCCGCCGATCTCGGCGAGGGGCGCGCTCTGCTGCTGGTCGACGGTGCCGTGGACGGCTCCGCGTTGCCTCCCGGGGCGTGGGCGGTGGTGGACGGCCGGGCGTTTCGGCTGACCTCGCGGGGCCAGGCGACCGAGACCGATCCGGGGCGGGTGGACGGACTGGGCCGGCCCCTGCCGCCGGCCCGTGTGCGGACGGCTGCCGAGCGTGAACGGGAGCGCGGGCCGCGGGCGCTGGTGACCGAGCGCGGCGTTCTCGTGCCCCGGCCGTCGGCCTACCGGCGCCAGGGGGTGCGGGTCGTTGAGTCGCCGATGGTGCGCGGCTGGTCGCCGATCGGCACCCCCGGTGGCGACAACGGCATCAGCGTCAACTACGAGAGCCCGCCGCTGCGGATCGCGGGGGCGCTGACCGCGCTGCCGGCCTCCCCGCCCTACAAGACGGTGATCGGCGGGACGCTGCTGGTGGACACCGGCGCGTTCAACGGGTCTTTGATGGGCGCGTATGTCGTTCCCGACGGAAGCGGCGCCCAGCCGTCGTTGTTCGCCTACGGCTCGCTGGGCGCCGAGACCGGGTTCACGCCGCCTCCTTTCCAGGTGCGCGGGATCGCGGCGGGCTTCGGCTGGAACAGCCGGGTGCGGGTGCCGTCGGCGGAGGCCCTGGGTGAGTTCCCGTTCCTGGTCGCCCTCGACAATCCGGGCAAGATCGGCGCGGACGAGGACGAGGTCGATCCGCTGTCCGTGCTGGCCACCCTGATCGGCGGCTCCAACCCGTGGGTGAAGCCGCAGGAGGGCGACCTCTGGGTGGCCGGCGGTCTGGCCTTCAGCTGCTTCGAGTTCCTGAAGGGCCGCCTGATGGCCCTGGTCCAGACCGGTTCGGAGCTGACGATCAGCCTGCTCGGTGCGGGTGGCGCCGAGCTGCCCACGAGGAGCAGTTGGAAGATCGCCCGGGTGGAGATCGGCATCGAGGCGACGGTGCGGCCCACGGTCGGCGAGCTGAGCTTCAGCGCCGGATTCACCGAGAAGACCTTCCTCATCGACCCGAACTGCAAGCTACGCGGCGGCATCGGGATGAAGCTCTGGTTCGGGCCCAACCCCAAGGCCGGGGACTTCGCCCTGATCCTGGGCGCCGTCCCGGCCGAGCGCGACGTGCCCGCTCACTACCCCAGGCAGCAGCCTGCCGGCATCACCTGGGGCATCGGCTCCACGGTCAACATCACCGGCAACGCCTATGCCGCGCTGACGCCCAAGTCGCTGATGGCCGGCGGCTCGCTGGAGGTCAAGTTCCAGGCCGGGATGCTGCGGGCCTGGCTCACCGCCAAGGTGGACGCCCTGCTGGAGTGGAACCCCTTCTACTTCGATGTGGGCATGGGGGTGCGGGTCGGGGTCTCCGCCACCATCAAGGTGTGGTTCGTGCGGATCACGATCTCCATCGAGATCGGGGTCGACGTGCGGGTGTGGGGTCCCGCGGTGGGCGGCGAGGCCACCGTCCACCTGTGGTTCATCTCCTTCACCATCGGCTTCGGCGCCGACCGCCGCAACAAGCCCCCGGCACTGGACTGGGGCGGCTTCCAGGGCATGCTGCCGCCGCCCACGAACATGGTCCGCACCGTCCCCGAAGCCGGATACGCCGGTGAGGGCGCCCACGCCCCGGGCGTGCGCAGCGGCGCCAAGCCGTGGCTGGTCGACAGCGGCGGCTTCACCTTCACCGCCGACACCCAGGCACCCGTCAGCGCGCTGTACCTGGACCGCGACAGCACCACGCCGGTGGACACCGGCGAGAAGGTGAACATCCTGCCCATGCACGTCACGGGCAAGGACAGCGAACTGCGCGTCTGGCTCGACTACAACAACAGCACCGAGCGCCTGACGGACTGGGGCCGGACACTGATCCGCGGGAACGTGGTCAACGCCCTGTGGGGAACCAGCCCCAACGGGGAAGAGCTGCTCCCCGACCGGATCCTGGGCGTCCGGCTGGTGTCGCCACCGGTCAAGTACGGCACGTCCACCGGGTTCATCGACGAGAAGGGGATCTCGTTCGACCCGATCGCGCCGGACGGCAACCAGCCGCTGTCCGCGAGCGAGGGGGCGTCCGGCGCCGAGCCGAAGCGGACCGACGGAGTGATCAAGAAGATCCGCGACGGCATCGACGCGCCCGGCACCCGCGACAACCGTGCCTCCCTGGCCGACGCGCTGACGAGCCTCGGAACGGATCTCGGCCGCCTCGACACCGACCTGAGCGGGTACGCCCGTGGCGCGGGCACCGCCTTCACCGCGAGCCCGATGCTGGTGCCCGCCGCCTGACCCGCCCGGCCAGCGCGCTTCGGTCCCCCGCCATCCCGGGGAGCGGCAACCCGCCTCCGCAGCCGCCCCCTTGTCGAAAGGCACGCTCATGACCACCACGCCCGAATCTGGGCCCCGGCCCTTCACCGTCCCCACGGCCAAGCACCGCACCCGGTTCTTCGACCACCGCATCCCCTCGCTGTACGCCGGCCGCTACGTGATCAACAACCGGCAGGTCCTCAAGGGCGTCGACGGCACCGACCACGAGATCGACGCCACACCACAGCCGTTCGACGTCATCGAACCGCGGTTCCATATCGACCCGGGAGGGATCAACGCCCGCTTCCCGGTACCCGACGCCACCGGCACCTACAGCCAGATCCTTCCGCACATCAACCTCGACGCCCCCGGCCTGCCGTGGAACCGGCCGCTGGTGGCCGGTTCCCCCGAGGACCAGGAAGGGGTGCCGTGGATGGCGCTGCTGGTGTTCCGGGAGGACGAACTGCCCGAGGACCCCGACGCCGTCGGCCTGGTCACGGCCGGCACCGTGCGCGCACTCCTCACCCGTGGCCTGGGCCCGGGTGAACCGCCGAACCTGCCGGAGGAGAGTCTGCGGGAGGAGGAGTACGAGGAGCAGTGCGCGACGATCCTGGTGCCCGCCGCCCTGTTCGACAAGATCAAACCCCTGCCCGTGGAGATGGGTTACCTCGCCCACGTCCGCGAGGGCGGCCCGCCCGACGCGACCATGGCCGCGGCCGACCCGGCTCCGGACGAGGAGCAGCTCAACGCCATCGTCGTCGCCAACCGGTTCCCCGCCGCGGCGGGTGGCCGGCACGTGGTGCACCTGGTCTCCCTCGAAGGCTTCCACCAGTACCTGAACGCTCCCGCTCCAGCTGAGGACGTGCGGCTGGTCTCCCTCACCTCCTGGGCCTTCACCACCGTGCCCGACACCGGCATCGGCTTCGGGGACCTGGCCCAGCATCTGGCCACCACCGACGGCGAAACCCCCCGCGGCGCGGAGGAGTTGCGACTGCGCCTGCCGGTCGATGCCCCGCCCAGCCCGAACGCCGAGCAGCGCGAGGCCCTGGACCGCATGGCGGGCGGCGCGCTCGCCCTGCCGCAGCGCCTGGAGACGGGCGAGCGCACCGTCGCCTTCCACCGCGGGCCGCTCACCGCCCGACCGGCGCGCGAGCTGCCCCCGCCCGCCGCCGTCCGGCTGGAGTCATCCGGCGAGGCGCTGATCTACCTGGAGAAGTACGGCGTCTTCGACACCTCCTACGGCGCCGCCTTCACCGCCGGGCGCCTGCTCGCCCTGTCCGACGCCGAATTCCGGACCGGACTGCTGGAGTTCCGCTCCGCCGCCCGCTCCGCCGTACGCCGCCTGGCCAGTCATCCAGAACTCCACTCGGTCGACGGCATGGTGACGGCCAGGCAGCTCACCGCGCCGCTGGCCTTCGAAGCCTTCGACCGCATGCTCCTGGACGACGACGGCACCCGCTTCACCCGCGCCGTGGACCAGGCCGGCCCGCAGCTGCGGGCCGGCCTGCGCCGCACCGCCACCGCCGCCCGGCAAGCCCGGACCACGGCCGACGTGCGGGCCCTGGTCTCCCAGCCGGGCGTCGCCACCCTCCTCACTCAGGCCGCCCAGGACGAGTTCACGACCGTGTCCGGCTGGCTGGACCGGCTGCGCCGACTGGAGATGCTCGGCTTCGAGCACCTGGTCCCCGACAGCCGGATGCTGCCGCCGGAGTCCATCCGCTTCGCCTACGTCGATGCCGGCTGGGTGCGCGCGGCCGTCGACGGGGCCCTGAGCGTCGGCGTCGGCCACGCCCTGGACGCCGACCTCAACCAACTGGCCACCACCGGCGGACCGGTACCGGCCTGCGCGGTCCTGATCCGCTCCGCGCTCGTACCGAACTGGCCCAAGGCCATCATCACCGCCTACGCGGGCACCGACGTGGTCGAGCCGCTGCGCAGCGACGTCTACGGCACCGACGTCCGCCTGCTGCTCTACCCGGAGGTGAACGGCCGGCTGATCGACCGGCTCGAACTGGCCGAGCCGCCGCGCGGCATCTGCTTCGGCATCGGCGACGTCGGCACGATCGAACTGCGCGAGATCAGCGGGGAGCGCATCGGCTACCCCAAGGGCGAGTTCCCGCAGCCGGCCGGCTTCGGCCGCTTCCTGCGCCCCGGCGACGCGGACGTGCTCAACGTCCACGGCACCGGCGACGCGCTGGTACCCGCCCTGGACCGGGCCCACGGGGCTCAGCTGTCCTCCGCGCAGTTCGCGCTGCAGATGATCAACGCCCCGCAGGCGCAGACCTTCTCCTACCGCCCCTGACCGGCACTCTGCCCGACCCCAAGCCCTGATGCTCGTGTGAAAGGACCGATGGGCCATGTCCGTGGACAACACCCTGGTCGTGCCGGTCGAGGTGGCCGCCCTCGCCGTCAACCGGCAGACCCGCGACACCGGAGAAGAGCACGTCTTCCAGCGTTGGAACACCAACTTCAAGTCCATCGGGCAGGGCGTGGCGTGCGAGCCGGCGCCCTTCGACGGCCTCGAGGAGTGGAGCGGGCGGGAGGACCGGCTCGGCGTGTATCTCAAGTGGGAGCTGCCCGCCGCCCTCACCCGCGGTCGGCACGACGACGAGGAAGGCGTCGGCGGCTTCCCGCTGGTGCCCAACCGGTGGCTGGTCGTCCGCCACGCGAAGGGCACGCGCAGGCTCAAAGCCTGGATCGTCGAGAGCGACTACCTCGACCCGATGGACGGCACCGTCTCCTTCCAGGAACCCGACTCCTTCCAGGACCTGGCCGGCGCTGCCCCGCAGGCGACACTCATCGGCAAGTGCCACGAGCTCACCGGCCCCTGGCAGGAGCCGACCGGACGGCGCGCACCGTTCCTGACCGCGATCGGCCCCGGCCTGCTCACCTTCTCCGTCTTCCAGCCCTACAACACCAACGTCTTCTCCCTGCACGACGCCCTGGACGGTGTCGAGGAGCGGGAACGGCTGAGCTACTTCGTCGCCGGCTGGTACGCCGACCCGGACAGCGACATCCTCGCCGGCCCCGAGAAACTCCCCGAGCACCTAGCGAACGTCCTGCGGCGCCTGGAGTGGACCCAGCCACCCGGCTCCGGCAGCGGGATCCGTAGCTCCGTCTACACCGGCACCGTCCTCGGCCTGGACTGGGACCTGACCGGTCCGATTCCCGCCTCCCCATGCCCGAACCGCGACGACGTCACCGTGGCGGTCGCCAACACCATGGCCGAGGCCGCGGCCGAACTCGGCACCCAGGCCGACGGCCCGGACGCCTTCTCCACGGCCGAGGCCGACCTCTTCCGCGCCTTCCTGCTGGGCGGCACCGAGGCCCTCGCGGAACGCGACCGCCCCGAAGCGGACATCCTCACCAACCGCCGCGCCCACGACACCGCCTTCGGCCCCGTCTCCGGCGGCTACCGCTGGTTCATCGGCGAACGCGGCGCCGACCCCGGCCAGATCCCCTCGACCGCCACCGCGACCGCCCGGCGCACCGCCCGCGCGGCCGAGGCGGAGACCATCGCCGACCTCAACCGCAAGCAGGCCGAACACGACGCCACCGAAGCCGAACTCGACGCCGCCCGCGAACGCCTCTACCACCTGTGGTGGCTCAACCACCTGGCGAAGCAGTCCGACGAATTCCAGGAGCGCATCGAAGGCGAACTCGACCCCGCCAACCCCGACGGCGCGGCCGGCCACGTCATCGCCCTCGCCCAGCGCCTGACCGAGCAGCGCCGCACCCTGCCCTGGGGCAAGACCGAAGCCAAACTGGCAGCCAGCATCGACACCCACCACCCCGCCTTCGGAGCCCGCTCCGCCCGACGGCTGATCCGCGTCCCCGCCCAGGACTACGAGTACAGCGCAGACCCCGTCATCGCCCTGCAGGGCGCACGCCTGCACGCACCGCTCACCCGCGGCACCGCGCTGCCCTGCCGCACCCCCGAGCACCTGGTCACCCGCGCCTCCGGCATCACCACCGGCGACGTCGCCGACCTCGCCGGCCAGGTCGACCTCACCAACCTGCCCCCGTGCTTCCACGCCCTGCTGACCGAATTCCTCATCCTCGACCGGGCACTCGCCACCGGAGGGATCCGCGACGTCACCGGCACCCTGCCCGAATACGGCACCGCTGCCTGGGAGATGCCGTGGCAGCCGCTGTATCTGCTGTGGAGGGCCGTGTACCACCCGCTCCCGTTCCGCGACGGCGACACCGCACACTGGGAGTTCGTCGAACGCTCCCGCTACCAGTGGCAGGGCACCGGCACCCCCGGCGAACCGCTGACGATCTCCGGACGGCAGACCCTCGCCCCCTCCGCCGGACACGTCCTCGACGGAGCCCTCGTCAGCTACGCCCGTCTCCGCGACGGGCTCCCCGCCGACAGCGTGCGCAACCTGCGCGCCGGTGTCCGCAGCACCGACCAGCTCTCCCAGACCCTCGACGGCTTCGGCACGGCCATCGCCCAGCGCCAGGCCCAGGCGGGCCTCCAGCCCACCGGCGACATGGCCGGCCTCATCGGCAACGGCAACTACCCCCCGCCGGACCCCGGCGGCCTCCCGGCCAGCGACTGGGACCCCTGGCCCCCCTCCGCCTTCCAGGAACTGCGCGCCGGACAACTCGAGTTCCAGGAACTGTCCGTCGTCGACCGCTTCGGACGCGCCGTCAACCTCATCGGCCTGGCTAGCCACTTCCGGCCCGAGATGCCCCTCACCATGCGACCGGCCCACCCGGTCAGCAGCGACGACAGCGGACGCTTCGTCGAACTCGGCCCCCGCCTGCTCCAGCCGGCCCGGCTCAACTTCGCCTTCCTGTCCGCCACCGGTGACGAGGACACCGACCTGGTCCCCGGCGCCAACCCCGTCTGCGCCTGGCTGCTCCACAACCGCCTCGACAAGTCCCTCGTCGTCCACGCACCCGACGGCACCTGTCTCGGCGACCTGCGCGTCACCCTCAACACCGCCGGCCAACTGGAGGTCTCCTGGACGGCCCTGCCCGGCTCCGGCCTGACCGACTTCGAAGACCTGGCGACGCTCTCCGAGCACACCCACAACCTGCTGAGGGTCATCAAGGACCGCGGTCCGGACACCTTCGACGCCTTCCGCGCCACCGTCGACCAGACCCTGGAGACCATCGACCCCGACGGACCGGCCGACCCCGGCCTCGGCTTCCTCCTCGGCCGACCCCTCGCCCTGGTCCGCACCCGCCTCACCCTGCACCTGCGCGGCCCCCTGCGCACCGACAACAGCTGGCAGAACCTCTTCGACCCGCCCCAGCCCCAACTCCCCACCTATCCCTGGATGATCCGCCTCGGCGAAGCGCGGCAGAGCGACGACGGCCTGGTCGGCTACGTCCTCGCCGACGACTACGACCACTTCGAGACCGTGATCGACCCCACCCCCGGCAGCGGCGGCTACCTGCGGCCGATCGGCGACAAACCCCGCCTGGAACTCGACTTCGGCGAGCACAGCACCACCGTCGCCACCGTCCTGTGCGACCCGCGCGCCGCCGTCCACGCCACCACCGACATCCTCTCCACCCAGCGCGTGTTCGTCCCCCAGGAGTTCACCGACCAGGCCATCGCCCGCATGACCGTCAACTTCCGCACCGGCCCCCTGCTCGCCGCAACCACCGGGCTGCGCAACGCCCAGGACCAGGTCCAGGAGACCGTCCTGATGCCCGCACCGGTCGGCATCACCGGCTCCTGGAGCTGGACCGAGAAGCGCGGAACCGCCTGGGAGAACCTGCCGATCCTCAGCCAGGACCAGCACGACCTGCCGCTCGCCGAGCCCGAGCTCCGCTCCGGCTACCTCACCCTCGGCGACGGCGCCGCACACTCCGCCGCCGAGAGCTGACCCCCAACCACCAGCCCCGCCCCGCGCCGCCCGCCGACGGCGGCGCGACACACACCCGCCGACCCGAGGAGCATCACCATGACCCTGGTCGCCCCCACCCGCACCACGGACACCGCCGCTCAGGAACCGCTGCTGTCCTACGACCTCACCACCAACCCCGACCCCCTCAAAGCCTCCCCCGAAAACCCCGCGAGCCCCGAGGAAATCGGCGAACTCATCATCGTCGGCTCGCGGCGCAGCGGCACTCCGGCCGACGTCGAGTGGATCAAGGTGAAAGTGCCGGCCGGACCGATGTCACCGGACCTGGCCACCGACCTCTCGCGCATCACCCCACGGATCAGCCTCAAAGGTTGGACCGTCCAACTGAACGCGGCGACCAAGGAATTCGTCTTCACCCCGGCAGCAAGCCACGAAACGATCGGGCCCGACACCGGATTCACCATCCAGCTGTCACAGATCCCGATCAACCGAAAAGTCGGCACCTCTCCCATCACCGTGACCGAACGCTCCCGCACCGGCAACAGCGCCTACCAGGACCGCACCACCGAGTTCAGCGTGGGGAAATTCCCCCCCGACTTCTACCTGCGCAACCTCATCGCCAACCCCCTCGTCATCGACAACGGCTGCGAAACCACCCTCACCTGGGAACGCTCCACCAACGCCACCTACGAACTGCTCTACGCGGACACCAGCCTCAACGTCACCAACGAAACCACCCGCACCATCACCAACATCAAATCCGACACCACCTTCTACCTCCGCGGCACCACCGGCGACCCCACCAACCCCGTCACCCGCATCCTCACCGCCCAGGTCACCGTCCGCCGACCCGACCTCGACGTGCGCGACCTCAAGGTCCGCGGCAAACTCTACGTAGATTTGGAGGGTGAGCTTATCGTCAACGGAAAATATTGCTGGATTCATACGCTCGACATCGGCAATTCCCTGAAAGTGGATCACATCCATTCAAAGCATGAAGACACCATCAAGCTCTCGACTGTAACCGTCACCGGAAACATCAGCGCGAACGGCGATGTCAACATTGCACCCGACAAGGAACTAAGGGTCGCGAGCATCGCGAGCCCTCACGGCCATCCAGCATTCAACCTCAGATCCGGAGTGGTGCAGATCGAAACGGCGGTGTCGGCGACGCATCCAGTACTACTACAAAAAGATCAGTACTTGGCCGTCAATGAAATTCGCCCGGCGGTTGGGACCTCAACGGTAAACATCACTGATGGACTCAGCATCACGGGCCCAATCACCGGCCCGCTCAGCGTCACCGGCCCGCTCAATGCCAACGGCCCGCTCAATGTCAACGGCACTGTGTCCCTGGCCGGATCTCCAAGCTTGCTGCCCGCCCATCAGAGCAGTTACCGGACGTTTTCTGCCAGTACATCAGGGCTTGTCATCGGGGTAGCCAATGTAACCAATTCCGGGTCCAGGGGAACCATCTATGTCGCAACTGGCGGACATCAAACGCATTCCAGGTGGGAGCATCCCGGCTCAGCAACCGTGGTCGCCCTGGTCAAGAAAGACCAGACCTTCACCATCGGCCCTTCCGAACCCTCCTACAGCACAACGTGTGAATTCTACTGGCTACCGTTCGGCGCGGGCAGCGCCATTCCGACTTCCATGAATGACGCCGAACAGCTTGCAGAGCGTGCCGACGGTGCCCAGCCCCCGCAAACAGAAACGGACGCGGAAACCTGATTCCCCTCATCCCACGGTCCGGTCCGGAGGAGCTCCCTGGCCCTGATGTTCGTTGATCCATGCGGCGGAGGCGGCCCGGCGGAAACCGGAAATTCACTTCCTCCCCGTCCTGAATCAGGGCAATGATGTCGTCATGCCGAGAACATTCGACGACCTCGTGGCGGAGGACTAAATCGGTCTCCGCGGTGGGATGGGACTCCTTCTGGCTGGACGGCCGGGCACCCGAAGAGCTTCTGTATGAGCCGCCAGTATCTGGTGAGCTCACGACTGGCCGCGCGGTCAGCGGTACTGGATATCCACACCGGCGGGGATGAGGTCCTGGCCAGAGCGGAGTGCAGAGGGGAAGACGCTGGTCGGCTCGGTAGAGCGACGCGCGCTGACCAGCACCACCGAAAGTGAGACAGGGCCGAAGACCGCTCAGACCCGTGTCGCGCGACCATCTCCGCTACGAGCGCGAAGCACTGCTTCCGCCTCTGGTCATGTCCCCTGTAGTGGCGTAACCCCCAAGAGGAGAGGTAGCACATGACAACCGTCGAGGGGCTTTCCCATCCACTGGTGCGTCGTAGTTACGTACCGTAACGACCTCCGATTGTCCGCATCGTCTGCGCAGGTACCACGGCAACCGCCCGTACATCGGCACGCCCAGCGGGTCCTCACCGCAAGCCGCAGGCCAGACCCCCAATTCCGCGTTGGTGATCGCATGGTGGTCGCAGAGGACCGTCTGGGCGGTTGCACCGGTAGCCTCCACGAGCCGATCGAGGATCAACTGCCGCAGGAGGCTGGAGAAGTGCGCAAGTCAGGACGGCCGGGCCGGGTCTACCGCCGGTGCGGGTGCCGTGATGCCAGCCGGCGCCAGCTCGGCGCAGCGTGCCCGCGCCTGGTTGAGGAGGAGCACGGCACGTGGACGTTCGCCGTCGACGTTCCTTCCCTGAGCGGCCGCAGGCGCACAGTGCGCCGCGGCGGCTTCGAGGACGCGTTCGCCGCCGAGACGGCGCTGCGGCGCTTCCTCGAAGGCCGGCGGCTGGGCTTCGACGCCGACCCGCACGAGACCGTGGCGGCCTACCTCACCAAGTGGCTCAAGGGCATGGAGTTCCTGCTCAAGCCCACCACCTACGCCCGCTACCGCACCTACGTGCTCTGCGAGTTGATACCCGTCTTCGGCAAGCTGCGCCTGGAGGAGCTCGCCCACGGCCACATCGCCGCCTACGCCCACGAACAGCTCGAACCCGGCCGCGGACGCCAGGCCGTCTACCACTGCCTCGCCACGCTCTCCAGCGCCCTGGGCACGGCCGTGCGCACCCACCGCCTGCCCTTCAACGCCGCCCAGCCCCTGCCCATGCGCAGGCCCCGCCCCGACGAGCGCGTGCCCTGGAGCGCGGAGCAGGCCGTCGCCTTCCTGAGTCACTGCCGAGGTGTCGACCCCGCGTTCGCCGACCTCTTCGAGGTCATCATCGGAACCGGCCTGCGCAAGGGAGAGGCACTCGGGCTTCAACGCCAGTGCGTCCGGATCGACGACCGCGTCATGTACATCCGCCACACCCTCTCCGCCATCGACAACCACGAACTCGTCCTGACCGCGCCGAAAACGAAGAAGAGCCGCAACTGGGTGCCCCTGTCGGAGCGTGTCGCCGCCGCCCTCCAGCGCGCCATGGCCAGGAGCACCTCCACCGGCAACGATCACGTCTTCCAGGGCCCCGATGGCGAGCCCCTGCACCCGGCCACGGTCCGCCGGCGCTTCCACGAACTGCGCGAACAAGCCGGGTTGCCTCACGTGACCATCCA
The DNA here is from genome assembly GCF_044547075.1 of Kitasatospora sp. NPDC052896. NCBI lineage: Bacteria > Bacillati > Actinomycetota > Actinomycetes > Kitasatosporales > Streptomycetaceae > Kitasatospora > Kitasatospora sp. NPDC052896. The sequence goes on from NZ_JBITZU010000022.1 coordinate 85,921, forward strand.
CGACCTGCGACACCTCGCCGCCACCCTCGCCTTGGAAGGCAACGTCTCCATGGCCGTCATCTCCAAGACCCTGCGGCACTCCACGCTCTCGACCACCGCGAACATCTACAGCCACCTGACCTGGGACGTCGCCATGGCCGCAGTGCACACCATCGAAGCCAGGCTCCGCCTCGTCGAAGCCCGCGCCCGCTACGGCGCCGACACCCTCGTCGGCAGCAGCTCCATGCCGAACCCGCTATTCAGCCACGCGGCCTGACAGCCACCCGGCTTCAGCTGAATCAGCCCACCGAGCCGCTCAAGCCGCGGCGAGTGCCGACAAAGTAGCCAGCACACTGCCGGTTCGGAATGACGCCAACTCAGACCTGCTGCGCCATCAGGACAACTGACGCCGCAGGTTCCACGGGCATGCCCATTTTCCGAGAAACCGCGCGCGTTTCAGCGCTGGAAAGGCGTCCGACCAGCCATCGACTGCGCCCGACCATTCGGCTGAACAAACAAAAGCCGCATTGTGGTTGCGCCAGAGCACCACCGCCCGCAGGATGCGCCCGCCGAGGCGACGTGAACGAGCGTTCACGACCACACTGCGACCACCACAGCAAAAAGGCCGCTCCCACCTCTCGATGGAAACGGCCTCCGACCTGCGTAAACGCTGGTCGGGACGACAGGATTTGAACCTGCGACCCCTTGACCCCCAGCGGCCGAACGGGTGTTTGACTGATGTTCACCAGTCCGAATCAAGCAGGTCAGGGCCTATCTCATCCGCTCCGCGCGACACCTGATGCTGCCTCATGACGCCCCATCCGTGAGAGGCGCGTGAGAGGCGGTACGCGAGAGCCACATCGGCCGTGATGTTCATCACAGCCTCATTGTAGCCTCGCTCGCCCGGGGCGACTCGACCAGATCCTCTGACTTTCCTAATTTTCTGCCGGTCTCCGAATTCGCGAGGTCCGCGAAAACGCCCTGCATTTTACTGGTCCGGCAGGACTCGAACCCGCGGCACGCCGCTTTGCCGCAAGCCGGGGATCACGCGGCGTGCCCGGCACACAGGCACCCGACGCCTACTCGATCCACTCCTGGCCGGCCGCTCGGGATACCGCTCGATCAGCAGCGTCCGACCCCCGACCCCCTCGAAGACCTCCTCGCCGGCATCCACGGCTGCTGGCTCCGCCACAGCGAATACGCCCAACTCAACGACATCGAAGACGATGAGGAACGCGGGGCCGAAGGCCACCAGCACCACGGCCGCGCACGCCCATGTTGCTTCCTTCGCTGGAAGAGGGAGGGTAGTCACCCGGCCGTGCGAACCTCGGCCAACAGTGCCGTCACCCCGCGACGGGGACGGTAGCCGAGCACCGAACCCGCCCGTGCCGACACGTACACCCGGTCGATCGACGTCGGCAACGCCCATCCGTGCCGGTCGAACCCGGCCGCCACCTCAGGGACCCGCTGCGTGATGAGCGCGGCCGGATCGTGTCGCAGCCGCCGTCGGTCCTGCGCCCTCCACCACGGATAGGGGCCGGCGATGTTCAACACCCCGGCCGCCTCCTGGGGCCGATGGACGGCGAGCAGGTGGGCCTCTGCCACGTCTGCTATGTCCACTCCCCGGTAGAGCCGGTGCCGGGCAAGGACCGCCGGCGGTTCGGGGAAGCACCGGGCAATGCGCAGACACACCGTGCTCATCGCGCCCGCCGCGGAGAGCACCAGGCGTTCGGCCGCGAGTTTCGTCTCGTCGTAGATGTCGCGTGGCCGGCAGGTGACGTCCTCGGTGATCCAGACCGCCTCGTCCGCCGGGTCCAGCGCGTGCCCGTACACTGAGGTCGAGCTCGTGTAGACGAATCGGCGAACGCCCGCCGCGGACGACGCGTCCAGCAGGTCCCGGGTCGCCCCGACGTTGATCTCGCGGAACTCGTCGTCCGAGCGCACGCCGACGTGCGGCGCGTGCAGAGCCGCCGTGTGGACGACTGCCCCGGCTCCGGGCAGCGCATGGCGCCACGCCGCGGGGTCGCGCAGTTCCGCCACCACGGATGTGTCGGGGGATGGCAGGCGGTCGACACCGACGACCAGGTAGCCTGCGGCTCTGAGACGGCGCACGATCGCCGACCCGACCAATCCGGCGCTCCCGGTCACCACGACATGCTTCGGCTGCTGCATCGTGAACCCTCCGGTGAACTGAAACGGCATGTCCCACCGCCACGAGCGTAGGACCTCCCTGGAGTTGGGGGTCGAGCCGGCCTCGTATCGACCCTCAACGTGACTCTGTCGCTCAATTCGCGGGCCCGACCTGCCGGAACTGCGGACCTCCGGGAGCAACCCGAACCCGCCCGACGCGATCCGCCGGTAACCGGGCCCGGCCACGCGCCCTGGCTGTGCGCGGGCTGGGCGGCGTTCGTCGCCAGCCGCCCTGCCCGGATCCTGCCGAACGCTCCGGCCGATCGGAACCGCCCACCGGCCGAGCGGCGGGCGGTTCTCGTACCGAGTTCGGGCCGCGGATCAGGCGCGGAGCCAGGTCATGGTGAACTGGCCCCCGTTGAGCCTGGAGTTGTGGGTCAAGGGGGTGTTCCCGCGTTCGATGTCGTCGGAGTTGGGCGTGCCCGCGCTCGCGAGTGGCACGCCGTTCGCGGTCGCGTTCCTGAACGTGATGCTGCCGAAGTTGGCGACCGCCGGAATCTTGTTGCCGAGGTCTTCGAGTATCACCTCGGCCGAGGAGAGATCGGCGGTGCCGGTCTCGTGGAAGGTCTTGGACCAGCCCTGGGTGGTGTCGGACTCCGTCAGGGTGAAGTTCGTGCCCGTGACGTTGACGGACGCCTTGATGGCGTCACCGGCCTGGATCGTGTCCGTGAAATAGGTCGGGCCTGCCGGGTACATCTCGACCCACGGGTGGTATTCGGCCTTCCCGTGGCCGCAGTCCTGGTCGAGACCTATCTGCTCGACGGTGCCCGAGTAGTAGCCGTCGAGACCGACCCAGGGCGAGACCGCGCTGCTCGGGGTCGTCGTGCAGTCCAGGCTCGGCACGTTCCAGTCGGCGCTGACCGACGTGAACGTCCCATCGGTGTCGCTGTAGCCGCCCCAGATCTCGTTGGCGTGCATGGCGTGGTCGTAGTGCGGGAAGGACGCGCCGGCGGGCGCCGCCTCGGCCACCGAGACGGACGAGCCCAGCGCTGCCACAAGCAGCGTTGTCACGATCGCGATCCGGGACTTGGCAATACGGTGCACGTGTCGGGTCATGGTGAGTTCCTGTTCTGTCATGGACGGGCTGCGACGGATGTCGGTGTCGCGACTCGGTGCGGGGACGGATCCCCGCAACCGCCATGGGGTTGGCCACTGCGAGCGGTCGACGGGGACGCAGCCACGTGATCGGTTGTCGCCCGCCGACGGAAACCGCGGTGCAAGGGGGGTGTCGTGCCGCAGCTGCGCATATGTCAGCCGATGGGGGCAATGGCCCGAGCGGCGTAGACCATCCCGCGGCTCGGGTCGCTCCTGGGGGACGACGCGAAGCGGCATGGGCGCCTCGTCGTGCTGCGGCAGCGCGTGTGGCCCCTTCCTGCGAACTCGCCGTCGGCTGTCTGCCGTTCGCGGTTCCGAGGGCGACCGCGGCTGTGGGACGGTGCCCTGCATATGCCTCTTCAGTGATTCATGGATGCGGCCGATCTGTTGATGTGGGGGATCAATCGGATGCTGCGCGTCGTACGTCGAGGCGCGCTGCAGGCGCCTGTGCGAAAGCGGTCCATCGAGCGGTCGGCTCCGGGTCCCGAAGTCGGTCCGCCGTGTCGTCGGGCTACCGCTGGACGGTGATCCGCAGCAGGGAGTTCATCCGCAGGACCGGGCGGCCCTTCGACGCACGTGCGGCGTCGAACAGCCGAAGAAGCCGCTGTTGGACTGCGGGCAAGGCTGCGTGCTGGACGCGATACGGATGACCAGAAGCGGTCCGCGCCGCACAACGGGAGTTCATGGGCCGATACCTTTGGATGTCACGGGTGTTGAGGTGTCCGCGCGCCGGCACAAATCGTGGCGCCCAGCCCTGTTCCGGGAATACGGGAAAAGACCAGGGCGGCCCACGAGTTGCCCCGGCCGACGACCGGGCGAGAACGAACATAGACGGTTTTCGGCGCGTTCACCGCCCTCCGGCAGCAATTTCTGACTCCGCTAAGCAATGCCTCATGTCCCGCTTCGCCAGACTCCCGGAGCGGAGCCCGCCGGCCTGCCGACTTGCCCTGAACCGCGCTCCGGAGCACCGGGGTTCACATGCGCTGGTGACGCCGCGTCGTCCCCACGCGCACCCCGATCAGCTGTTCGGCGTATTCGGCGAGCTCGTCGACTGAGCCGCAGCGTTTCCCTGCGAGGACAGAGTGGGTCTGGGCATGATCGGTGGTCATGCGATGGTCCTGGATCTATCTGTTGACGCGCAGGTCGTTGGAGCTGGTGGGTCTACGGCTGCTCGGCAGCGCGGCGAGCCCCCAGGGTTTTCACGCGGGACAAGGTCCAGGTCGTCGACCGCCGTGACCTGCGCCGGCGAGCCCGGCTCGACCTTGACCTGGCGTGCGTTCTCGGGCCGGCCGGACAGACGGAGCCCCGGCGCCCAGGGGTCCGACTCTCCCGCCTGCATCAGTACCCGGCACCAGGGCACGGGAATGGGCACGAGTGAGCCCTGCACGAGCACGGAGAACGCCGCCGAGCCGGCATCCGCTGCTGAACCCATCGGTCAGGAGCGACGGCCGTCCCGTCCGCGATGCGAATCGCCGAACGCGAATGCGACAGCTGGCACCATGACCACTCCGGCCACGAACAAACGGCTAGCCTTGCACGATGCGAAGCCCGGGTGGATCACCGCAGTTCACCGCGACCGCAGGGCGGATCGGCCTGGCCGCGCTCGCCGTGGTTGTTGGTGCGGTGGCCGCCGGCGGCGCGCTCGTCTTCCGCTGGCTGCTGCGGGCCTTCACCCTGCTGCTGTCGGCCCATGCCGACTATGCGGCCGCCGACCATTCGGCCAATCCCCATCTGCCGTGGCTCGGACCGTGGTTCGTCCTGTTGGCGCCTGTGGTGGCCGGGCTGCTCTACGGGCCGCTGGTGCAGCGTTTCGCGCCCTCCGCCCGCGGCCTCGGCGTGCCCGAGGTGATGGACGCGGTCGCCCACCGGGGTGGGCGCATCTCGCCCGGGGTACCGGCCGTCAAGGCCCTGGCCTCTGCGCTGTGCATCGGCGGAGGAGGATCGGTGGACCGCGAGGGGCCGCTCGTCCAGATCGGCTCGGCGCTCGGCTCGGCCGCCGGGCGACTGGCACGGCTCCCGGAGCCCCAGCTGAAGATCCTGCTCGCGTGCGGAGCCGCCGGCAGCGTCGCGGCCACCTTCAACGCCCCTCTGGCCGGCATGCTCTTCGTTCTGGAACTCCTGCTGCGCGAATTGAGCATCGAAGCCTTCGGCCCGCTGGCACTCGCCACCACCGTCGCCACGCTGATCGGCCGCGAAGCCTACGGCCCCGCTCCCGTCCTCCATACGCCCCCGTTCACCGTGCCGCCCCTGTCCGCCTACCCGTTCTTCGTACTCCTCGGGGTGCTGGCAGGTCTGGTCGGTGTGGCCTTCGCGCACATCCTCTACCTCGTCGAGGATGCCTGCGACGTCGTCTGGCGGGGCCCCGAATGGGCCCGGCCCGCCTCCGGCGGCCTCCTCCTGGGCGGCCTGTTGCTGCTCCTGCCAGAGCTGTACGGGGTCGGCTACCCCGTCATGGAGAACGCGGTCAACGGCCAGTACGCCATCGGCTTCCTTCTGGTGCTACTGGTCGGGAAGATCATGGCGACCAGCCTGACCATCGGCATCGGCGGCTCCGGTGGAATCCTCGCACCCGCGCTGTTCATCGGCGCCACGCTCGGCTCCGCCTCCGGTCTGGCCGTGCAGCACCTCCAGCCCGGCCAGGCCGGACTGTACAGCCTCCTCGGCATGGCGGCCGTCTTCGCCGGTGCCGCCCGTGCCCCCCCTGGCCACGATTGCTTTGCTGCCCGAACTGACCGGCGACTACGTGCTGTTCCCCCCGGTCATGACCGCAACCGCGATGGCCGTCCTCGTCAGCAAGGCGCTCTCCCGCGGCACCATCTACACGCTCAAACTGCACCGGCGCGGAGTCGACCTCACCGATTGAGGCGCGGCGAACCGACCGGCTCGACACAGGAGGGGCCGACCAGCCCCATCCGATCGCACGAACCCTGAGTGCCACCGCCTCCGATTGCGCCCGAACCCCGCCGGGGACGGAAAGGGCCGCTTCCAGGGCATCCACGGCCTGCTTCCGGACGCAGTCCGCCGATTGCGGAAGCCCGGTTCCGGGCGTCGCTAGAGCGTGATCGAGCGCCGCTGTGCGCATCTTCATCACCTGTTCAAGCCGTATCAGCGCTGTTTCCTCGTGGAAGGCTCTGCGCAGAAGCTCGCTCGAGGGGAGACCTTGGTGACAGCCGGTGCTCCGTTCCGTGGCCACGGCCGCGACGGCCGCGACAAGAAGCGTCGCCGGCCGGGCGGCCGATCAGCTCATCCGATGACTGATCAGGAACACGGCAGCCGGCCGGGTCCGGCCGGTACTCGCGGGGCTCGCCCGGGTTGCTTCCGTGGCGTCTCTGCTGGGCCGTTACCGGCGGCCAGGGTCCACGCGGGAGCTCTGGCCGGCGGCGGTCCGACGCTCGCCGTCGCCCGGCCGAACCGGCGGCGGGCACTGATGGTGCTCCCGCCCCGAGCGGCTCACCCGGCTCTGGTGCTCCGGCCCCGGAGGAACGCATCGGCCGTGCGCCGGCACACCGGGGCAAGTGGCAGCGACAGACCCTGTTCGGCTGGTGGTGACTGATGGCCGGTCTGGAAGCGGATGTCCAGCCGTTGGTCCTGATCCCCGTCTGCGCGTTGGCTGCGCCGATCCTGGCGGACCGGTTGCAGCGGTGGTTGCCCATGCCGACGGTGGTGTTCGAGATCGTGCTGGGTGTGGTGGTGGGCCCTCATGTGCTGGGCTGGGCCCGGGCCGGTGACCTGGTGGAGATTCTCTCGCAGTTCGGCCTGGCGATGCTGATGTTCCTGGCCGGCTACGAGATCGACTTCGTGCGGCTGCGCGGCGAGCCGCTCAGACGGGCGGGCCTGGCCTGGGTTGCCTCGCTGCTGGCCGCCTTCGGCGTCGGTGTCCTGCTCCACCACGTCTCCTCCGACGACGTCTTCGCCGGACTCGCGCTCACCACGACGACCCTGGGCACCATCCTGCCCATCCTGCGCGACTGCGGTGATCTGGCCACCCCGTTCGGCGCGGTGGCCATGGCCACCGGGGCGATCGGTGAGTTCGGCCCGGTGATCGCCATCGCCGCCCTGCTGAGCGGCAACACGCCCGCGAAGACCGCGGCCGTGCTCGGAGCGTTCGCCGCTCTGGCCGGCATGGCCGTCCTGATCGCGCGCCGCCCCCACCCGCTGTGGGTGACCAGGCTGATCGGACGCACGCTGCGTTCCTCGGGCCAGTTCGCGGTACGCGCGGTGGTCCTGGTGCTCGCCGGGATGGTGGCCGCCGCCATCTGGCTCGGCGCGGACATGTTGATCGGCGCGTTCACCGCCGGGGCCGTCTCCAAGCTGCTGCTCGACCGGGCTCCCGAGTCCGCGGTGGAAGTGGTGGACGCCAAACTGGAAGGCATCGGATTCGGTTTCCTCATCCCCGCCTTCTTCGTGGTCAGCGGGATGGACTTCGACCTGCACGCCCTGCTGTCCGCACCCGGGGCCCTCCTGCTGCTCCCCTTCTTCCTCCTCCTGCTCGCGGTCACCCGGGGATTTCCCGCCGCCCTGCTCGCACCGCCCGGGCTCAGCCGCCGTGACCGCGTCGCCCTCGGCCTCTACGGCGCCACCGCACTGCCCCTGGTGGTCGTCATCACCACCAGCGAGGAGGACGCCGGCCGGCTCCGCTCCGCCACCGCCGCCGCGCTGGTCGGCGCCGCGATGCTGTCCGTCCTGCTGTTTCCCTTCCTCGCCGGGCACCTGCGCAGCAAGTCCCCGCGGCAGCACCGCCGTGCGCATCGCAAGCCACCGCGCAGGTGGGGGCACCGGCTGTCGGCCATCCCGGCCACTCGCCCGGCCACCCCCGCAGCCGTGACTCCGGCACCGTCGTCCCGGCACGGTGAGGCGGGTTGAGCCGGTCGTCCCACGACGCTCCTGCCCGCAGGAGACCGAAGGGCCGCCGTGCGCTGGAGCCCGGTGGCAGGCCAGCGTCTGTTCGCGCCGTTAACGTACCGATAAAATGATTCTCGGTGTGCCGGGAAGCCTGGTCGGCGTCGCGGGGGTACGGACTGCAGCAGTCGGCGGCAGCGCCCCCGCCTTCGTGATGCAGGGGCTTCGTCGATGCGTGCTGTGGGAACCGTCCTCTTCCTGGTGGTGCTGGCCACGGCCGTGGCCACGTTCGCCCGCCGATGGCGCGTCCCCGCTCCCTCCCTGCTCGTGCTCGCCGGTCTCGCGGTGGCGCTGATACCGGGTGCTCCCGCGCTCCACCTCCAGCCGGAGACGATCGGGCTGGTCGTGCTGCCGCCGCTGCTGTACGCCTCGGCGGAGGAGCTGTCGCTGCGCGACCTTCGGACGGTCTGGCGGCCGGTGACCGTCCTCGCCTTCGGCCTGGTGCTGGCCTCCGCGGCGGCGGTGGGCTTCGTCGCGGCCGCGGTGACCAGGCTCCCGCCGGTGATGGCGTTCGTGCTGGGCGCGGTGCTGGCCAGCACCGACCCGGTCGCGGTCACCGCGCTCGGCCGGCGCCTCGCGCTACCCGGCCGGGTCCAGGTGCTGGTCCAGGCGGAGAGCCTGTTCAACGACGCCACCTCGCTGGTGCTGTTCAAGGTCGCCGTCGGCGTCGCGGTCGCGGCCGGGGCGGTGAGCTGGCCCGCGGCCGGCGGCCAGTTCGTGGTCCTGGCCGGTGGTGGCAGCGTGATCGGCGCAGCGGTCGCCGGGGTGGTGGCGCTGATCCGACGGCGCACCGCGGATCCGGTGCTGGAGACGGTGATCGCGCTGGTCACCCCGTACGCCGCCTACGTGCTCGCGGAGTCGGCCCGCACCTCCGGGATCACCGCGGTGGTCGTCGCCGGGGTGCTGCTCGGCCGCTCCGGCCACCGCCTGAGCGATGCCCGGATCCGCCTGCAACTGCACGCCGTCTACGCGGTGGTGGTGTTCCTGCTGGAGAGCGTGGTCTTCAGCATCGTCGGGCTGGAACTGCCCACCCTGGTGCGTGCCCTGCCGGCTGGGCGCGGCTGGTGGCCGCTGCAGGCGCTGGCCATCGCCGCGGTGCTGATCGGCGTCCGGGTTCTGTGGATGCTCCCGCTGTCCACGGCCGTCCGACCGACCCGGGGCCGGCCCTCCTGGCGGGTGGCGACCGTGGTGACCTGGGCCGGCACCAGGGGCGTCATGCCGCTGGCCGCCGCGCTGTCCATCCCGCTCACCACCAGCGCGGGCACCCCGCTGCCCGGGCGGCCGCTGGTCCTCGTGCTCACCACCGCGGTGGTGGTCTTCACACTGGTCGTCCAGGGCCTGAGCCTGGCCCCCGTGGTCAACCGCTCCGGACTCGCCCTGGAACCGGAGCACACCGCCCGTGAGGAGGACGACGCCCGCGACACCCTCAACCGCGCCGCCCTCGACCACGTCGAGCACCTCGCGCAACTCGAAAGCGCGCCCGAAGCCGCCGTCGACCGCATCCGCCGAGGCCTGCACGCCCGCCTCGACCACACCGCCGACACCCCTGACGGCGGCACCGTCGACGCCGCCTACCGCGACCTGCGCCACGAGGTGATCGCCGTCCAGAACGCCGAACTGCGCCGCCTCTACGACGACCACCGGATCAGCGACACCACCCGACGCCGCCTCCAACTCGACCTCGACCGCGAGGAGACCGCGCTCGGCAACCGATGAACCGGTCGCGCCGTACTCGACCCATGAGGTCTCATGGGTCGAAGCGGTAGCCCAGTCCCGGCTCGGTGATCAGGTGCCGTGGACGGGCGGGGTCGGCCTCCAACTTGGCTCGCATGGCTCGGAGGTAGACGCGCAGGTAATTGGTGTGCTCCTCCTGGTCGGGGCCCCACACCTCGTGCAGGATCCGCCGGCGCGGCACGAGCCGGCCGGGCGTGGCAAGCAGCACGGCGAGGATCCGCCACTCGATGGGAGTCAGCCGGACCGGCCCGCCGGGTCCGGTCACGGTCATCGCGTGCAGGTCGATCACGTGCCTGCCCAGGGCCACCGCGCGCGGCGGGCCCGCCGGCCTGCGCAGGACGGCGCGCAGCCGGGCGAGCAGCTCGTCCATGAGGAAGGGCTTGGTGAGGTAGTCGTCCGCGCCCGCGTCGAGGGCGCGGACCTTCTCATCGAGGCTCTCGCGTGCGGACAGGACGATGATCGGCGCGGTCAGTTGCGCACGCAGAGCGCGGATGGCGTCGAACCCGTCCGCGTCGGGCAGGCCGGGGTCGAGCAGCACCGCGTCGGGCGCGGACCGGCTCGCCGCCTCGATCGCTTCCCTGCCGGTGCCGGCGGTGCGGACCGCGTAGCGGCGGGCGCGCAGGTTGAGATCGAGCACCCGCACGAGGTGTGGGTCGCCGTCGACCACCAGGATCACGCTCACTGTGCTCCCTTCGTGGCCGGGCGGGCCCCGGCCGGCTGCCGTTCGCGTCGCATCCTCACCCGGTGTGCCTGTATGACCTCACATATTCTTTGCCTAGTGCAATAATAGGGCCAGGGTGGGTGCGCTGTCGCGCTTCCCGTCGTCGTGCCGATGTCCTGGAAGGGGTCTCGGATGCTCATCGAGACGGGTGTCGATCTGGTTCGCTTCCTCTGCCCGTGCGGACAGCAGTGGAGCCGTCGGTACGAACTGCGCCACTGCGAGGCGCCCAGCGGCGAGATGCGCGAGTACTTCCGACTGGACGGCGCCTGGGTGCTGCCGCCCTACGGCCCGGACGGCGCCGAGCCGTGCGGGGGCTGCGCGAGGCCCGTCATCGGACGACTGGAGAGCCGCCGCCTCACCGACCCGTCCTCGCCGGCTCGGTCGGCGGACCTCCCGCCATGGAGCGCCTGAGGCGTTGGCCGCCGACGGACGTCAACAGTTTTGTCCGGTCCGGGAGTTGGTGCGACTCGGCGACCTGGAAACGCGCGAAGACGCGGAGAACTTGGCGGGGACCGGGCGCAGGCGCATCCCTTGCGTGGAACTGACCGCTTCTCAGGGGGAGGACACATGCCCCGACCCGTCGAGCGGACACGAGAGCGCCCCCGCCTCCCGGCTCCCCTGCGGCCCACTGACGAGATCCCAGGGGGCGCCACCGCTCCTCGTGGCGAGGCGACGCCCCCTTCTCCAGTGCCGAAACGGTCATCGCGCAGTCGCGGCTGCGAGGACGGTGGCGCGGCGCTCCTGCTCTGTGCCGGCACCGTCCGGGCGCTCCCCCGCGCCCTGCGCTGCGGCGCGGCCCCGGTCACGGTGTGCGGCGTGATCGGGGCCGCACTGGTGGCCGGCGGCACCGTCGTCGCCCTGGTCCGGGCCCTCGGCCTGCGTCGGGCGCAGGGAACCGCCTGGTTCCGGCCGGAGGGCCCGCGGTGACCGCGGGGCCGTCCATGGCCGCGAGGTCGGCCCGGGTGCGCGCACTGGCCCGTTGGTTCCCTCACGACGCGAGGGCTTCGGGCTGCCCTCGGCCGCTCTCCGCGCGGGTCTCGCTCTCCGGGGACCTCGACGAACGCCACTGCCGCAACGCCGCCCGGAGGCTGCGGACCGCGCTGCGCTCGGCTCCGGCCGTGCTGGAGATCGACCTGGGCGGCGCGCGGGTGGTCACCACGGCCGGCCGTTCGCTCCTCTTCGGGACCGTCGACGCGGCCCGGGCCGCCGGCATCGCGGTCGTGATCACGAACGCGCCGCCGCCGGTGCGTTCCGCCATGCGTACCGCAGGGCTGGACCGGGTCCTGCGCCATGCAGGCCGGCGCGACGGCTGAGGAGCGCCGTCCACTTCCCTGACGTGTCCCGGGCCCGGGCTCACGGTGGACGGCCCGGCGGGGTCACCAGCCGAGCAGGTCCGGCTGCTTGGCCGGTGCGGCCGGCTCGCCGCCGGCCTCGGCGAACGCGTACAGCGCGGTGACCAGTCCACTGCGCTGCTCCTCCGGCATGGCTCCCACCACCCGGGCGATCTCCGCCCGCCGCCGCTCGGTGGCCTCAGCCACCGTGCGGGCGCCCTCGTCGGTGAGTTCGATCCGTACCTCGCGCCGGTCGTGCTCGCTGGTCTCGCGCACCACCATGCCGGCCGCCACCAGGCGCTCGATCATGCGCAGCGCGGTCGAGGGGTTGACCGCCAGTTGTTCCGCGAGTCGGGACATGCTCATCGCTCCCCGACTGTGCAATACCACCAGCATCCGGAACTGCGGCAACGTCAGTGCCTCCGCCACCCCGCCCAGCGACCGTGCCGAGATCGCCACCAGCACGCGTGAGGCGGTCAGCACCGCCGTGACCAGGTCCTCCTCGACCCCCGACCGGGACGGATCGGCGGTGGCGGCAGTCAGGGCGCGGTCGTGAGGCATAGGTCATTTCTACCTCCCGCGCGCCCCGGCCTGCACCCCCGGGTGCAGCCCCCTTCCGGAGCCACCGGTGGGTGGGTTCCGGCCTGCCACCACCGGGTTACCAGCCACCGATCGGAGCAGGGTCCGCCAGTAGTACCAGAAGCGGTTGAGTACCAGCAGTGCGATCACCAGGTACCAGAGCACCGGGACCACCCATTGGTAGCGCGCGGCAACAGGCAGGGCGCGGCGCCAGCGAGCAGGCAGCGGAATCACTCCGTGGCGCACGGTTGTGCACGGTGGTGTACCTGTCCGGCACCATCGGAATTTCTTGCATAATGCAAAGATGACGTGTTCGCTGCCCCACCTCGCCCGCCCGATAGCTGTCTCGGCCGCACTCCTGGCCCTGACCACCGCCTGCGCCGGGACCCCGGCCACCCCTCCCGTGCCCACCGCCCCCGCGCCGACCGCGGCCCCCAGCGCCCCCGGGGCGCCGGCCCCCGCCATGCCCGGCTCGCTGAGCGCCCAGGCCTCCGGGGTCGACCTGGCGATCAGCGTCGCGACCGTGCACGTGGCGCCCGACGGAACGGCCGAGCTGACCATGACCGTCCGCAACAGCGGCAGCGTCCCCGAACACCTCGCCATGGTCACCACCCCCGATGGGAGCCAGGCAACCCTCCAGAACGCCGCCGGTGACACCACCGGCTCGCTGTCGGACGCCGGAATCCTGCTGTCCCCCGGCAGCACCACCGCCTTCGGCGGCCGGGGCCCGCACGTCCTCCTCCACGGCGGACACCCGGCACCCGGCCAACTCATCCAACTCACCATGGAGTTCGGCGTCGTCGGCCTGGTCCACCTGCACGCCCCGGCCGTCGCGGGCTGAGCCGGCCACCGCGCGGGCGTCCCCTGTGCGCCCGCGCGGCGACCCGGCCGCGGCGAGGCCCCCGGCCCGCCCGAACCCGGGGCGCCCGGTGCCGCGGGGTGGGCGGCCGGCATCGGCCGCCCACCGTCACAGTTCGGCGGACTCCTCCCCCGTCGTGCGGGGGCGGTGCAGGGCGGTGAGGACGGACTGGTGGGTGATCCAACCGGCGAGGCGCGCGTGGGAGGGGTCGAGGACCGGCAGACCGGCGCCCTCCCCGCCGACGAGGGCGTCGAGCGCGTCGGCGAGATCGGTGTCGGCGGTCACCAGACCGGGCCGGTGGGTGATGGCCGCCACCGTGGTGGCGTCGTGCGCGCCGTCGGCGAGGATCTCGGCCGCCGCGCGGGCGGTCGCGGTGCCGAGGTAGTCACCGTGCGCGGTGAGGATCGGCAGCACGCCGTGCGGGGAGGCGGCCAGCACGTCCGCAGCCTTCGCCAGCGGCATCGTCTCCTCCAGAGCCGTCGGCAGCGCCTCCATCACGCTCTCGACGGTGATCCCGGCGAAACGAGCACCCGGGAGCTTCTCGTCGAGGTCGATGCCGCGCCGGCGCAGCTTGAGGCTGTAGATCGTGTCGTGCGACAGGGCGCGACTGACGCCGGTGGCGAGCACGATGGCGGTCATCATCGGCAGGATGATGCTGTACTCGCCAGTGAGTTCGAACAGGATGATGACGGCGGTGATGGGGGCGCGGGCGGCGCCGGCGAAGACCGCGCCCATGCCGATCAGGCCGTAGGCGCCGACCGGACCGGTGATCCCCGGGGCCAGGTGCTGTGCGGTGGCACCGAAAGCGGCGCCCAGCATGGCGCCCATGAACAGGGACGGGGCGAACACGCCGCCGGAGCCGCCGATGCCGATGGTGAGGCTGGTCGCGGCGATCTTGCCGATGAGCAGGAGCAGCAGGAAGCCGATCACGTACTTGCCGTTGACGGCGTTCTCCAGCACCGGATAGCCGACCCCGTACATCTGCGGCAGCAGGAGCAGCAGGCCACCCAGCAGCAACCCACCGACGGCGGGCCGGGCCCACTCGGGGCCGCGCCAGGCCCAGTCGCAGGCGTCCTCGATCCAGTACAGGATCCGGGTGAAGCCGACCCCGACCACCCCGGCCAGCACCCCGAGCAGCGCGAAGAGCGCGTACTGCGAGACGTGGTGGACGCCGAAGGCGGGCAGCTGGAGGAAGGGCGTGTTGCCGAAGGCCGCCCGGCCGATGACGGAGGCGACCACGGAGGCGAGGACCACCATGCCGAAGGACTCGGCGGTGAAGTCGCGCAGGATCAGCTCCATCGCGAAGAACACCCCGGCCAGCGGGGCGTTGAAGGTGGCGGCGATCCCGCCGGCCGCGCCACAGGCGACCAGGACCCTCATCCGGTCCTCGGCGACCTTGATCAGCCGGCCCAGCGACGAGCCGAGAGCCGAGCCGATCTGCACGATCGGGCCCTCCCGGCCCACCGAACCGCCACCCCCGATGCACAGCGCGGACGCCAGCGACTTGACGACCGCCACCTGCGGAGCGATCCGCCCGCCCCGGCGCGCGACGGCGTACATCACCTCCGGCACCCCGTGCCCACGCGCCTCCCGCGCGAAGCGCTGCACCAACGGCCCGTACAGCAACCCCGCCACCACCGGGGCCAGCAGCACGAACCAGTGCCCGAGGAAGGGGACGTGGGGGTTCGCGGCATGCCCGGCCGCCGAGTAGTCGGCATGCCCGGACAGCAGCAGCGTGAACGTCTTGATCAGCCACCGGAACGCGATCGCCCCGACGCCGGCACCCGCGCCGACCAGCAGGGCCAGCGCCAGGAGCCCGCCCTTGGTCTCACGCAACGCCGTCAGGGCTCCGGGCAGACCGCGCTGCACGCGCGGCGCGGCACGGGACGGAAGGGAAGGGGAGGGCTCAGCCGTACTCATCATATTTGCATTATGCAATAAAACTCTTTGCCCTGTGCAAGATCCTCTCGACTGCTGAGACGTGCAACGCCGGATCGCCGCGCCGACGACAGCCACGGAGTCAGGGTGCCGCACCCCCACCGGCGAAGCGGCCCCCAGGGTCGTCGTCGCCACGCCGGGAGACGACGACGCCGTCGCCGGTCATGCCGGCGGTGTAGCCCCTGACCTGGAAGGCTTTGGCAATGACGAACTTGCGCTCCGCTTATCCACGCCCCGGCCCGAGCACGTGCGCAGTGAGCTGGCGGCAATCCGGGCGGAGCCGGCGGCCACCCGGACCGAGATCGCCGAGCTCCAGCGGCGCCTTGGGGGGAACTCGAAGAACTCCTCCAAATCGCCGTCCAGCGATGAGCTGGCGGGCCCGGTATCACTCTGCGACTCGGCGACTAACATCCCGAGGATCGGCACGGCTGAGCCTCGGACACGAGACCCGAGATCAACCAGCTGGACGCCGGGATCGACTCTGCGTGCCAGGAGCACCGAACCAGTCACTTCCATCCTTGCCAGGCGCGGCGGCTGCCCACCTGCGCTCGGTGGGCCCGGATCCCGAGACACGTTGAGGCCGACGCCCGCGACGCCCTCAACGCCCGCCTCGACGGCACCACCACGGAAGCCGCCCACCGCGAGTTGCAGCATTCAGGCCACATCGAACTGCGCCGCCCGTACGACGAGCGGCATCTCGCAAGAGCCCGCACTCTGGCTCAACCCGACACGGCGCTTTGCAGTATGCAAAGATGGTGATAGCGGCCGGACAGGGCCCCCAGGGCTCAGTTTCGCGCACGAGCCGTACTGGGCCCGGGGGTATGGCGCTATGCGCCAGGTTGGAGACACGGGCATGCGAGCCGACGTCAACGCCCCGGGCTGGAGTTGCCGCCCCTTCTCCGCACACTGCTGGGTGCGGGCAGGCGGAGCCGCCCTGCGCGCAGACCGCCACGGACCGCCGGTGGCTGTCCTGCTCGGCGAGGCAACCTGGGACCACACCGCCCGCCTTGGCCGGGCCCTGACTGCCCTCGCCGACGCGCGAGCGGCGGGCGAGTCACTGGAACTCGACCTCGGATCCCTCACGCACCTGACCCAGCCATGGCAAACCGTGATCGTGACCGCAATGCGTGTCCAGCGCGAACGCGGCGCCGTGCTGCGCATCCGGGCAGCCTCCCCCCATGCGAAGGCCACGCTCTCCCAGCTCGGCCTGGACCGCTTCGTGGAGTACGCCGACGCTGTGCTCCGGACCGAGGAGCCACAGCGAGGTGCCGGTCAACCGCAGGCGCGGGCCGCCTCCGTGCCGAGCGTCTCCGCAAGCGCCGGGTCCTTGGCCGGGGTCAACGTTGACGGCACGTAAGCGGCGCTGGTAGCGCCCCGGGAACACAACACTCGATGGGAGGTGGCCAGACCCGCCGGGTCCGGCAATGGTCATCGCATGCAAACCGTTCACATACTCACCCAATGCCACCGCTACTTACCCAGTGCCACCGCGCACGGCGGCGAGCCGCCAGGCTGCGCATGGCGAGGGGCCCGTACGACAGGAAGGGTTCGGCAGGATAACTGTCCGCGCCCACGTCGAGGGCACGGATCTTCTTGTCGAGACTCTCTCACTGCCGCAGAGCCGCCCGCCGTGTCAGGGACATAGGACCACGGCATCACCAGATGCCTTCGATCCAGGGCGGGTCCTGGCCGTCGGAACGCGCTGACCCCGTCCTCGAATCACTTAGCCAGGCCGTGCAGTCTCCTGTGCCACCCGTCGCTTCCGCCACGCTCACAATCGCCCGCCGCCATGGGCGGGCCCTGCGCAGGACGCTGTCTGCCTGCAGGCCTTGGGCCCTTGAAAGTGCTGTTGCCAGGGAGCCTCTGGTGATTTCACTAGAGGGGGGAGCAAGTACTCGGCTGGTAGGAACGAGCGAGCCGAAAGGACAGTCCGGTGTCTTATGCCGTCAACCAGGCAACACGGGGTGTACGGCCGCTCCTTACCAGATGGTCGCGCAGACTCACGGTCGGCGGCTACGCGCTGGTCGTGATGGCCGTGCTGGCCGACATCGCGACGGGGCCTGGTGTCACGTTCTCCCCGGTTCTCGCGGCTGTGCCGGTGCTAGCGGGCACGGGCACCCGCCGGGCCGTAGTCCCGCTGGTCGCCGGAGCAATCGCCAGTGTCATCGTCGCCGGCCTGGCGTTCTACGACAGCCGAGTACCCGTTGTCGTCCACATCACTGCAGCGGCCACGGTGATCGCGATCACCTTCTTCAGTTGCGCCAACGTCATGGTGGCGGCGACCCAGGACAGGGAACTTGTCAGGGTTCGCACGGTCGCCGAGGCGGCGCAGCGGGCGCTGCTGCGCCTGGTACCTCGCCGGATGGGGCCGTTGGTGGTCGCGGTGCGGTACGTGGCGGCGGAGGCCGAGGCACGAATCGGTGGGGATGTGTACGAGGTGCTGCGTACTCCGTACGGGGTGCGCCTGTTGCTGGGTGACGTGTGCGGCAAGGGCCTGGGCGCAGTGGAGACCGCCTCCGACGTACTCGGTGTGTTCCGGGAGGCCGCGCGGGCCGAGCCGGACCTGTCGGAGGTCGCCAGGCGGTTGGACTCGGCGCTCGCCCGTCGTACGGTAGACGAGGAGTTCGTCACGGCCGTACTGGTCGGTATCCCCGATGATCCGGGGCCGGCGATCGTGGTCAACTGCGGGCACCCACCGCCGCTGCTATGCCATGCCGGCGAGGTCACGGTGGTGGATCCGCCCATCGACTCGCCACCGCTGGCACTGCTGGGCCTGGTCGGCAGCGATTACCGCGCTGGATTGCTCACCTTCGAACGCGGCGACCTCCTGCTGTTGTACACCGACGGCGTGGCCGAGGCCCGGGACGAGACCGACCGGTTCTACCCACTCGCCCAGCGCCTGGCAGGGATGCCGCACGACGAGCCGGAGGCCTTGCTGGACGATCTCCTCGTGGACGTGCGGGCCTACGTCGGCTCCGGGTTGACGGACGACGCGGCCCTGCTCGCTGTCCGCCGGGAGCGGTGAACGATTCCGGTGGGCTCGCCGCGGCGGTGCCTCCGATCACTCGCACTGACCTGGCGGACGTCCGCGGCGGCGGTCGGTCACCAGGCGGCCCATGGCACTGCTTGGATTTCGTTCAGCCTTCGGTGTGCTTCCCTGCAGGGTGTCGTTACCGGCGTGCGGGGGATGAGCAGCGGTTTTGCGAGTTGACCAGTGGTGGGCGTGATCGCTGGCCATGAGTCTTCGTGGCCGGCATCACCGCCCTCGACACCTTCACCATCCTCACCGGCTGGTCGGTGTTCTGACCAACCGGATCCAGGCAGGGACGGTGCGCTGACAGCGGCCACCCGATCGCACGGCAGGCTCGACAACTCCAATCGCTAGTCCGGGGCGTTACTCATCCGACGCATAATGAAAGCGCAATAGGGCCTCAATTCGCGGCCTTCCTGCTTATCAGCCTCACTTCTTCGCCACCCGGGATTCGACTCTCCGCACCTCCGATCATCACCACCGAATGGTCCCTGACACTCCCCTTGTGCGCTTTCCAAGGGGATCACCCCAGTTCACGGGCCCAGATGGTCGCCAGGTTCGCCTCCCCGACGCCATGATCCGCCCCCTGCCGCGCCAGGCCACCCCGCCGTGAAGCTGGGCCCAGCCCGATCACACAAGGAGTCGAATCCCGTGAATCTGACCGACCCTTCGCGCGGCCGCATCTACCGGCGCTGCGGCTGCCGTGACGCCAACCGCCTCCAGTACGGCGCCCGTTGCCCAAAACTGAACGCCCTTCCCGACCACGGCAGCTGGACCTACGCCGTGGACCTGCCCTCGCCCTCCGGCAAGCGTGCGACCAGGCGCCGCGGCGGCTTCGCCGACGAGAGCGCGGCCCTCACCGCCCTGCAGAACTTCCTGCTGGCCGAACGCACCGGCATCACGGTGGACGAGGCCCTGACCGTCGCCGACTACCTGACGGAGTGGCTGCTCTCCAAGCGAGAGATCCTCAAAGCCACCACCTACGCCGGCTACCACCAACACGTCCACCACGACCTCATACCGGCCTTCGGTCCACTCCCGCTGATCGCCCTGCGCGAGCGCCACGTCACCACCTGGTCCCGCCGGCAACTGGCCGCCGGCCGCGGACGCCCCACGGTCCACCGCTGCTGCACCATCCTCTCCAACGCCATGAACGCCGCCGTCAGCGCCGACCTGCTGGCCCATAACCCCGCCCGCAACGCCGCACTGAAGCGTCCCGCCGCACCCGAGCGCCTCTGCTGGACACCACAGCAGGCCTCCGCCTTCCTGCACCACAACGCCGAGACCTACAACGACGTCTACGCCGACATCTTCGAGGTCATCCTCGGCACCGGCATGCGCCGCGGTGAAGTCCTGGGCCTGCACTGGCCCGACATCCACTTCCAGCAACGCGTCCTGTTCGTACGCTGGACCCTGGCATCGGTGAACAACGCCCGCCTGCACCTGCAAGCACCCAAGACCCGCGCCAGCCGCAACTGGGTTAGCCTCTCCCCCCGCGTCACCGCGGCGCTACGCCGCCAAGCCGCCCGCCATCGCAGCGCCCACCCCGACCAGGCCCGCCTCCAGGGCATGGTCTTCACCCGCCCCGACGGCAAACCCATCAACCCCGAGCGCCTCCTGCACACCCTGCGCCGGCGCTCGGCCGAGATCGGCCTACCCAAGATCGGTCTTCACGACCTCAGGCACACCGCCGCCACCATCATGATCAGCTCCCAGGTGCCACTCGCCGTCGTCTCCAAGACCCTGCGGCACTCCACCCTGGCCACCACCGTCAACATCTACGGTCACCTGCTCCCCCAAGCCGCTCGCGAAGCCGTCACCGCCCTCGCCGACGCCCTCAACCACGCAGACCTCCCCCGCGAGAATATCTGACAGACAATCAGATAGTGCGATCACCTCGCACTCACCTCACCCACAAACCTCCAGGCCAGAGCGCCGAACGCGACCATCCTGCGACCACCTGCACCACGAAAACAAGTGAGGGCGGGTACTTGGCTTCCCAAGTACCCGCCCTCACAAGCGACTTCACCGTCGGGACGACAGGATTTGAACCTGCGACCCCTTGACCCCCAGCTGATGTTCACCAGTCCGAATCAAGCAGGTCAGGGCCCATCTCATCCGCTCCGCGTGACACCTGATGCTGCCCCATGACGCCCCATCCGTGAGAGGCGCGTGAGAAGCGGTGCGCGAGAGCCACATCGGCCGTGATGTTCATCACAACCTCATTGTAGCCTCGTTCGCCCGGGCGGTTCGACCGGATCCTCTGATTTTCCTCTGCCGGTCGCCGAATTCGCGAGGTCCGCGAAAACGCCCTGTATTTTGCTGGTCCGGCAGGACTCGAACCTGCGGCACGCCGCTTTGGAAACGGCTGCTCTTCCAACTGAGCTACGAACCAGTGCGTTGCCGAGGAATCGAACCTCGGCATCCCTATGGGAGCAGGGGTTACAGCCCCGCTTGCGTCCCAGCGCTCAACGCCTGCTGATGCACCGATCGTAGGAGGCGGCGGTGGGCAGTGCGAGCGAATATCGAAGCGAGCAGTCGCTGCGCGCGCCTGTCCAATCGCGAGAAACCGAAACCATTCGCAGCCGGTCCGCCGACGCGGTTACGGTGAGCTCCCACCCAAGTGATCGAGGAGAGCAGGCGATGTCCCAGGCGAAGACCCTGACGCTGTGGCGGCCCACAGGCCCGCAGGAGCTGGCATTGGTCGAGGCGTCTGGCTGGCGGGCCTGGCCGCCTCGCCTGCCCGAGCAGCCGATCTTCTACCCGGTCCTGAACGAGGACTACGCGATCCGCATCGCACGGGACTGGAACGTGCCCGCCTCCGGCGCCGGCTACGTCACCAGGTTCGAGGACGCCGCCTTCGCCACGCGCTACCCGGTCCAGCAGGCCGGCGGACGCACGATCCTCGAGCTATGGGTGCCGGCCGAGGAACTGCACGAGTTCAACCGGCACATCGTCGGCCGCATCGAGGTAGTCCACGAGTTCCGGCCACAGCCCCGCACGGAGGCGAGCAGATGACGGTCTTCCGCTCCGTACGCTGCAACCAGCCCGTGTCGAAATGACCGTGTACTTCACGCTCGTCTGCGACGACATCCCCCACAACGTGGTACTCCTCGACGTTGGCCCCGCTCGTTGGAGGTCGCGAAGACGTTCCGCACAATGACGGACAGCGGGCTGTGGCGCGCGAAGCAGACCGTGACCGAGCCGCCTCCGGTTCTGCTCCTCGAAGGGATCGAGGAGCACGCCGCGCGACGGCACGCCGAGGATCTGCGCGCAGCCGGCGCCACGGTCACGGTGGAGCCATGGACTAGAGAACGCCCGGCTTGATCAACGCGCCGTCGGGGCCCAGCACGCCCGCGCTCGAGTGGGACGCCCTGATCACCACGCTCACGTCCCTCCATGAGGAGCAGCGCGAGGCCGCCTGGACAAACGGCGCGGCCACCGGCCGCGCGTCAAGGGTGACGGCCGCACCGGACGCCGCCCCATCCTCACCCTCGCCGACCGGCTCCTGGCCACCGTCCTCCACTACCTGCTCGGCCTGCCCCAGGTCGCCGTGGCTGCCCTGTTCAACGTCCACCCCGGAACCGTCAACAGGCGCATCCGCGACGTCCGTGGCCTGCTCACACAGGCAGGCCACACCCTTCAGCCCGCTGACCTCCAACTCGCCGACCTAAACGACCTCTACACCCTCGCGAACACAGCAGGCATCCCCGTCGCATCAGAGATCAAGACTGCGAGTTGATGATCTGCAAGCCCTAACTACCCGGCCTTGGGGGAACTTCACAACGCGGACACCGCCGACCTGTGGACCTGGCTGATCATCGCCGCCCACACTCAGCTCCGCCTCGCCCGACCCCTCGCTGACGACCTACAGCTCCCTTGGGAGCGACCGGCGGCCGAACCCCGCCGCCTCACCCCCGCCCGAGTACGGCGCGGGTTTCGCAACATCCGCGTGCCAGCGGCGGCCTGCCCGGCGACGGCACCGAAAGCCGTCCCGGCCGGGCCCAGGACGACCTCCCAACTCGAAGAACAAGCACCGGGCCAAGCACCACGACGTCGGCATGAGGTCAAACACGCCGAGTCGATCAAGGAACACTAAACCCGCCGACGATAGGCGCCAAGCTCAGCACCTCCTAGCGCCGCCGCCGACCGCCGGGCTCGGGCGCCTGCGGGAAGGGCAGCCGCAGCTTGCGGGCCAGCGGCGCAACCACCGAGGCGGCGCCGACCGGCTTGGCCAGTACGAAGAGCGAGAGCAGCACGAAGAACGACCCGAGGCCGAGCCCGATCGCGTTACCAAGGAACATGGTCACGACACTGGCCGTGCCGAACATCCCGCTGATCCCGCTCGCCACGAAGTGCCCCACTAGCGCCCCGGGCAGGCAGGCCAGCAGCAGCCCCAAGTGCAGCCCGAAGACCCGCCGCCCGTCCAGGCCGCTGCGCATCGGCGCGCTCAGTGCGGCGTGCAGCACCCCGGCGCGGGCCCTGGGGTCCTCCGGAGCGGCGGGCAGCGAGCGCAGCCGGCGGGCCAGCGCCCGCCCTGTGATCACCATGCTGATCACACCGGCCACGGTCTGCGCACTCGCCATGCCCACCACGATCCAGCGCGGACTCAGCAGCAGGTAGGCCAGGTAGGAAAGCAGCACGTTGGTGCCGGAGGAGACCACGGTCAGCCAGAACGGCGTCCGCGCGTCGCCCATCGCGTAGAAGCCGCGGGCCAGCGTGTACTGGGCGCAGAGGAACGGGATGCCGATCGCGAACGCCAGCAGCGTCTCGGAGATGACGGTGAGACCCATCCCGTTCTTCGCGGCGGCGCCGTACCCGTAGGCGAGGCCGGAGACCTGGCTGGCGAAGGCACCGAACAGCACAGTCGCCGGGACGATCATCGCGGCCGAGGTGCGCAGGACACCGGCCAGGTCCTCGCCGATCTTGGTCAGGTTGCCCTCGGTCGCGGACCGCGACATCCGGGGCAGGACCGCAGTCACCAGCGAGACGGTGATCACGCCCTGCGGCACCACGAACAGCTGGTAGGCGTTGGAGTAGGCAGCGTTGCCGACCCCGTCCAGGTGGACCTTAGCGCCGAGCGCGTCGGCGGCGGTGGTCAGCGCGGTGAGCTCGGTGAAGGCCACCTGGGTGGCGATCATCAGCAGCAGCGCCCAGCTCGCGGCCCGTAGCGGCTGGCCCAGGCCCGCGCCGCGCCAGTCGAACCGGGGCCGGAATCGGTACTGCGCCGCCCGCAGCGAGGGCAGCATGCCCAGCGCCTGAACCACCACGCCCAGCGTGGTGCCGACGCCCAGGAGCATCGCTTGGCCCGAGGTCACGTCACCAGCTGCCTTGGCGTGGCCACCCATAACGATGTAGAGCCCGAAGACCGCGATGACCACCACGTTGTTCAGCACCGGGGTCCACATCATCGCGCCGAACTTGCCGCGCGCGTTGAGCACCTGCCCCAGCAGGGTGAAAATGCCGTAGAAGAGGATCTCGGGCAGGCAGTAACGAGCAAAGGTGACCGTCAGGTCGCGCTGCGCCCCGGTGTAGCTCGGTGCGTACACGCTGACGATCCAGGGGGCGGCGAACACCGCCACCAGGGTCAGCGCCACCAGGGCCACCCCGCACAGGGTGAGCAGACGGTCCGTGTAGGCGACGCCGCCGTCCTTGTGCGTCTTGGCAACCTTGACCAGCTCGGGCACGAAGACCGAGTTGAGCGCGCCACCGATGAGCATCACGAAGATGACGGTGGGGATCGTGTTGCCGATGTTGTAGGAGCCGGCCACATCGCCGACGCTAATGGCCGCAGCCACCGTTGCGCTGCGCACGAAGCCCAGCGCCCGGGACGCCAGCGTGCCGATCGCCATGATCAAACCATTGCGCCCGGCCGAGTCCTCCCCGGCGGGCTTCGCCGGCGCCTCGCCGGACCCCCGCTGCTGCGGCAGTTGGGCGGGGGCCTGCGGCGGGTAGACGTCCTGGGCGGAGATGGTGCGAAGTGACATCGTCGGTGGGTCGTTGAAGGCCATCGGCATGCCGTAGTCCGCAGGCAGGAGGTCCGGCTGGGAGACCACGTACGGCTCCGGCTCGGTCCGGTAGTACCCCTCGTAGTACTGCTGCTCGGCGCCCGACTGCCCGGCTTGCCCGGGCACCTGGCTGTAGCCCTCTGTCTGGCCGTAGCCCTGCACCGGCCCGAAGCCGTCCGCCGACCCATAGCCCTGCGGCAGTCCCCATCGCTCCGGCTGTCCGTACGCCTGCTGCTGCTCGTAGGGCAGCTGGTACGGGTTCTGCTGATACGGACCCGACTGCTGCGGGTACTCCGGCTGCTGCTGTCCGTACGGCTGCCCCTGCTGGTACGGGTTCTCCGGCTCCCCGTACACCTGCGACTGCTGCTGCGCAGCTGGATCCACTTGACCCTTCGTCGGTGCCGCCAGGTGCGGCTGCGCCGCCCCGTACGACTCGGGCGAGCCGTACGACCCGTACGACTCACCCTCCGTGTGCGTGGTCATCGGACCCCCGTCGCTCGGTTCCTGGGCAGGTGCTGCTGCGGGGCTCACCGCAGCGCGAGTGCGGAAGTTGTGGTCAGCGCACGGAGCTGACGCATGGGCACGAGCTCCGGGCGACCGGCTACCGCCGCGCTTGGTTCCCCGAACTGGGCATGGTTATGCCCAGCCCAAGCAGTCTGCCCTACCCGAGCGTCTGGTGGGGAATCCTGTGCGCTGAGACAGAGGTCCCCGGGGTTTGAAAGCCGTCTCCGGAACGATCCAGCTCGCCGCGAAAGTGTGATCGACCGAACCAAATGCCCGAATTGATCCACCTTGTACAAGCTTGCTGCGACCTGGACGGACTCAGGCGGCCCGGCCTGACTCCGTCGGCCGCACACCCCGGATCACCTGTGAGATATCTCACGGCCGGTCAGATCTCCAAGATTGAACTCCGGGGCACCAGCCGACCGTACGCACCGCTCAGCCCTCTGAACGAGCAGAACGTCGAAGTCCTGCTGGAGCATCAGCTGACGGTGCGGAGTCGAGCCGCGTCGCAGACCGACGCGCAGCCGGCCAAGCCCAGGGCGTCACGGAACTCGTCGGCGAGCAGGCGGAAGACGGTGTCCACTCCCTGCTCGCCGCCTACCGCCAGTCCCCACATCACCGCACGGCCGACCAGCACCCCCGTGGCTCCCAGAGCCAGCGCCCTGAGGACATCGGTCCCGCTGCGCACCCCGCTGTCAAAGAGGACTTCGCAATCTCCTGCCACCGCCTCGCGCACCGCGGAAAGCATCTCGATCGAGGGGACGGCGCCGTCCAGCTGTCGCCCTCCATGATTGGAGACCACCAGGACATCGACACCGCTGTCTGCGGCGCGACGGGCGTCACGAGGATCGAGAACGCCCTTCAGGATCAGCGGCAGCGTGGTCCTGGCGCGGAGCTTCTCGACGGATTCCCAGGTCAGTGCCGCCGTCATGGCCGCACTGGTGTGGGCCGCCACTGCGGATGTCCCCGCGCGCCACTCGTGGGCCTGTGACGAGGCACCGGCGGAGAGGTTCGCGGCTGTGACATCCTCCGGGAGGCTGAACTGGTTACGGATGTCGCGCAGTCGGCGTGCCATCCACGGGACGTCAACGGTGAGCATCAGGGCTTCGCAGCCGGCCTCCTCCGCCCTGGCGACCAGCTCGAAGAGCTTGGTCTCATCACGAAGCCAGTACAGCTGGAACCAGGTTCGAGCCCCCTCGGCGACGATCCGCTCAAGTGGGAAGCTGCTCAGCATGCCGACCGTGAAGGGGACACCCACACGCCGCGCCGCACGGGCCACTGCCAACTCCCCCTCGGGATGGAGGAGTCTGTGGTAGGCCACCGGTGCCACGGCCAGCGGCATGCCAGCGTCCCGCCCGAGCAGCGCCGCTGCCGTGGAACACCCGGAGACGTCGCGCAGGACGCGGGGCACCAGGCGGATCCGGTCCAGGGCCGTCCGGTTCGCCTCGAGCGTGAGCTCGCTGCCACTTCCTCCGGCGACGAAGTCCCAGACGTCCTTGGGCAACGTCGCCGAGGCAGCGAGTTCCAGATCCCGCAGGGAGAAGTAGTCGGTCACTGCGACTGGCCGCTCTGCTGAGCACGCTCCAGCTCGACAGCCTCGTACAGTGCCTTGATGTTCGCACTGCCGAACGTCTCCGCCCCCACCCGTTCGATGACCTCGAAGAAGAGCGTGCGACGCGGGTGCGAGGAGCGGGTGAAGATCTGGAACAGCTGCCCGCCGTGATCCTCATCGACGAGGAGGTTCAACTCCCGGAGCACGTCCAGCCCATGGTTCTTGGGGCTGATCCGCTCGCCGAGAATGTCATAGTACGAACCAGGCGTGGTGAGGAGCATGACACCACGGTCCCGGAGTTTGCGAACAGAGGTTGCGGCGTCGTCACTGAGGAAGGCGATGTGCTGAATGCCTGCGCCTTCATGACTGGCAAGAAAAGCATCGATCTGGCCCGGTTCGGCCGTGGTATCGGGCTCGATGATCGTGAACGTCACCGCAATCGAAGCGCTCTGCACGACTTTGGAATTCATCGCCTGAGCGCCAACGACGATCCGCTCTTCGAAGATCTCCTGGAAATCCAGAACATCCCGGTAGAAGTCCACCGTCCGATTGAGCTCGCCCGCGTCCACGCAGACCGCGAAATGATCGATCTGCCGAAGATCCGCCGGAGCGTGGGTCGCGGAACTTCCGGAGCCGCAGCGAGCCGTCTCGACGACGAAGCCTGCCGGCAGGCCAGGAACCGCGGCACTACTGCGCACGAAGGTGTGCACCAGGTCGCCAAATCCCGCGATCGTCGCGGAGGCCATACCGTTCTCGTCCAGGACCGGGGCGCCCACCGCGCGGCCGCCCCGACGTACTGCCTCGGCGAGGGCCGCTTCAACGTCACCGACCTGCAAGGCGATGTCCGCAACACCGTCGCCATGGCGGCGGACGTACGTCGCGGCGCGGTGCTTCTCCGACGTGCCCTCAGTGAGGACCAGCATGATGTCGCTCTGTTGGAGCGCGACGCTCCGGAAGCCCTCAGCGGCGTCCTCCCGCCTCCCCACTACCGCGAAGTCGAAGCGGTCACGCCATTCGGCAGTCGCCGCCTCAAGGTCCGCCACACAGAGCTCGACGTAAGCGATACCAAGATCGATGAATATTTCAGACTGGCTCACGATGTTCTCACCCAAAGCAATCTCGTTCGAAGCAGTGCACCCCGGAGTGGGAATGGCGCCAAAGCCCGGTCGGCGGGTACATCCACCGACCAAGCTTCAGCACAATACCGACACCTTGCTGATCAGCTGTTTTCCATCGCCGCGATCAGGCTCTTCGGACGCATGTCGGTCCATGACTTCTCGATGTACTCGAGGCACTCCGTGCGGCCGGCCTCGCCGAACACGACGGTCCAGCCGCCAGGAACCTCCACGAAAACCGGCCACAGCGAGTGCTGGCCCTCCTCATTGACCAGAACCTTGTAGCTGGCCTCGGGGTCCTCGAATGGGTTCGTCATCAGTGCATTCCTTTCTACGTACAAGCAACAGTTAGGAAGGGAAACGACACTCTCGGCCAGGCCATCAGACTCCGATCCGAGAGAAGAGATCCGCGACCAGTGCGGGCGCCTGGTCCACGAGGTAGAAGTGGCCACCGTCGAAGGTACGAAGTGCGAAGGAGCGGGTCACTGCGGACCACGCTCCGACCGACACCTCGCTCAGATCCTCCTCACCCGTCCCGTAGTAGGCGACAACGGGCATGTTGAGGCGGCTACCAGGCAAAGCGGCCTGGTAGCTCTCCAGCAGGCGGTAGTCAGCACGAATGCCCGGAAGGACCAGGTCGCGCAACTCCGGTATCTCGAAGGCCTGCGCACCGGGGCCGCCCAGCAGGGCCAGCTCCTCGATCAGCTCGGCGTCGCTGACGGCAGCGGTCGTGCTCTCCTGGTGCCCGGGCCCACCGCGACCGGAGACGAACAGGGCTGCCGGCGTAGCGGCTGGATCGGCCGACATGCGCAGCGCGACCTCGTAGGCGACTGCCGCGCCCATGCTGTGACCGAACAGCACCAGGGGCGTGTCCAGGAGCGCAGAACATGCACGTGCCAGGGGTTCGGCGAGTTGGTCCATCGTCCCGGCCGGCGGATCAAGCAGGCGGTCTTCACGTCCTGGATACCGAACGGCGATGAGCTCCACGCCATCGGGCACCAGTTCCGCCCACGATTGGAAGAAACTGGCCGCCCCTCCGGCATGGGGGAAGCACAGCAGGCGGGCTCGTGGATGGGGGTGCCGCTTCAGCATCCGGAACCAACGATCTGTCAATATACTATCCACACCCAATGTGCCTTCTTCCTTCCCGACGCAGCATATTTGACGAGACGTCACTCATGGCGCGGCTCCACTGATCATGCTTTCTGCCGCCAGCCTACCGGGTGATGATCACTCAGTCATCCACGAATCGGGGGGGTTATGAGCACAAACTCACATCCACTCGCACATCCGGCGACGGAGCACACGAAGGAGCTTCAGCTCCCGACCGTCTCCCTAATGAACCCCTCAAGCCGATCGAGCCCTACCTCGATCTCCTCCGGCCTGAGGTGGCTGAAGGACAAGCGCATGACGTTCCGCGGTTCCGAGTCCGCGTAGAAGTGGTGAATCGGCGTCCACAGAACATGATGATCCCGGGCGCTTCGCTCCAACAGCTCGTCATCAGCCAGGAAAGGAACTGTGACAAGTACAAAGAAACCACCGGCAGGCGTATTCCAGGAGACGCCGGGGCAGCTCCCGCCACCAAAGCGCTTCTCCAGGCCGTCCAGCACCTGTCGGAGATTTCCCTGATAGGTATCGATCTCACGGGCGTTGGCTGCACGCAGACTGTAGTCGTTCTCCAGCAGCTTCCCCGCGACAACAGCCTGAGCGATCGGCGAGGTGTTCACAGTGACCATGCTCTTGATCTTCGCGAGCTGGTCGGCCAGCGTCTGAGAACCGCCGGACCCGCCGGTCACCACCTGATCCGCTATCGCGTATCCGACCCGTGCGCCCGGAATACCCGTCTTGGCGAACGAGCCCAGGTAGACCACGCGCGCCGAGACGTCCAGTGACTTGATGGTCGGCGGCCCGGCGGGGTCGCCGAACAAACCGTACGGGTTGTCCTCCAGGATGAGGAAATCCTCTTCGGCGGCGATCCTGAGCAGCTGCTCCCGTGATTCCCGACTCAACCTGGCGCCCGTCGGGTTGGCGAAGTCAGGCACGACGTACAGAGCTCGAGGCCGAAGACCGTCGGCCTTGGCGCCGGCGACAACCGCCACCAGGTCATCGAGATCGATACCCTCCGGCGACTCCTTGACCGGAAGCAGCGGCAGGTCAACGAGCTGAGCCGCTCCGTGAATTCCCACGTAGCTCGGCGTCACCGCGAGCAGAACATCGCGATCGCTCGCGCGCAGCACTCGAAGCGTCAGATACAGCGCCTCCTGGCAGCCGACCGTGATGACGATGGATTCCGGATCGACGGTGATGCCCTCGTCCACGGCGAGATGCTTGGCGACAAGGTCATGAATAATTCCCTTGGTACGCCCGTACTGCATGATCATTCGGCGCACCGCCGCCTCGTCACCGTCCAGCCTGGCCATCAGGTGAGCCCGGTAGGCATCGAGGTACCGGTGAATGTAATCCAGATCGAAGTAGCCCTCATATGGACGCCCGGCCGCCAGCGAGATGGCATCCGGGAAACGCTGTGCCACTTCGTTGAGAAAGTTCATCGATTCGCTGACCGGAGCACTCAGCGAATCATGGAGATCCGCCAGGCACAGCTGGACCAGCGGGTATCTTGACGCCTCGCCGTTCATACTCTTGCGCATTCCTTCCGTCTGTTTCTGTGATCACCCCGGCAGGTCGACGGCCTCAGCCTCGGAGTGAGCTCAAGGCCTTTGCTGCCACAACCTCCGGAGCGCTGTCCCGACTCACGAACCAGGTCCCGGCGGGATACGGCTCTACGCCGGCTCTCTCGTACCTGCGCTTCCGCCCGCCGCCCGTGATGTTGAGGAGCACCCGCGCCGTGCCGGGAACGCGTCCTGCGGCCACGGCATCGCGCAGACAGGCGACGGCGACCGCCGCCGCCGGTTCGATGTCCATGCCTTCCAATGCCTCGAACATCGCGGCTGCCGCCACAGCGGCTTCCTGGTCGGCGACGAGAACACCGCCCGCACTCGCCGTCAGGATGTCGCGGACACCGCCCGAGGGAGCGAACGGCGGAGCATCGTTGACCAATTCCGGGGCATACACGTCGACCGATGTGCCGGACTGCTGCCCGCTGCTCTCCTCCGTGCACCAGGAGGCGTACAAGGGTGCGAACTCGGAATTCTGGCACAGGAACAGCCGGGGGATCCGGTGGCCCGCTGCACCGGACCGAGCGATTCGCTGGGCCGCCTCGTAGGTGGCGATAGCGCCGGCGCCGCTGCCCACGGCCTGGAAGTAGAAGTCAGGCAGGCTGCCCATCGCCTCGTAGGCGGTCAGGGCCACCACCGCGAGACCGTCACGCCTACCGACATTTCGCACACCGCCTTCGGAGAGGAATTCGGGCCCGGTGGCGACGATCTTCCTGCTGTAGGCCATCGCTTCGCCGTAGGTGCCGTTCTCGAGGGCGACCACACGAATGTTCTCTGGAATCGATCCGACTGACCCGATGGCGGCGAGGGAGCGATCCGGAACCACCATCAGACACGGATAGTCCAAGTTCCGGCAAGCCACGGCAAAGGCAGCCGCCGTATTGCCTGCCGACGCGAGAACCAGCACGCCGGCCCCCAGTGGAATGCGCCCCAGGACGGTATAGGCTTCGAGTTCCTTGAATGTACCCGACAGCATGTGCGAATCGCGCTCAGGCCAATACCCACTGAAGGATATCCACAGATCCGGCAGTCCGAGCTCCGTGCCCAATCCCTGGCTGCGGTAAACGACTGGCCTGCTCGATCCGACCACGTTACGTCGGACGGGAAGCCAGTTGCGATATCTGAATATTCCCTCGGCTTCCGATGCAACGGCAAACTCTTTACTCCGGTACTGCGTACGGAGAAGCGATTCGTCCTGACAGTGCGGACACAACAGAATCCGTCCATCGTCACCCATGCGCAGGTCACAACCAGCGCAAGTGATCGAATAGTGATCGACAGAATTAACGGTCCACCTCCCTAAATTTGGCCATCACGCTAGTCGCACCGGGATTCACTAATGCCATCCCGCCCTAGCACCGAGCTCTGTCGAGATGCGGCCCGCCTCACATCGCATCAGCAAAGCCAGCGGTCCGATCACTCGGCAGCACATCGTGGAGCACTGAGGTTTGGCGAACAGTTGGTTGACTTTCCATCAGCTCTTCAGGTAGCTACCAGCACCGACGCTAGTCGGCGGTAAGCCTGCATCCACCCCCCTGCGCAGAGCAGCTCGTTCACTCACGTTCGACCGCATAGAGCATAGGCCCCTCCCACAGGCTAGGCCAACTACTCTGCTGTGTTGTGATCATGACGCACAGCCTGACCGCTTCCGCTCGATCCACCTACACACTTGCGACACCGACTGAAGTGATGCCGACCTTCCGATGCCTGACCTCAACTCGGCTGTAGCTAAGGTTAGTTAGCACCGTTCGAATCTTAATGGCGTCATCCGCAGGAGGCGGCTATACTCTCGGCAGATTGATCATGGGGGCGCCTGCAGCCACGGGGATGAGACGCGGGATCCGGATGCCATTAGGGCATCTGCTGCTTAGTCAGGAACTGGCGCGCCCCTGATTTGGCGTCACAGCGTCGCCTTCGAGAGCGTTTTGCTGCGTTCAATTCTGAGTCGATTACTGGGGTAATGGAATGTCCGGATCTGCAAGTGACCGCTGGGAACTGACGGCTGGACAGCTGGGGATGTGGCGAGCACAGCAGCTCGACCCAGCCAACCCGATCTATAACGTCGGCGAGTACCTGGAGATCCAGGGTGATCTGGATACGGACCTGTTTGAACAGGCGATCAGGCGCGCGACCAACGAGGCCGAGTCGCTTCATACACACTTCTCTGGTGACGATGAGACACTGCGTCAGCAGATCTGTGTCTCCGACGACTGGTCAGTCGAGAGTCTGGACGTCAGCGCAGAGCCGGACCCGCGTTCGGCGGCAGAACGCTGGATGTGGGCTGATCTGCAGCGGCCGGTTGATCTCCGTAACGACCCTCTTGTCGTACATGCTGTCTTCCGAGCAGGCCACAACCGTGTCTTCTGGTACCTGAAGACGCATCACATCGCCGGTGACGCTTACAGTGGTGCTCTCCTGGTCTCGCGGGTCGCTGAGATCTACACGGCCCTACTGGCCGGGGCCTCGCCCGAGGAGGGGCGTCTGGAGCCCTTCTCCACCCTGCTCGACGCGGAGTCCTCCTATCGGTCGTCGGACGTGTTCGACAAGGATCGCGAGTTCTGGGGCGCGGTGTTCGCCGAGCCGTCAGAGACGGTGAGCCTCAGTGGCCGACGTGCGAGCGGCACGCCGCATGAACTGCTGCGTCATCTGAAGGAGTTGCAGCCGGCTGATGCCGCAAGCCTGAAGGTCGCCGCTCGGCGCCTCCGGACGAGTTTCCCCGTTCTGGTGATCGCGGCCGCTGCCGCGTACCAGCACCGCCTCACTGGGGCCGAGAACGTCGTTCTCGGCCTTCCGGTGCACGGACGCATGGGGGGCGCGCAGCGCAGGGCCGTGGGCATGACCGCGAACATCCTGCCCATCCGCCTGACCGTCCGGGCTGGGATGACGGTCGAAAAGCTGGTCCAGCAGGTTTCTGCGACCGTCCGCCAGTCCCTGCGGCACCAGCGGTACCGGTACGAGGACATACTCCGAGACCTCAGGCTTGTCGGCAGCGGCGGCCTGTTCAGCCTGATCGTCAACATCATTTCCTTCGACTACGGCATCAGTTTTGGCGAGTGCGAGGTCCTTGCCCATGCCCTCTCCGGCCCGCAGGCCAATGACCTCAGCATCTGCGTCTACGACCGCTCGCCCGACGGCAGCCTGAAGGTCGCCCTCGATGCCAACCCTGCGCTGTACGACGCCGAGGCGAACGAGCGGAATCTGCGCCGGTTTCGGGAAGTGCTGCTGTGGATCGCCAACGCCGTTCCAGAGCAGCCCATCGGTGCGATCGACGTCCTCGACGAGGCCGAGCGCCAGCAGGTACTCACCACCTGGAACGACACCGCGCGTGAGGTGCCGACCGCGACCCTGCCCCAGCTCTTCCAGGCCCAGGCCACACGCACCCCCAAGGCGGTGGCGGTCACCTTCGAGGGCACCCAGCTCACCTACGCCGAGCTGAACGCCCGCGCCAACCGCCTCGCCCACCTGCTGATCAGCCACGGTGCCGGCGTCGAGCGAACAGTGGGCCTGCTACTGGAACGCTCG
>NZ_JBITZU010000023.1:0-117413 GCF_044547075.1 Kitasatospora sp. NPDC052896
GATCACCTCATCGACCAGACCCGGCGGAAACGCCCGGGTCAACACCCCGATCGCGATCCGATCCGACAACCGCTCACCCGCAGGTGACTTCTTGATCTGCCCCACCCTCGCCACACCACAACCAACGAGACAAGCGAGCCAAAGTCACCAGCATTGCGGCTAGGGCCTGTCCGCATGGGTTCGCCGGGTTGACCGTGATGGCGGTTGGACGTGCGCTGACGTCCGATCCGACCACCTCGCAGAGGCGACGGGTTCAGTTGACCGGCAGTTCGTCGTTCTCCCGTCGGGAGGCTGTGCCGAGCAGTGTACGTGCGACGTCTTCCAGCGATCCGAGCAGCGGGTTGGGGTCGTCGGCGCGCGTGACGAGCACGACCTCGCAGGGATCGATGTCGATGACGGGCACCAGGGCGATGTCCTCGCGCGCGGCAGCGCGTCGATCGCCGGCAGGGAAGATCGCGACACAGTGGCCGGTGGCGATGAGTTCCAGCTTGTCCTCGTAGCTGTCGTCGATCGCGGGCGGGGGTGGTGCCGGGCGGTCGCCGACCGGCTTGGGCGTGCTCCAGAGGACCGGAGTGCTGACGCAGGCGACCAGTTCCTGGTCCGAAAGGGCCCGCAGGCTGACGGTTTTCTCGTGCGCCAGATGATGACTCGCCGACGTGACCAGTACCCGCGACTCCGCATGGAGCTCGGTCACCCGGAAGCCGTCCGTGGCCAACGGCAGGGGCCTGTACGCGACGAGGGCGTCGACCCGCCCCTCGGCGAGGGCGCGCGTGTCGCGCCAGTCGAGGTGCCTGGTGCGGACCTGGCCGTCAGGGTGCCGGCGGCGCAGTTCCTGCACACAGGCGGTGATGACCAGTCCTTCGGCGTAGCCGACGGTGATGGTGCGGGGCTGGACGGCGGCTCTGGCCGTGCGAGCGGCTTGCTCGGCCTCGTGGAGCAGTATCCGGGCCCTGGGAAGGAAGGCCTGACCGGCGTCGGTGAGGCTGCTGCCCTGCGGCGAGCGGTCGAGGAGCCGGACACCGAGCTGGGCCTCCAGCCGCTGGATCTGACGGCTCAGCGACGGCTGCGCCAGGTGGAGCCTGGTGGCGGCCCGGCCGAAGTTGCCGTACTCCGCCACGACCGTGAAGTAGCGCACGAGGCGCAGATCGAGGTCCATTCGCCCAGGGTACGTCGCGCGCCGTCATGCGCCTGGGACATGACGGCATACGGAACAGGTCTTGGACAGGGTGCGCGGGGGATATTTGGCTTGGGGGCATGACCACTTATGACGGCAAGAAGATCGTGATCACGGGCGGAAGCAGCGGTATCGGCCTGGCTACGGCCCGGCTGTTCGCGGACGGTGGGGCGCACGTACTGATCACCGGCCGTACCCGATCCACCCTGGACGCCGCGCTGGAGCAGTTGGGGGACAAGGCGATCGCCGTTCGCGGCGACGCCGCGTCCATGACGGACATCAAGGCGCTGGCCGGCACGGTCCAGGAGCGGTTCGGCGCGGTGGACGCGCTGTTCGTCAACGCCGGCGTCACTGCGTCCGCGCCGTTCGACTCGACGACGGAGGAGATGTACGACACGCTGTTCAGCGTCAACGCCAAGGGCCCGTACTTCACGGTGCAGGCGTTGGCGCCGCTGTTGCGCGAGGGAAGCGGCGTGGTCCTCACCACGTCGGTGGTGAACGTCCTGGGCCTCGACGCGCTCAGTGTCTACTCGGCGAGCAAGGCGGCCCTGCGGTCGATGACGCGCACCCTGGCCCGCGAGCTACTGCCGCGCAAGGTGCGCGTCAATGCCGTGAGCCCCGGGCCGATCGACACGGGCGTCCTGGACCGCTCCTTGCCCGCCGACGTCGTCGAGATGATGAAGGACACCTACCGGAGCACGAACCCGATGCAGCGGCTGGGGGCGTCCGAGGAAGTGGCCGCCGCGGTGGCGTACTTGGCGTTCGGTGCGACCTTCACGACGGGAGCGGAGTTCCCCGTCGACGGAGGGGGTTCGCAACTCTAGGTGCGGCGCGGGTAGGCGTGCCGGGGCCGGGTCCGAGCCGTGTGGTCGGGGTGGTTCGAGTTGGCGATGGTGAATTGCCGCAGCGGTCCGAAGTGGGCCTCGATCGGGTCGGCCCAGGAGGCACGGGTCGGGTGAAGCAGGGCCCGTCCGGGGCCGGCCCGGTGGTCCGGCCGAGGGGTGCGTGCGAGCGGAGCGGGGGTGGTCAGGCGCGGGCGGCGGCGAGTTGGGCGGTCAGCAGCGCGGGGGCCTCGGCCAGGGACGGGCCGTACCAGGTGAGGTGGCGGCCGCTGAGCAGGGCGGCCGGGACACCGGGGAAGGCCTCCGGGCCGTCGGTGCGGGTGAAGCGGTAGGGCTCGTCCGGCAGGATCACCAAGTCCGGGAGTGCGGCGCGGAGTTCGGTGAGCGGAAGCTTCGGGTAGCGGTCCGCGTGGTCGGCGTAGAGCTGGCGGATCCCCAGGCGGTGCAGCAGGTCGCCGGCGAAGGTGTCGCGGCCGAGCACCATCCACGGGCGCCGCCAGATCGGAACGACCGCACGGGGTGCGACGGTTGGCCGGGGAAGGGCCCGCCAGGCCGCCGTCGCGGCGTCCAGCCAGCCGGGGCGGGGCAGGCCGCAGGCGACGGTGAGCAGGCGGTCCAGGGAGCTGAGGGCCTGGTCGAGGGAGCGGACCTCGGTCACCCAGACCGCCAGCCCGGCCGCGCGCAGGGCCGCCAGGTCGGCGGCGCGGTTCTCCTCCTCGTTGGCGAGCACCAGGTCGGGCCGCAGCCCGATGATCCGGGCGACGTCCGGGTTCTTGGTGCCGCCGATCCGGACCACCGCCAGGTCGGCCGGATGGCTGCACCAGTCGGTCGCCCCGAGCAGCAGACCGGGCGCGGTGGCGGCCACCGCCTCGGTGAGCGAGGGCACCAGGGAGACCACCCGGTGTACCGGGCCCGGTCGGAGCGGGTGGCCCAGGTCGTCCCTCGCGGCACCGGAAGGCCGGTCTACCGGGGTGTCCATGCGCTCAGCCCAGCCGGACGGGTGGTGGGCGTGGGGCGGATGTAGTGGGCGACGAACTGGCGGTGGGCGGAGCGCGGCGGATCCGGCTCGCCGGGGGTCAGCCAGGTCTCCATGGTGCGGATCCGGCCGCCCATCAGGTACGGGCGGCAGGAGAGCCCGGCCCGGCGCGGCGCCGTTCCCGACGGGCTCCCACCGGCGGCCGAGGTGATCTCGAACTGCCTTGCGTGAACGCGCTGTTGGACGATCCAGACGGTCGGCGGCGGGCCGGCCGAGCCGCCGACCGGTTCGGCCCTGGCCTCCTCCAGCAGGGCGGCCCACTCGGCCGCCGAGTGGTGCCGGCCGAAGCGGAGTTCGCCGGACTGCGGGGCGTCCGCCCTCTTCAGCACGAACTCGGTTCGATGGCTGTGCAGTTGGGTGAGGTCAGCGGGATCCAGCAGGGTCACCGGCCGGCTCCACGGCAGCAGCAGCCGCACCGCCTGCCGCTCGCCGGCGGTGAGCGCGGCGGGCCGGGCGGCCGGGTCGCTCAGCCAGGCCGAGTACAGCCCGGAGGAGAGTTGGGAGAGCTCCAGCGGTACGGTGCAGCCGACCATCCGGGGTGCCAGTGCCGAGAACAGCTCGGCGAACCGCGCGCGGTCCTGCTGGACCGAGTGGATCGAGCAGGCCCGGTGCAGGTAGCCGGGCGCGCCGGGCGGGAGCGGCGGCACCCGGTCGCCGGGGTAGTGGGCCAAGTGCCGCACACCGTCCGGGTTGTCGTTGAGCGCGCTGGTCAGCGCGTCGAACCTCTCGCGCACCTTCGGGTCGTCGCGCAGCACCCAGTGCACCGACCGGTGGCCCGCCGACCGGCCGTCGGCACCGGGGAGTTCGCCGAAGTAGTCGCGCAGCCCGTCCAGCGGTCGGCCACCGAGGCCGGCCGGCAGGCGGAGCAGTCCCGCGGTGATCGTCCAGAGGTCGTCGGGCCGTTCGAAGCCCGCCACCGCGGTGTCGAAACCGGTGTCCACCACCTTGGGGCCGTCCCCGGCGATCACCACGTCGGGACGGCCGTACAGCAGGTCGGCCGCGGACTCCGAGAGCAGCCACTCGTCCGGCAGTCGGCGGCGGTCGGGGCCGAGCACCGGCCAGTCCAGGTGGCGCTGCCGGATGTGCGCGGCGAGTTCGGCGTACCGCTGGGAGGCCGGCGTCGCCTCGCCGCCCGCCCGGACCACCCGCAGCACCTTCAGGTGCGCCCGGAACAGCGCTCGCAGCAGGGCCTCGAAGCGGGCCAGCGACCGGTCGGAGGTGACCATCGGCAGCAGCAGGCTGTCCGGTGCCTCGGCCGCCCAGCCGGTCCGGGCCAGCCGCTCGCGGAACTCCCCGAGCAGTTCCTCGGGAGTCGCGCGGACGCCGGGGAGGGCTTCGATGATCGGGTCCACCGGCGCTCCTAGTATCCCAATTAGCTGACTTATCGTCAGTTCTCTTGCATGGCAGGGTCCTTCGCAGAGGTACTACTGCATTGCCGGGGGGTGGCGCAAGTGAGCGTCGGGCCAAGACCGGACCAAGACCGCGTCAAGGGAGGGTCGGGGTCGCGGTGGTGCCGTCGAACCGACCCGGCCTGCCCGGCGGCACCCGCCGATCGGCGGTGGATCCCCCGCCGATCGGCTGCTTAACGCAGCCCTGACGCAACGTGAGGTTACCTTCGGGTAGTTTTGCGGTGCCGAATTGGTGAACACTTGTCCATGACTCCGTGAAGGACCGTCACGTGCCGCTGTCCAGCACCCGCCGTTCCCGCCGTCTCGCACGATCCGCGCTGGCCCTAACCGCCGCTCTCGCCGTGCTGCCCGCGACGCCCGCCCTCGCCGCCGCCCCCGTGCCGGCCCCCGCCCCGGTCGCCGACTCCGCCACCCCGCACCTGGATGCCGTCGAGCAGACGCTGCGTCAGGTCTCGCCCGGCCTGGAGGGCACGGTCTGGCAGCGCACCGCCGGCAACGCCCTGGACGCCCCGGCCGACGACCCGTCCGGCTGGCTGCTGCAGACCCCGGGCTGCTGGGGCGACCCGACCTGCGCCAACCGTCCCGGCAGCCAGGCGCTGCTGGCGAAGATGACCGCCGACATCGCCGCCGCGACCCGCACGGTCGACATCTCCTCGCTCGCCCCGCTGCCCAACGGCGCGTTCGAGGACGCCATCGTCGCCGGGCTCAAGTCCGCGGTGGCGAACGGTCACCGGCTCCAGGTGCGGATCCTGGTCGGCGCCGCGCCGATCTACAACATCAACGTCCTGCCCACCTCCTACCGCGACGAGCTGGTGGGCAAGTTGGGCGACGCGGCCGGTTCGGTCACGCTCAACGTGGCCTCGATGACCACCGCCAAGACCTCGTTCTCCTGGAACCACGCCAAGTTGCTGGTGGTGGACGGCCAGAGCGTGATCACCGGCGGCATCAACGACTGGAAGGCCGACTACCTCGACACCACCCACCCGGTCACCGACGCCGACCTGGCGCTGACCGGTCCGGCGGCCGGCGTCGCCGGCCGCTACCTGGACACCCTGTGGGGCTGGACCTGCCAGCACACCGGGGTGTTCTCGGCCGCCTGGTTCGCCTCCTCCAACGGCGCCGGCTGCCTGGCCACGATGGAACAGGACACCAACCCGGCCCCCGCCACCACCGGCGACGTCCCCGTCATCGCCGTCGGCGGCCTGGGCGTCGGCATCCAGAACGCCGACCCCGGCTCCGCCTTCCAGCAGGCCCCGGCCACCGCGCCGGACACCAGCTGCGGCCCGATCAAGCTGCCCGACCACACCAACGCCGACCGCGACTACGCCACCGTCAACCCCGAGGAGAGCGCCCTGCGGGCGCTGGTGGGCAGCGCCACCAGCCACATCGAGATATCCCAGCAGGACCTCAACGCCACCTGCCCGCCGCTGCCCCGCTACGACGTCCGGCTCTACGACACCCTCGCGGCCAAGCTCGCCGCCGGGGTCAAGGTGCGGATCGTGGTCAGCGACCCGGCCAACCGCGGCGCGGTCGGCAGCGGCGGCTACTCGCAGATCAAGTCGCTCTCCGAGGTCAGTGACGTGCTGCGGGACCGGATCGCCGCGGTGACCGGCCAGGACCCGGCCGCCGCCAAGGCGACCATGTGCCAGAACCTGCAGCTCGCCTCGTTCCGGGCCGCCCCCGGCGACACCTGGGCGGACGGCCACCCGTACGCGCTGCACCACAAGTTGGTCTCGGTTGACGGCGCCGCCTTCTACCTCGGCTCCAAGAACCTCTACCCGGCCTGGCTGCAGGACTTCGGCTACGTGACGGAGGACCGGACCGCCGCCGCCGACCTGGACGCCCACCTGCTCACCCCGGAGTGGCAGTACTCCCAGGCCACCGCGACCGTGGACTACACCCGCGGCATCTGTCCGTCCTGATCACCCGACCGGGCCGGTTCCTCCGTGCCGGAGGACCGGCCCGCGCCGGCCAGCACGGCCTTGACGAGATCCGGGGCCTGCTCGGGCCGGCCGCGCCGGCTCTGCAGGCCGGCCAGCTCGGCGTCGCCGCGCACCAGGGTGCCCGCCTGCTCGACCGAGAGCGGGCGGGCGAACAGGTAGCCCTGGCCCAGCGGGCAGCCCATCGCGGCCAGGAGGTCGCGCTGCGTGTCGTGCTCGATGCCCTCGGCGACGACCTGCACGTCGAGCGTGTCGGCGATCCGGGCGATCCCCTCGACCAGCGCGTACTGCTGCGGGGAGTGCGCCAGGCCGTCGATGAACGACTTGTCGATCTTCAGGATCGAGATCGGGAACTCGCGCAGGTAGCTCAGCGAGGAGTAGCCGGTACCGAAGTCGTCGATGGCGATCCTGACCCCGAGGTCGGTCAGCGCCCGCATGTCCGCGCGCACCCGCTCGTCGCGGCGCATCAACACGCTCTCGGTCAGCTCCAGGACCAGCGAGCCCGGCGCCAGCCCGGAGTCGCGGACGGTCTCGCGCACCACGTCGACGAAGCCGGCGTCGCGGAACTGCCGGGCCGACACGTTGACGTTCACCCGCAGCGGCGGCCGCTGGTCGGCCCCGCGCCGGGCACTGCTGGCCCGCTGCCAGTCCGCGGTGTCCGCGGCGGCCCGTTCCAGCACCCAGGCGCCGAGTTGGACGATCTGCCCGCTCTCCTCGGCCACCGGGATGAACTCGTCCGGCAGTACCAGGCCGCGCTGGTCGTGCGGCCAGCGGATCAGCGCCTCGAACCCCACCAGGTCGCCGGTGGCGAGGTCGACCACCGGCTGGTAACGCAGCTCGAACGCCGAGTCGGCGAGGGCCAGCGCGTGGTCCAGCCGCTCGTTGATCTCGTGCCGCGAGATCAGGCCGGCCTGCAGCGCCGGCTGGTAGTGCCGCCACTGCCGCTTGCCGGCCGCCTTGGCCGCGTACAGCGCGAGGTCGGCGTGGGTGAGCAGTTCGGCCGCGTCCTCGCTGTCCTCGGTGGTCGCGACCCCGACGCTGGCCGCCACCCGGACCGCCCCGGAGCTCAGCTTGAACGGCTCGTTGAGCGCGGCCAGCACGGTGTCCGCGATCGCCCCGACGTCGGCCGGCCGCAGCGCGTCCTCGACCAGCACCGCGAACTCGTCACCGCCCAGGCGCGCCGCGGTGTCCGAGGCGCGCAGCGCGGTGGACAGCCGCAGCGAGACCGCCACCAGCAACTCGTCACCCACCGCGTGTCCCTGGGTGTCGTTGACCACCTTGAAGTCGTCCAGGTCGATGAAGAGCACCCCGGTCACCGTGCCGCCGCGCCGGCTGCGGGTCAGCGCGTGGCCCACCCGGTCCTGGAAGAGCACCCGGTTGGCCAGGCCGGTCAGCGAGTCGTGGAACGCCCGGTGGGTCAACTCGCGTTCCATCTGCCGCTGTTCGGTGACGTCCCGGAGGGTGAGCACCAGAGCGCCGACGGTCGGGTCGTCGCGCAGGTCGTTGCAGCGGACCTCGGCCTCGATCAGGGTGCCGTCGTGGCGCAGCAGCCGCCAGTGCTCGCGCTGCTCGCTGGAGTGGTCGCGCGAGCGCATCCGGGCCAGCGCGCCGCCGATCGTCCGGGTGTCCTCGGTGGGCACCAGGTCGGTCAACCGGGCGCCGGCCAGGTCGGCGCGGCCGAGCACCCGCTCGGCCGAGGAGCTCGCGTACCGGATGCCGTCCTCGGCGGTCAGGATCAGGATCACGTCGGAGGCGTTCTGCACCAACGTGCGGAAGTAGGCCTCGCTGTCGCGTCTGGTGATCTCCTGGCTGAGCATGACCCGCTCCACGGCGAGTGCCGACTGCGCCGCGACGATCTCCAACGAGTCCCAGC
This sequence comes from Kitasatospora sp. NPDC052896, assembly GCF_044547075.1. Lineage (NCBI taxonomy): Bacteria > Bacillati > Actinomycetota > Actinomycetes > Kitasatosporales > Streptomycetaceae > Kitasatospora > Kitasatospora sp. NPDC052896. The sequence continues at coordinate 8,275 of NZ_JBITZU010000023.1, forward strand.
GCGAGGTGAGTTCCTGCTCGGTGCCGGTGACGATCAGCGCGCCGATCAGCGGGTCGCCGGACGGCCGCTTGTCCAGCGCCAGCGGGCAGAGCAGCGCGGTCGGCATCCCGCACAGGAAGGCGGCGAGCTCGGGGCTGAGCTCCTCGGCGCGCAGCAGCCGGGTCTCTGCCGCCGAGGCCGGTGTGAGCGGCAGGCCGGACTCCCCGAGCCCGGGGGAGAGGTCCGCACTCCGCCCGGCCCGCCGGACCCGCAGCACGCCGTGCTCGCTCACCGCCAGCAGCGCCTGGTGGCCTTCCTCGCGGGGCATCAGCCGTGCCGCGACGGCCTGCACCGCGTCCGCCACCTCCTCGACGGTGACCGCCGCGGTCAGCGCGGCGCCGGCCTCGCGCAGCGCGCGTTCGCGGGCCAGCGCCTGGCGGTGCACCAGCACCACGCCGGCCAGCCGGGCGAGCACCAGCAGGAAGAGCACCGCGGAGAACGCCCCGATCACGGCGGCGTGGCTGGTGATGCCGTGCGCCGCCTCCAGGATCAGGATGCCCGGCGCGATCAGCGAGGCCAGCGTGAGCAGGGACAGCCGCCCGGCCGTGATGTCGGTCTGCTGGGTCGGGATCGGCCGGGTCAGCTCGACCATCGAGGGGTGCAGCGCGGCGGCGCCCCAGGCGCAGTAGAAGGCGGCCCAGCCCAGGTCCACCGGAGAGCCGATCCGCCAGTTTCCGTGCAGTTGGATCAGCCCGTAGAGGGCGTCCGAGACCAGCAGGCCGATCGTGCCGACGGTGAGCAGCAACATCGCGCGGCTCTTTCCGCCGGCCGGCGCCAGCAACCGCAGCAACATGGCCAGGATCAGGATGTCGCCGAGCGGATATGCGATCGAGACCGCCTTCTGCACCCAGCTCAGGTCAGGGGTGTGGACATAGGGGAGGATCAGGTAGATCCAGGCGAGCAGCCCCAGCCCGACGGTCAGGGTCAACGCGTCGATCAGACTGGCCCGGTCCTGGTGCGCGCTGCGCCAGCGGATGAACCCCCAGACGCCCACCGCGTACAGAAGATATTCGGCCAAGTAGAAGCCGTCCGCGACCGACGGAAAGGGGTTGTGCAGCCGCAGGAACTGGGTCTGGACGACCTGGACGACCTCGCCGCCGGTGAAACTGAGGTTCGCCACCGCCAGTAGCAGCCAGGACGCCGGGTGCGCGGGCCGGTTGAGCCGGACGCCGGCCGTGATGGCGGCCACTCCGCCCAGCCCGACACCGGTCCACCAGATGATCCGCTGCTCCGGATACATGTAGTAGATGCCGGTGAAGACCACCATCCAGAGCAGATAGCAGGCCATCAGCTGCTGTCGTCGGCGTGTCAAGAGCGCTACCTCCTCCGCGACATGACCGAATCACCGATAGGGGTACGAATCGGGAGGAATGTCGCGGGTGCAAAGCAATCGGTGGTGCAGTCGGCGGTGTCCGGGAATTCCCGGCCGGAAATGCCCGGTCGGAAATAGGAGTTCGGCCTCGGTCACCGACTCGGCCACCAGGAGGCATCTGATGTGAGTATAGTCAGGAGAAACAGCGGCGCGCCTGGTGCTTCGGAGGCACTCGGGCCGGGTGCCGCTGTCCGTTCGCCGCCCCTCCCGCGCAGCGGCGCGGGGTGGCTCACCGACTCCGCGCATCACTGGTGTCCTGGTGCGGGCGCCCCTGGACGAGAGTCGAGACGTGGACGAACCGATCGGTGTCACCGCGAGGAGCGGTGGCCGGCACACCGTGCTGCTCAACGGCGACGGACAGTACGCAATCTGGCCCGGACGGCTGCCGATTCCCATCGGTTGGAGAAGTGTGTACGCCGCGGACTCCCGGCGGAACTGCCTGGCCGAGATCGAGGAACGCCGGCCGGGGACGTCACCGGCCGGCGCCGCGGCCACCGGCGACACCATCCACCAGTTGTTCCGGGCCCGGGTCGCGCGCGATCCGCGGGCCGTCGCGGTGGTCGCCGAAGACGGTGAGATCGACTACCGGGAGCTGGATCTGCGCAGCGACCGGCTGGCCGGGCGGCTGCGCGCGCTGGGCGCCGGACCGGGCGGGGTGCTGCCGATCTGTCTGCCGCGCGGGATCGACCTGGTGATCGCGCTGCTCGCGGTGCTCAAGGCCGGTGCCGCCTTCCTGCCGCTCGATCCCGACCACCCGGACCGGCGACTGAACAAGCTGGTGGTGGACTGCGGGGCCGAACTGCTGATCACCGACCGCGAGCACGGGCCGCGCTTCACCGACGGTCCGGCCGTGCTGCTGGTCGACGAACCGCTGGTCGACGAGCCGCGGGACGTGTCCGCCGGGTCCGCCGCGTCCGTGCCGGACGCCGGCCGGCCGTCCGACCCCGCCTACCTGATCTACACCTCCGGCACCACCGGCACCCCCAAGGGGGTGCTGGTGACCCACGGTTCACTGCTGTTCACGCTCGCCCGGGTCACCGAGGCCTACGAGCTCTCCCCGGCCGACCGGGTCCTCCAGCTCGCCGCGCTGGGCTTCGACACCTCGCTGGAGCAGATCTTCGCGACCCTGCTCAGCGGCGCCACCCTGGTCCTCGGCGGCAGCCCCGCCTGGGCGCCCAGCGAGGCGTTGGAGCGGCTGCCCCGACTCGGTGTGACCGTGGCCGACCTGACCCCGGCCTACTGGCACCAGCTGCTCACCCTGCTCCCGGAGCACGGCCCGGGCCTGCCCGGGCTGCGCCTGCTGATAGTCGGCGGCGACACCGTGCCCGCGGAGGACTGCCGCCGCTCGCTGCGCCGGCTGCCCGGCACCCGGCTGGTCAACGCCTACGGGCTGACCGAGGCGGCGGTCACCTCCACCCTGTGCGAGCTGACCGCGGAACTGCTGGACACCGTGCCGTCCGCGCCGGTCCCGATCGGCCGGCCGCTGCCGGGCGTCCGGCTGTACCTGCTGGACGCCGACCTGCGCCCGGTGCCGCCCGGCGAGCGGGGCGAGATCCACCTCGGCGGCCCGGGCCTGGCCCACGGCTACTGGCAGCGGCTGGGTCTCACCGCCGAGTGCTTCCTGCCCGACCCGTTCGCGGACGTCCCCGGTGAGCGGATGTACCGCACCGGGGACGCCGGGCGGCTGCGGCCGGACGGCAACCTGGAGCTGCTCGGCCGCTTCGACGACCAGGTCAAGGTGCGCGGCTTCCGGGTGGACCCGGTCGAGATCGAGTCGGTGCTGGCGAGCCACCCGGCCGTCCTGCAGGTGCGGGTCCGCCTGGAGGAGACCGGCGAGGTCGGCGCGAACGGTCGGCCCGGCGACGGCGCACGGGTGTTGACGGCCTACTGCACGGTGGCCGACGGCGAGACCGTCGAGGTCGGCGCGGTCCGGGCCGAGTTGCGACGCCATCTCGCCGCCCGGCTACCGGAGTTCATGGTCCCGGCCCGGTTCGTGCTGCTCGACCGGATGCCGCTGACCCCGGCCGGCAAGATCGACCGCCACCGGCTGCCGCACGTCGAGCCGCTGGCCGAACGCCGGGCCGTGCCGGTGGACGCCGGGCCGGTGGACGGTTCGGCCGGGCGGGCGGCCGTCGCGCGGACCGCGGTGGCCCGGCTCTGGTCCGAGGTGCTCGGTGTCGAGGAGGTCCGGCAGGACGACGACTTCTTCGCGCTGGGCGGCAACTCGCTGCTGCTGATGGAGATGCTGGCCCGGGCCCGGAGCATGTTCGGCATCGAGGTGACCGGGATCCGCGCGCTGACCCGCGCGCTGCTGCGCGACGCCGGCATCGGCGCGTTCACCGCGGCGATCGAGGCCGCCCGCGCGGGTTCGGCCGGTGCGGGGCGCAGCGTGGACCTGGCCGCCGAAGTCACCCTGGCCGACGTCCCGATCCGCACCTCGGCCCTGCCCCGACCGCGTCGGGAGCGGCCGGCCGAGCTGCTGCTCACCGGCGCCACCGGGTTCTGCGGCGCGCACCTGCTGGACACCCTGCTGACCGGGACCGATGCCCGGATCCACTGCCTGGTCCGCGCGGACGACGAGCGGCACGCCCGGGAGCGGCTGCGCGCCGCGCACCAGCGGTTCCTCCACCGCGACCTGACCTCCGACCGGGTGGTGCCGCTGGTCGGCGACCTCACCGCGCCGCTGCTCGGCCTGGACGAGCAGCGCTTCGACCAGCTGGCGGACTCCCTGGACGGTATCCACCACCTCGGCGGACAGGTCAACTTCCTCTACCCGTACCACCAGCTGCGGGAGGCCAACGTCGGCGCCACCCGTGAGGTGATCCGGCTGGCCGGACGCTCCCGGGGCATCCCGGTGCACTACGTCTCCACCCTGGCGGTGCTGGCCGGCTTCGGCGCGGCCGGCGTGCCCGCGGTCACCGAGGAGACGCCGCTCGACCACGCGCAGCACCTCGCGGTCGGCTACGTGGAGAGCAAGTGGGTGGCCGAGTCGCTGCTGCACCGGGCCGCCGAGGCCGGGCTGCCGGTCACCATCGTGCGGACCAACGACGTCACCGGCGACCTGGTCACCGGCACCATGAACACCGCCACCGAACTCTGCGCACTGGTCAAGTACCTTGCGGACACCGGAAGTTGCCCGCAGGTGCGGCTGCCGCTGGACTTCGTGCCGGCCGACCGGTTCAGTCAGGCGCTCGCCCACCTGGCCGCCCACGCGCCCGCCGGCGGCGACGTCTACCACCTGGCCAACCCGCGGCCGGTGCTGCTCGACGTGCTCGCCGAGCGGTTGCGGGTCCGCGGCTACCCGATCGAGGAGATCCCGTACCAGGACTGGGTGAGCGAGCTGGTGCGGTTCGCGGCCGCCCACCCGACCCACCCGTTGACCCCGTTCGTGCCGCTCTTCGTCGACCGCTGCCCGGGTACCGAACTGTCCATCAGCGAGCTGTACTTCCGGCCCACCTTCCCGGAATTCGACTCCGCCAAGGCGGAATTGGCGCTCCGCGACAGCGGGATCGAACTGCCGCCGGTGGACGACGAGTTGATCGACCACTACCTGGACCGGATGCTCGCCGCCGGCTGGATCCCGGCGCCGGCCGGCGTGCCCGCGGAGCTGTCGTGCTGACGCTCGGCGACTGGTCAGCGCTGGAGCCGGCCGGTGCGCCGGGCGACGGACCGGTCGCGTTCTGCGCCGACCTCGGCCCCGACAGCCTGCTCGCGGCCTACCGGCACGGGCTCTTCCCGATGCCCGCGCCCGACGAGTACGCCGGCTTCCTCAACGAGGCCCGCTACGAGGACGAGGTCGCCACCGGCGCCATCGCGGTGCTCGGGGAGGGCGAGGTGGCCTACCAGGTGCCCTGGTGGTCACCGGATCCGCGACCGGTGATCGCGCTGGACCGGGCCCGGCTCGGCCGCCGGCTGGCCCGCCGGCTGCGCCACCAACTGGACTGGTCGACCAGCCTGGACCGGGCGTTCTCCCGGGTGGTCGACGCCTGCGCGGCCGGCCGGGAGCCGTGCTGGCTCACCGGTGAACTGCGCGCGAGCCTCGACCGGCTGCACGAGCGGGGCTGGGCGCACAGCGTCGAGGTCTGGGAGGACGGGGAGTTGGTCGGCGGCGCGTTCGGCCTGCGGGTGGGCCCGGTACTGAGCCTGGACTCGATGTTCCACCGCCGCCCGGGCGCCTCGCGGGTGGCGATCGCCGACCTCGCCGCCCGGTTCGCCGAGGCCGGCGGGCGGCTGCTGGACGCCCAGTGGGACGGCCCGCACATCCGCAGCCTCGGCGCCGAGCCGGTCGCCCGCGCCGACTACCTGGCGGTGCTGCGGGAGGGCCCCGAGTCGGGGCCGCTGCCGGTCGAGTCGCGGCCGGCCCAGCGGCTGGGCTGACCGCCCGCCGGATCCCGTCGCGTGGCGGGGCCCGGCGACCGCGTGGGACGATGGAGCGGTCCTGTCCCCGGGTTGGGAAGAGGTCGGGCAGTGTCCATCTCCGCCGGCAGCCCAGCACCCCCGGACGCACCGCCCGCCGCCGGATCCGGGGCGGGCGAGAAGGGGCTCAAGGGCGGCGCGCTCGGCCTGGTCTCCTCGGTCGCGATCGGGATCGCCTCCACCGCCCCGGCCTACAGCCTGGCCGCGACGCTGGGGGTGATCGTGCTCGGGGTCGGCCTGCAGGCCCCGATCATCACCGTCCTGGCCTTCGTCCCGATGCTGCTGATCGCCTACGCCTACAAGGAACTCAACGCGGCCGACCCGGACTGCGGCACCACCTTCACCTGGGCGGCCCGGGCCTTCGGCCCGCGGACCGGTTGGATGGGCGGCTGGGGCATCGTGGTCGCCGACGTCATCGTGATGGCCAACCTGGCCCAGATCGCCGGGATCTACGGGTTCCGGCTGATCGGCCTGGACTCCCTGGCCGGCAACCAGCTGTGGACCACCGTGGCCGGTGTGCTGTGGATCATCGTGATGACGGTGATCTGCTACGTCGGCATCGAGATCTCCGCCGCGCTGCAACGCCGGCTGCTCGCCGTCGAGGTCGCGATGCTGGTGCTGCTCTCGGTCACCGCGCTGGTCCGCACGTACGGCAGGAACCCGCCGGCGACCGCGATCCACATCAGCGCGTCCTGGTTCAACCCCTTCGCGGTGGCCTCGTCCAGCGCGCTGACCTCCGGCATCCTGGCGGCGGTCTTCATCTACTGGGGCTGGGACACCGCGGTGTCGGTCAACGAGGAGACCGCCGACAGCGCGCGCACCCCGGGCCGGGCCGCGGTCATCTCCACCGTGCTGCTGTTGCTGATCTACGGTCTGGTGGCCACCTCGGCGCAGGCCTTCGCCGGCATCGGCCACCAGGGCATCGGCCTGGCCAACACCGCCAACTCGGGGGACGTGCTCTCCGGGCTCGGCCGCGCGGTGTTCGGCGGCAGCGGCCCGGGTTGGCTGCTGACCAAGCTGCTGATCCTGATGGTGCTGACCTCCTCGGCCGCCTCGACCCAGACCACCATCCTGCCGACCGCCCGGACCACCCTGTCGATGGCCGCCCACCGGGCCATCCCGGGGCAGTTCGCCAGGGTGCACCACCGTTTCCGCACCCCGACCTGGTCCACCCTCGGGATGGGCCTGGTCTCGATCGCGTTCTACGTGCTGCTCACCGTGATCAGCGACAACGTGCTCACCGACTCGATCGCCTCGGTCGGCCTGGGAATCGCCTTCTACTACGGCCTGACCGGCTTCGCCTGTGCCTGGTACTACCGCCGGGTGCTGACCCGCGGCGTGCGGGACTTCGTGTTCAAGGGTCTGTTTCCGGCGCTCGGTGGGCTGCTGTTGCTCTACTTCTTCTGCTACGCCGCCTTCGACGTCTACGCCCAGCCCGGCTACGGCGCCACCTCGATCGCCCTGCCGCTGATCGGGCGCACCGGCGGGGTGTCGGTGATCGGCATCGCCTCACTGCTGGTCGGGGTGGTGCTGATGCTCGTCCAGTGGGCCGTACAGGGCTCCTGGTTCCGGCACCCGGACGTCCCGGTCAGCGTCGCGGACCCCGCCGACGCGCCCTGAGTCGAACCCCCGGGGAACCGGCCGCCACCGGTTCAGGCCCGGCCGGGTGCGGAGGACGGCAGCGGCGTCGGCCGGGTGCGGGGCGGCCCGGCGAGGACGCGGGGGTCGGTCGCCCCCAGCGTGGCCGTGGCCGGCACCGGGGTGCCGCCGGGGACGGGGGAGAGGTCGGCGGGGAGGATCACCAGCGCCGTGGTGCCCCCGTGGTCGCCCGCGCGCAGCTGGATCCGGATGCCGTGGCGCTGCGAGAGGCGGCCGACCACGAAGAGGCCCATGCGGCGGGAGACCGAGACGTCCACGGTGGGCGGGTTGGCCAGGCGCTCGTTGATCTCCGTGAGGTCGTCGGGGTTGAGGCCGATGCCGGTGTCGTGGATCTCGACCAGCACCCGGCCGTCCGGCAGGGCGTGGCCGGTGAGCCGGACCCGGGTCTGCGGGTCGGAGAACGAGGTGGCGTTCTCCAGCAGCTCGGCGAGCAGGTGGACGAGGTCGTTGACGACCCGGCCGGCCACCTCGGTCGGCGGGATGGTGGTGAGTTCGATGCGCTCGTACTGTTCGACCTCGGAGGCGGCGGCGCGCAGCACGTCGACCAGCGGTGCCGGCCGGGTCCACTGCCGGCCCGGGTCCTCGCCCGCGAGGACCAGCAGGTTCTCACCGTTGCGGCGCATCCGGGTGGCGAGGTGGTCGAGCTTGAAGAGGCTGGCCAGCTGGTCGGGGTCGGCCTCGCGGCCCTCCAGTTCGGAGATCAGCGAGAGCTGACGCTTGATCAGCCCCTGGCTGCGGCGCGAGAGGTTGGTGAACATCGCGTTGATGTTGCCGCGGAGCAGGGCCTGCTCGGCGGCCAGTCGGACCGCCTCGCGGTGCACCTGGTCGAAGGCGTGGGCGACTTGGCCGATCTCGTCGGTGGAGTCGATGCCGATCGGCGCCACCGGGCTGTCCACGGACTGCGGCGCGGCCTGCGACAACGCCTCGACCACGTCCGGCAGTCGGCGTTCCACCACGTCCTCGGCGGCGCGCTGGAGGCGGGCCAGGCCGCGCACCATCGAGCGGGCCAGCAGGGTGGCACCACCCACCGCGACCAGCAGGACCAGCGAGACCAGTAGGGCGTTGAGCAGCGCGGTGCGGTTGGTGAGCGAACGCAGGTTGGCCGCCTGGGTGTTCATGTCGGCGAGGAGCTGCTGCTCGCCCTGGTGCATCGCCTGGATCCGCGGGCTGGCCAGTGCGTACCAGGTGGCGGCGGACATCGTGGTGGGAGCGGTGGCCGGGCCGTTGGTCCCGCCGAGGAACTGCCGGGTCTGCTGGTCGAGGTCGGCCGAGGAGGGGCTGGCCGGCGTGGCCGCGCCCGGGGTGGCGCTCGGGGCGGCGGAGTCGGTCGCCAGCGGGTCGAGCACGGCCTTGGCCGCCGCCGCGCCGTAGGACGCCCGGAAGGCCTTCAGCAACGCCTGGCGGTCCTGGTCGGCCTGCGCGGCGTACGCCTGGTCGTCCGGGCTGAGCTGGTGCGACGGGCCGGCCAGCGCGGCGGCGATCACCGCGCGGACCACCGACGCGTCGTCCTGCGCCTGCGCGAACTGCTGCAGGGCGTGCGCGGCCCGGATCATCCGGGTGTTGCCGGTGGCCAGCGCCAGGTCCTGGCTCAGGTTGATGGTGCTCTGGACGAGCGTGTCGTAGCCGGCCACGGTCCGCTGTATCGAGCTTCGGCCGGTGGTGGTCGGGGTGAAGGCCTGCTGGCGGATCGTGCCCAACTGGTCGAGGTCGGCCTGGACGGCCTGCACGCCGATGTCACCGCCCGGCAGCGTGCCGGGCCGTACCGCGGTGATGGCCGAGGCGAACGCGGTGCGCTGCTGGTCGGTGGTGTCGCGGGCGGCCTCGACGGCGGGGTCGGTGCGGCCGGGCTGCGCGGGCAGCACGCCGGCCGAGAGGTCCCGCTCCTCCTCGAGCGCGTCGGCCAGCGAGGTGGCGGCGGCGGCCAGCCGGTTGGTGGCGCTGACCGCGCTGAGCGCCTCGCCGCGTTGCAGCGAGCTCTGCACGCGTAAGCCGCCCAGCACGGTGGCCGCCAGCACGGGTAGTGCGAGCAGCGCGGTCAGCCGGGTCCGGATCCGCCAGTTGCGCGGGGCGTAGGCGCGGGCCGGCCGGGTGGCGGGCGGGGTCTCCTGGTCCGGTGCGGTGGCGCCTTTGGCGCGATGTTCCCCGGTGTTCCGCGTGTTGGCTGCCTGGCGCTTCTCGAATGACCCGTGCACGTTTCTCTAACCCTTGGGAGCCATGTCCCGTGCCGACGCGACGGGACGGACGAATGGGTGGACGGCGGGGGAGGGGCGGTGGGGGAACGCCGAAGCGGTGGATTGGGGGCCTGGTGACCCCTGAGCTCACCCGCACAGGGGTGCGGGTGGCATGGGCATGATGCTATAGCAGCGGATCCACGCTGGGTGACCGAATGACGACGGTTGGCGAGAACTGGCCGCCATGGCGGCTGGGATCAGAGAGACCGGTGGGCCCATGAGGCACACCGTAAGGCCCGCCCGGTCGGCCACCGGGGGGTATTTGCGGAACCCATACGGAACGGGCGGAGGCTCAGTCCCGCCGGGCCGCTCCCGGGCCCGTGCCGTCCTCGCCGCGCAGCGACTGCCGCAGCTCCCGGGGGCTCACCCCGCCGTAGAAGTGCATCAGCACCACCCGGTTGTCCAGACCACTCACCGGCGCCGCCGCGCCGATCCGCAGCGAGCCGTAGCCGTGCTGCGCGTGCACCAGCGGTCGGACGGCACCGTCGAAGAGCCGGGCGCGGGTCTGCCGCGGCGGCTGGGGGACCCGCTGTTCCGTCCAACGCGCCAGCTGGAGCAGCTCCGGGTGATCGGGGTGGCGGCGCAACATGGCGTCCAGGTGCGGGAGCACCGGCCGCTGCCAGGCCCGGGTGTGGTCGGGGAGCTGGTCGCGGCCCTCCCAGACCATCCACTTGAAGGTGTTGGTCGGGATGACCTGGCCCGGGAAGAGGTCGGCGAAGGCCTGGTTGTGGGCGATCAGGTCCCACCAGGCCGTGGTCGCGTAGGCGATCGGCCCGACCAGGACCTTCCCCGGGGCGTGCTCGGTGGTGTAGGCGCTGATGCTGCGCACGAACTCCGCCCAGGTGGACTCGGCGGATACGGACGGTGCGCCGGCGGCCGGCTGCTCCGGAGGTTTCATGAGCACGATTGTGCCTATCTCGCGGTGGCGGCAGGAGGTGGGGGGTGGGGGAATGCGCGGTTGCGGGGGGCGGGGGAATGCGGGGTCGCGGGGGGTGGGGGAATGCGGGGCTGTGAGGAGTGGGGAATGCGGGGTTGCGGGGAGGTGGGGGAATACGGTGTCGCGGGCTCAGAGATGGTGCGTGCAGTGACCGAAGCGACGACGCAGCTCATCAGGTGTCAGACCCTGGTAGAAGTGCATCATGATCAACCGGCTGCCCAGACCGCCCATCGGCGCGGCCGCCCCGATGACGAGCGAGCCGTAGCCGTAGCGGTGGTGCAGCACCGGGCGGACGTCGCCGTCCGGATGCTGGTAGGAGCTCGGGGCGGCCGGGCACTCGATGGTCCGCTCCACCCAGTCGGCCAGCTCCCGCAGTTCGCGCCGGTCGGGGTGCAGCCGCAACAGCGCGTCGAGTTGGGGCAGCGCCCGGGAGAGCCAGTAGGTGGAGTGCTCGGGGAGCTGGTCGCGGCCCTCCCAGGCCATCCAGCGGAAGATGTTGGTCGGGATGTCGCCCTCGCCGAACATGTCGGCGAAGGCCTGGTTGTACGCGTCGACGTCCCACCACATGTTGGAGGCGTAGGCGAGCGGGCCGACCACGACCTGACCCGGCGCGTGCTCCCGCACCTGGTGGCCGATGGCGGGGACGACGAACCGCCAGTAGGCGCAGAGCTCGCTGGCGGACTCCGGGTCCTGGGCGGTGACCGGCGGGCGCTTGAGCGCGTGCAGGTACAGGTCGATCCGCTCGGGCTCGCGCAGTCGCAGGATCCGGGCGAGGTGGTCGAGCTGCTCCTCGGTGGGCGTCGCCTTGCCGCCCTCGATCCGTTGGTAGTGCCGCGGATCGAGGCTCATCAACTGCGCGACCTGGGCCTGGGTGAGGCCCGGTGCCGAGCGGCCGCGACCTCCGGTGCGTGCCGCCATGCCGAGCTCCTGTGGCTTGACCCGGGCTCGGTGGCGCTTGAGGAAGTCGCCCAACCGCTCGGGTTGGTGGGCCGGTTGCCGAGTGGTGCGGCCCGCGGGTGGTGTGATCATGTCCGGTCCCGGCGCCCGCCGGATCCTCCCCGGTCGAACGCTTCCCCTCCTGGTGAGCTGATTTAGGTGTACGGGATTTGCGTACAAAAACGTGTCGGCTAGAAGACCTTCCCTGTACGGCTGATCGCTGGCCAGAATCGTGGCCTCGGCGAGCGGATATTCCCGCCACTGTCCAATGGACAGTCCACTCGGCTCCGTCGTCGCCGTCCCGCCGTCACCGTCACGCCGCGATCGGGGGTGCGCCATGCAGCAGTCTGTCCCGACGGCGCCCGCGCCGACCCGCCGCACGGTCTTCGGAGTACTGCGCACGCTGCGGGAGTTGGGCGACGGACCGCACTACCTGCGGCGGATCGCCGAGGAGGCGCAGATCCCGGTCGCGACGGCCCATCACATCCTGGCGGACGCCGCCGACTTCGGCATGGCGGTACGGGTGGCTCCCGACCACTACTCCTCCCCGGGTTCGTCGTCGCCGCGCCCGTTGGGCACGGGTGCGCTGCCGGCTGATCCGGCTGCCAGCTCGCCGGCCACACACAGCGCGCTCGTCACACTACAGTGCGAATGCAATGGCATGGCCCTGTTGTACGCCTCTCTTCTGCCGGCCGAGGCCGCGGCGGTGTGCCTGGACCGCACGTTGGGGCCCTACGAGCGCGAGATCCACTGCGCCCCGGCCGAGCGGCGCGCGCTGTTGTGGCGGACCTCGCTGGAGGCCGGTGCGGTCGGCCGGGTGATCGGTGGTCAGCCGGCCGCCGGCCAGCACGGTTACGACCACGGGCCGGCCCCGATCGCCGGGTTCGACCTGGTGGCCGCGCCGGTCTGGAACGGCGAGAGCTGCGCGGGTGCGGTCGCCGTGCTGCTGCCCAGCTACCGGCTGTCCGCCACCGCGCTGCGCGAGGACATCGCCACGGCCGTGACGGAGACCGCGGCCGGACTGAGCCGCGCCGTCAGCGGTAGGGGATGATCCCGGCCCCATTCCCGGCGCACCGTGCGGACATTACGCTTCCATGACCCGTGGTGGCCGGTCGGTTTGCTCTCAGCGGAAACGGAATGGCGAGGTCGAATTCAGTGCCGGCCTGACCTGTGATCTGATGCAGTGGCCGCCGATTCCCTCGCGCCGGGTGTGCCACGAGTCGTAGCGGCGCTGGTGGGGAGTCGGTGCCGACCACCCGCGTCCGAGAGGATTGGTCCGCCTTGCCCGTGTATGTGAACCGGCCCGCCGTGGTTCTACCGCCGCACCGGATACCCCTGCGGCAGATCATCGACGACATCATGATCCGTCATGCCGATCTGCCGAGGATCGCCGTGATTCCCCGGGTCCTCGGCCAGTTGCCGGCCCACCGGCACTACAGCCAGCCCTTCGAGGTCGTCACGGGCGAGCGCGAGCCGGCCGAGCGCATCCACACGGCCTTCGACGACATCACCGAGATGGGCCTGCGGGCAGCCCGGGCCACCATCGCCGAGGCCGGTCTGCGTGCCGGCGACATCGACTGCGTGGTCACCGTGCACGGGACCGGTGAGGCGGTGCCCGGTCTGGACGTGTTCCTGCACAACGCGCTCGGTCTGCGCCCGGAGGCCGCCTGCAGGCCGGCCAGCCAGCTCGGCTGCGCGGGCGGTGCCCACGCGCTGGCGGTCGCCGCCGAGTTCCTGTCCGCCCACCCCGGCGCCACCGTGCTGGTCGTGCTCGCCGAGTCGCTCAGCTCGCTCTACCACCACACCGACGTCAGCATCGAGCAGATGATCTACAAGGCGCTGTGGGGCGACAGCGCGGTGGCCTGCCTGGTCACCGACCGGCCGCTGGGCCCGGGGCTGCGCATCGAGGCTTTCTGGGAGTACCTGCTGCCGCACAGCGCCGAGCGCTACCGCAAGCGGGTGGACCGGTACGGCGTGCACTTCGACTCGGAGAAGAGCGCGCTGCGGGCCGTCCCCGACGTGCTGCCCGCGTTGCGGGAGCGGATCCAAGGCGAGGGCTGGGAGCTGGACTTCATCGTCTCGCACACCGGTGGCCCGCGGATCCTCGAGGAACTGGCCGGTGGGCTGGAGCTCGAGCCCGACCTGCTCAGGCACTCCTGGGACTGCCTGAACGAGCAGGGCAACCTCGGCGGGCCGTCCGTCCTCGCGGTCCTGGAGCGCACCCACCGCACGCCCCCGGCCCACGGTGACCGGGGCATGCTGCTCGGCTTCGGCCCCGGCTTCCGCTGCACGGCCGCCCGGGCCACCTGGTGGGTTCCCGAACAGGCGTGAACCCGGGCCGGGGTCGGCCACGTGAACGAAGTGGTGGGTCCCCGGCAGGGTGGGGCCCACCATCCGGCGTGGTGCCGGAAATGGACGGGGAGCAGCGGTGGCGGTGGAGTCGGCCCGGCCGGTGACGCGGCGTGACGCGGACGAGTTCGCGCGGCAGGAGTTGTGGACGCGCCGGCGGATCGCCAGGTGGCTGGCCGTGTCCCCGCCCTCCGGCGAGTCGGCCGGCCGGCCGGCCGACTCGCCCGGTGGGCTGGCCGTCCCGGCGGCGGAGGCGTCGGCGGTGATCGCCGCGGCCCGCCGGCTCGCCCTGCGCGGATTGCCCGAGAAGTGGGTGCCGCCACCACCGCCCCGCGAGCTGTTGCTGGTGGCGGAGGTCCTGGTGGTGGACGAGCACCCGTCGGCGCCGGACTGGACGGCGGCCGAGCGCGGGCAGGCGGTGCGCTGGGTGGCGGTACTGGTCGGGCGGTTCGGCGAGGACGGGGTGCAGAGCCTGGTGCGGGTCCTGGCCGCCGAAGCCTGACGGGCCCTCGCCGTCGAGCTGACGGAGCGGTCAGGGCGCGCCGGGACCGACCGCCTCCAGGCCGGCGATCCGGCTGGTCAGGTCACCCGACAGCTCCTGGTAGCCGCGCAGTTCGTACAGCGCGACGGCGGAGCGCAGGTGCTCGGCGGCGTCCTCGGACCGGCCCAGCGACTCCAGGAAGTCGGCGAACTGCTGCTCGGCGAGCGCCTGCAGGTGCAGGAATCCGGCCTCGCGGCAGCGGGCCAGCGCCTGCTGCCACAACTCCTCGGCCTCCGCCGGCCGCTGGAGCCCGCGCAGGGCACGGGCCTCGATCAGCATCGCCCAGAGCCGGGGGGCGGCGAACGGGTGCTCGGCCAGCAGTCGCCGAACCTCCCGGGCATGCCGCCGCGCCGGCCCCGGCTCGTCGGCCAACTCCCGTACCGAGGCGGCGAACGCGAGCACGGCGGCGAGCTGCCCGGGCCGCCCGTCCGGCACTTCGGCCCGGAGCAGCGCGACGGCCCGCTCGACCAGTGGCACCGCGCTCGACGGATCGCCGCCGGCCGCGACCGCGAGGCCGAGCGTGGCCAGCGCGAGGCAGTGCGGATAGCCGTCCGCCGGGTCGGAGCCGGCCACCGCCCGGCGGGCCGGCGCCAGCGCGTCCTGCGGGCGCGCCACGCCGACCAGGGCGTTGGCCGAGGAGGCCGCCAGCAAGGCGACGGCCCTCCGGGAGTCGAGTCGGGTGGCCGCGGCGAGCCCGGAGCGCAGGCAGCCCAGCCAGTCGGTGAGCCGGCCGGCGCCGTAGTACAGCCCGCTGCACAGCTCGGCCAGTCGCCAGGCGCGCTCCGGCTCGGCGTGCTCGGCGGTTGCCACCAGAGCCCGGATGGTCGGCTCCTCGCTGCGGAACCAGGCGAGCGCCGATCGCACGTCGGCCGGCTCGGGCACCGCCGCGGGCGGGTGGGCCCGGCGCTCCTCGGGCCGGCGGTCCGGCTCCAGCAGGTCGGCGCAGCGGCGGGCCGCCGTCAGGTAGTAGTCCAGCAGCCGGGCGGCGGAGCGCCGGCGGACCTGCTCGTCGTGCTCCGCGTACAGCTCCCGACCGTGAAGCCGGACCAGGTCGTGCCGTCCGTAGCGGCCCGGGGCGCTCTCGGTGAGGAGGTGGTACGCGGCCAGGTCGCCGAGCGCGTGCCGGGCGGTGCGCAGGTCGCTGCCGAGCAGTGCGGCGGCCGCGTAGGCGTCCACCTCGTGGCCCGGGTGGGCGGCCAACAGAATGCCCAACTCGGCGCCCTTGGTGCTGAGATGACGATGCGTCAGGATGAGCATGCTGCGTACGCTGAGTGCGCCCCGGGTGTCCAGGGCGGTCAACCTGGTGTGCTCGTCGGCGAGTTCGGTGACCAGGTCGGCAACGGTCCAACCCGGTCGGGAGGCCAGCCGGGCCGCCGCGATCCGCAGGGCCAGCGGGAGGTGGTCGCAGAGCGCGATCAGCCGGTGGGCGGCCGGGAGGTCGGCGCGGACCCGGGTCGGGGTGAGCATCCGCTCCAGCAGCCCGAGCGCGTCCTCGACCGGCAGCGCCTCCAGCCGCAGCAGTGCCGCGCCCTCGGTGACCACCAGGTCCTCCAGCGAGTTGCGGCTGGTCACCACGGTCGCGCAGTCGGGCCCGGCGGGGAGCAACGCGGTGACGTCGGCGGCGCTGCGGGCGTTGTCCAGCACCACCAACAGCCGCCGGTGCTCGGTCTCCGCCCGGTAGCGCCTGGCCCGGGCGGCCGGATCGGCCGGGATGGTGTGCTCCGCCAGGCCCAGGGCGCGCAGGAAGCGACCGAGCACCTCGGCGGGCTCGGCCGGCCCGGCCGGGTCGAAGCCGCGCAGATCGACGAAGAGCTGTCCGTCGGGGAAGTCGGCGGCGACCTGGTGCGCCCAACGGACCACGGTGGCGGTCTTGCCGCTGCCGGCCGGACCGACCACCACGGCCAGCCCGTCGCCGAGCCGGTCGGCGCCGCACTCCTGGTCCAGCCACCGCGACTCCCGGTAGCGGCCTACGAACCCGGCGTGCCGCCGCGGGAGTTGGCGCGCGGTAGCCGGGGTGGCCGAGCCGGTGGGGCTGGCGGAGGGCTCGGCGGCCGCCGGTGCCGCGGACCCGCCGTCGGACAGTACCGCCGCCACCGCCTCCCGCAGCGCGGGCCCGGGCGTCACCCCGAGCTCGTCCGCCAGCCGCTCCCGCGCCCGCCGGTACACCGCCAGCGCGTCCGAGCCCCGTCCGACCTGGTGCAGGCAGCGGATCAGCAGTGCGACGGTGGGCTCGTGCAGCCCGTCGGCGCGGACGTTCTGTTCCAGCGCCGGGATCGCCTCGTCCGCGCCACGCAGCCGCAAGCGGCGCTCCGCCCAGGAGTTGACCGCCCGGACCCGCGACTCCTCCAACCGCTCGGCGAGCGCCCGGCGCAACTCGGTGTCGGGCAGGTCGGCCAGCGCGCCGCCGCGCCAGAGACCGAGCGCCCGCTGGTGGAGGGCGGCGGCCGTGGCGTCGTCGCTGGTCTCCGCCTCGGTGGTGAGCTGGCCGAAGAGCCGGGTGTCCACGGCGTCCTGCGGACCGTTGAGCAGATAACCGGGCGCCCGGGTGAGCAGCTCGAAACGGCTGCCGCCGAGCACCTTGCGGAGCGCCGCCACATGCACCTGGAGGGCCGCCCGGGCCTGCGCGGGGGGCTCGTCGCCCCAGAGCAGCTCGAAGAAACGTTCCACCGGCACGGGCCGGCCGAGGTGCAGCGCGAGCAGGGCGAGGACCGCCCGTCGCTGGGCACCGGCCAGCGCGGCGAGGCTGCCGTCCGGGGTCCTCAGCTCCACCGGGCCGAGCAGCCGTATCCGCATGTCCTCCCCACCTCTCGGGTCCTTCGGGCCGCTTCCCTGGTCGCACGGGTGGCCGGACCCCTCGGCCACCGGCGGACCGGCCGGCGGCGAACCAGTCTAACCGGGCCGAATCGGGCGCTTCGGCGGCCTCGAAGGCGCCGCGAGGTGCCCTCGCTCGGTTCGGGGTCGCGGGCCGACGTATCCTCTGGCTCTCACCGCCCGAGCTTCGCGAAGGGGACATGGATGCGGATACAGCTGCTCGGTCCGGTGAGTCTGCGGCACGACGACGGCACCCCCGTCGCGCTGTCGGCGCCCAAACGCCGGGCCCTGCTGGCCGCGCTGGCTCTGGAACTGGGCAGTGTCGTCCCCACCGCCCGGCTGCTCGACACGGTCTGGGAGGGCAGTCCGCCGCCGACCGCCCGGGCCGCGCTGCAGGGCCACGTCGCCGGGCTGCGCAGGCTGCTGGCCGGCGGTGTGACCCTGGCCACCCGCGACCCCGGTTACGTGCTGCTCGGCGAGCCCGAGCAGGTGGACGCGGTGCGCTTCGAGCAGCTCCACGCGCAGGCCCGGACGGCCGGGGACGAGCGGGCCGCCGCGCTGCTGGCCGAGGCGCTGCGGCTCTGGCGCGGCCCGGCGCTGGCCGACTGCGGCTCGACCACGCTGCGCGAGGCGGTCGGCCCGCGGCTGGCCGAGGCCCGGCTGGCCGCGCTGGAGCAGCTGGCCGAGCGGTTGCTGCGACTGGGCCGTGCGGCGGAGGTGGTGCCCTCACTCACCGAGGCGGTCGAAAGCCATCCCGGGCACGAGCCGCTGGTTGCCCAGCTGCTGCTCTGCCTCGACCAGCTGGGCCGGCGGGACGACGCGCTCACCGTCTACCGGCGAGCCCGCGAGCGACTGCGCGCCGAGCCGGGCCCGCGGCTGCTGGCCGCGCACCGGCGTCTCTGGCCGGCCGGCACCGAGCCCCGGGAGGTTTCCCAACTGCCGCGCGCCGGGCGGCGGTTCGTCGGGCGGACCAGAGAGCTGGCCGAGCTGGACCGCGTCGTCGAGGGCTGCCGCCCGGCGCCGGTGCTGGTCAGCGGCCCGGCCGGGGTGGGCAAGACCAGCCTGGTGCTGCGGTGGGCACACGGTGTCGCGGACCGGTTCCCGGACGGCCGGCTCTACGTCGACCTGCGCGGCTTCGACGAGACCGACCCGCTGGACCCGGCCGAGGTGCTGATGGGCCTGCTGTGTGAGCTGGGCGTCGCGGACCGGGCCGTCCCCGAGGGCCTGGACGAGCGGGCCCGGCTCTACCGCGCGCTGCTCGCGGACCGGCGGGTGCTGGTGGTGCTGGACAACGCCCGGACGTACGAGCAGCTCGCCCCGCTGCTCCCGGACGGGCCGCGGAGCGCCACCGTGGTGACCAGCCGCAGCCGGCTCGGCGACCTGGTGGTGCGCGAGGACGCCGTGCCGCTGACGCTGTCCGTGCTGAGCCGGCCCGAGGCGCTGGACCTGCTGGCCAAGGTGGTCGGCCCGGCCCGGCTGGCCGCCGAACCGCGGGCCGCCGAGCAGATCGTGGAGCTGTGCGACCGCCTGCCGTTGGCCCTGCGGGTGGCGGCGGCCCGGCTCGCGGCGCGGCCCGGCTGGGCGCTGGCGGACCTGGCGGCCGAGATCTCCGACGAGCAGGCCCGGTTGGCCACCCTCTCCACCGGGGGCTCGCTGGGGGTGGCCGCGGCGCTCAGCCTCACCTGCCGGGCGCTGCCGGAGCCGGCCGTCCGGCTGTTCACCCTGCTCGGCCTCTACCCGGGCAGGGAGGTGGACCCGTACACCGGCGCGGCGCTTGCGGGTGTCCCGCTGGTCGAGGCCCGCGCGCTGCTCGGTCGGCTGGACGAGGCCCACATGGTCCAGGAGACCGCGCCGGGGCTCTTCGCCCGGCACGACCTGGTGCGCCTCTACGCCGCCCAGCTGGTCGCCGAACTGACCTGCGCCGAACGGGAGTCGGCGATGGACCGGCTGATCGACCACTACCTCGCGGCGACCGCGCTGGCCTGTGTCGGCCTGGAGACCCGGACCCGGCTCCACACCCCGCCCCGCCCGCCGGCCGGCGGGACACCTCCGTTGGCCGGGGCCGGCCCGGCGATCGGCTGGTTCCGCCGCGAGGAGAGCACGCTGCGCCGGCTGGTGGAGCGCGCAGAGCAGTGCGGGCGGACCGAGCAGGCCTGGCAACTGGCCCACCAGGTATGCGTGTTGTACTACAACGAGGGCCGGATGAAGCGGGAGTGGGAGTTCACCGCGCGGTGCGGCCTGCGGGCCGCCGAGGCCTGTGGGGATCCCGGCGACCAGGCCCGGCTGCACGCCGACGTGGCGCTGGCGCTGATGGAGCAGGGCCGCCACCAGGACGCCGGCGGGCACCTCGGCCGGGCCGTCGCGCTGGCCGAGTCGGCGGACGACCCGGCGCTGCGCCACCACTGTCGCACCCGGTACGCCAACTGCCTGGTCGGAGCCGGGGAGCCGGTGTCGGCGCTGCCGATGCTCCGTCAGATCCTGGACGAGGCGGTCGAGTCGGCGAACCGGCGGCGGACTGCCCAGGCGCACAACAACCTGGCGAACGCGCTGGTCCTGGCGGGCAGTCCGGACCTCGCGCTGGACCACGCGCGGGAGGCCGTCCGGCTGCTCAGCGCCAGCACCGCCGACCCGATCCTGGTGCTCGCCACCCAGACCGAGGCGGAGGCGCTGCACGCGCTCGGCCGAGCCCAGGCCGCGCTGGCGGCCGGCCGCCGGGCCATGGCACTCGGGCACGCCCAGGGCAACCTGCGGATCGAGGCCTACTGCCGGGAGTTCATCGGCGCCGTGCTGCAGAGCCTGGGGCGGATCGGCGAGGCGGTGGAAGAGCGGCGGCTGGCAGGCGAGTTGGCAGATCGTCAGCACGTCGTCGAGCCGGCCGGCTGAACCGACGGGCCGGGTCGGACGACTGCCTGCAGCAGGTCAGAAGGACGCCACCGCGTCCCGGGCCCGGATCGCTCGGCGCAGCGCGAGCGGCAGCGGGCCGCAGCGGGCGGCCAGTTCGGCGAGCCGTCGGCGGTGGGCGCGCCGCACCCGGTAGTCGACCACGATCCGCAGCTGGCCGGCGTCGGCGAGGGCGACCAGGGCGGCGTCGGCCGGCGTGACCCGGCCGAGCGGGCCGCGCAGCGCGCCGGAGACGGCGGTCAACAGCGCCTTGCGGGGCCGCGGGTCGCGGCAGGTGATCCGCCGGGCGGGGAAGAGGCCGAGCACCCGGTGCTCCGCCACCCGGATCCGGCCGTCCGCCGCCAGCTGCTCGCGCACCGCACGGGCGGTGTGCCGGCGGCTCGTCATCCAGGCCCTCCAGGGTCGCAACCGGGCGTCGCGGATCCGCTGGAGCGCCTCGGCGAGCAGCGGATCGAGGTCGGCGGGGGCCGGGCCGGTCGCGACGGCGCGGCCGCGCTCGTCGCGCAGCAGGCCGCGCTGGAACAGCTCGGTGAGGACGGCGGCGCCCAGCAGGAGGTCGAGGTTGTGCCGGCCGGTGAGGCGCTCGCGCTCGGGGTTGAGGGCCAACAGGAAGAGCTTCGAGGGAAGGGTGTCGGTGTCGGGCAGGTCCACGGCGGGCTCCTCGCGGCTCGACGGGTTACGGCTGGGGTGGGGCTGCGGCCTCGGCGGCCCCGGCCTCGGCGGGGTCGGCTTCCTTGGGGGGCCGCCCGCGCCGGGGGAGCCGGGCCACGCCCCCCGGCATCCGCCCGCCGTCGGCCAGGGCTCTGCGGAGCAGGAACTCGATCTGCGCGTTGGTGCTGCGCAACTCGTCCGCCGCCCAGCGGGCGAGCGCGTCGTGGACGGCGGGGTCCAGGCGCAGCAGGATCTTCTTCCGCTCCGTCGCCACCGGGTCGTCTCCTACTGGTAGAGGGAGCCGGTGTTGACGACCGGCTGGGTGCCCCGGTCGCCGCAGAGCACCACCAGGAGGTTGCTGACCATGGCGGCCTTGCGCTCCTCGTCCAGCTCCACCACGTCCCGCTCGGCGAGGCGGTCCAGGGCGAGTTCCACCATGCCGACCGCGCCCTCCACGATCATCCGCCGGGCGGCGACCACGGCACCGGCCTGCTGACGCTGCAGCATGACCTGGGCGACCTCGGGCGCGTAGGCGAGCCGGGTGATCCGGGACTCGATCACCCGCACACCCGCCGAGGCGACCCGGCTGGCGATCTCGGCGGAGAGCTCGCGGGTGATCTCGTCGGCGCTGTCGCGCAGCGAGAGCTGGCCCTCCTGGTGCGCGTCGTACGGGTAGCTGTTGGCGATGTGGCGCACCGCCGTCTCGGTCTGGATGCCGACGAACGCGACGAAGTCGTCCACCTCGAAGACCGCCTTCGCGGTGTCCTCGACCTGCCAGACCACCACCGCGGCCATCTGGATCGGGTTGCCGTCGGCGTCGTTGACCTTGGTGGTCTCGGTCTCGTGGTTGCGGATCCTGGTGGAGATCCGGCGGCGACTGGTGAACGGGTTGACCCAGCTCAGGCCGGACTGGCGGATCGTCCCGCGGTAGCGGCCGAGCAGCTGGACCACCCGGGCCTGGCCGGGGGCGACCGCGGTCAGGCCGGCGGCCAGCAGCGCCCCGGTGAGGACGGCCAGTGGGCCGACCACCACCAGGGTGATGCCGAGCGCGGTCGAGCGGCCGGCATCCTCGACCAGGCCCCAGACCAGCAGACCGGCGCCGGCCAGCAGGACGAGCAGGGTGAGGGCGAGCATCGGCAGGCCGGGGGCGCCGGTCAGGGGCCGCTCGGTGACCTTGGCGTCGGGCATCCGCAGGTCGAGGCCGTCGGGCGTGCCGGCGGTCAGCGTGCCGAGGGGGGAGGCGCTGCGCTCGGGCGCGCCGTCGTTGCTGTGCTGAGCGGCCATCGGGCCGGCTCCTCTCATCCGGTGTTCGCAGGCACGAACCTAGCATAGTGATATCACTTTTTCGGGCGTCGAAACCCTTGGCCGTCCAGCTGAGGAGGGCCGGGCCGGTCGAAGAGGGCCGGGCAGGCTGAGGAGTGCCGGGTTCAGTGCCAGCCGGCGGCGGACCGGCGGGGCCGGTGTCGGCGGGCGGCGGCCGCGTTGGTGCAGATCACGCCGAACAGCCGGGCGCCGTCGAGGGAGGAGGCGCAGACCAGCGTGGCGGCCCTGGTCGGGTCGCCGGTCCAGGAGGCGAAGGCCGGGTCGGTGCCGAGGTCGTCGACCAGCATGACCCCGCCCGGCGGCAGCACGCGGGCGACCTGGTCCAGCTCGAACGCGGCGGTGGGGGCGGCGGGCCGGGTGTGGTGCACGAACACGCCCACCGTGCCCAGCTCCCGGACCAGCCCGGCCAGCTGCCGCCGGCTCGACCCCTGGACGCGGGTCCAGCGTTCCCGGTGTCGCTCCGGCACGGCTGCGGGTCGCTGCGGGCCCGGTGGCTCGACGCTCCACAGCCGGCCGTGGCCGTTGTGCTCCAGCGCCTCCAGTGCGAGGCGGCTGACCGCCCCGCCGGCCGCCCCGCTCTCCAGGACCACCTCGGGGTGGCGGTGCAGCACCGCGCACCGGACGGCCCGGGCCGGCGCCCAGTCGCCGTCGCTCCCGTCCGTGGTGGTCCACGGGCAGGGCCAGGGTGCGCCGAGCAGGTGGTGCAGCCCGGCCTCCCACTCCTCGTCCGCCCGGTAGGTCATCGGCCGCTCGCGCCATCGGCCCAGCTCCGCCGGCAGCGACAGCACCGCCTCCACCGGGTCTGCGGCGAACGTCCGTGCGATCCGCCACATCCGGTGCCGCGCACGTCCGGGCGCACCGTGGGCCATACCGTCAGGATAGGCGCGCTCCGTCACCCCATCGCCGCGTCCGGGCCGCGCCCGCCACCGCCAACCGGCGGACACGCCCTGTAGTGGTGCGGATCCGCAGCGCGAGCACCTGGCGGCGTTACCCTCCCTTTGCCAACGGGGAAGTGACGTCAGGTCAGGGGCAAGGAAAGGGGGACCGGTGACGCAGGACACCACGGTCGCCGAGGACGGTGTGGTCGGTCGGCTGTGGGCGGTGCGCATCGCCGCCTACGGGCATCCCAGTTCCGGCGTGCTGCAGGTGGTCTGCGCGGACACCCGCTGCCGGACCGCCCACCGGCGCTTCACCGAGCCGGCGAAGGCGCGCGAGGCCGCGCTGGAGCACCTGGCCGCGCACGCCCGCCGGGCCGGGGCCCTGCCGCCCCTGCTCTACTGTCGCTGCCGCTCGGAGGACCACGCCTGGCACGCGGGGCGGATCCGCTGCACGGGCGGGGGCGTTCGAGTGCTCTCGGTGGACGCGACCCGGACCTCCTGGCGGATGGTCGAGACCTGCCGGGCCTGCGCGGGGCTGATGCCGCGGGCCAAGCTGCTCACCGGCGCCGTCGGTCGGCCCGCCGGACCTCCGGTGCCGGGCGTGGTGAGTGCCGGGGATGTCGGAAGTCCGGCGGCTCCGGCGGATCAGGCCGCGAACCTGCCCCGGCAGTCCGCCGCGCGCGCCGCCACCACCGCGCTGTTCTCGGCGGCCGCCACCGCGCCGGTGTTCGCGGAGGCACCTGCTTCGTGGTCAGGGCCGGTGCAGCGGGGACCCGCTCGCGAGCCCGCCGTCCGTCAGCCCCTCCGTGAGCCCGTCCGGCAGCCGGCCTGGCGGGGTGCGGGTCACCGTCGGGCCGTGCAGCGGGCGCTGAGCTGCGAGCTGTGCGAGGCGCAGGGCGTCCACAACCCGCCGCCCGTCGCGGCCGGCGCCGTCCCGCGGCCGGCTCCCGAACCGCCCACCGCGCAGTCGTCATCCGCCGAACCGGCGCCGGTGGTCAAGGCGTTGCTCACCGCCCGGCAGGGGTGCACCGCCCGGATGATCCTGGCGCACGCCGCGACATTCCAACTGCCCACCACGGACGTCCGGTTGCTGGCCACCCTGGTCGCGGTGCGGGCCGCCCGGGAGGGGCGCGCCAACCTGGTCGCGGCCGACCTCGCGGGGTTGCGACTGGCCGAACCGCAGCAGGCGCTCGACCTGCTGGCGGCGCTCGGCTGGCGGTTCACCGCCTCGCCGCTCACCAGTGACCCGTCCAGGCCCGCCGTGGTCGAGGTGCCCGGGCTGGGACCGGACGGACCGCTGGAGGTCAGCGCCAAGGCCCGGGCCAGGATCGGCGGTTGGTTCGCCCGGACGATCGCCGCCCGGCCGCTGCGGAAGGCCGACAGCGCGACCCGGCTCGCCGCGCTGTACCTGGCGGCCCACGCGAACCCCGACGGGGGTCCCGGCGCGCTGCCCCAACTCCCCTCCGGCGTCGGCGTCGACCACCTGCGGGAGCTGCTCGACACGGGCTGGCTGGCCGCTCTCGACCGGGACGGCTACCAACTCGCCGAGGCGCTGGGGCCGTTCGTCCCGGCCGACGCGACCCAGCCGGCGCCCGGCCGGCCCGACGGCGTGCTCAGCCTCAGCGAGCGCCAGGCCGCGGCCTGCGATCTGCTCGACACCAGCCCGGTGCGGTTCGCCCGTTGGCTCGCGGAGTACTGGGACGCGCACGGTCACGGCCCCGGTCGCAGTGTCTTCATCGCCGCCAACTGGCCCACCGCGCCCGAGGAGGCCGGCCAGTACGCGCTGGACCGGCTCGGCCACACCGCCTGGGTCGCCGGTGCCCGCGAGCCCTACGCGCTGCGGCCCGGGGACGCCTACCGGACTCCGGAGCAGTGGCAGGCCCAGCAGGCCCAGCAGGTCCAAGACGGGCAGCGGGGTCAGCGGGTGCAGCAGCAAGGTGCCGGTGGTCGGCGGCCCGAGCGGGGTCGGTCCGCCGTGCGACGGCCGCCACTGCCGCCCGAAGTCGCCGCCCGCAACGAGGAGTTGCGGCGCCGGGTGCGCAGTGGGGAGATCAGCCCGAAGCGGGCCAAGAAGGAGCGGGAGAAGGACAACGCCCGGCGCCGCGCGCAGTCCGGTGACGGGGCGGAGGCTAGCTGAGGGACCGCCGCCGTGGGGGTGTCGTTGCGGTCGAGGTGTGTTGACTGAGTGTCAGCTGAGCGAACGCCGTGGCGGACCTGAAAGGGTCCGCCTTTCGGCCTGGCTGCCGGTTCCGCCCGGAAATGTGCGGATTGACGCAAGTTAGCGCGAGTTAGCGCAGGTTGGCGCGGGTTGGCGCCGGGTCGGCGGGAAGTCGGACGAGCTGTGGGCTGAGCGGGTCCATGGCGGGGATTCTGTGATTTTCCTGAGAAAGCCATTGCTTGGCATGTCCGGCTAAACCTACCGTCGTGTTTGCCGCTGCGACCCGTGCGGCCCGGCGGTTCGAACCACCGCCGGTGCTCGCGAGCGGCCCGGCCCGACGGTGCCCCACGCCGAACGGCCAACCCCCACAGATCGGTTCACTGATTCAGAGGAGCACGAGCTTGCGTACCTCTCCCCACCCCGCGGCCCGGCGTGCCACGCTGGCCCTCACCGCCGCGGCGGGTCTCGCTCTCTCGGCCTTCGGCGCGGTCGCGCCGGCTCAGGCCGCGACGGCGCAGAACGCGCACCACAAGGTGACCTACACCCGTTCCTGCGCGGAGCCGAAGGCCGGATACATGGCCTGTAACGCACTCCGGGTCACCGGCGGCGAAGCCGTCAAGACCCACCTGGCCAGGGCCAACTCGGCGCACGCCGTGGCGGACACGGTCTCCGGCTACGGCCCGTCCGACATCCAGAGCGCCTACAACCTGGCCTCGGCGGCCGCCTCCAACGGCGCCGGCGAGACCGTGGCGATCGTCGACGCCCAGGACGACCCCAACGCCGAGTCGGACCTGGCCACCTACCGCAGCCAGTTCGGGCTGCCCGCGTGCACCTCGGCCAACGGCTGCTTCAGCAAGGTCGACGAGAACGGTGGCACCAACTACCCGTCGCCCGACTCGGGTTGGGCCGGCGAGATCTCCCTCGACCTGGACATGGTCAGCGCCACCTGCCCGAACTGCAACATCCTGCTGGTCGAGGCCAACTCCGCCAGCACCGATGACCTGGGCACCGCGGTGAACCAGGCGGTCTCGATGGGCGCCAAGTTCGTCTCCAACAGCTACGGCGGCTCGGAGTCGTCGGACGAGACCTCGGCCGACTCGTACTACAACCACCCGGGCGTCGCCATCACCGCCTCGGCGGGCGACAGCGGCTACGGCGTCGAGTACCCGGCCGCCTCGCCGTACGTCACCGCGGTCGGCGGCACCTCGCTGACCCAGGACTCCAGCGCCCGTGGCTGGAGCGAGTCGGTCTGGAACACCAGCAGCACCGAGGGCACCGGCTCCGGCTGCTCCGCCTACGAGCCCAAGCCGACCTGGCAGACCGACAGCGGCTGCTCCAACCGGACCGTCGCGGACGTCGCCGCGGTCGCCGACCCGGCCACCGGCGTCGCCGTCTACGACACCTACGGCGCTTCCGGCTGGAACGTCTACGGTGGCACCAGCGCGGCCTCGCCGATCATCGCCAGCGTCTACGCGCTGGCCGGCACCCCGAGCGCGAACGTCCCGGCGGCGGACGCGTACGCCAACCCGTCCGCGCTGTACAACGTGACCACCGGCTCCAACGGTGACTGCGGCGGCTCGTACCTCTGCACCGCCGGCCCGGGCTACAACGGCCCGACCGGCCTGGGCACCCCCAACGGCACGGCGGCCTTCACCGGCTGACCCCGCCACCCCGGGCCGGCCACCGGCCGGCCCACCCCGCCCCAAGCGGCCCGGCCCGCGGAGCGCCCGAGCGCCCCGCGGGCCGCGGCGTTCGGCGGCGGGGGCTGCTGCTCCCACGCCCTTCGTGCCTCCCGCCGCTCCCGCTGGAAACGCCGAGCGCCCGGGCCATCCCCTCAAGGGGACGGCCCGGGCGCTCGGTTGAGCCGGCCGCCTCAGGAACAGGCGGTGGGCGACGGCTTCGCCGACGGGTCTCCGCTCGGCGAGGGGCTGGCGCTCGGCTTGCCGCTCTCCGACGGGCTCGGCGAGGCCGAAGCGGAAGCCGAGGGCGAAGGGGACGCCGACGCCGAAGCACTCGGCGACGGTGAGGGGCTCGGCGAGCCGCTCGGGGACGGGCCGGCCGTCGCCGAAGCGCTCGGGGACGGGCAGCTGGTCGGGCCCGTCGTCGGGGACGGCGAGGGGCTCGGCTTGCCGCTGGCCGACGGGCTCGGCGAGGGCGACGGCGAGGCCGGGGCCGACGCCGTCGGGGTGGGCACCGTGACGGTGCCCGTGGCGCTGACCGTCGGCTGCGGCGTCGGGCTACCCGTCGGTGCCGGGGTGCCACTCGGGGTCGGCGCCGGGGAGGTGCTCGACGCCACCGGTCCTGGCACGGCCGGGCCGCCACCAGGCGTGCCCGTCGCGTACGGTCCGCCCGGGTTGGGCAGGGCCGGCAGGTCCGGGGTGGTCAGCACACCGGTGCTGAAGTAGCGGATCCAGCTCTCGACCGTGTTCATGTAGTCGGTCGAGTCGTTGTAGCTGAGGATCGCGCGGTCCAGCTGCGACTTCTGGGACAGGTCCCGGCCGTCGGCGCAGAGGTAGCGGCCGGCGGTGAGCGCCGCGTCGAAGATGTTGTTCGGGTCCGCCTTGCCGTCCCCGTTGCCGTCCGTGCCCCAAACCGCCCAGGTGGAGGGGATGAACTGCATCGGGCCGACCGCCCGGTCCCAGGCCGCGCCACCGTCGAAGATCCCGTTGTTGCTGGCCGGGATGGCGGCGGTGCCGTCGGTGCCGTTCAGCAGCGGGCCGAGGATCGGCGTGAAGGTGGTGCCGTTCTGGTCCACCCGACCGCCGTCGGCCTGGTCGGACTCGACCTGGCCGATCCCGGCGAGCATCGCCCACTGCAGGTGGCAGCCGGGCTCGGTCTGCGAGAGCGTCTGCTCCGCCTTGTAGTAAGCGGCGTAGACGGTGGCGGGCAGGACCGCCCCGCCCACGTCCACGGTCGGCTGGGTGCCGGGCAGCTGGGTGCCGCCGGGGGTGCCCGGCGCGCTGGTGGGCGGCTGCGGCAGGGTGCCACCGGGGCGTCCGCCGTCCGCCGGGAAGGTGCCGGCCACCGGAGCGGAGGCCCCGGGCAGGCCGGCGGACCCGGTTGCCGCCGCCGCGGCGGTGGGGGTGATGCTCAGCAGGGGATTGCCCGAGGCCGAGAGCACGGCCAGGGCGGCTACTGTCACCGCCGTCCCCCGGAATGTTCGTCCGTCAATTCGCCACGCCATGCGTGTATGCCCTCCCGATGATCGGTCCGTCTGATGACCGGCTCGACACTATGTCATCACGACACGACAACGGGAGGTGTGGTCCCCACCCCTCTGACGGCCGGTGAGGCCGGTTGGTTCCAGGGGATGCTGGGTGTCTGTTATGTACTGAATTCGCTGGTGCGCGCGGTCCGCTCCGGAGCGTTCCGAGAGGGCAACTCCGCTGGCCCCTCGGGCAGTTCGATCAGCCCGTCCGGCCGTCGAAGTCTGCACCGTGGTGTTCTGTCTTCGACTGAATCGTCCCAAAGGCGGCCAATTTACCCGAAGCTTGCCTGCCGCCTCCGCGGACCGTTCAACGCACGGGCCACGCCCGGCCCACGGGTCGACGAAGCCTCGGTGAAGGGATCACCACACGAGCGCGCCGGGGGCCGGGCGGCGGCGCTCCACGGCACGGCGGCGCCGGGGCGTCCCGGCGACGACGTCGGGCGGGCCGCCCCCGGATAGCGGCCCCCGAACACAGCAGCGGGGCGGCCCCCCGGGGGGGGGGGGGGGGGGGGGGGGGGGGGGGGGGGGGGGGGGGGGGCCCGGGCCCGCCCGGGGGGGGGGGGGGGGGCCCGGCGCGGAGGGGGGGCGGCCCGCCCCCGGATCGCGCCCCCCCAACCCCCCCCCCCCGCCCCCCGGGGGGGGGGGCGCGCCGCGCTGGGGAGCGGGCGGGGTTACTGCGCGACCGGGGCCGCGTTGTGGCCGAGCGAGGGCTCCGGGACGGGCCGCTTCCGGGTGGCGACCAGGTAGGCCATCGCGCCGAGGAAGACGATCAGCGACGTCCAGTCGTTCAGCCGCAGCCCCAGGATGTGGTTGGCGTGGTCGTCGCGCAGCGCCTCGATCCAGCCGCGGCCGACCGTGTAGGCCGCGACGTACAGCGCGAACAACCGGCCCGAGTGGAGGGTGAACCGGCGGTCGGCCCAGAGCAGCAGGAAGACCACGCCGAGGTCCCAGAGCGACTCGTAGAGGAAGGTCGGCTGGTAGGTGGCGATGTCGGGGGTGTTCGGCGGCCGGTGCGCGGGGTCGATCAGCAGGCCCCACGGGAGGCGGGTCGGGTCGCCGTACAGCTCCTGGTTGAAGTAGTTGCCCCAGCGCCCGATCGCCTGCGCGAGGATCAGGCCCGGCGCGAGCGCGTCGGCGTAGGCGGCCAGCTTGATGCCCCGCCTGCGGCAGCCGATCCAGGCGCCCACCGCGCCCAGCGCGACCGCGCCCCAGATGCCGAGCCCGCCGTCCCAGATGTAGAGCGCCCTGATCGGCTGCTCGCCGGCCTTGAAGTAGAGCTCCGGGTCGGTGATCACGTGGTAGAGCCGGCCGCCCGCGATGCCGAAGGGGACCGCCCAGACCGCGATGTCCGAGATGTCGTCCGGATTGCCACCCAGCACGGACCAGCGCTTGCGGGTCAGCCAGACCGCGGCGGCGATCCCGGCGATGATGCAGAGCGCGTACGCGCGGATGGGTACCGGCCCCAGGTGCCAGACCCCCTGGGAGGGACTGGGAATATAAGCCAGTTGGAGCATATGGGCCGGATCCCTTTGTGGCCGGGCGGGGCGGTGGGTTCGCCTCGCGGAGTTCCCAAGATTACCCCGCTCGCTGGGAGACGCCGGAGCCGGCCGGGGTGGCCCGGTACCGGCGCGGTGCGTGGCGGCGCAGCACGCGGACGGCCTCCGGGGCGGTGGAGAGCAGGAACCCGAGCAGCAGTGACTCGGGCAGCGGCAGCTCGGTGGTGGTCAGGAAGGTCACCACCAGCAGTCCGACCTCCCGCCGCCCGGCGCGGCAGGCGGCCCGGACGTCGCCGGCGCGGTGGGCGATCAGCTTGACCCCGATGACGATCAGCAGGCCGCCGATCACCGGGAGCGGGATCAGGCCGGCCAGCCGGCCGGCGGTGCAGAGCACCAGGGCCAGCGCCGCGCCGGAGGCCACCCCCGCCCACCGGGTGCGGGCCCCGGCGGCCGCGGAGACGGCGGTCCGGGAGAGCGAGCCGCCGGCGGGCAGCGCGTGGCAGAAGGCGCCGACCAGGTTGGCGGCGGCCTGGGCGAGCGTGTCGGCCGCCGTGCCGGTCCGGCGGGGATCGGCGGTGGGGCCGATCCCCGCGGCCTGGGCCAGCGCGACCATCGCCACCGAGCAGCCGCCCGCCAGCAGCCGCGGCAGTGCGTGCCAGGCGGGCAAGGACAGCGCGGGCAGCCCGCCGGGGATCGTCCCGAGCGAGGCGGTCACCGGCACCGGAACGCCCGCCACCCGGGTCGCCACGGTCGCTGTCAGCAGGGCGATCAGCACCGCCAGCGCCCGGGACCGCCGCCAGCCGTGCGCCAGCGCCCAGGCCAGCACGGTGGCCGCCGCGACCGCCGTGGCGCCCGCCGACCAGCCGGCCGGGTGCGCCGCCCAGGCCAGCACCCGGAGCAGCCGGTTGTGCCGGTGCGGCTGGTAGCCGGTCGCCTCGTCCAGGGCGCTCGCGACGATCTGCACGGCGATGCCGATCGAGAAGCCGGTCATCGCGCCCGCCGAGACCATCCGCAGCAGCGCGCCCATCCGCAGCAGCGCGAAGGCGGCCATCGCCAGCGCGACGGTCAGGGTCAGCGCGGCGACGTCCGCCGGGTTCGCGGGGTCCAGCCGGGCGTTCTGCAGCGCGGTCCGCGAGGTCAGCGCGATGGCGCTGGTCAGCGTGGTGATCATGAGCGGGGTGCGGCAGAGCAGTGAGCCGGTGATCGCCGGCAGGACCCCGGTGTAGAGGCCGGAGGCTGGGGAGAAGCCGGCGATCGCCGCGTACGCCATGCCCTCCGGCACGCTGAAGAGCGCGGTGATCAGCCCGGCCGCGCTGTCGGCCAGCGCTCCGGCGGCCGGTGCGCCGGCAGTCGTCGACCCGCGCCGGGGGAACCGTCTCCACTGGCCCACGCTGCCCTCCGGACGCGGTCGACCGGCGCGGACCGCTGCCGAGCCAGGCTCGTCCGGTGGGTGGTCCGCGGCCGGGAGGCGGCGCCGCCGGGTCGACCGTTCGCGTGGACCGCGGCCGCCCGACGGCGTGTCGCCGGCCCGGACGGCGTATAAGACCGACCGGCCGTGGGTCAGCGGAAGCAGTACGAGTCGGAGGACGCGTCGCCGCCGGACAGGTGGGTCTGGTGCACCCGCAGCCCCCGGAACTCCTCGCCGTGCGGGAAGAACCGCGGGTCGACGGTGAGCCCGCCGGCGGTGGTGTCGGCGTCGAGCTTGATCATCCAGGGCTCGATGCCGTCGGGGTAGAACTGGTCGTCCCAGGAACCGTAGAGCGAGTTGGTCAGGTACAGCCGCCGCCCGTCCCGGCTGAGCTCGACCATCTGCGGGCCGCCGGTCAGCGGGACGCCGGGCGCGCCCGGGTGCGGGGCCCGTTCGGTGATGCCGCCCAGCCGCACCGAGCCGGTCCGCCGCGGGTGGAACGGGTCGGAGACGTCGTACTGGAACAGCTCGCCGGTGCCCCAGGCCGAGACGTACAGCCAGCGGTCGTCGACCGAGAGGTTGATGTCGGTGATCAACGGCGGTACCGCGCCGAAGGGTTGCAGCGCGGGTGGCAGCTCCTCGGACTTGGCGGGCTCGGCCGGGATCTCGATCACCTTGCGCGCGGCGAAGGCCGAGCCCTCCCGGTACCAGAGCCAGACCGAGGCGGAGAGGTCCAGCACGCTCGTCACCACCCCGACGAACCCCCACTGCTGCTCCGGGTCGTGCGCGGGCCGCAGTTCCAGCACCATCTGGTGCTCGTCGCCGAGGTCCAGCCGCTGCAGGTGCCGCCCGGAGTCCAACTCCCAGAAGTGCAGGGCGTGCCCGTAGGCACGGCCCAGCAGCAGATCGGGCACGACGCCCTCCTCGACCATCGCCGGGGTGCCCCACTCGCTGGTGATCCCGACGTTGGCGCCGAGGTGCCACCACACGTCGTAGGCGAGGTGCTGCGGCCCCCGGTCGGTCTCCCAGGCCCGCAGCACCTCGAAGGTGTCGTGGTCGAGCAGCGCCACCCCGCCGGGCCCGTCCGCGCCGTCCGCGCCGCCGAGGCAGGAGAGGAAGACGCCGTCGGGGCCGCAGTGCAGGGTGTGCGGGCGCGAGTAGCCGGCCCTGGCGGCCAGCTCCTCGGCGCTCACCACCTTCACCAACCGCGGTCGGACGGGGTCGGGTCGGGTGTCCAGCACGTGCAGCCGCGAGGAGCGCAGGCCGGGCAGCAGCAGGTAGCGGCGCTCGGGGTCCTGGTGGCAGGCGTGAGCCAGCGCGCTGGAGCAGGCGTTCCAGCCGAAGTGGTGCAACTCGTCACCCAGGGTGGGGAGTTCGGTGAGGTTCAGGACCCGGCCGTAGCTGGGCGAGGCGGGGTCGGTGTCGACCGTGATCAGGGCGTCCGGCCGGCGGGCGGAGCGGTCGAAGCCGGCCACGTAGGCGAGCTTCTCCGGCGGCGCGGCGACGGCCTCCGCGGGTGTCCGGTACAGCGTGGGATCGCTGTGGGTGCGGGTGCGGTCGTGGGCGGGCTGGTCGGCAGCGGACATGGCGACTCCACAACTCGGTGACGGTGACCGGTCGTCAGGAGCAACAACCGTCCGGGCAGCCTTCCACGGGACCAGGGGCGCACAGCAGGCGCACGAGGGCGGCTCGGGGATCACTGAACCGGGCGGTTCCCACGGGAGGTTGAGGAAGTGTACGAATCACCCGAATCGTGACCTTCGATCCCGCGCACGCCGCAACCTCGGGACCTGGCGTGCGCGTCGAAGCCAGCGCCGCAGGTGCTGCGGCAGCCACGGGAGCCGATCCTCCCGGCCGCCGACCGGCGGTGCACCCTCCTCGAGAAAGACGCGCGATGAACGGCAACGGCCCGACCGAGGGCACCCCGGCCACCGCCGGCGGCCCGTGGACGCTGCCCGGCTACACCCACGAGCGAGAACTCGGCTCGGGCGCGAGCGGGCGGGTGCTGCTGGCCCGGCACGACACCACCGGCACCCCGGTGGCCGTCAAGTACCTGAGCGACGCGGTCGGCGACACCACCGCCTTCCGGACCGAGGCCACCCTCCTCGGCGACCTCCGCTCCCCGTACGTCGCCGAACTGTACGAGTACGTCGAGAGCGCGCACGGCGCGGCCATCGTGATGGAGCTGGTGGACGGCATCGCGCTGCGCACCCTGCTGCGCCAGGAGGGCGCCACCGGCCCCGAGGCGGCGCTGGCGGTGCTCAAGGGCTCGCTGCTCGGGCTGGCCGCCGCGCACGCCGCCGGGGTGGTGCACCGCGACTACAAGCCGGGCAACGTGCTGATCGCGGCGGACGGCAGCTCCAAGCTGGTCGACTTCGGCATCGCGGTGCGCAGCGGCGACACCCCGGGGATCGCCGGCACCCCCGTCTACATGGCACCCGAGCAGTGGACCGGCGCCCCGGCCTCGCCGTCCGCCGACGTGTACGCGGCGACGGCGACCTTCTTCGAGTGCCTGACCGGGGCCAAGCCCTACTCCGGGGACACCCTCGTCGAGCTGGCCGTGCAGCACACCGAGGCGCCGATCCCCGCCGAGCTGGCCCCGGAGGCGGTGCGCTCGCTGATCCGCAGCGGGCTGGCCAAGTCGCCGGCGGACCGGCCGCAGAGCGCGGCGGCCCTGGTGGAGGAGCTGGAGCGGGTGGCCGGCGCGGCCTACGGCGCGGACTGGGAGGAGCGCGGGCGGCGGACGCTCGCGGCGGTGGTGGCGCTGCTGCCGTTGCTGCTGCCGTCGGCGGGCGGTGCCGCGGCGGGCAGCACCTCGCTGGCGACCACCACGCTCGCCGGGACGACGGTGGCGCCGTCGGGCGCGGTCGGCGCGGTCCGGCGGCGGCCGCGGCTGGGGCGGCGGGCCAGGGTGCTGACCGGCACGGTGGCGGTGGGTGTGCTGGCCGGGACGTCGGCCACCATCGCGGTCGCGGACGGCGCGGCCGGGGCGAGCGGGTCGGCCTCGGTCGCCCCGGCCGCGCAGGTGACCACGCTGCTCGCGCCGTCGACGGATCCGGGGACGGCATCGCCCTCGCCCTCGGCGTCGCCCTCGGCCTCCGCGTCGGTATCGGCGTCCGCGAGTGCCGCACCGAGCGCGACGGCGGCCGTCTCGCCGACCGCGACGGCCGCTCGCTCGGCCGTCGCGGTGGCCACCAAGTCGCCGCAGCCAGCAGTCAGTTCGCCGGTGGCGACGGTCGCCGCCGGACCGACCGGCAGCGCCCCGGCGCCCAGCGCGTCAGCCCCTCCCGCCAGCCCGCCGCCGGCCGCGCCGTCGTCCCCGGCCGCGCCCCCGTCGTCGGCCGCCGGGCACGTGCTCTCTGTGAGCATCGACGGCTACGGGTGCGCCGGGCCGTACGGCGCCACGGTGTCGGTGACGGTCCGTACGGACGGCGGTGCGGGCACGGCGCTCGCGCTCAGCTGGGTCGACGGCGGGCGCGGCGGCCGGGCCGACGTGGTGGGCACCCAGGTCGTCAACCTGCAGCCCGGCCAGACGCAGTTGACCGGCCGCTTCACGCACTTCTTCGGGTACGGGGACGATGCTCCCTTCTGGGGCGTAGCTGTCGCGACCAGCCCGACCGCCGACGCCGGCCAGGGCTCGTACCAGCAGATCCCCTCCTACCTGTGCAACCCGCCCCGCTGAACCAAAGAGAGAACATGACGTCACCACAGGAGTCGCCACTCCAGGAACCGGCGGAGAGCACCGCTGTCGTGTCGGTCCGGGGGCTGGTGCCCCGGCAGGCAACCGCGCGGGATGCCGAACCACCCAGTATGGCAGGACAGTTGGAGTCCGACAGTGCGACGCTGCTCGACGACGAGGTGTGGGGGACCCCGGCCGACCCCGAGACCACCAGGGCCACGCTGCTCGACGACGAGGCCTGGCCGACCCCGGTCACGGCCGGCCTCGTCGAGGGGGAGTTGCGGCGCTTCGGCCCGGGCGTCCCGGTGGTCGTCGCTGCCGTCCCGGTGGCCGCGGCGGCGGTCTGGCACGGGACGGCCAAGCCCGGGGAGTCGTCGGAGCCGGCGGCGGTGGGCCCCGGTCGGCGAGCCCGACGCTTCAGGTGGTTGCCGCTCCTGCTGCTGCCGCTCGGACTGGCCGGCTACCTGGTCTGGCAGCAGGACGCCCCGCCGCTCGCCGTCACCGGCGTCTCGGTGCGCACCGATCCCGCCGGCCCGGGTTGCGACGGCACCGCGGTGATCACCGGCACGCTCCACACCGACGGCCGCGCGGGGACGGTCGCCTACCGCTGGCGCCGGAGCGACGGCACCGTCTCCGCCGACCTCGACCAGCCGGTCCCGCAAGGGAGTCACGACACCGATGTGGTGCTCCGCTGGACCTTCGACGGCAGGGGGACGCTGCCGGCCACCGCGACCCTGGAGATCCTCGCGCCGACCCAGCGGTCGACGACGGCCTCGCTCACCTACACCTGCCGGTGAGCCGGCCGCCGCCGGCCGAATCAGCGGATCAGAACTTCGAGTTGGTGAACCAGAGCGCCAACAGCTCCTCGTCACCGAGGAGTTCGAAGTGCTCCGAGGTCCGGTCCAGTCGCCCGTACAGGAGCAGCAGCAGGTCGGCGGCGGCGCCCCGGACGGTCGCGTCGGCGGGCCCGCCCTTCGGGTCGAGCCCGAAGCCGTCCGGGCCCAGCCGGACCAGCCAGTCGCCCTCGCCGTCCGTGCGGCTGAAGCGGATGGTCCGGTCGGTGCCGCGCAGCTTCGCCGTGCCGGGGGCGAAGAAGGCGGCGAACGGCAGGTTGACCAGGAACTCGTCCACGCCGTCCCGGGCGAGGGCCGGGTCGATCTCCGGCCGCCGGCCCAGGGCGAGTTCCGCGTCGGCGCGGTGCACCAGGGTCTCGCACAGCATCCGGCGCACCCAGAACCGGGCGTGCTGGTCGGCGCCCCAGGCCCACATCGGGGCGTCCGGGTCGACGGAGGCGAACACCTCGGCGGCCTCGGCCGCGGCGGTCCGCAGCCAGTCGGGGTAGCCGGCCGGCTCGGCCGGGAGCTTCAGGTCCACCTCGCGGCTGGTCGGGCGCTCCTGGACGCGCTGGCGCAGCAGCACCGAGAACCAGCGCTGCACGCTGCCGGTGTGCACGACCAGGTCGGCGAGCGTCCAGTCCGGGCAGCTGGGGATCGGGGTGGTGAGGTCGGCGGACTCGGCCAGCGCGGCCAGCCGGGCGGTCTCGGTCGCGACGGCCGCGCGGTGATCGACCGGGGGCGTCCCGGATGCCGAGGGGTACGTGCTGCTCATGGTGTGTTGCCTTCCTGATGGGCCGGGGCGGGGTCGCTGCTCGCAGGAGGCCAACCGTAACCTGACGGACCGCCCTGACCGGTGGCACCCGCTCCGCTACGATCGCCGGTGAAACGGCATCAGACTTCGAAGGGGGACCGGCATGCAGGACGACGCGGCGCTGGGCGAGACGCTCACGGGCGATTGGCAGTGGGCCCGGACCGACGACTGGCAACCGCCGAGCGAACTGGCCGTCGATGTCCCGCACCCGGCCCGGATGTACGACTACTACCTCGGCGGCAAGGACAACTTCGCGGCGGATCGGGAGGCCGCCGAGAGGATCATCGCCGCGGTCCCGCACGCCCGCCTCGGAGCGCGGATCAACCGGGAGTTCCTCGGCCGCGCGGTGGCCTACGCGGCCGAGCGCGGTGTCCGGCAGTTCCTGGACATCGGTACCGGCATCCCGGCGGTGGGCAGCACCAGCGAGGTCGCCCAGCGGGTCGCGCCGGACGCCCGGGTGGTGTACGTGGACAACGACCCGATCGTGCTCACCCACGCCCGGGCGCTGCTGGCCAACCACCCGGTCGGCTACACCACGGTGATCCAGGCCGACCTGCGGGACCCGGCCGCCATCCTCGACGACCCGGGGCTGCGGCAGGCGATCGACCTGTCCCAGCCGGTGGCGCTGATGCTGGTCGCGGTGCTGCACTTCATCCGCGACGAGGAGGGCGCCGCCGAGGTGGTCGCCCGGCTGCGGGAGGCGCTCGCGCCCGGCAGCCTGCTGATCCTCTCGCACGGCAGCCAGGACTTCCTGACCCCGGCCGTGGTGGAGGCCATGACCCGGGTCTACAGCACGGCGAGCGCGCCCGCGGTGCTGCGCGACCGGGCCGCGGTGGCCGGGTTCTTCGGTGACTTCGAGCTGCTGGAGCCCGGCCTGGTGCAGCTGCCGCTGTGGCGGACCGAGGGCGAGGCGCTGCCGGATGGCTGGCGGGAGGTCTCGGCCTACGCGGGCGTCGCGGTCAAGCCGTGAGACGGTGGGGGGGGGGGGGGGGGGGGGGGGCGGGCCCCCCCCCCCCCCGGGGGGGGGGGGGGGGGGGGGGGGGGGGGGCGGGGGGGGGGGGGGGGGGGGGGGGGGGGCGGGGGGGGGGGGGGCGGCCCGGCGGGGGGGGGGGGGGGGCGGGGGCGCCCCCCCCCCCCCCCCCACCCGCTTCAGCTGTCGAAGCCGAGACCCAGCCGGTCCATCGTCCGCAGCCACAGGTTGCGCCGCCCGTCGTTGCGGTCGGCCCGGTCGAGCGACCACCGGGTCAGCTCGATCCCGGCCCAGCGCACCGGCTCCGGTGGGAACGGCAGCGGCTTGCGGCGCACCATCTCCAGTGCTGTCCGCTCGGTCCGCCGCCCGGCCAGCAGGTCGAGCATCACCTCGGCGCCGAACCGGGTGGCCCCCACCCCGAGCCCGGTGTAGCCGGCCGCGTAGGCGACCCGGCCCCGGTGCGCGGTGTCGAAGAAGGCGGAGAACCGGGTGCAGGTGTCGATCGCGCCACCCCAGGCGTGGGTGAAGCGCAGGCCCGCCAGCTGCGGGAAGGTCCGGAAGAAGTGGGTGGCCAGCGTCTGGTAGGTCTGCGGCCGCTGGTCGTGCTCGGCGCGCACCCGGCCACCGTAGTGGTAGACGGCGTCGTAGCCACCCCAGAGGATCCGGTTGTCCGCCGACAGCCGGAAGTAGTGGAACTGGTTGGCGCTGTCGCCCAGCCCCTGCCGGTTCCGCCAGCCGATCGAGGCGAGTTGCTCGGCGTCGAGCGGCTCGGTCATCAGCGCGTAGTCGTACACCGGCACGGTGTAAAGCCGGGCCCGCCGGACCAGTGCCGGGAAGGCGTTGGTGCCGAGCGCCACCCGGCGCGCGAGGATCCGGCCGTACGGCGTGCGGACCGCCATCCCGGGGCCGCTCTCGGCGAGCGCGGTGGCCCGGGTGTGCTCGAAGATCCGCACGCCCTGGTCCAGGCAGGCCTGCTTGAGCCCCCAGGCGAGCTTGGCCGGGTTCACCATGGCGACGCCGTCCTTGTCCCAGAGCCCGCCGAGGAAGGTGGGGGAGTTGACCTCGGCGCGGATCTGGTCGGTGTCCAGCACGGCGTAGTCGCCGCCGAACCGGGCCGCGAGCTCGGCGACCTCCCGCAGCTCCTCGACCTGGTAGGGCTCGGTCGCGACGTCGATCTCGCCGGTGCGCTCCCAGTCGCAGTCGATGCCGTAGCGCTTGACGCTGTCCTCGATCGACTGCAGGTTCCGGGCGCCGAGCCGTTCCAGCCGGTCCAGCTCGCCCGGCCAGCGTTGCTGCCCGTTGCCGAGGCCGTGGGTCAGGCTGGCCGCGCAGAAGCCGCCGTTGCGTCCGGAGGCCGCCCAGCCGACCTCGTGCCCCTCGATCAGCACCACGTCGAGCGCGGGGTCGCGTTCCTTGGCGATCAGCGCGGTCCACAGGCCGCTGTAGCCGCCGCCGACCACCAGTAGGTCGCAGCGGACGTCCCCGACCAGCGCGGAGTGCGGCTCCGGCCGCCCGGGGTCGTCCAGCCAGAACGGGGTGGGCTTGGCGTCCTGCAGGGAGCGGGCGGGATCCATGGGTGGCTTCCTTCTGTGCACAGGAGGGCGCGGGGGATGGGGGTGTCGCGGCGGCGGGGGTGAGCCGCGCGGGTCGGCGGGCGAAGTGGCACACCGTGGGGGAGGCGGTCGGTACCCCGGTCCGTACGGTCCCTCGGCGGCGGGGACGGCCGGGTTGGCGGAGCCCGGCGGCGGACGTGCGGCTGCGATGAGCGCCATCAGACATCCGGGGCCGGGACAATGTCAATGGCGTTGTCATAAGCTGCCGCCACGGGAGCAATTCGGACAATCGGACCGGAGGGTGATGTGGGAGCGGAGTCACGGATACCGCGGGACCGGCGGCGCAGCCGGCCGACCCGCGCGGGGACGATCCTCTCCGACCAGCTGATCGTCGAGACGGCGATCCGCCTGATGGGCCAGCACGGCGCGGCGGCGCTGACGGTCCGCCGGCTGGGCGCCGCGCTCGGCGCCGACCCGTCCTCGATCTACCGGTACTTCCGCAGCACCGACGACCTGATGCTGGCCGTCGCGGACGAGCTGATCGGCCGCAGCCTGGCGGGCTTCGAGCCCAGCGCGGACTGGCGGCTGACCCTGCGCGACCTGGGTCTGCGGCTGCACGCGGTCAGCCTCGCCCACCCGCACGTCGCGGTGCTCTCCGCCACCCGGGTGACCCGGCGTCCGCACGAGATCCGGACGGTGGAGCTCGGCCTCGGGGCGCTGCGCTCGGCCGGGTTCGAGCCCGACGCGGCCGCCCACCACTACCACTGCTTCGTCGACCTGGTGCTGGGCTTCGCAGCCCTGGACGCGGGCTTCGAGACCCTGCCGCCGGAGGCCGCGCGGGCCGACGACGAGGCCTGGGCCTCGACCTACGGCAGGCTTCCGGCCGAGCGCTTCCCGCACATCGCGGCCTGTGCGCGGGGCCTCCAGCGGAGCATGGCGGTCTCCGCCTTCCCCAGCACCCTGGACCTGTTCCTGGGCGCGCTGGCCGAGCTCGCCCCGGTGGACTAGCCCGGCCGGGCTTACGACCTGTCAGCCCAGCCGGCCGGAACGAAACACTGTGGCGCCTCCGGCTCCGAGCGGGAGTGGATAGCGTCGGATCATGACCAACAGTTACGCGCTGCACGTGCCCGACCTCCACCTCGATCCGGAGCCGCTGGACCCGTCGCAGGTGGTCTCCGGCGACCCCCGGGTCACCGGAAAGGTGCTCTGGGAGTCCGCGGACGGCCGGGAGCTGCGCGGGGTCTGGCAGATCACGCCGGGCGTGGTGACGGACACCGAGGCCGACGAGCTGTTCGTGGTGCTCAGTGGCCGGGCCACCGTCGAGATCGCGGACGGCCCCACCCTGGAGGTCGGCCCCGGGGACCTGGCCCGCCTGCACGCGGGCGACCGTACGGTCTGGACGGTGCACGAGACCCTCCGGAAGGTCTACACGATCACCCTGGGCGCGGAGGACTGACCTGCCTCCGGGGCCGGCTTGGCGGCCCCGCCCCGGAGGCGGATCGGCGGACTCAACCGCGCCCGGCCACCTCGGGGTTGAGCGCCTCGTCCAGCCAGCGCGTGTACCCCGGGCTGCCCGGGCTGCGGTCCAGCTCCGGATCGATCCGGGCCTTCCGGGCCCGCCACAGCTCCAGCGGCAGGTAGAGCAGGCAGGAGCCACCGACGATCACCAGGCAGTAGGTGACCGCCTTGGTGCCGTTCGCGGTGTACTGCTGCCAGGCGGCCCAGGAGCAGACGCTCAGCAGGCAGGCCACGATGCCGGCGATGCTGAACCAGCCACCCGGGATCCGGTACGGCCGCGGCAGCGTGGGCTCCTTGATCCGCAGCGCGATCAGCGCGGCGACCTCCAGCAGGATGCCGAGGTTGGTGAGGAAGACGTCGAAGATGACCAGGTTGGTGAAGCTGCTCAGGCAGAACAGCGCGTAGATCACCGAGGAGCCGATGATGGAGACGATCGGCATCCGGTAGCGCCTGGTCTCCTTCGCCACCCAGCGCGGGAAGTAGCCGTCCTGGGCCAGCACGAACGGCAGTCGGGTGTTGGAGGCGAGCAGTGCCGAGAACATCGCGACCGCCGCGAACATCCCGCCGACCGTGACGGCCACCTGGAGCCACGGCCCGGCCAGCACCTTGGCGACGTCGGAGAACGACCCGGTCTGCCAGTTCTTCCAGCCGTGGTCACCGCCCGGGCCGACGGAGAGCGAGCCGATGCCGGGCAGCAGATAGCCGACCATGATCAGCACCACCGCGATGGAGAGCGCCCGGGGCAGGTGCTTGCGCGGGTTCTCCATCTCCCCGGCCACGTTGGAGACACTGTCCCAGCCGGAGTAGTTCCACATCACGATGAACAGCCCGGAGCCGAACGCCTTCGCCATCGACTGGCCGGAACCACTGGTCATCGACCCGATCGGGTTGATGCCGTGGCCGATCAGGTGCGCGATGCCGACGGCGCTGAGGATCACCATCGGGGTCAGGCAGATCAGCGCGAAGACCACCGAGGACTCGCCCACCCAGCCCGCGCCGAGCAGGTTCAGCAGCGTGAAGA
The DNA here is from genome assembly GCF_044547075.1 of Kitasatospora sp. NPDC052896. NCBI lineage: Bacteria > Bacillati > Actinomycetota > Actinomycetes > Kitasatosporales > Streptomycetaceae > Kitasatospora > Kitasatospora sp. NPDC052896. The sequence continues at coordinate 49,977 of NZ_JBITZU010000023.1, forward strand.
CCACGATCACCGCGAGACAGATGAACCAGTTCAGGTCGAACTGCAGGTGTCCCAGCGTGAACAGGACGTGCTTGCCGGGCGCCACCGCCCCCACCAGGCTCTGCAGGTAGCTGGTGAAGAGCACGGGATAGAGCGCCATGTCGACGAAGCTGCAGATCCACTGGAGCATTCCCTGCTGGAAGCCCCAGAACTTGCCCAGGCCCTTCTTGACCCAGTGGTAGTAGCCACCCTCGACCGGGATGGTGGTGCCGAGTTCGGCGCAGACCAGGGCGTGCGGCACGCTGTAGATCAGCGGGGTGACGATGATCAGCAGCACGGCCATGCCGGGACCGGAGGTGGAGAAGAGCTGCTCGATCCCGTAGGCGCCGCCGGAGACGCTGAAGAAGATGAGGGCGACCAGGGGCAGCAGCCGCACTCGCCGGGGCGCCGACCAGCGCCGTACCGACTGATCCACGCGTATCGTCGTCAATGGTCACCTCTGTAACGTCGGCTCGCCCGACCTCGGTTGCCGAGGTCGGGCGAGCGGGGCTCGGCCGCTGGGGCAGGACGGCGGTCTGTGCACGCCGGCACCGGCGAAGGACCGTCCGGTGCTTGATCAGCAGTGCCTCTAGAGTCTCGGTCCTGCCCCGGGCCCGCGACAATCAAGCAGAGTGTCAAACGTCCGGAAGTCCGCTTGACACCATGCTCGACGCATATTCTGGGCCATCCGGCGGCCGGCGCACGAGTCGGCGACCTGCGAGGTCCGAACTCCCGTCAGCCGGAGGCCGGTTCGAGGCTCTGGTCGGCCGCGACCGGGGCCGGTCCGGGCTCCTCCGCCGCCGCGGCGGCACCCCAGCGGCGGGCCAGCACGGCGCAGACCATCAGCTGCAGTTGGTGGAAGAGCATCAGTGGCAGCACGATCAGGCCAAGGGACGGGCCGGGGAAGAGCACGGTGGCCATCGGGACACCGGCGGCCAGGCTCTTCTTGGAGCCGCAGAAGACGATCGCCGTCCGGTCCGGCCGGTCGAAGCCGAGCCGGCGGGCGAGCAAGGTGGTCGAGGTCAGGACCACCGCCAGCAGCGCCGCCTCCAGCAGCGCGAGCACCCCGAGCCGGGGCAGCGACACCTGTCCCCAGACACCGCCCACCACGGCCTCGCTGAAGGCGCTGTAGACCACCAGCAGGATCGAGCCGCGGTCCACCAGGCCGAGGATCCGGCGGTGCCGGGTCAGCACGCCGATGATCCAGCGGCGCAGCAACTGGCCCGCCAGGAAGGGGAGCAGCAGCTGTTCGACGATGCCCAGCACCGAACCCGCGCCGATCCCGCCGCCGTGGGTGCTGAGCAGCAGGGCGGCGAGCAGCGGGGTGACCACGATGCCGAACAGGCTGGAGAAGGTCGCGCTGCACACCGCGGCCGCGGTGTTGCCGCGGGCGATCGAGGTGAAGGCGATCGAGGACTGCACGGTGGACGGCAGCAGGCAGAGGAAGAGCAGCCCCTGGTAGAGCTGCTGGGGCAGCAGCGTCGGGACGAACACCCGGCTCGCCACGCCGAGCAGCGGGAAGAGTGCGAAGGTGACGGCGAGGACCAGGCCGTGCAGTCGCCACTGCCGAAGCCCGTCCAGCGCCTCGCGGGCCGACAGCCGCGCCCCGTAGAGGAAGAAGAGCAGCCCGACCGCGCCGACGGCCGCGTCCGAGACGGCTGGTGCCGCCGCTCCTCTGGCGGGGAGCAGCAGGGCCAGGCCCACCGTGCAGAGCAGCGCGGTGATGAAGGGATCCACGGGCAGGCGTCGGGTCGGCTTCGGACCGGGCATGGGTACTCTCCGCGGGCAGGGTTCGGGGTGGAATTCGGGGGTGCTTCGGGTACCCCCAGCCTTGCCGCCGGCCCGCTGATTGTGAATCCCGCTCACTGGACTCACTGCAATCATGAAATATGATAACCGCAGTACAGTGGGAGTGTGTTCGATCCGGTCCAGCTCAGGTCCTTCCTCGCGGTCGCCCAGACCGGCGGGTTCACCCGCGCCGCCCAGCGGCTCGGGCTGCGGCAGTCCACGGTCAGCCAGCACGTCCGGCGGCTGGAGGAGACGACCGAGCGGCGGCTCTTCCACCGGGACACCCACTCCGTGCAGCTCACCGCCGAGGGTGAGGCGATGCTCGGCTTCGCCCGGTCGATCCTCGAGGCGCACGAGCAGGCCGCCGCGTACTTCGCAGGCAGCCCGGTGCGCGGCCGGGTCCGGTTCGGGGCCTCCGAGGACTTCGTGCTGACCGAGCTGCCGCAACTGCTGCGGACCTTCCGGCGTGGTCACCCCGAGGTCGACCTGGAACTGACCGTGGGCCGCAGCGCGGTGCTGTACGAGCAGCTCGCCGACGGCCGGCTCGACCTGGTGCTCGGCAAGCGTTCACCGGACGGGTCGGCGGGCGGGACCGGCCCGGGGCCGGGCCACGCGGCGGACCGGCTGGTCTGGCGCGACCGGCTGGTCTGGATCGGTGCCGAGGACTACCGCCCCGACCGTGGCCAGCCCGTCCCGCTGATCGTCTACCCGCCGCCCAGCATCACCCGGACCCGCGCCCTGGACGTGCTGGACCGGGCCGGACGGCCGTGGCGGATAGCCTGCACCAGCGCGAGCCTTTCCGGCGTGCGGGCCGCCGCGCTGGCCGGCCTGGGCGTGGTGGCCCACGCCCAGGGCATGATCCCGGCCGGGCTGCGCGCCCTGCCGCCGCAGTCCGGGCTGCCCGACCTCGGCGCCACCGAGTTCGTCCTCAGTACCGGCCGCACCACCGCCCGGGGCCCGGCCGCCGCCCTGGCCGACGCGATCCTGGCCGGCGGCGACCGCCTGCACCCGCCGCGCTGACGGCCCCCGCCCGTGGGCCGTGCCGGATCCGCGCCCGGTCCGCGGGTGCGTCGAACGCGGGCCTCCCGGCTGCTCGTTGCGGAAGTGTTCGGATGCGGTGCTCCTCCCGGCCGGACCCGGGCCGGCCGCCCCCCGAACACCAGGACACCACTCCTGACCTCCCGTTCCTCTCCCGTGCCCGGCCCGTTCGCGGACTCCGCCCCTGCCACCGGGCGCACTCCTTGATGGAACCGTAATCAGCCGGAATCGTCCCGGGCTCTTCTCTCCGTCTGGGATATCCGTCTAACTAGGTACCAACACGGGGGGTTGGGATCAGCCGTACCCAGTGAAGGGGGGAGTCCCGAGTGGGACTTCGAAGGTCAAGACGCGCCTGGATCTTGCCAAGCGCAGGTCTGACTGAAAGTCAGTAACCAAGCTCGGACGATCACTTGACAGGTGATCCGCAGGCCCCGGTCGGTGTGGGAGTGCGCCTCCCGCCGGTGGGCCAGCCGAGCGTGCGCTCGATCGCGACATCCGTCGCCGCAACGACGGCGAACGGCAACGTTGTTGTTCACGTGTGGAGAGGGGCGTGTCCGGAATGGCGATACCCGTGGGACCACGGAGGTTGAGGAAGGCGGCGGTGCTGCTCGCGGCGGTGGCGACCACCGCGGCCTGTGGTGGCGGCGGAGGCGGTGGCAACAACGCGGGCAGCGGCCCGACCGGCGCGCCGACCCAGGGTGGTGTGGTGCGGGTCGCCGAGTCGCCGTCCACCTTCCCCGACGCGATCTGGCCGTTCGACACCCCGGCCCAGGTCAGTACGGTGAACACCAGTCAGTTCCAGGAGTTGATGTACCGGCCGCTGTACTTCTGGGGGTTGGACGACAAGGTCACCCTCGACCCGGACGTGTCGATCGGCGAGACCCCCACCTGGAGTGCGGACGGAAAGACCGTCACCTTCCAGATCAAGCCGTGGAAGTGGTCCAACGGCGAGCCTGTCGACGCCCAGGACGTGCTGTTCTGGATCAACATGGCCGAGGCGGAGACCGCCAACAGCGCCTACTACACCCAGCCGAACCCGGCGATCGGCGCCAAGTACTTCCCCGACAACATCGCTTCGGCGACGGCCTCCGGCCAGACCGTGACGCTGACCCTGAACACCCAGGTCAGCCAGACCTGGTTCCTCGACGACGAGCTCAGTCAGATCACCCCGATGCCGCTCGCCTGGGACCTCACCGGCGTCGGGAAGAAGGGGAGTTGCGCGACCGACGCGTTCGGCTCGGCGGCCGCCAAGACCGACTGCGCGGCCGACTACGCCTACCTCAGCGCGGAGTCCACCAAGGGTGCCAGCTACGTCGGCAGCCCGATCTGGTCCGTGGTCGACGGCCCGTGGAAGCTGAAGAGCTACAACGGCAGCTCCGGCGCCTACGACGTGGTGCCCAACACCAGCTACTCCGGCCCGCAGAAGCCGTACCTGGACGAGGTCGACTTCGTCCCCTACACCTCGGACACCACCGAGTACGCGGACCTGAAGGCCGGCAGCAGCGGCGCCAACGCCATCGACTACGGCTACCTGCCGGCCGAGGACACCGCGCCGTACAACGCCCAGAACCCGGACGCCGGCAACCCGTTGAGCAGCGTGGGCTACTACGTGCCGAACGCCACCTACCTGGACGAGATCTCCTACTACCAGATCAACTTCGCCAACCCGAACGTGGGCCCGCTGTTCAAGCAGAACTACTTCACCAAGGCGATCCAGGACACCGTGGACCAGCAGGGCATGATCAACGGCATCTGGAAGGGCTGGGGTTACCCGAGCACCGGCGCCGTGCCCGCCAAGCCGGCCGGCAACCCGCTCTCCCCGAAGAGCCAGTCCGAGCAGGCCACCTTCGACCCGAGTGCCGCCAAGCAGCTGCTGAGCAGCCATGGTTGGGACACCGGCAGCACCCCGGCCACCTGCACCTCCCCGGGCACCGGACCGAACCAGTGCGGCGCCGGCATCGCCGCCGGCACCAAGGCCGCGTTCACCCTGGACTACCCGTCCGGGCAGGCCTCGCTGGACACCATGGCGGCCGACATGCGCTCCGACGCCGCCAAGGCCGGCATCGCCGTCAACACGGTCAGCCAGACCCAGAACACCATCGGCAACGAGGGCGTGGCCTGCACCTCCGCCCAGCCCACCGGCTGCCAGTGGCAGGCGCTGCTCTACGGCGGCTGGGTCTACTCGCCCGACTACTACCCGACCGGCGACGCGCTCTTCGCCACCGGCGCCGGCCCGAACATCTGGAGCTTCTCCGACCCGAAGCTGGACCAGCTGATCGTCAAGACCACCACCGGCAGCGACATCAACGACATGTACGCCTACGAGGACTACCTCGCCGGTGACCAGCCGGTGATCTACAACCCCAACCCGCTGACGGTCTACGAAGTCGTCAAGAACCTGCACATCGACGCGGGTGACCCGTTCCAGGGCTACGAGCCGGAGTACTGGTACTACACCAAATGACGACCACATCCGACCGGCCCGCCGCGTCCCCCCTCGGGGGGACGCGGTGACCGCCTACCTCATCCGTCGGCTGCTCCAGGCCCTGGTGACGGTGCTGTTGGTCACCGTCATCTCCTTCGGTCTGATGCAGCTCATGCCGGGTGGCCCGGTCCGAGCGATCCTCGGCTCGCACGCCACCCCGGAGAACATCGCCCACCTCACCCACCAGATGGGCCTCGACCGCCCGGTCTACGTGCAGTACTGGACCTGGCTGGACGGCCTGCTGCACGGCAACCTGGGCTTCGACTACACCCAGCAGCGCCCGGTCTCCGACCTGCTGTTCAACGCGCTCGGCGCGTCCGCCTTCATCGTCGGCGCCGCGCTGCTGCTGGCGCTGCTCATCGCCGTCCCGATGGGCATGATCCAGGCCACCCGGCGCAACAGCGGGCTGGACCACGCGTTCACGGTCTTCTCCTTCGTCGCGTACGGGGTGCCGACCTTCTTCATCGGGTTCCTGATCCAGCAGTGGTTCGAGGACGACCTCAAGTGGGTCTCGGTGCAGAACCAGGTCTCCACCTTCGGGGAGGCGCTGACCCACCCCGAGGCGATCTTCCTGCCGGTGCTCACCCTGACCATCACCACGGTGGCCGGCTACAGCCGCTACATGCGCTCCGGCGTGCTGGACCAGATCACCCAGGAGTACGTGCGGACCGCCAAGGCCAAGGGCGCCTCCCGCCGTCGCACCCTCTACGCCCACGTGCTGCGCAACGCGCTGATCCCGATGGTCACCCTGGTCGGCCTCTCGATGCCGGCCCTGGTCGGTGGCGCGCTGATCGTCGAGTACGTCTTCAACATCCAGGGCATCGGCCTGCTGACCACCCGCGCGGCGCTGCAGAACGACTACAGCATCACGCTGGCGGCGACCCTGCTGACCGCGGTGGTCACGGTGATCGGGTCGTTGCTGGCCGACCTCGGCTACGCGGTGCTGGACCCACGAGTGAGGCTCACCTGATGACGCTGACGACCGACCCGACGGCCGACCCGCCCGCCACCGCGGCGCCGGGCACGGAACCGGCCGAGAAGCCCCGCTCGCTGCTCCGGCGCGGCTGGGAGGTCTTCGCCGAGAACCGGCTGGCGCTGGCCGCCGTCGGCATCCTGGTGGCGATCACGGCCTTCTGCTTCCTCGGCCCGCTGTTCTACCACTCGGACACCTCGGTGGTGAACCTCGACGCCGTCACCCGGGCGCCGGGCGGCGGGCACCCGCTGGGTACCGACAACTACGGCCTCGACGAGCTCGGCAAGCTCATGGTCGGCGGGCAGACCAGCCTGGAGATCGGGCTGGCAGCCGGTCTGATCGCGGCGTTCGCGGGCGCGCTCTACGGCGCCGTCGCGGGCTACCTGGGCGGCTGGCTCGACGCGCTGATGATGCGGGTCATCGACTCGCTGATGTCGTTCCCGCTGATCTTCCTGCTGATCTACCTCAGCAGCGTCTACGGGAAGAGCAAGACGATGCTGATCCTGGAGGTGGGGTTCACCTCCTGGTTCGGCATCACCCGCCTGGTCCGCGGCGAGGCGCTGGCCGTCAAGGTCCGCGACTACGTCTCCGCGTCGCGGATGATGGGGGCCGGCGGCCGGCGGATCATCTTCAAGCACATCCTGCCGAACACCATCGGCACCACGATCGTCAACACCACGTTCTCGATCGCCGACGCGGTCTTCGCGCTCTCCACCCTCAGCTACATCGGGCTCGGCCTCCAGGCGCCCAACAACGACCTGGGCGGCATGCTCGACATCGGCACCAGCTTCGCCAGTTCGGGCTACTGGTGGATGATCTATCCGCCGGCCGCGCTGATCATCCTGATCATCCTGTCCTTCAACGTGATCGGCGACGCGCTGCGCGACGCCTTCGAAACCCGTCTGCAGAAGCGGTGAGCCGTGGCACTCCTCGAACTGATCGATCTGCGTACCGAGATCCGGCTGAAGCGTTCGGTGGTGCACGCCCTGGACGGGGTCAGCCTCAGCGTGGACGTGGGGGAGACCCTCGGCATCGTCGGCGAGTCGGGTTGCGGCAAGACCATGACCGCGATGTCCGTCATGCGGCTGCTGCCCAACGGCGGTGAGGTGGTCGGCGGTCAAGTCCTCCTGGAGGGGAGGGACTTGCTTCATCTCGGCGACGAGGAGATGGACCGGGTCCGCGGCAACGAGATCGGCATGATCTTCCAGGACCCGACCACCTCGCTCAATCCGACCATGACCATCGGCCGGCAGATCTCCGAGTCGGTGCGGATCCACCGCCGGGTCTCCAAGCGGGAGGCGCACGAACGCGCCGTCGAGGCACTGTCGTTGGTCGGGATGCCCAGCCCGGCGCAGCGTGCGGGGGTCTACCCGCACGAGCTGTCCGGCGGGATGCGCCAACGCGCCATGATCGCCATGGCGTTGGCGAACGAGCCCAAGCTGCTGATCGCCGACGAGCCGACCACCGCGCTCGACGTCACCATCCAGAAGCAGATCCTGGAGCTCATCGACGAGTTGAAGCAGCGGCTCGGGATGGCGGTCATCCTGGTCACCCACGACCTGGGCGTGATCGCCGGGCGGGCCGACCAGATCGCGGTGATGTACGCGGGGAAGGTGGTGGAGACCACCCGGACCGAGGCGCTCTACGCCAATCCCCGGCATCCGTACACCGAGGCGCTGTTCGCCTCGCTGCCGGAGCGCGGTGCCGAGTCCGGTGAGCGGCTCTACTCGATCCCGGGTCTGCCGCCGGACCTGACCAGGCCGCCGGAGGGCTGCCGGTTCGCCGCGCGCTGCCGGTACGCGACCGACGCCTGCACGGCGAGCGAGCCCCCGCTGACCGGGGACGTGCCGGAGCACCGGTACACCTGTTTCTTCCCGGTCGGCGAGGTCGAGTCGCCGTCCGCGCGGCCCCCGGTCGGGGTGGTCGATCCGGCCCCGACCGCCGAGGCCGAGCGAACCCCGGTGGCGGCCCGGCGAACCCCGCCCGGTGAGCCGCTGCTGCGGGTCGAGCACCTGGTCAAGGACTACCCGGTGACCTCCGGCCTGCTGCTGCGCCGGGCGGTTGGCGCGGTCAGCGCGGTGGCGGACGTCTCGCTGACGGTCCATCAGGGCGAGACGGTCGGTCTGGTCGGCGAGTCCGGCTGCGGCAAGACCACGGTCGGCAAGCTCATCGTGGGTCTGGAGACGCCCACCGCCGGCAGCCTGCTCTTCGCGGGCCGGGACCTCACGCAGCTGCCGCGGGCCGAGCGCCGACGGGTGCGCCGGGATGTGCAGTTGATGTTCCAGGACTCCTACGCGGCGATGAACCCGCGGATGCCGGTGCGGTCCATCATGCGCGAGCCGCTGGACATCCACCGGGACGGCACCCCGGCCGAACGCGACGGTCGGATCAGGAAGTTGCTCGACGTGGTCGGGCTGCCGAAGACGGCGCTGGAGCGCTATCCGCACGAGTTCTCCGGCGGGCAGCGCCAACGCGTCGGGCTGGCACGGGCGTTGGCGCTGCAGCCCAAGCTGATCGTGGCGGACGAGCCGGTCTCCGCGCTGGACGTGTCGATCCAGTCGCAGGTGCTCAACCTGATGCGCGACCTGCAGGGCGAGTTCGGCCTGTCGTACCTGTTCATCTCGCACGACCTCTCGGTGGTCCGCTACCTGGCCGACCGGATCGGGGTGATGTACCTGGGCAAGCTGGTGGAGGTCGGCCCGGCCGAGTCGGTGTACGCGTTCCCGGCGCACCACTACACCCGGGGTCTGCTGGACACCATCCCGGTGGCCGACCCGGTGGTGGAGAAGGCCAAGAGCAGCCACGGCGTCGCCGGCGAGCTGCCCTCGGCGATCGACCCGCCGTCCGGCTGCCGCTTCCGCACCCGGTGCGCGGCGGCCCAGGAGGTCTGCGCGACCACCGAACCGCCACTGAGGCCCTTCGGCCCGGAGAGCCACCTGGCCGCCTGCCACTTCCCGCTCCGGGAGCCGGCCGTCGACCAGGCCTGAGCGGGCGGTTTCTCAGCGGGCGGGGTGCCCTGGAGCGCCCCGCCCGCTCCGCTTCGGCGGCCGTGCTACCAACCGGGCGGACGAGGCGTCAGGATCCCTCGGCAACTTGCGAACAGTTGTGCGCATGCACGCCGGATCACCACATATGATCGGACATCTGTGCGATCAACTGTCGTCGCGCATTCGCTGAAGGGGTGGGGGAGTCTCCGTCATGCCAACACGCTTGGCCAGTAGCACCGCTGTCGTTCTGCTCGCCGGAGCGGCGTTGTCCGTCGCCGTTCCCGGGGCGCAGGCCGAGGGGGCGGCCGGCAGCCGAACCGTCGCGTACCAGGGCTACCAGGTCCGGGTGCCCGGCAGCTGGCAGGTGGTGGACCTCGCGCAGGATCCGCACAGCTGCATCCGCTTCGACCGGAACGTGGTCTACCTCGGGACGCCGTCGGCCGACCAGAACTGCCCGGCCGACCTGGGGGTCGGCCGGACCGACGCCCTGCTGATCCAGCCCGTGCCGGCGCCGGCCCCGGGTGTGCCGGCCACGCCGGTGGTCGCGCCCGGGTCGCCGCTGCCGCCGTCCGTCCTGGCGGCCGGGGCCGGTGGTCACCAGCTGCAGGCCGAACTGCGCGGCACGGGGCTCGAGATGACGGCCAGCTACGGCACCTCGCCGCAGCAGGTGAACGCGATCCTGGCCGGGGCGACCGTACACGGCACCCCGTCCGCCACCGCTCCGTCCACTGCCACCGCTCCGTCCGCCGCGGCGCCGGTCCGTCCGTCCGTCGCCGGGCGGTCGTCGCGCGCGGCCACCAGCACCGTTCCGAGCACCGACGCCGGCGGCAAGGGCTTCGACACCTGCACGGCCCCCTCGGCCGCGGCCATGACGGCCTGGTCCGGTGGCGCCTCGCCGTACCAGTCGGTCGGCATCTACATCGGTGGCCCCGCGCAGACCTGCGCCCAGCCGAACCTGACCCCCGGCTGGGTCGCGGCCCAAGCGGCCCAGGGCTGGTCGTTCCTGCCCATGTACGCGGGTCAGCAGGCCGCGACCGGCTCCGCGCTGATCTCCGCCGACCTGCCGACCGCCACCAACCAGGGCGCCGTGGACGCGGCGGACGCCGTGACCAAGGCCGCCGCGCTCGGCTTCACCCCGGGCGCCGTGCTCTACAACGACATGGAGGCCTACAACTCCGCGCTCTCCAAGACCCGGGTGCTCGCCTACCTGTCCGGCTGGACCGCGGGCCTGCACAACGCCGGTTACCGGTCCGGCGTCTACTCCAGCGCCAACAGCGGGATCGCCGACGTCGCCTCGCAGTACAACGTCAGCACCTTCCCGCGCCCCGACGTGATCTGGTCCGGGAGTTGGAACTCCTCGCAGGACACCTCCGACGCGGGCATGGGCCTGCCCGGCCCCACCTACTGGCCGGCCTACCGCCGGGTCCACCAGTACGCCGGCGGCGTCAACGAGACCTGGGGCGGCGTCCAGCTGAACATCGACGACAACGCGGTCAACGTCGGCTCCACGGCCACCGGCGCCGTGATGACGGCGGGGCAGCGCCTCGAGGCCGGGCAGAGCATCAGCAGCCCGTCGATGACGCTGACCATGCAGAGCGACGGCAACCTGGTCGCCTACGCCAACACCGGCGGCTCGGCGCAGGGCGCGCCGATGTGGAGCGCCGGCACCTCGGGCAACCCGGGCGCCTACCTGCTGATGCAGTGGGACGGCAACCTCGTCCTCTACGGCGCCAACGGCGCGGCGCTCTGGTCCACCGGCAGCTGGGGCAACCCCGGGGCCTCCGTCACGGTGCAGGCCGGCGGCAACGTGGTGCTCTCCGGCGCGAACGGGAGCACGCTCTGGTCCTCCGGCACCGGCGAGGCCCCGCAGACCCTCGACGGCGGCCAGTCCCTCGCCCCCGGGCAGTGGACGGCGGGGCAGCTGACCGAGCTGATGATGCAGGCCGACGGCAACCTCGTGATGTACCGCAAGGCCGACGGCGCGGTGCTCTGGTCGACCAACACCTCGGGCAACTCCGGTGCGTACGTGACCATGCAGGCCGACGGGAACTTCGTCGTCTACCGCAAGGGCGGCGGCCCGAGCGCGGGCGGCGCCCTCTGGTCGTCCGGCACCTGGAACAACCCCGGTGCCTACGCGATCATGCAGGACGACGGCAACCTGGTCGTCTACCGCCAGGGCGGCGGCGCCACGACCGGCGGCGCCCTCTGGGCATCCGGTACCTACGGCGCGGCCAACTGAGGTCGGCCGACCGAGCTCGGTGAAGGGTGTGTCGCGGTCGGGATCCCGACCGCGACACACCCTTCGCGACGTTCGGGCCGTCGCGTCGCGCCGCTGCCCGAGCCGGCCGCGGAGCTCGCCGACGCTGGGGTCGGCGTCGGCGGCGGGGGAGCGGGAAGGGGTTCAGGAGGCCGTGGCCAGCCCGCCCGTAGGTGCGTGTACACGCACCTAAGCCTGTGGTGCGGACGGCGTCGGCGGGGGCCACGCCCGGCCCGGCCCCCGGAGACCCGCGGCCGCGCAGCCTCAGCGGGCCGTCCGGCGCCTGCTCCCGGCCTCGGCCCCCGCGTTGTCGAGCAGCCTCGCAGATCGTCTGAATAATGAAGATGAGTAGTTCGGGGTAGCTCCCTCACCTGCGAGGAGCGAGATGAACACCTCCAGCGATCCTGCCCCCGGTGACTGGTCGTGGCCGTTCGGTGACCTGGCGGCCGCGGTGGTCGACAGGGCTGGGATCGTGCGGCAGTGGTCCGGTACGGCGGCGGAACTGCTGGACCGGACGGCGGCCGAGGTGTGCGGTCGGCCGATCCGGCAGCTGCTCGAGGCAGCGCCGGACACCTCCGGCGGGGCCGGGCGGGCCGTGCTCCGGCACCGTTCCGGCCGACCGGTCGAGGTCGCCTTCCACGCGCTGCGCCTGGAGGGATCCGCCGATCTCCTGCTGCTGGCGGCGCCGATCCGGGAGGTAACCGACTGTCACCAGGGCACGGCCCTGCTGCGTGCCCTGCTCGCCCAGGACCAGCTCGGCCTCGCCTTCCACGACACCGACCTGAACATCGTGCGGACCAACCTCTCCGGCGGGGCGGCGGTGACGGGCCGCCGGAGGCTCAACGAGGTCATGTTCCCCGAGGACGCCGACGAGATCGGGCTGGCGCTGCGCCGGGTGCTGGACACCGGCGTCCCGCTGATCGACCGCGAGCACCGGGCGCGGTCACGACTCGCGCCCGGCTGGTGGTCCACGGTGGCCCTCTCCGCCTTCCGGCTGGAGGACGGCAAGGGCTGCCCCACGGGGGTCGCCGTGGTGCTCACCGATCTCGCGGAACGCGGGCGCCGGCTGGACCTGCGGCACGAGGCGTCGGCCCGGATCGGCGGCTCCCTCGACGTCGTACGCACCGCCCAGGACCTGGTGGACGTGCTCGTCCCGGCCTTCGGGGACCTCGCCTGGGCGAGCCTGGCCGACCCCGTGCTCGACGGCGACGAGCCCCCGAAGCTGGCCGGCGCCGGATCGTGGCACCTGCGCCGGATCGCCGCGGCCTCGGTCGGCCCCTGGCCGGCCGGCTTCATCCCGCCGGGCCTCGCGGACCCGCCGGTGCCGGACCTGCCGGTGCTGCGGAGGGTGCAGCGCGGCGAGACCGTCCTGGTGCCCGACCGGGCGGCCGCGCTCGCGATGGCCGAGGGGCACCCGGAACTGATCCCGCTGCTCATCCCCGAGCGCGGGCATTCGGCCGTCTCGGCTCCGCTGTTCGCCCGTGGCCTGGTGCTGGGCGCGGTCGCGGTCTGGCGCACCGAGCGGCCCGAGCCCTTCGACCAGGCGGACGCCGACCTCCTCACCGAGATCGCCTCGCGCGCCGCGCTGAGCGTGGACAACGCCCGCCGCTACACCCGCGAGCACCGGGCGGCGGTCGCCCTGCAGCAACGCCTGCTCCCGCAGGCCACCACGGACAGTCCGGCCGCCGAGACCGCGGGCTTCTACCGGCCGGCCGGCGGTGGGGCCGACATCGCCGGTGACTGGTTCGACGTCATCCCGCTGCCCTCCCTGCGGGTCGCCTTCGTCATCGGCGACGTGGCCGGCCACGGGCTGCACGCCACCGCCACCATGGGCCGCCTCCGCGCCGCCATCTACACCCTCGCCGATCTGGAGATGGAGCCCGACGAACTCCTCGCGCACCTCGACGACCTGGTCCGGCAACTCGCCGGCGAGGCACCGCGCGGGCACCAGGACACCGTCGGCGCCACCTGCCTGTACGCCCTCTACGACCCGGTGACCGGCCACTGCGCCCTGGCCAGCGCCGGGCACCTGCCGCCCGTGGTGATCTGGCCCGACGGAACCGCGCAGGTCATCGAGGTCGTGCCCGGCCCGCCGCTCGGCGTCGGGGGCATGCCGTTCGAGCTCGCGGAGACCGTGCTGCCCCCGGGCAGTACGCTCGCGCTCTACACCAACGGCCTGATCGAACGCGCCGACGAGGACTTCGACGCCGGAATCCGGCGGCTGACCGACCAGCTCGCCGCCCGGTTCCGCTCCGGCCGGACCCTGGACGACATCGGCCGCTCCCTGCTCGCCGACACCGGCGACGACCCGCCCCCCGACGACATCGCCCTGCTCCTGGCCCGCACCCGCGCGCTCTCCCCGGACTCCACCGCCAGCTGGGAACTCCCCGCCGATCCCGCGGTGGTGGCCGACGCCCGCGAGGCGGTCACCCGTCAGCTCGCCGCGTGGGGGCTGGCGGACCTCGCCTTCACCACGGAACTCGTGGTCAGCGAGCTGGTCACCAACGCCATCCGCTACGGCGGCGGCCCGGTCGTCCTGCGGCTCATCCGCGACCAGGTGCTGGTCTGCGAGGTCTCCGACCCCAGCAACAGCCAGCCGAGGCTGCGCCGGGCCCGCGCCACCGACGAGGGCGGACGCGGTCTGTTCCTGGTGGCCCAGCTCTCGGCGCGCTGGGGCAGCCGCTACGGCCGCTCCGGAAAGACCGTCTGGGTCGAGCAGTCCCTCACCGGCGTCACCCCACTCGTGCTGGAGGTGTGACACCGTCACTGGCGGCTGGTCCACCAGCGCGCCTTGTACAGCTGGGTGCCGTTCAGGGTGCGGGTCGCGTCGCGCCGGTAGAACGTCAGGACGGAGGTGCACCAGTCGCACGCGCCGCCCTCCGCGGGGGTGATGGCGAGGATCCGGCCGGTCCGGGGGTCGTCGCCGACGCTCTTCACGTCCTCGTCGGCTTCGGCGTTCGAGAGGCGGACCGGGGTGAAGGTGTTCTGCGCGGGTGCGTACTGCCAGACATGCCGACCGGTGGTGACCCACAGCCGCCCTGGGGAGGAGAGCACCGGCCCCAGGTCGTGCCCGTCCCCCTCCGGCAGCGCGGTGGTCCGGACCTTGGTGAGTCCGGGTGCCGCCGCGGGGCCGCTGACCTCGTACGCCGTCAGCTCCCGGTCCCCGACGGCCCAGAGCAGTCCGCTGGTCGGGTCGAAGTGCACGCCGTGGGCGCCGTCCAGCGGGTACTCGACGAAGTGGTCGGCGCGCGGCCCCTGGGAGGCCGCGTACAGCCGCAGCCAGCCGGCCGTGCTGGCCACCACCGCGACGTTCCCGTCCGGCAGCAGCTCCAGGCTGTGGACGTTGCCGTCGCCCGCGTTCGTCGCCCAGTGGACCTCCGCGGTCGGATAGGCGACCACGGCGGCCAGCCCGCCGGAGGCCGCGGTGAGCAGGTACCGCTGCCCGTCCAGTTGGCGGCTCTTGGCCTCGGACGGATTGGTCCAACTGGTGGCCGGCCGCAGATCGGCCAGGCCCGGGTCCTGGTCGGCGCTCCACGACCAACGGACCTTGGCGTCGTCGCCGCTGGGGTCCAGCACCACCACGGAACGTGAACCCTGGTCCACCGCCACGATCCGTGATTCGGCCACGACCCGCCCGCCGGCCCCCGACCGCCCGCCTGCCTGCCCGCCGGCCACGGCCTGCCCGCCAGCCGGTGCCTGCCCGCGGGCCCCTGCCTGCCCCCCGGCCACGGGCCGTCCGCCGGCCACCCGACCCGGCCCCACCAGCGGCGCCCGCGCCGATCCGCTCCCCACCGCCAACCCGCAGATCGCGGCTGCTAGCAAGGCCTGGCGGGTCCCACGCCACAAGGTCCCGGACCCGACGGCCCGCCACCGGATCTCTCGCACGACGCCCTCTCCTCCTCCCGGCCCGCTTCGAGGACAGGTTCCGCCGAGCCGTCCGCCCGCGCCACCGCGGTGGGCCGACGGGGAGATCCGGACTTGCGAAGTGCGCACCGTCGCTGTCTGCTGAGGCCGGAAGCCTCCCCATGACGGCGATGGAGTACCCGACATGCCAGTGCACCGGATCGGCCTGGTCGTGCACGGCGCCCGACCCGCCGCCCGCTCGGCGGCCGGCACCGTCCGCGCCTGGTGCGCCGCACACGACATCCCCTGCACCGACGTCGACGTCTGGCAGGAGGACCGACCCCGGCGCTGCGGCCAGGACGAGGCCGAGGCCGCCGGCCACCCCGACCTCGTCGTCACCCTCGGCGGCGACGGCACCTTCCTGCGCGGCGCGCGGATCGCCGTCAAGGACGACGCCCGGGTGCTCGGCGTGGACCTGGGCCGGGTCGGCTTCCTCACCGAGGTCCCCGTCGACGAGGTGCGGGAGGCGCTGGACGCCGTGCACGAGGACCGTGCCACGGTCGAGGAGCGGATGACCCTGACCCTGCGGACGTCCCGCGCACTGGAGGTCCCCGCCGGACTGGAGCTGCTCCTGAGCCACGGGCGGAGCCCGGTGCTGCCGCCTCCGCCGCTGCGTCCGGGGGAGCCCGTCGGGGACGACTGGGGCGTGCCGCTGGACGTCACGGCCCTGAACGACGTGGTGCTCGAAAAGCTCGCCCGGGACCGGCAGGTGGGCCTCGCGCTCTACTTCGCCGGACGGCTGCTGGCCTCCTACTCCGCCGACGCGATCATCGTGGCCACCCCCACCGGCTCCACCGCCTACAGCTTCGCCGCCGGCGGACCGGTGCTGTCGCCGCACATGGACGCCGTCGTCTTCACTCCCGTCGCCCCGCACATGTCCTTCAACCGCACGGTGGTCGCCGCCGCCGACGAACCGGTCGCCGCCCGGGTGCTACCCCACTCCGGGCCGGTCGCGGTCAGCATCGACGGCCAGTTGCGCGGCATCCTGGGGCCCGGAGACTGGGTCGGTGTCTACCCGTCGCAGTCCCGCCTGCGCCTGGTCCGGATGGGCCCCACCGACTTCTACGGCCGGCTCCGCGACCGCTTCCGGCTCACCGACGCCCCGGCCACCGCCGCCGACCCGGCGCCCCCGATCTTCCGCTCACCCACCGCGGACGTCCCCGAAGACCTCGCCGGCCTGCGCTTTCCCCCGGCCGCCGAGGAGTAGTCGGTCGAGCCGGGAGAGCGCGGGCCGGTCCGGGACGTGCGGTGTGCCGGGGGAACTCAGTACTGCGTGGTCACGGTGACTCCGCTGAACGTGGTGTCGGCGTACAGGCTGATGTACCGGTAGCCCGCGGTCGTGTTGCTGACGGTGAGGCTCTGGATGGTGCCGGAACCGGTCGACTCGGCCGTGTACGTGGTGTTGGTGGCCCAGTCGGTGGGGTCGTAGTACAGGTAGGCGGTCCCGGTGCCGCCGGTCGTGGCGACCTTCAACGTGGTCGTCCCGGCCGGGAGGTAGATCCACAGGTAGTCCAGGTTCCCCGCCGTCTCGGACTGGTTCGCCCGGGAGCAGTTCTGGTCCATCTCCTGCGGGTTCGGGTCGGCACACGGGCTGACGCCGCCCGAGCCGCTCACGGTCACCGACTGGGAGGCACTGGACGTGTGTCCGTTGCTGTCGGTCACGGTCAGCGCGACGTCGTAGGTCCCGGCCGCCGGGTAGGTGTGCGAGGGGTTCTGCGTCGTGGACGTCGCTCCGTCGCCGAAGTTCCAGGACCAGCCGGTGATGTGGCCGTTGCCGGACTCGGTGGACCGGTCGGTGAAAGCGGTTGTCAGCCCGGTGACCGCCGTGCCGAAGGCGGCCGTCGGCGTACCCGACGTGCCGCTCGCGATGGTGTCGAGCCAGTTGTTGAAGTCGGCGTCGTAGCGGGTGCCGATGGTGTCGGTGTAGTAGTCGTATCCGGCGGTGTAGTTGCCAACCCGGAAGTCGCCCAGGATCGTCTGCACGTCGGCGGGGTGCTCCTCGAGCATGTAGCGCACCGCCAGGTAGCCCCAGGGGAAGACCCGGTCGTCGTTGCTGTTGGCGTACGTGGTCTGCCACAGGGTGCTCAGCGCGTAGGTGTGCTCACCGGCGTCGGTGACCGCGTCGGTGTCGGTGATGCCCCGGTAGCTGTAGGAGATGTATCCGGAGATGCCCTCGATCCACCAGATGTTGGGCACCGCCTCCATGTCCGCCCAGGTGCCCATCGTGTCGTAGCGCGCGTCGAGGAAGTGCGTGTACTCGTAGTTGAGGTTCCAGATGTTGTCCGTGTAGCCGTCGGGGCTGGGATCCTGGTACAGGATGGAGTAGTCCTGGTTGCCCGGCGTGGACGGGGTGTTGTACAGCGTGATGCCGCCGTTGTCGGTGGGGACGCCGTAGATCACCGGCGCGTATATCTGGTAGTCGAGGGAGTTCGAGAACACGACGATGTTGTCAGTGTCGTTGTACTGGTTGGGAATCGGGCCGCTGTCCTTGACCACGCTCTGGAAGTACCCGTCCTGCCCGGCGAGTTCGGTGCACGCCGCGCTCAGGTCCGCGGCGCTGAGCGACTGCGCCAGGATGTTGATCTCCGAGTTGCACGGGTGCGTGGTCGGCAGTGCCGCCGTCGTGACCTGGGCCACCAGGTCGCAGACGCCGTAGTACGAGCAGTTGGCCCCGTCGAAGGCGTTGGCCTGCCCCGCGACGGCGACCCACAGCGCGGCGGTCGGGCCGGAGACGGAGGAGGCCTGCAACAGGCCCAGCACCAGCGGCCGCACCTTGGTCTGGAGCGCGCTGAACTGGACGTACACGGCGAGGTCGTTGCCGGCGTCGGAGTCCATGAACGTGTTGCCACCGCCGAGCAGGTCCGTGTGGTCGAGCGCGAAGGCGTCGAGCGTGTCGATGACGCTCGGGTTCGCGGTCAGCGCGGTGACGAAGGCCGGGTTGTACTGTCCGCGCCACAGCGGGGTGTAGACGTCGTAGATGACGGCGTCCATGCTGGGGAGGGCGTCCCAGGAACCGTTGTACGCGGTGAGCAGCTGCTGGTAGGCGCTCAGGAAGTCGCCCTGCAGGTTTGCGCTGTCGGTCAGGATCACGGCGTCACCGAGGACGTCGCCGTTGTCCGAGGAGACGTCGCCGATCCGCGGGCTGGCGAAGAAGGTGTCCAGGGCGTTCTCGACGTCCGTCGACAGCGCCGCGTCGTAGGAGCCGACGTCCGCCGAGTCGTTGTACTGGACGTAGTATCCGGCACGCAGGTACAGGATGAGCCGCCAGATTCCGGTCGAGTCGTCACCGGTGTAGTTCGACGCCAGGCTCTGGTAGGCCTGGGCGACGGGGATCATCTGGGACTCCTTGAACACCTCCTGCGCGTCGCTGCCGGTGATCGCGAACAGCGTGTTGACGCAGTCGGTGGTCGAGTTCTCCACGTAGGAGGCCAGCGCCGAGCCGGTCAGGGCACCGAAGGCAGCGGGGGTGCAGGCCTGCGCGGCGGTGGGCCTCGACCCGCTCGGGGCCTTGGCGTTCCTCGTCGCGTTCGTCGTGGGCTGCGACACCGTCGGTCGTTGTGGCGGGAGTTGGGCGGCGGTGAGCCGGCCGTACTGGACGGAGGCCGCGTCGGTACCACCGACGACGGCGCCCGTGGGTGAGGGATCGGCCGGGCGGTGCGTGCCGCCGGCGGGCCGGACGGCGGCCGTCGAACCGGTCGTGGCGAAGGCCGGGGCGGTCGACAGACCGACGAGCATGGTGAGTGTCACTGTGCCTGCGGCGAGGAACCTGGGCAGGATGGATCGATGGCGCATCACTGCTCCTTCGGGGCGATGTCCGCTTCGCGAATCGGGGGGAAGCGTGTGACGCACCGTCTCACCGCGTGGCCGTCCCGGACAATGCGGCTGGAAACAGCGATTGACCTGTCCTTGCCACAACATCCTTGGCAGGGCCTTTACGGAAGCGTCCCGCGGTAGGTCCGTGCCGCCCAGGCGTGGAAGTGCGGCGCCCGCGCTATCAGGTCCCGGTACGAGGCACAGGCCGAGCCGAAGAGCGTCACCACGACCTCTTCGGCGACACTCTCCTTGCGCCAGGCCAGCAGGTAGCGGCACCAGAGGGGCGTGCCGATCAGGGGCCTGACGATCACACCGGGGATCGGCCGGGTCGTCGCCTGCACCAGCGAGACGCCCAGGCCCTCGCCGATCATGTTCTGCAACTGGAGCTGGTCGCCGAGGAACTCGTGCACCACCGCCGGCGTGAATCCGACCGCCTCGCAGGCCGCGTAGAGGACGCCCGGCCATCCCGCGCCGTCGTCGGGGGTGATGAACCAGGAGTCCTCGGCCAGGTCGGCCAGCGCGACCTCCGTGCGGTGCTTGAGCCGGTGGTCGGCGGGCAGGGCCACGAACGAGGGCTCGGTGACGATCCCGCGGTGCTCGACGGCCGCGGAGTGCCGTAGTTCCAGACCCGGGTAGTCCACGCCGATCGCGGCGTCGAGCCCGCCGCTCTCCAGGAGTTCGACGATCTGGGAGGACTCGTAGACGCTGCTCACGGTCAGCACCAGATCAGGCAACTCGGTACGCACCCGCCCGACCATGCCGGACAGGATCGGGGAGTTGGTGGCGGCCAGACGCAGCACCGGTCGAGGTGCCGCGTCCCCGGCCGGTCGCCGTCCGATCGCCTCGGCGCGGTCCAGCACGTCGCGGGCACGGGCGACGACCTCCACGCCGTACCGGGTCGGCCGCACGCCCGCGGTGTTGCGCTCGAACAGCGGCTCGCCGAAGTAGAGTTCGATCCGGCGCAGCTGCGTGCTCATCGCCTGCTGCGAGCATCCCAGCTCGGCCGCGGCCCGACCTATGCTCCCCGCGTCCGCGACCGTGCACAGCGCCCGTAGATGCCGAAGCTCCAACTCCATTCGTACTCCCCTGAGTCCGCGTAGTGCTCGGGCAGTCGAGTTGCATAGTAGCCAGCGGGGCGACACGCGGGGTGCGGTCGTTCCGTGTTCGGCGCCGTGGTGGGTCAGCCCTCGGTGCCGCGCGTACCGTTGTGCCAACCGCTCTTCCTGCCCGGCCCGTTGTCCGTCGCCGTCGTCCACCTGCTGCCAGGCGGCGTGGCCCGCCTGCCCGGCCGGATCAGGGGCCGCAAGGGGCCGCGTGCAGGCCGTGGCCGACACCACCCATCAGACACTCAAGGAAGCGGGTGCCGCATGAACCCGAGCACTCCCAGCGGACGCCAGGTCACCGCGACGGAATTCGAGTACGAGGAGCTCCACGTCCCGGTCGCCGGTGGCCGGCTCACCGCCCTCCGCTGGCCGGCGGAGCAGCCGCACGCACCGGTGGTCCTGGCGTTGCACGGCATCACCGCCAATGCGCTGTCCTGGGCCCGGGTCGCCCACCACCTGCGGGGGCGGGTCACCCTGGTCGCACCCGACCTGCGTGGCCGGGCCGGCAGCAACGGCGTGGCAGGCCCGTACGGCATCGGCGCGCACGTCGACGACGTGGTGGCGCTGCTCGACGAACTGGGCCTGGACAGGGTAGTGGTCGCAGGTCACTCGATGGGTGCGTTCGTCTCCGCGCTGGCCGCCGCCCGCCATCGGGACCGGATCTCCTCGCTGGTCCTGGTGGACGGCGGGCTCGGCTTCCCCGCCCCGCCCGGCCTGGACGGAGACGAACTGATCACCGCGGTGATCGGCCCCGCCATGCGGCGCCTCTCCATGACCTTTCCCGACCGCGAGGCCTACCGTGCCTTCTGGCAGGCGCACCCCGCGTTCGGAGCTGCCTGGTCGCCTTGGGCCGACGACTACATCCAGCGCGACCTGGTCGGCGAGGAACCCGGACTCCGGTCGTCCTGCCGAGTCGACGCGGTCCGCATCGACAGTGTCCAGCTCTTCCAGGCCGAGGTGCTCGGCGCGATCCGCGCGCTCGACTGCCCGGCTGAACTGCTGTGGGCCGAACGGGGCCTGATGGACGAGCCGCAGGGCCTCTACGACGAGCGACGGTTGGCCGCCGCGGACCTCCCCGGCGCGGGTGTCGTCCCGATCCGGGTCGCCGGGACCAACCACTACACGATCCTCCTCGCGGACCCCGGAGCCCGGATCGTCGCCCAGCGGATCGAGGCGGCGGCCGGGGTGGCGTCAACGGACCACTGATACGGGGAGGCGCGTGCCCCGGGTCCGCCCGGCGGCTCCCGGGGCGCCGTTCGCCTCTCCTACCGGTCGTCCGTCAGCAGGTGCAACTGGAGGGCCAGTTGGAGCTGAAGAGCACGGTCGGGGGCGTCCCAGTCCGGTCCGAGGAGGGACTCGACGCGGTCCAACCGCTGGACGACGGTGTTGACGTGGATGTGCAGTTCGTCCTTGGCGCGGGTCAGGCTCTTCCCGCAGGCGAAGTAGGTGCGCAGAGTGCCGACCAGGTCCGTACCGCGTCGTGCGTCGTAGTCCAGCAGCGGCCCGAGCGCGGTCCGGACGAAACCCCCGACATCGTGGCCGTCACCGAGCAGCACACCGAGGAAGCCGAGGTCCGAGGCGCACGCGCCCTCACCGGCACGGCCCAGCACGTGCATGGCCCGCAGACAGCGACGCGCCTCCTCGTGCGCGGCGGCCAGACCCGTTGGTCCGGCCACGGGACCGGCGGCCGCCACGGTGACCGCTGCGCCGTCGAGGCGGGCGAGCCGGTCGGCGGCGACTCGGGCGGCCTCACCGGGCGGCGTGCCGTCGTCCGGGAGCAGGATGACCACCGCGCCGCCGTGCTCGGCGCAGATGCCGCCGCGGCCGAACAGGTGCTGCAGGCCGGCGGCGACCAGATTGGCCGGGGGACCGGCCGAGGAGCGGGCGACGAGCAACAGGTGCGGGGCGTCGAGGTCGCTGCCGAGGCGGCGGCCCCGGTCCACGAGTCCTGCCGGATCGCGGTCCGGGGTGGTGAGCAACTCGGTGAGCAGCTCACCGCGCACGCGGTTCTCGGTCTCGGTGACCGTCCGGCGTAGCAGCAGAAGCAGCGCGGTGACCACGCCGGCGCGCTCGAAGAGCCGGCGGCTCGCGTCGTCGAGGTCGGGGTGGTCGAACAGGACGAGGCTGCCGAGGAGTTCGGGTCCGGCGAGAACGGCGCAGACCCAGTGCCGGCCGAGCGGGACGGCGCGGGCCGCTGCCCGTGACTCGGCCGTGGAGGCGATGAGTGCGTCCGACGTGAGGTCCGGGGCGTCGCCGGCCCGGGCGAGCCGGTGACCGGTGGTGCCGTGGACGGCGATCGGCCGGTCGAGGAGCTCGGCGACGGCGGCGGCCACGTCGGTCGTCGCCCCGCCGCGCAGTACCAGGTCGGTCAGCCGGTCGTGGGCCTGTTCGGCGTGCTGGATCGCGGTGACGTGCGCGCGGACCACGGCGTTGGCCTCGGCGAGCTCGGCCAACGCGGCGCGGGTGTCGGCGAGGGCCCGTGCGGTGTCGATGGCGATGGCGGCGTGGGCGGCCAGCGAGCCGAGCAGCGCCACTTCGTCGGGTGTGAAGGCGCGCGGTGTGCGATCGGCGGCGAACAGCACGCCGATGACCTTGCCGCCCTCCGTGGTGCTGGAGCCGAGCAGCAGGGGGACGCCGAGGATGGCCACCAGACCCTCGTCCAGGACGCCGGCATCGATGCGGGTGGTGTGGTTGAACCGCTCGTCCGTCCGGTAGTCGGGCGTGGCGTACGGGCGGGCGGTTTGGGCGACGAGGCCGCCGAGCCCCGTGCCGAGTTCCAGCCGCAGCGACTGGAAGAGAGGTGAGACCGAGCCGTCGGTCACCCGCATGTAGGTGTCGCCCGCCTGCTCGTCCGGCATCGTGAGGTAGGCGGTGTCGGTGCCCAGCAGCAGCCTGGCGCGGCGGACGATGGACGGCAGGACGGCGTCGAGGTCGCGCAGCGCGGCGAGGTCGCTCGCGGTGTCGAAGAGGGCGGTCAGTTCGGTCTCGCGGCGGCGGTGCTGGCGCAGCGTCCGGTGGACGCGCTGCGCGAGCCACGCCGCCTCCTCGATCTCGGTGAGCTCGTGCGGCTGCGCACCCGCCGCGCGGGCGTCCGCCACGGGTCGGCCGAAGCACTCGGTGGTGGCGTCGTTGGCCAGCAGTTCCAGCAGGCGGCGATGGGCTGCGGTGACGGTTCGGTCGGACATGGTTGCCGCCATCCTCGCACGGGAACTGGGGGGCGACACCCGCCAGTTCGCGCTCGCGGGTCTCCCCGGCGAGGACCAGCGCCACCACGGTGGTCACTGCGGCGATCCCAACCGGCCGGCGGTGGTCAGCGGGACGGCGCGACCGTCAGCGGGCGGTCCAGCCACCGTCCAGCGGCAGCGAGGTGCCGGTGACGTAGCCGCTGTGCGGGGAGCACAGCCACAGTGCGGCCCGTGCCACCTCGTCGGGCTCGATCAGGCGCTTGATGGCGGAGCGCTCCAGCATGATCTGCTCGACGACGTCCTGGGCGGGGATGCCGTGGGCGAGCGCCTGCGCCGCGATCTGGTCCTCGACCAGGGGCGTGCGCACGTACCCGGGGTTGACGCAGTTGCTGGTCACCCCGTGCGGTGCGCCCTCCAGCGCCACCACCTTGCTCAGCCCCTCCAGGGCGTGCTTCGCGGCGACGTAGCCGACCTTGAAGGGGCTGGCCCGCAGGCCGTGCACCGACGAGATGTTGACGATCCGTCCCCACTCGTTCGCGTACATGTGCGGCAGCGTGCGGCGGATGATCCGGAACGGCGCCTCCACCATCACCCGGTGGATCAGTTGGAAGCGCTCCGGCGGGAAGTCGTGCACCGGCGCGACGTGCTGCAGACCCGCGTTGTTGACCACGATGTCGGCGTCGTCCGGCAGACCGTCCACCGCCACCGGGTCCGACAGGTCCACCACCAGGGCCGTCCCGCCGCACTCCTCCGCCACCGCCTTGGCAGCCTCGGCGGCGCGGTCCACGACCTGGACGTGCGCGCCCGCCCCGGCGAGGGCGAGGGCGCACGCCCGGCCGATCCCGCTGGCAGCGCCGGTGACCAGCGCGGTGCGACCCGTCAGGAACCGCCCGGAGGACGAAGGCTCTTCGGTGGCCGGTCCAGGGGGAGGACCGGGCGTGTGAGTGTTCCGCATGACCGATCACGCTAGAGACGACGACGAGGATCGCCCATGTGCGGCGGAGCCATAGCGATCGATCAGGATGTGGACCCGTTCCCCATACCCTCCCGCAGGCCGGCCCTCCTCAGGACTCCGCCGGGGCGTTCAGCGCGACGGCCCGTCTGTGACGGCCGGCTGATCGCGCCGAGACCATCCGATGCGCGAGTGGAGCATGGGGCTGCCACGCGGGCAGTGGCTTGCCGGATCGCCGGGCAGCCCGCTCGGCCTTCGCCCGAGCCACACGCGCCGCGAGGCCCGGGCAGCCAACCGTGTGGCTGCGGCTATCCCCGGCCCGCCGTGCGCAGGGGCCGGGCGAGGATCCGGCAGGCCAGGCCGGCCACTCGGCAGCAGGCCCGGGCCGTGCCACCGAGGGCCCGGTACCAGCTGATGCCGAACGGCAGGGCGATGGAGAACCACGACGGGGGTGCCAGCTCACCGGGTCGGTGGGCGCCCTCGCGGGCCCACCGGCGGCATCGCTCGACGCCTCGGCGGGTCCAGCCGGCGCACCGGTCGGCGCGCTCGGCACAACGGGTGGAGGCTTCCAGCAGCCGGGTGCAGCAGGCGTCGCGTCGTCGGACGACCTCGGATCCGGTCCGGTCGTGGCGGGCCATCGCGTCTGCCCTCTCGTACGGTGTTCCCTCAACGGTTCCTCAGCGCCCCGGCGGCCACCGCTCCCAGCGGGCCGCCAGCCGCTCCGGGAGGGCGTCCCGGTTCGCCGGGGTCAGCTGGATGAGCTCGACGTCGGCGCGGCGCTTGAGAGCGTCGGTGAACGGACCGGGCTGTTGCTGCACGGTGGCGACCACGTCGACGTCGGCCGCGAACAGCGCCCGGACGGCGTCCTGGAACGGGCGGTAGGCCAGTTCCATCCGCCCGAGCTCGTCGATGAGCACGAGTCTGGCCGGTGCCGGCGCGCGGGGTGCCCATGCCAGGGACGGCAGTGCCAGGCGCTCCATGACCCCCAGGTCGACGCCGTACCGCCCGACCCGTGGCGGCCCCGGGAAGCCGACGTGGGCGAGCACCGCCCGACGGCCCGCCAGCGTCTCCAGCGCGAAGCCGACCCGGGCACCGCCTTCGCGGATCTCCTGCGTGATGAAGCCGACGATCTCCAGGGCGTGCAGCAGCGCCGCCAGCCGGCGGACCGCGGTGGTCTTTCCGGTGCCGGGGCGTCCCTCCAGCAGAATCCTCGTGGGCATCGCGCGCTCCGCGGCGGGGGACAAGCGGGGGACAGGGGCGGGAGGAGGTCCTGGTACCAGCCTCCCACCGAGTAGCGCGGGGCGATCACCGCCCTCCTGTCCGCGCCCGGTGTCACCGGAGCAGGGCCGTCCCTCCCGACCCCGAGGGCCTGCGCGTCACCGGGCCGGGCGGTGTCGCGTCAGGACCACCGACGTTCAGGAACGCCGGCGCGGCTTCCCGCGCTTCGCTGCCGTGCCGCCACCACCGGCCCGGCCTCCCCCGGACCGCGGCCGGCCGGCACCGCGCGCGGGGGCGGCTGCGGGCTTCTTCCGCGGCTGTCCGCCCGTCGCCCCGGTCGCCTTCCCCGTCGCCCCGGTCGCCTTCCCCGGCTCCTGCGTCGCCTGGGCGCGCCCGCGCGAGCTGTTGACCGTGCGCCCACGGACGATGCCGATGAACTCGTCGACCAGGTCGGTGGTCCGGGCCTCCGGCCAGCAGAGAGCGACCTGGGACTGCGCCGCGTCGGACACCGGGCGGTAGGTGAGGTCGCGGCGATGGTGCAGCCGGGCCAGTGACTGCGGGACGACCAGCAGGCCGACGCCCGCGGCCACCACCTCGACGGCCTCCGCCGTGGTGGCGGGCCGCTCGTGCGCGGGCTGTCCGGGGCGGGTCGGCCAGACGATGGTCTCGTCCAGCGGGTGCCAGATCACCTCCTGCGCGAGGTCTTCGACACTGACCTCGTCGGCGGCGGCGAGCAGGTGGTCCTTGGGGACCACGACGACGGTGGCCTCGGTGTAGAGCGGGATCGCGCTGAGCACCGTGCGGTCGACCGGCAGCCGGATCAGCCCGGCGTCGGCCGCGCCCTCCCGCAGGGCCCGTTCCCCGTCGGGCGCGGCTACCGGGACCAGGGTCAGTGGTACCTGGGGCAGCCGCTCCTCCCAGACCCGGATCCACTTGCCGGGAGTGACGCCCGGCACGTACGCCAGCCGGAAGGGCCCGGTCACCTGGTTCGCTGTCACGGAGCCAGGCTACCGTCCGTGATTGGCCCGGGGCCAAGCTGGCTTACCCTGGTGACCATGACAGCGCTCAAGTCGAAGACGACCCAGACCATGAAGCCCGCCACCGCGGCGAAGAAGCTCGGCGTGTTCCTCCCCGCCACGCCCGCCGAGTTCCAGGAGGGCGTCGTCTCCCGCCAAGAGCTCAACTCGCTGCAGACCGAGCCGCCGACCTGGCTGGTCGAGCTGCGCCGCAACGGCCCGCACCCGCGCTCGGTGGTCGCCGCCAAGCTCTCCGTCTCCGTCTCCGGCCTGGCCCGGGCCGGGGTCACCGAGGCGCTCACCACCGCCGAGATCGAGGCTCTGAAGAGCGCCAACCCGGACTGGCTGCAGCGCGAGCGCGCCACCCAGGCCGAGGCCCGCAAGGAGGCGGTGCGGATCAAGGAGAAGCAGTCCGAGCAGGAGAAGCGGCAGTCCACCCGGGACGCCGCCGCCCTGCGCGGGCGCCGCTGACCCGGCGGGCCGCTGGCCGGGTCCGCCCGGCTCATCCCGCCGCTCCCGTCCGCCTCCCCCGGGCCGCCGGCCGGTCGTCTCACGGCGGCCTGGCCGAGGGGGCGGGTCCGGCCTCGGGTGACGGTGCGCTCGACCGCGGACGCGGTGCGCCGTCACCGAGCCGGGGAGCTACCCGGGGTGGTTGTACGCCACCGTCACCGGTGCGTGGTCGGACCACCGCTCGGCATGGGTCGCGGCCTTCTCGGTCTTCGCCCAGAGGGCCTTGCCGGCCAGCCCCGGCGTCGCACAGTGCAGGTCGATCCGCCAGCCGGCGTCGGAGTCGAAGGCACGGCCGCGGTAGGACCACCAGGAGTAGGGGCCGGCCTGGTCGGGGTGGAGGCGGCGGACGACATCGACGTAGCCGGCCTCGTCGAGGACGCGGGTGAGCCAGGCGCGCTCCTCGGGGAGGAAGCCGGCGTTCTTCTGGTTGGCCTTCCAGTTCTTGAGGTCGGCCTCCTGGTGGGCGATGTTCCAGTCGCCGCAGACCACCACCTCGCGGCCGTCGGCGGCGGCGCGGGCGCGCAAGGCGGTGAGGTGGACCAGGAACTCCGCCATGAAGCGTTCCTTCTCGTCCTGCCGCTCGGTGCCGACCTCGCCGGAGGGGAGGTAGAGGCTGGCGACCGTCAGGCCGGGAAGATCGATTTCGAGGTACCGGCCCGAACCGTCGAACTCGGCCGAGCCGAATCCGATCCGGCTGCGCTCGGGTTCCGTCCGGGAGAGGATCGCGACGCCGGCCCGGCCCTTGGCGGCGGCCGGTGCCCAGAGTGCCTGCCAGCCGGGCAAGTCGACTAGCTCGGGCGGGAGTTGGGAGGCCTCGGCGCGGACCTCCTGGAGGCAGATGACGTCCGAGGTGGTGGCGGACAGCCACTCGACGAGCCCCTTCTTGGCGGCGGCCCGGATCCCGTTCACATTCACACTCGTCACCACGATCACCTGCGTAGCCTACCCGGCGGGTGCTGGTCGGAGGCCGATCATGAACCTGGGGTGAATGTCCGCAACGGGCCCGTCAAGCCCTCGTCATTGGTCTTGACCATCTCCTCGGGCACCCCCTAGGGTCCTTTACTGCAAGGACCTTTAATAAAGAAGGACGGATTAAGGCCCCCACTCCCACCTGGCGAAACCCTGCCGGTGCCGGCCCGGGGCGCCCGGCCTTCGGCGATGTCCGGCGGCCGCCCCACGCGGCCGTACGCCGGTCAGGGTGGAGGACACGGTGGGGACAGCACAGCTCTCGGCGGTACCGGAGCCGAAGTACTGGCACCTGCGCACGGTGCTCCTGCGCGCCATCGACTCGGAGTTCGCCACGGGTGAGGTCATCCCCAACGAGCGCGAGCTCGCAGCCCGCTTCGGGGTGGCCCGGGCCACCCTGCGGCAGGCGCTCGACCAGTTGGAGCTGGAGGGCCGACTGGTCCGCCGGCGCGGGATCGGCACGCTGGTCGCCGCCCCGCGGGTGGGCGTGCCGGTCAACCGCGGAGCCGAGGGCTGGCCCGGCAGCAGCCGTGAGCAGGCCTGGCGCACGGTCGGCTGCGGCACGGCCGGTGCCTCCGAGCAGCTCGCCGGGGCACTCGGCATCGCGACCGGCGAGCCGGTACACACCGTTCGCCGGGTTCGGACCGCACAGGGGCAGCCGGTCGCCACCGAATCGCTGCACGTGCCGGAGTCGGCGCTGAGCCACCTGCCGGCGATCCAGCTCACCGGCGGCCCGGACGAGGGCGAGGAGCTCGCGAAGTCCGTGCTGCGCCGGCTGGAGCGGCTGACCGTGGACGGCGAGTCGCGGGCCGTGGAGCTCGGTGTCGCCGAGGCCGCCGAGGCCGCGCTGCTGGAGCGGCCGCCGGGCACGCCGGTGCTGGTGGTCACCACCCAGTACGCGTCGGCGGGGCGGCTGGCCGCGGTGGCCGTGTCCACCTACCGGGCGGACACCTGCCGGCTGACGTTCGGCGAGACGGGGCTGGTGGAGGTCGCCCCGGTGGCCGCGGCGGCGGCCCGGACCGCCTGAGCGAGCACACGCGACGGCTCAGGCCCGGGCGGCCGTGGGCTGGTCGACCGCGAAGAGCTGCTCCTCCACCTGGTCCAGCGCCAGCCGCAGCGCGCCGAGCGCCACCACGTCCTCACCCAGGGTGGAGAGCGCCACCTCGGGCGCGCGCAGGCAGTAGAGCGCCAGTCGCTCGCGCAGCGGCTCCAGCACGCCGTCCAGCCCGGCCGCCCAGCCGCCGATCACCACCAGCTGCGGGTCGATGGCCAGCACCAGCGCCGCCACGTCGTGCACCAGCCGGCGCAGGAAGCGGTCCATCGCGACCTGGGCCACCTGGTCGCCCTCCCGGGCCAGCCGGAGCACCCGGGCGACCGCGGCCTCGTCCAGCGGGTCCAGCGGCGTTCCGGTGGTGGAGAGCAGGCGCTCGGGGGTGGCCTCCTGGCCGAGCAGGTGCAGCGCGCCGATCTCGCCGGCCGCGCCGCCGAAGCCGCGGTGCAGCCGCCCGTTGATCAGCGAGCCGGCGCCGGGGCTGAGGCCGGCCAGCACGAAGACCACGTCGCCCATGCCGACCGCCGCGCCCTGCCAGTGCTCGGCGATCGCGGCCAGATTGGCGTCGTTCTCGATCAGGACCGGGCAGCGGAACGAGCGCCGCAGCCGGGCGCCGAGGTCCAGCCCGGTCCAGCCGGGCAGCGCGGTGCCGAGCCGCACCGACCCGTCCTTGTCCACGATGCCCGGGCTGCCGACGCCGACCGCCCACAGGCTGTCGCGCGAGACGCCGGCCCGGCGCAGCACCTCGGCCACGGCGGACCGGACCGCGCCGAGCCGCTCCTCGGCCTCCAGCGCCTCGTCCACCGGGCGGTCGTGCCGGCCGATCGGACGGCCGGTCAGGTCGGCCAGCACGACCCGGACGCCGTGCACCCCGATCTCCACCCCGAGGGTGTGCCCGGCCTCCGCGCGGAACCTGAACCAGCGGGCGGGACGGCCGCGTTGGCGCCCGCCGTCCTGGCTCTGCGCCACCTCGGCGACCAGCCCGGACTCCACCAGACCCTCGATCACGCCCTCCACGGTCGGCCGGGAGAGCCCGGTCTCGCCGACCAGTTGGGTCAGCGTGACGGCCTGCCCGTCGCGTAGCGAACGCAGCGTCACCGCGGCGTTGATCCGACGCAGCAGCGAGGAGTCTCCTCCGGTGAGCCGATCCGCCAACAGGCTGCCCTTCCGCGTTCGCGCGACTGCCCTGGCGCGCGTGCCGAGTGCGCGGTGACGTCCGGTGTGCCCCGCGAGGACGCCGCCCGGGAGCGTCACGGGAGGTGCCGCGCACCGAAGGGCGTCAGCCGGATGGTACCCGTGAGTCATCTCGGCCGCGAGCGTTCGCGCAGCTCATGACCGGGTCGGTACCGAATGGTGAGTGAACCGCGATCAGTACCGGGCGCCCGGCGGGCGCCACTCCGGCGGGCTCCGGCGCCGGCCGGATGAGGCGTCGGTGCTCCTTCGGAGTGCCCGGACCGCCTTTTGTCACCAGGATAGGGAGAACGGTTGCCGCACCACCCGGAGGAGGGCGCCCATGGCGGACCGGACATCCCTGGTGATCCGCGAGGCGATCCGCCAGGGGCTGCTCGGACCGGAGCAGCCGCTGGCCGGCTTCCTGGACCTGGACGGGCTGCGCCGGACGGTCACCGACCTCCACGACGCGTTCGCCGGGCCCGCGCCGGTGCTGCACGCCTTCGCCGTGAAGGCCGCCTCGTTGGTGCCCGTCCTCGTCCTGCTGGCGCAGTGGGGCATGGGGTGCGAGGTCGCCGGCCCCGGCGAACTGGAGCTCGCGGTGGCCGCCGGTGTCCCACCGGAGCGGATCGTGCTCGACTCGCCCGCCAAGACGGCCGCCGAGCTGCTGCGGGCCGTTCGCCTGGGCGTCGCCGTGAACGCGGACAACCTGCAGGAGCTCGGACGGATCGACCGGCTGCGCGGGCTCGGGGCGACCTCCTCGACGTTCGGGCTGCGGATCAACCCCCAGGTGGGCGCGGGCGCCATCACGGCGATGAGCACGGCCACCGACACCTCGAAGTTCGGTGTGGCGCTGCGTGACCCCGGAGCGCGCGAGACGGTGCTGCGGGCCTGTCTCGAGCGGCCCTGGCTGACCCGGCTGCACGTCCACGCGGGATCCCAGGGAGTCCCGCTGGAGCTGATCGCCGCCGCCGTCCGGGCGGTGTACGAGCTGGCGGAGGAGATCAACGACAAGGCCGGCCGGATGCGGATCGGCAGTCTCGACATAGGCGGCGGACTGCCGGTCAACTTCGTGGACGACGAGGTCCGGCCGACCTTCCGGGACCACGTGGCCGCGCTGCGCCGGGGCGTGCCCGGACTCCTCGACGGGCGCTACGCGCTGGTCACCGAGTTCGGCCGCGCCGTGTTGGCGAAGAACGGCTTCATCGTGGCCGCCGTCGAGTACACCAAGGAGGCCGGGGGCCGGCGGATCGCGGTGACCCACGCTGGCGCGCAGGTCGCCACCCGCACGGTCTTCCGGCCGGACGCCTGGCCGCTGCGGGTGGGTGCCTTCGATCGCCAGGGCCGGCCCAAGGGCGAGCCCGTGGTGGCCCAGGACGTCGCCGGCCCGTGCTGCTTCGCCGGCGACCTGGTCGCCACCCGGCGACCACTGCCGCTGCTCGAACCCGGTGACTACGTCGCCCTGTACGACACCGGCGCCTACTACTTCTCCACGCCCTTCGGCTACAACAGCCTTCCCCGGCCGGCGGTCCACGGTTTCCGCACCGACCCGGACCCGGCCGGCGCCGACGCCGCGCCGCGCGCCGCGGCCGTGCGGTTCGCCACCGTCCGTGCCCGGCAGAGCCTGCACGAGGTGGCGGTGGAGAGCGGCCTGGCACAGCGGGACGCGTTGCGCCGGCTCGGCGCGGGGCTGCCCGTCACCCGACCCCAGAGGAGGAACCAGCCATGACACCCACCCCGTCCACCCCGCGCACCGTCCTGGTCACCGGTTCGACCGCCGGCATCGGGGAGGCCATCGCCCGCGCGTTCGCCCGGGGCGGCCACACCGTCGTCGTCAACGGTCGCGACCGGCGGCGGGTCGGCGACGCCGTGGCCCGGATCGAGAGCGCCGCCACCGGCAAGGTCCTCCCCGTGGCGGCCGACGTCGCCACGGCCCAGGGCGTCCGGGAGATCGTCGACGCCGTCCCGGAGGTCGACGTCCTGGTCAACAACGCCGGGATCTTCGGCGAGGCACCGGCCTTCGAGATCACCGACGAGGAGTGGCAGCGCTACTTCGACGTCAACGTCCTCAGCGGCATCCGCCTCACCCGCGCCTACGCGCCGGGGATGGCCGCCCGGGGCTGGGGCCGCGTGATCTTCATCAGCAGCGAGTCCGCGATCTCCACGCCCGGCGAGATGATCCACTACGGCATGACCAAGACCGCCCAGCTCGCCGTGGCCCGGGGGTTCGCCCAGGCGGTCGCCGGCACCGGGGTCACCGTCAACTCCGTCCTGCCGGGGCCCACCCGGACCCCGGGCGTGGAGGACTTCCTGCGGAACAGCTACGGCGACCTCCCGTTCGAGGAGGCCGAGCGCCGGTTCATCGCCGAGTACCGGCCGACGTCGCTGATCAGGCGGCTCAGCCGGCCGGACGAGGTGGCGAGCCTGGTGTGCTACCTGGGGACTGACGCCTCGTCGTCCACCACCGGTGCGGCGCTCCGGGTCGACGGCGGCGTCACGCCGACCGTCATCCCCTGAGCGGCAGGCCCCCGGCCATCGGGTCCAGCCCCTATGCTTCGGGCATGCCGAACGAGATTCGCACCCTTCGCCCGGGCGGGACCGCATTGTCGGACACCGCCTTCGTACGGGAGGAGACCCGCCCGACCCCGGTCCCGTTCGTGCCCGAGATCCGCCTGCGGATGGCCGACGACGCCATCGCGCTCTGGGAACGGACCGAGTCGGCGCGCGGCGAGATCGGTCTGCCGCCGCCGTTCTGGGCGTTCGCGTGGGCCGGTGGCGTGGCGGTCACCCGGTACGTGCTCGACCACCCCGAACTGGTGGCCGGGCGGACGGTGCTGGACGTGGCGGCGGGGTCCGGCCTGGTCGGCATCGCGGCGGCCAAGCGCGGTGCGAAGTCGGTGCGGGCGGCCGAGATCGACGCCTACGCCGTCGCCGCCATCGCGATCAACGCCGAGGCCAACGGGGTTCACCTCGACGCGACGGCCGGCGACCTGCTCGACGGCGACGGCGGTTCGGCCGAGGTCGTGCTGGCCGGGGACGTCTTCTACGAGCGGGCGATGGCCGCCCGGTTCCTGCCGTTCCTGGAGCGTGCGCGGGCCCGAGGGGCCGTCGTGGTCGTCGGCGACCCGGGGCGGGCGTACCTGCCGCGCGAGCGGTTCACGCCCCTGGCCGTCTACGAGGTGCCGGTGGTGGCCGATCTGGAGGACGCCGCGCTCAAGACCACCACCGTCTGGCAGCTCGCGCCGACCTCCTCGGCAGGCCGGCCGTAGCGCGTCCCGAGGGGGGATTCCGGGCGCACTGGCGTCGCCGGGTGAAGCCGCTGGGCGGGTAGCGGCCGGGGCTACGGCCGGTGCGCCACCGCGAAGGCGGCGGCGTCCCAGTGGCCGCCCAGGGCCGGGGCCAGCGAGGCCGCCGCCAGGTCGGTGAAGGCGGGCCCCGGGGTGCGGGTGGCGCCGGCGGGGAGGGCGCCGAGGAGGGGCGCGTCCGCGGCGGTCGGCAGGTCGGCGAGGTTGCAGCGCATGGCCAGGTCGGGTTCGGCGGGCCAGCTGCCGATCACCACCCCTGCCGAGCGGAGCCCCCGGGCGCGCAGTGCCTCGGCGGTGAGGGCGACCGCGTTGAGCGTGCCGAGCCCGGCCGTGGCGACGATCAGCACCGGCGCCTGGGCCGCCTGCGCCATCGCGGCCAGGGTGAGCCCGTCCGCGTTGTAGCGGACCAGCAGGCCGCCCGCGCCCTCGACCAGGGTGAGGTCATGGTCGGCGGTCAACTCGGCGACGGCGGAGCTGACCTGAGGGAGCGTCAACTCGGCGAGTCCGGAGCGGCGGGCGGCGGTGTCCGGGGCCAACGGCTCGGGGTAGCGGGCCAGTTCGCGGGTGGTCAGCCGGGCGGTCGGGGCGCCGGCCAGGCGCAGCACCTCGGCCGCGTCGCCGGGCTCGTCCGCCGTGACCCCGGTCTGCCCGGGCTTGAGTACGGCGGTGCGGCGGCCGGCCCGCAGTGCCAGCGCGGCCAGCGCCGCCGTCACCGCGGTCTTGCCGACCTCGGTG
The DNA here is from genome assembly GCF_044547075.1 of Kitasatospora sp. NPDC052896. NCBI lineage: Bacteria > Bacillati > Actinomycetota > Actinomycetes > Kitasatosporales > Streptomycetaceae > Kitasatospora > Kitasatospora sp. NPDC052896. The sequence goes on from NZ_JBITZU010000023.1 coordinate 84,450, forward strand.
CCGGTGCCGGTGACGAAGAGCAGGCGCTCGGGGGAGTGGTCGGTCATCGGTTCAGCAACTCCATCAACAGAAGTCTCAGCCGGCGGCGGCCGCCGCGGTGACGGCGGCGGTGATCCGGGCGAGGTCGTCGTCGCCGGTCACGTAGGGCGGCATGGTGTAGATCAGGTCGCGGAACGGCCGCAGCCAGACGCCCGCCCGGGCCGCCGCCTCGGTCGCCGCGCCCATGTCCACCGGGTGGTCCAGCTGGACCACGCCGATCGCGCCCAGCACCCGGACGTCCGCGACGCCCGGCAGGTCCGCCGCGCCGGCCAGGCCGTCCCGCAGTCCGGCCTCGATCCGCCTGATGTCGAGCTGCCAGTCCTGCCCGAGCAGCAGGTCGATCGAGGCGTTGGCGACGGCCGACGCCAACGGGTTGCCCATGAACGTCGGACCGTGCGCGAGCACCGGCAGTTCGCCCCGGCTGATCCCGTCCGCGACCTCGGCCGTGCAGAGCGTGGCGGCCATCGACAGGTAGCCGCCGGTCAGCGCCTTGCCCAGGCAGAGCACGTCCGGTGCGACCCCGGCGTGCTCCGCGGCGAACAGCGCTCCGGTCCGGCCGAAGCCGGTGGCGATCTCGTCGAAGATCAGCAACACCCCGTGCTGGTCGCAGAGTTCGCGCAGCAGCCGGAGGTAGCCGGGGGAGTGGAAGCGCATCCCGCCGGCGCCCTGCACCACCGGTTCGACGATCACCGCGGCCAGCTCGTCGGCCTGTTGCTCGATCACGGCGGCCAGCTCGGCGGCGTAGGCCGGATCGACCTCGGCGTCGAAGCCGGCGGGCGGCTCACCGACGAAGGTCTGCCGTGGCAGCACCCCGCCCCACAGCCGGTGCATCCCGCCGTCCGGGTCGCAGACCGACATCGGGTGGAAGGTGTCGCCGTGGTAGCCGCCGCGCCAGGTGAGCAGGCGTTGCTTGGCCGGCCGCCCCACCGAACGCCAGTACTGCAGGCACATCTTCATCGCGACCTCGACCGCGACCGACCCGGAGTCGGCGAGGAAGACGTGCCGCAGCGGCTCCGGGGTGATCTCGACCAACCGGGTGGCGAGCCGGACGGCGGGCTCGTGGGTGAGCCCGCCGAACATCACATGGCTCATCCGGCCGAGCTGTTCGCGCACCGCCTCGTTCAGCACCGGGTGGTTGTACCCGTGCACGGCCGCCCACCAGGAGGACATGCCGTCGACCAACTCCCGCTGACCGCACACCGGTTCGGCCAGGCGCAGGCGGACGCCGGAGGCGGACTCGACCAGGTACGGCGTGGCCGTGCCGGGCATCGGCCCGTACGGGTGCCAGACGTGCTCGCGGTCCAGCCCGAGCAGGGCCTGCGGGGTGAGCGGGGGCGGCGGTGCCACGTGTGGGGCTCCTCGGCTGGTGGTGACGGATCCGCGGTCGGGACGGCTCAGGCGTTCGGCGCCAGCTCGGTGCCCGCGCCGCGGCGGCGGACCCGGACCAGGTCCTTGCGCAGCTCCTCGTCGTCCTCGGCCGGCTCGACGGTCTGCTCGGCCTGCACGGCCTGCTCCGCCGGCGCGGCCTCGCCGCACGGCCCGCAGCCGCCCCCCGCGTGGTCGCCGCAGCCACCTCCCGCATGGCCACCACAGCCACCACCCGCGTGGTCGCCGCAGCCGCCGCGGACCAGGTCGGCGCGGTGCTGGGGCAGGGTCACCTCGCCCGCGCCCTCGATCTCGAAGCCCGCGTCCCTGATCATGTCGAGGTCGGCCTGCCCGGCCTGGCCCTCGCTGGTCAGGTAGTCGCCGAGGAAGATCGAGTTGGCGATGTGCAGGCCCAGCGGCTGCATGCTGCGCAGGTGCACCTCGCGCCCGCCGGCGATCCGCACCTCGACGTCCGGGCAGACGAAGCGGACCATCGCCAGGATCCGCAGGCAGCGCTGCGGGGTGAGGTTCCACTCCTTCTCCAGCGGGGTGCCCTCGAACGGGATCAGGAAGTTCACCGGCACCGAGTCCGGGTCCAGCTCCCGCAGCGCGAAGACCACGTCGACCAGGTCCTGGTCGGTCTCGCCCATCCCCGCGATCAGCCCGGAGCAGGCCGAGAGCCCGGCGCCGTGCGCCTTGCTGACGGTGTCCACCCGGTCGGCGTAGGTGTGCGTGGTGGTGATCTCGCCGTAGGTGCCCTCGGAGGTGTTCAGGTTGTGGTTGTAGGCGTCCGCGCCGGCCGCCCGGAGCCGCTCGGCCTGGTTGTCGGAGAGCAGGCCCAGGCAGGCGCAGACCTCCACCGACGGGTCCTGGTCCTTGATGGCGGCGATGGTGTCGCTCACCCGGTCGATGTCACGGTCCGTCGGGCCGCGGCCGCTGGCCACCAGGCAGACCCGCTTGGCGCCACCGCGCACCCCGGCGGCGGCGGCCTGCGCCGCCTCACCCGGCTTCAGCCAGGTGTACTTCAGGATGCCGGTGTTCGAGCCCAGCCGCTGGGAGCAGTACGAACAGTCCTCCGGGCAGAGCCCGCTCTTGAGGTTGACCAGGTAGTTGAGCTTCACCCGGCGGCCGAACCACTTCCGGCGGACCCGACCCGCGGCGGCGACCACGTCCAGCAGTTCGTCGTCGGTGGTGGCCAGCACGGCCAGCGCTTCCTCCCGGGTGGGGAGCTCGCGGTTGAGGCCCTTGGCGGTGAGCGTGTCGAGCAGATCCATGACCCTGATCCTGCCTGGCTGACCTCGGCGGACGCCAGAGGGAATCCGCCAGAAGATCGCCCCCAAAGGTGTGCGAGTTGTCACAGTGTCGCCAACCAGGCGGGGTTCGGCGGTTCGTTCGGTAGATCCCCGCTGACCTGCGCGGTCGGACCGCCCCCTACAATCTGCGCCATGACCACGCAGGGGGAATCGCGCCCGATAGCCGGAAGCGTCGCCGAGGGGCAGGGACACGGTGGCGGCGCCGAGTCGCGTCGCTCGCGTCGCGTGTTCACCTGGTGCGCCACGGTGTTGGTGCTCGGCGCCGCCGGCTTCGTGGTGACCCGGCCGCACCCCGGCGACTGGCTCCCGGGGCTCGGCCCGACCAGCAAGGACGCGCCGCCGCCGGTGGTCGGCAGCCCGCCGCCCACCTCGTCGACCGACCCCAACCCGTTCACGGCGGAGCAGTACTTCCCGGCCGCCCGGCCGATCGACCTGAACGGCTTCAAGGCCAAGCGCTCGGGCGCCCGGCAGGGCAACGACTGCACCGAGACCCTGCAGGACCCGACCAAGGACGTCCTCAGGAACTTCGGCTGCCAGGGCTATCTGACGGTCACTTTCACCCGCGCGGACGGCAAGGTGCTGAGCTGCGTGACGGTGCTGCGGTTCGCCGACGACCAGACCGGGCAGCAGGTCGCCGACCTGCTGGCGGGCAAGCCCGGCGCGCTCAAGTTCGTGCTGCCGGACACCACCATCGCCGCGCCCTCGGCCTCGGCCGGCGCGGTCAACAGCTCGCTGACCCGGGTCGAGGACGTGCACCACTACGTCACGGTGACGACCTCGCGGTTCACCGACGGGCACAGCGGGACCGGGCCGAACGACCCGGACCTGGAGGAGGCCACCCGGGCGGTCTCGTACGTCGCGGGGGAAGCCTTCATGTGGGGCTGACGGCCCGCGCCGTCAGCCCCTGACCGGGCCTCAGCCCAGCCGGTCCACCGCGGTGACCCGCAGCACCGCGCGCCCCTCCTCGTCCGAGCCGTGCAGGTCCACCTCGGCGCTGATGCCCCAGTCGTGGTCGCCCGCCGGGTCGTCGAAGATCTGCCGGACCCGCCAGGAGTCCGGCTCCTCCTCGATCAGCAGCATCCGCGGCCCGCGCGCGTCCGGGCCGGTGCCGAGGTCGTCGTGCTCCTCGTAGTAGGCGTCCATGGCGTCCGCCCAGCGGTCCGCGTCCCAGCCGTACTCGCCGTCCAACTCGGCGAGTCCGTCGTAGTGCTCCAGCGCGCAGAGCTCCACCCGGCGGAACATCTCGTTGCGCACCAGTACCCGGAAGGCCCGCGCGTTGGCCGTGACCGGAAGCGGCTTGGACTCCAACTCCCGTTCCTCGTCGGCCTCGTCGGTCGGGTTGGCGAGCTGCTCCCACTCGTCGAGCAGGCTGGAGTCGACCTGCCGGACCAGCTCGCCGAGCCAGGCGATGACGTCCTTCAGGTCGTCGGTCTTGATGTCCTCGGGGACGGTCTGCTCCAACGCCTTGTAGGCGCCGGCCAGATAGCGCAGCACGATGCCCTCGGTGCGGGCCAGGTCGTAGTGGCCGACGTAGTCCACGAAGGTCATCGCGCGCTCGAAGAGGTCGCGGGTGACGGACTTGGGCTGCAGCTGGTAGTCGCCGATCCACGGGTGGGCCCGCCGGTAGACCTCGTAGGCGTGGCCCAGTACCTCCTCCAGGGGCTTCGGGTAGGTCACCTCCTGGAGCCGCTCCATCCGCTCCTCGTACTCGATCCCGTCCCGCTTCATCTCGCCGATCGCCTCGCCGCGCGCCTTGTTCTGCTGCGCGGCCAGGATCTGGCGCGGGTCGTCGAGGGTGGCCTCGACCACCGACACGACGTCCAGCGCGTACGTGGGCGACTGCGGGTCGAGCAGCTCGAAGGCGGCCAACGCGAAGGTGGAGAGCGGTTGGTTGAGCGCGAAGTTCTCCTGCAGGTCCACGGTGAGCCGGACGATCCGGCCCTCCGGGTCCGGCTCGGCGAGCCGCTCGACCACACCGCCGGCCAGCAGCGAACGGTAGATGGCGATCGCCGAACGGATGTGCCGGCGCTGGGCGGAGCGCTCCTCGTGGTTGTCGGTGAGCAGCTTGCGCATCGCCTCGAAGGCGTTGCCGGGCCGCCCGATCACCGACAGCAGCATCGCGTGGCTCACCTTGAACCGGGAGACCAGCGGCTCGGGTTCGGCCGCGATCAGCCGCTCGAAGGTCTCCTCGGTCCAGCCGACGAAACCTTCCGGCGCCTTCTTGCGCACCACCTTGCGCTTCTTCTTCGGGTCGTCGCCGGCCTTGGCGAGCGCCTTCTCGTTCTCCACCACGTGCTCCGGCGCCTGCGCCACCACCTGGCCGACGGTGTCGAAGCCGGCCCGGCCGGCCCGGCCGGCGATCTGGTGGAACTCGCGGGCGCGCAGCGTGCGGACCCGGATCCCGTCGTACTTGGAGAGCGCGGTGAACAGCACCGTGCGGATCGGCACGTTGACCCCGACGCCGAGCGTGTCCGTCCCGCAGATCACCTTCAACAGGCCTGCCTGGGCGAGCCGTTCGACCAGCCGGCGGTACTTGGGCAGCATCCCGGCGTGGTGCACGCCGATGCCGTGCCGGACGAACCGGGAGAGGTTGCGGCCGAACTTGGTGGTGAAACGGAAGTTCCCGATCAGGGCGGCGATGGCGTCCTTCTCGGCCTTCGAGCACATGTTGATGCTCATCAGCGACTGGGCCCGCTCCACCGCCTCCTTCTGCGTGAAGTGCACGACGTAGACCGGGGCCTGACCGGTCGTCAGCAACTCCTCCAGGGTGTCGTGCAGGGTGGTGCGGCGGTACTCGTAGAACAGCGGGACCGGACGGGTGGCCGAGCGGACCACGGTGGTGGCCCGGCCGGTGCGCCGGTTCAGGTCCTGCTCGAAGCGCCGGACGTCGCCGAGCGTCGCCGACATCAGCAGGAACTGCACCTGCGGCAGCTCCAGCAGCGGGATCTGCCAGGCCCAGCCGCGGTCGGGTTCGGCGTAGAAGTGGAACTCGTCCATCACCACCTGGCCGATGTCGGCCCGGTCGCCGTCGCGCAGCGCGATGTTCGCCAGCACCTCGGCGGTGCAGCAGATGATCGGGGCGGTCGGGTTCACGCTCGCGTCGCCGGTCATCATGCCGACCTGCTCGGTGCCGAAGATCTTGCACAGGTCGAAGAACTTCTCCGAGACCAGCGCCTTGATCGGGGCGGTGTAGAAGGTCCGCTTCCCCTCCGCCAGCGCGGCGAAGTGCGCCCCGGCCGCCACCAGGCTCTTGCCGGAGCCGGTCGGGGTCGCCAGGATCACGTTCGCGCCGGTGAAGAGCTCGATCAGGGCCTCCTCCTGGGCGGGGTAGAGCGTGATGCCCCGCTCCTCGGCCCACGCGGCGAAGGTGGTGAACAGCGCGTCGGCGTCGGCGGGCTTGGGCATCAGATCAAGGAGGGTCACCCGGCTATCTTGCCTGCTGCCGATCACGCTGGGCAAAGGCGGGCGAGCCGGCGCCCCCGGTGTGCCGTGGCGCACGTTGCCCGAGGCGGGGTGGCGTGCCAGGCTGCCGGGCATGATCCAGCACCCCGCCGCCCCCGCCGGGCCGCTCGCCCCCACCGCCGTCTTCGACTGGCTCGACGAGGCCGCCGAGCTGCGCGCCCGGGCCGGGCTCACCCGCACCCTGCGCAGCCGGCCGGCCGAGGACCCGGTGCTCGACCTGGCGAGCAACGACTACCTCGGGCTGGTCCGGCACCCCGCGGTGACCGAGGCCGCCGCGGCGGCCGCGCTGCGCTGGGGCGGCGGCGCGACCGGCTCGCGGTTGGTCACCGGTACCACCGCGCTGCACACCGAGCTGGAAGTCGAGCTGGCCGACTTCTGCGGCGTGGAGGCGGCGCTGGTCTTCTCCTCCGGCTACGCCGCCAACCTGGCCGCGCTCACCGCGCTCACCGACCCCGACACCCTGATCGTCTCCGACGCCAACAACCACGCCTCGCTGATCGACGGCTGCCGGCTCGCCCGCGGCCAGGTGCACCGCGCCCCGCACAGCGACCCGGACGCCGTCGCCGCCGCGCTGACCGAGCGGACCCGGCCGCGCGCGCTGGTGGTGACCGACTCGGTCTTCTCGGTGGACGGCAACGCGGCCCCGCTCGCCGCGCACGCCGCCGCCGCCCGCGCGCACGGCGCCGCGCTGCTGGTGGACGACGCGCACGGGCTCGGAGTGCTCGGGCCGGGCGGGCGCGGGGCGCTCGCCGCGGTCGGGCTCGCCGGTGAGCCGGACGTGGTGGCCACCGTGACCCTCTCCAAGTCGCTCGGCTCGCAGGGCGGCGCCGTGCTCGGCCCGCGCCGGGTGATCCGGCACCTCACCGAGACCGCGCGCAGCTTCATCTTCGACACCGGCCTGGCCCCGGCCGCGGTCGGCGCGGCGCTCGGCGCGCTGCGCCTGCTGCGCGCCGAGCCACAGCGCGCGGACCGGGCCCGCGAGGTCGCCCGCACGCTGGCCGACCGGCTCACCGCCGCCGGCCTGGACGCGAGCCGGCCGGACGCGGCGGTGGTGTCCGTCCGCGCACCCGGTCCCGAGCAGGCGGTGGCCTGGGCCGCCGACTGCCGCCGGGCCGGCCTGGCGGTGGGCTGCTTCCGCCCGCCGTCCGTCCCCGACGGCCGCTCCCGGCTGCGGCTGACCGCCCGCGGTGACCTGACGGACGGGCAGATCGCCTTCGCGGTGAACGTCATCGCCGCGACCGCCCCGACGGAGGGCTGACGGGGGCGCGGCAGCGCTCCCGCCCCTCGACCGCTACTGTCGGGGTTCACGACCGTTAACCCCTGGGAGGATCCCGTCATGACGCGGTTCGTCACTCTGGACGTCACGGACGCCGTCGGCACCATCCGGCTCGACCGGCCGCCGATGAACGCGCTCGACATCGCCATGCAGGACCAGCTCAAGGAGGTCGCCGAGGAGGCCACCGCCCGGGACGACGTGCGCGCGGTGATCGTCTACGGCGGCGAGAAGGTCTTCGCGGCCGGCGCCGACATCAAGGAGATGCAGCGCATGTCGTACACCGACATGGTGCGGCGCGGCGCGGCCCTGCAGGAGGCGTTCACCGCGGTGGCCCGGATCCCCAAGCCGGTGGTGGCCGCGGTGACCGGCTACGCCCTCGGCGGCGGCTGCGAGCTGGCGCTCTGCGCCGACATCCGGATCGCCGCGGAGAACGCCAAGCTCGGCCAGCCCGAGGTGCTGCTCGGCCTGATCCCCGGCGCGGGCGGCACCCAGCGGCTGGCCCGCCTGGTCGGCCCGGCCAAGGCCAAGGACCTGATCTTCACGGGCCGCCAGGTCCGCGCCGACGAGGCGCTGCGGATCGGCCTGGTGGACCAGGTGGTGCCGGCCGAGGAGGTCCTCCCGGCCGCCCTGGCCTGGGCCGGCAAGCTGGCCGCCGGCCCGTCCTGGGCGTTGCGCGCCGCCAAGGAGGCGGTGGACCGCGGCCTGGAGAGCGACCTGGACTCCGGCCTGGCGCTGGAGCGTTCGCTCTTCGCCGGCCTGTTCGCCACCGAGGACCGCGAGATCGGCATGCGCAGCTTCGTCGAGGACGGCCCGGGCAAGGCCAAGTTCCGCTAGCGGCAAAGCCCGTAGCGCCCCGCCGGGGCGGGGCGCTACGGCTGGGTCAGCAACACCTCGGCGCCCACCGGGCGGTACCCCGCGGCCTGGAACGCCCGCACGCTGGTGGCGTTCCCCGGTGCCTGCTGGGCCCACACCACGTCTCCCTCGGGCAGGAGGTGACGGGCCGTCAGGGCGAGCGCCCGGCCAAGTCCCCGTCCGCGCGCCTGCGGTGCCACCTCGATCGCCGCCTCCCAGCGCCCGGCCACCCCGCGCCCGAGCACCAGCACCCCGCCCGGCGTGCTCCAGACCCGCACGTCGTCACGGTAGTCGAGCGCTCGCACCACCCGTGGATGGGCCCGGTCCGCGATCTCCGTCATGACCAGTGGCGGCTCACCCGCCAGCCGGCCCGCGACGGTCAGCAGGTCGGTGTTGCCGATCACCCGCCCGGTGCGCCGCGCGAAGGCGGTGAGGAACCCCGGGCTGAGCGGGGCTGCCAGAGGATCAGTGGCGGCCTCGGCGAGCGTCCCGGCCACCCACCCCGGGTCCCCGTCGACGAAGACCACCGCGTGCGCGCTGAACGACAGCACGCCGGCCTCGCGTTCCGACGGCTGCGGGACCACCGTCACCGAGCCGTCCGAGGGCGGGAACATCCCGCCCGCCGCGTCGTCGAGGATCCGGGCCAGTGCGTGATCGGTCATGCGCCCCACTGTAGGGGGGTCGCCCGAACGGGTGAGGCTCGGCATGGTGCCCGGCCCGGCCAGCGCCGCTCGGGCAGGATCGTGAAGCCCTGCTGTCGCCGCCGTTAAGAATTCCTCGATGGACCGCACCCCCTCCGACCAGGCAGATTGCAGTTGCCCGGCGCGGAATGGCGCCGTTGCCGGGCCTCAAACTCTCGCAGCGTCCGTGCGTCGACCGCGTGTCGAACCGTGTGTCAGGAGCCTCGTCGTGAAGGCACTCGTCAAGAAGCAGGCCGAGCCCGGACTGTGGATGACCGACGTCCCCGAGCCGGAGACCGGCCCCGGCGATGTGCTGATCAAGGTGCTGCGCACCGGTATCTGCGGCACCGACCTGCACATCCGCAACTGGGACGGCTGGGCGCAGCAGACCATCAAGACCCCGCTGACCATCGGCCACGAGTTCGTCGGCGAGGTGGTCGCGATCGGCCCGGCGGTCGCTGACATCTCGGTCGGTGACCTGGTCAGCGGCGAGGGCCACCTGGTCTGCGGCAAGTGCCGCAACTGCCTGGCCGGCCGCCGTCACCTGTGCCGCAACACGGTCGGCCTCGGCGTCGGCCGGGACGGCGCGTTCGCCGAGTACGTGGCGCTGCCCGCCTCCAACGTCTGGGTGCACCGGGTGCCGGTCGACCTGGACGTCGCTGCGATCTTCGACCCGTTCGGCAACGCGGTGCACACCGCGCTCTCCTTCCCGCTGGTCGGTGAGGACGTGCTGATCACCGGCGCGGGCCCGATCGGCATCATGGCCGCGGCCGTCGCCAAGCACGCCGGCGCCCGGCACGTGATGATCACCGACGTCAGCCCGTACCGGCTGGACCTGGCCCGCCGGGTCGGGGTCTCGCTCGCCCTCGACGTCTCCGAGCACAGCATCGAGGAGGGCCAGCAGAAGCTCGGCCTGCGCGAGGGCTTCGACGTCGGCCTGGAGATGTCCGGCCGCCCCGAGGCGCTGCAGTCGATGATCGCCAACATGACCCACGGCGGCAGGATCGCCATGCTCGGCCTGCCGGCGCAGGAGTTCCCGGTCGACTGGGCCCGGATCGTCACCTCGATGATCACCCTCAAGGGGATCTACGGCCGCGAGATGTTCGAGACCTGGTACGCCATGTCGGTGCTGCTGGAGGGCGGCCTCGACCTGACCCCGGTGATCACCGGCCGGTACGCCGCGCAGGACTTCGAGGCCGCGTTCGACGAGGCGGCCGGTGGCCGCTGCGGCAAGATCATTCTGGACTGGACCGTCTGACCGCCCGTTTCTCCCCGAGGAGCCCTTCCGTGTTCGACTCCGTCCGCGAGGACATCGCCAGCACCCTCGCCGAGATCACCGAGGCGGGTCTGTTCAAGCCCGAGCGGGTGATCGGCACCCCGCAGAGCGCCGCGGTCACCGTCACCGCCGGCGGTCGCCCCGGAGAGGTGCTGAACTTCTGCGCCAACAACTACCTCGGCCTGGCCGACCACCCCGCGGTGGTCGCCGCCGCCAGGGAGGCGCTGGACCGCTGGGGCTACGGCATGGCCTCGGTCCGCTTCATCTGCGGCACCCAGGACGTGCACAAGCAGCTGGAGGAGCGGCTCTCGGCCTTCCTGGGCCAGGAGGACACCATCCTCTACTCCTCCTGCTTCGACGCCAACGGCGGTGTCTTCGAGACCCTGCTGGACGAGCGCGACGCCGTCATCTCCGACGCGCTCAACCACGCGAGCATCATCGACGGCATCCGGCTGAGCAAGGCCCGCCGCCACCGCTACGCCAACCGCGACCTGGCCGAGCTGGAGCAGCGCCTCAAGGAGACCCAGGACGCCCGGCGCCGCCTGATCGTCACCGACGGTGTCTTCTCGATGGACGGCTACGTCGCGCCGCTGCGCGAGATCTGCGACCTGGCCGACCGGTACGACGCCATGGTGATGGTCGACGACTCGCACGCGGTCGGCTTCGTCGGCCCCGGCGGCCGGGGCACCCCCGAGCTGCACGGGGTGATGGACCGGGTCGACATCATCACCGGCACCCTGGGCAAGGCGCTCGGTGGCGCCTCCGGCGGCTACGTCGCCGCCCGCCGGGAGATCGTCGCGCTGCTGCGCCAGCGCTCGCGCCCGTACCTGTTCTCCAACTCGCTGGCCCCGGTGATCGCCGCCGCCTCGCTGACCGTCCTCGACCTGATCGAGACCTCGCACGAGCTGCGCGAGCGGCTGGTCGCCAACACCAAGCTGTTCCGCTCGAAGATGACCGAGGCCGGGTTCGAGATCCTGCCCGGCGACCACCCGATCGCCCCGGTGATGATCGGCGACGCGGCGAAGGCCGGCAAGCTGGCCGAGCTGCTGCTGGAGCGCGGCGTCTACGTGATCGGCTTCTCGTTCCCGGTCGTTCCGCACGGCCAGGCCCGGATCCGGGTCCAGCTCTCCGCCGCGCACTCCACCGAGGACGTCGAGCGGGCCGTGGCCGCCTTCGTGGACGCCCGGGCGGCGATGGGCGGCCTGGACGGCTGAGCCGGACTGGATAGGCCCGGCGCGCTGGCAGAATGAACGGGTGATCGACGCCAGACGCCTGCGGACCCTGCGGGCCGTGGCGGACCACCGTACGGTGACCGCCGCGGCCGCCGCGCTCTACCTCACCCCCTCGGCGGTCTCCCAGCAGCTCGCCGCGCTGGAACTGGAGACCGGGCACGAGTTGCTCACCCGGGACGGCCGCGGGGTGCGGCTCACCGCGGCGGGGGAGATCCTGGTCGGCCACGCGGACGCGGTGCTCACCCAGCTGGAGCGGGCCGAGGCGGACCTCGCGGCGTACGCGGCCGGCGCGCGCGGCGTGGTCACGGTGGCCTCCTTCGCCACCGGCATCGCGCTGGTGCTGGCGCCGGCCATCGCCACGCTGGCCGGCGCGGCGCCCGGAGTGCGGCTCAAGGTGCTGGACGCCGAGGGCGACGCCAGCCTGCCGATGCTGCTGGACGGGCAGGCGGACCTCGCGGTGGCCGTCGAGTACCGCGGTGCCCCGCGCGCCGACGACCGGCGGCTCGCCCGGGTCCCGCTGTACGCCGAGCCGTTCGACGCCGTGCTGCCGACCGGGCATCCGCTGGCCGCCCGGCCCGGCCCGCTCGCGGTGGCCGAGCTGGCCGCCGAACCGTGGATCGGTCCGTACCCCGGCAACCCGTGCCACGACGTGGTGCTGCTGGCCTGCGAGCACGCCGGCTTCACGCCGCGCCTCGAACACTCCTCGGACGACTTCCGCGCGGTGGTCGCGCTCGCCTCGGCGGGCGCGGGCGTCGCGCTGGTGCCGCGCTCGGCGCTGCGCGGGGTCGACCTCGCGGGGGTCGCGGTGCGGCCGGTGGAGAGCGAGCCGGCCACCCGCAAGGTCTTCGCCGCGGTGCGCAGCGGGGCCGAGCGGCACCCGTTGATCCGTCCGGTGCTGGCGGCACTGCGCGAGGCCGCGGCGCGGCTGGCGGCGGAGCCGGACGCCGCGCCGGTGCTGACCGCGACCCATTCCTGAGGAGCGAGAACCCTTGAGCGAGCACGCCCGGTCCACCGATCCCTCCGCCGATCCCTCCGCCGAGCCGTTGCCGGTCGCGGTGATCGGCCTGGGCGACATCGCCCAGAAGGCCTACCTCCCGGTGCTGGCCGCACTGCCCGGCCTGGACCTGCACCTGATGACCCGGGACCGGGCCAAGCTGGACCGGATCGGCGACACCTACCGGATCGCGCCGCGCTTCACCGACCTGGACGCGCTGATCGCCAGCGGTGTCCGGGCCGCGTTCGTGCACGCCGCCACCGACCAGCACGTGCCGATCGTCGAACGGCTGCTCTCGGCCGGTCTCGACGTCTACGTGGACAAGCCGCTCGACTACCACCTGGCGGGCGCGCGCCGGCTGGTGGAGCTCGCCGAGGAGCGGAACCGCTCGCTGCTGGTGGGCTTCAACCGGCGGCACGCGCCCGACTACGCGCAGGCCAGGGAGTGCCCGCGCGATCTGATCATCATGCAGAAGAACCGCGAGGGCCTGCCGGAGGACCCGCGCACCCTGGTGTTCGACGACTTCATCCACGTGGTCGACACCCTGCGGTTCCTGGTGCCGGGGGAGATCGAGCACGTCGACGTCCGTTCCCGGGTGCGGGACGGGCTGCTGGAGCACCTGGTGCTCACCCTGGCGGGGGACGGTTTCACCGCGCTCGGGGTGATGAACCGGATGAGCGGCTCCACCGAGGAGGTGCTGGAGGTCTCCGGCGCGGACGCCAAGCGGGTGGTGGTCAACCTGGCGGAGGTGGTCGACCACCGCGGGCAGCCCACCGTGCGGCGGCGCGGCGACTGGGTGCCGGTGGGGCGCCAGCGCGGGATCGAGCAGGTGGTGCGGGCGTTCCTGACGGCGGTCCGCTCCGGCCACCCGGTGAGCGCCCGGGACGCGCTGCGCACCCACGAGCTGTGCGAGCTGATCGTCCGGCGGGTGACCGGCGAGGAGTGATCCGCCGTCCGGCCCGGCCTAGCCGGCGGGCGAGAGCGGCATCTGCCCGGTGAGGGCCTTCACGGGCATGGTGAGGCCCATCACCGGAAAGGTGGTGAGGACTCCGGGCACGCTGGGGATGGCCGGGGTGCCCTTGGGCAGGCTCGGCGCGGCTCCGTCGGCCGCGGCCGGCCCCGCCGCGGCCAGCGCGGTGGCGCCGAGGAGCGCCGCGGTGAGGACGGCCCGGGTGGTGGTGCGCAAGGTGACCTCCGTTGTCAGGGGTGCGGTGACCTGCCTAACCGTCAGCGAGCCGCGCCGGTCACGGCCGGCTCCGGGGTTCGCGCCGTCCCGGTCGTCCCCGGCCGGGGCGCCGACCGGCGTTCCAGCGCGCCGGAGAGGACCGCGAGCAGCAGCGCCGAGCCGGTCATCAGCGCGCCGACCCAGCTGGGCGCGGTGTAGCCGAGGCCGGCCGAGATGACCAGCCCGCCGAGCCAGGCCGCCAGCGCGTTGCCCAGGTTGAAGGCGCCGATGTTGACGGCCGAGGCGAGCGTCGGGGCGTCCGCGGTCTGGTCCAGCACCCGCTTCTGCAACGGTGGCACGGTGGCGAAGCCGAAGGCGCCGAGCAGCGGAATGGTGATCGCCGCCCCGAGCTGGCTGTGCGCGGTGAAGGTGAAGAGCGCCAGGGTGAGCGCCAGCGCACCGAGCGAGACGTGGAGCATCGGCATCAGCGCGCGGTCCGCGAACCGGCCGCCGACCAGGTTGCCGGCCACCATGCCCACGCCGAAGAGTGCCAGCAGCCAGCCGACCGCGGAGCCCGGGAAACCGGCCGGGCCGGTCATCATCGGCATGAGGTAGGTGATCGCGGCGAAGACGCCGCCGAAGCCCAGCACGGTCATCGCCATCGCCAGCGTCACCTGGACGTCGCGGAACGCCGCCAGCTCGCGCCGCAACGACCCGCCGCCCGTCGGTCGCGGCAGCTCCGGGACCAGCGCCGCGACACCGGCCAGTCCGACCAGACCGATCCCCGCGACCGCGGCGAAGGTGACCCGCCAGCCGTACTGCTGGCCGACCAGCGTGCCGAGCGGGACGCCGACCACGTTGGCCACCGTGAGGCCGGTGAACATCAACGCGATCGCCCCGGCCCGCCGCCGCGGCTCGACCAGCTCGGCGGCGACCACCGAGCCGATGCCGAAGAAGGCGCCGTGCGCGAGCGAGGCGAGCACCCGGCCGGCCAGCAGCAGGCCGAAGCTCGGGGCGGCGGAGGAGAGCGCGTTGCCGAGCACGAAGAGGCCCATCAGCAGCATCAGCATCCGCTTGCGCGGGATCCGGGTGCCCAGCGCGGTCAGCAGCGGGGCGCCGACCACGACGCCGAGCGCGTAGCCGGTGACCAGGAAGCCGGCGGTCGGGATCGACAGGTGGAAGCCGGCGGCCACCTGCGGTAGCAGGCCGGTCGCGACGAACTCGGTGGTGCCGATTCCGAAGGCGCCGATGGCCAGGGCCAGCAGTGCGAGAGGCATGGGAGCCGCCCTCCAGGGTACTTGCGTGCGGTGCTTGCAGGCTTATGACGGTAGTTGCACACGCGTGATAATTGCAAACGCTGGATATTTTGCGAGCGGGCTATCCTGGTCCTTCCCATACCGGTGAGTGCTGAGGAGCAGGGCATGAGCGAGCAGGTCGGGCGGGGTCTCGCCCAGGGGTGGTGCGCCCTCTCCGCCCTGCACGGCCGGATCGAGACGCACATCGAGCGGGCCCTGCAGGCCGGCCACGAGCTGAGCGTGCGCGAGTTCTCACTGCTGAACGTGCTGAGCGGTCAGCACGACGGGGAGGGCGGCCACCTGCGGATGAGCCAGGTCGCCGAGTCGGTGCTGCTGAGCCAGAGCGCGACCACCCGGCTGGTCTCCCGGCTGGAGGACCGCGGCCTGCTCGCCCGTTACCTCTGTCCGACCGACCGTCGGGGCATCTACACCGAGGTCACCGCGCGGGGTCGGGAACTGCTGGAGCGGGCCCGGCCCACCAACGACGCGGCGCTGCGCGAGGCGCTGGCCGATGCCGAGGGCCGGCCCGAACTCGCTCCGCTGGTGGCCGCGGTGCGCACGCTCTGGGCGCCGGCCGACGCCTGAGGCCCTCGCGGGCGCGCTGCTCGTCGGAGCCGGACGCACCGCACCCCCGGGCGCCGTGACCAGCGGCGACCGGGGGTGCGGTAGATCCGGGTGGGCCCGCGCGGTGGGCCCACCCGGGGGTTTGTCGGGTGTGTCAGGCGGAGGGGCTGCTGCTCGCCGCCGCGGACGGCTGGCCGGACGGGCGGGCCGGCATCAGCGGCGCGCAGGTCTTGTACGCCGCGGCGGTCGTCGGGTCGGCCGTGTTGAGGGCCTTCATGCCGCCGGTGGCCGGGATGGTCACGCCGTGGTCCTTCAGGCAGCTGGTGAAGGCCGCCATGGCGGAGCTGTTGAAGTTGCCGCCGCGGCCGCCGCCCTGCGGTCGGAGCGAGGCGCAGGCCTGCATCGCGGCCTGGCGGGCCGGGTCGGGCGAGCTGCCCGCGAAGCCGCCGCCGTAGCCGCCGCCGGGCGCGCCGCTGGGGTGACCGCTCGGACGCCCGGTGGGCATCGTCACGCCGTGCTGCTGGAGGCAGCTGGTGTAGGCGGCCATGGCCTGACCCCGGCTGCCGGAGGCGGCCGCGGTGGGCGAGCTGGACGCCGCCGTGCTGGACGACGAACCCGACGAGGAGCAGCCCGTGAGCAGCAGCGCGCCGGAGACGAGCAGTGCGGCGGCGCCGGCGGAACGGATGGTGGTCCGGAACAAAGCCGGTGCCTCCTAAGTGGGTGGAAACGGGTGGACCGCCGGAGCTGAACGGGGGCGAGCCGCCGACGGTTCATCGACTGAATCGCACGGTCGTTTAGGGAAGCTGGGCCTTGCTGGGAGTCACCGCCCGGTGTCCTGGGACGGGCTGGGGAGACGATGATCAATCCTGGGGTCGTCTGTGGTGCTATGTCCGATATAAGCCTCGGTGACCGGTGCGACTGCCCCCAGGAAACTCCCAGCCTTTTCGTAGTCGGGCGAGGGAGAAGCTTTGCACGCGGATGGTCCGGCCGAGGGAAAGCGGGCCGGGTGCTGTGAGGGGTCCGTGGTGGCGCGGTGTCCATGTCCCCTTCCGGGCAGCCTCGTTGACGCATAACCCTAGCGGGGGTACAAAGGGGTTATCTGACGTGGAGAGGGGCTGCGATGCCAAAGATCAACGTCTATCTGTCCGACGAGCTGGCGGAGGCGGTGCGCGAGGCGGGGCTCTCGGTGTCGCCGATCTGCCAGCGGGCGCTGGAGGCCGCGGTGCGGCGGGTGACCGCCATTCGGGAGGCGGCGCTCGGCGACCTGGCCGGCGAGGATCCGGACGGCCGGCTGAGCCGGTTCACCGCCCGGGCGCGTGCCGCGGTGCGGCTCGGGACGGAGCAGGCCACGGCCGACGGCGCGTCTGGTGTCAACACCCTCCACCTGCTCGGCGGGCTGCTCGCGGAGGGCGGCAACCTGGCGCTCCAGGTGCTGGGCGCGCTGGAGATCACCCCGGCGCAGGTGGCCGGGGAACTGGCCCGCGGCGCCGGCCCGGCGGCCGTGGTCGAGCCCGGCGGCGAGGGAGGGGGCGAGGGCCTCCGCTTCAGCCGCTCGACGGCCGACGTGCTGGAGCTGGCGGTGACCGAGGCGCTCTCGCTCGGGCACAACTACGTCGGCTGCGAGCACCTGCTGCTCGGCCTGGTCGCCGAGCCGGACGGTGGTGCCGGCCGGCTGCTCCGCGGGCTGGGTGCCGAGCCCCGGCTCACCCGCCGTGCGGTGATGGCCGCCCTCGCCGGCTACGCCCACCTCCGCGCCGCCCAGCAGCCGACCGCCCCGGCGCCCGCCGGTGGTCTGCCCGAGGACGTGGTCCCCCTGCTCACGGCGGCGATCGCCAGGGAGATCCAGCCTCTCCTCACCCGCATCGAACGCCTGGAGGCCCAGCTGCCCACCGACGCCCCCACCCCACCGCCGGCCTGACCAACGGCAGATCCCCGCTCCCCGGCCGCCCGTGCCGCGGGCCCCCGGGAGTCGGTCCGTCCGTGCACCGGTCACGCGAACCGGTTCCGCGACGACGTGGAGGGGTCAGGCGGACGAGGTGGACGGGGACGCGGACGCCAGGCGGTGCGGGCAGGTCTCCGGCGAGCATCCCGGATCGGTGCACCAGCCCTGCTCGACCAGCAGCCGTTCGTCGGCGGGATCCAGCCCCGACGGGGTGCCGGTCTCGTCCTCCGAGAAGCAGGGGGCCCAGCGGCGGCCGTCCAGCAGCCGAAGGACGGGGATGTGCCGGATCTCCAGGGTGAGCAGGGCCAGCACCGTGCCGGTCAGGGCCAGCAGCAGCATGCCCTCGCCCGCCGCCGCGCCGATCGCGGCCGCGGTGAAGATCGTGGCGGCCGTGGTGATGCCGCGGACCACGTCCCCGGTCTCCCGGCTCTCGCGGAAGGTCAGGCCGCCTCCGATGAAGCCGACGCCGGTGATCACACCGGTCAGTGCGTTGGGCGCGCCGTGCTGCGCCAGCGTCGCGACCGCGGCCGAGCCCAACCCGATCAGCGAGAACGTACGGTCGCCGGCCGCGGCGCCGCGCAGGCTGCGCTCGAAGCCGATGGTGAACGTCAGCGCGAAGGCGACCAGCAGGTGTTCGATCATGGTGAGCTCGGAGTTCATAGCGGCATTGAACCTCAGGACGTCGAGTGCCCGACCAGGGGCTCCCGCACTGCGGCGGGCCAGGCGGTCAGGAGTCCACCCGGCCCGCCGCGAGCGGGATCGCGCGGCTACTGCGCGTACAGCCGTCCCGCGAAGCGGCGGGCGAAGCCGTCGCCGGTGTCGGCGGTGACGGTGAAGTCGTAGCGGCCCGCCGCCGTCGCCCGCAGGGTCGCGGTGGCCGAGCCGCCGGCCGCGACGGTCACCGTGCTCGCGGTACCGCCCGAGGCGAGGTAGGCGGCGTTGGGGCCGATGGTGAAGACCGCCGCCGCCGAGCCGGCGTTGGTCAGCGTCAGGGCGAGGGTCGCGCCGTCCAGGTTGTCCACCACGTACGCCTCGGGGTGCGCCACGCCGCTCTTGGACCAGGTCAGCACGTTGCCCTGGAAGCCGCGCAGGTAGCCGTCGGGGCCGTGCAGGTCGATGTCGTAGGGGCCGCCGCCGTACGTCTTGGCGGAGAAGTAGTCGGAGATCGAGCCACCGGCCGCGCAGGTGTACGGCCAGGCCGCGTAGGTCCGGTCGTTGACCGTGTAGGCGGTGAACGCGCCCGCCAGCGAACCGCCGGAGACCGTCTTGAACCAGATCCGGCCGGTGCTGGTGTCGGTCCAGGAGGTGGTGTTGAAGACGTAGCCGAGCGACTGCGCGGGACGGTCGCCGGACTCCTGGGCCGGCAGCCGGCCGGCCGAGGGCACGGTGGGTGCGGGCAGCGACTCCTGGTTGTTCGCCGCGGTGACCAGCGCGCCGGTGTCCGGCAGGCCGGTGGGGAAGGCGACCGGGCTGACGCCGAAGTTGAACGCGCTGGTCAGGTCGCCGCTGACCTGCCGGCGCCAGGCCGAGATGTTGTCGCACCGCACGCCGGTGACCAGCTCGGCGAACTGCAGCGGCGAGGTGTGGTCGAAGGTCTGCGAGCAGACCCGCCCGCCGGTGGTCCAGGGCGAGATCACGGTCATCGGCACCCGCGGGCCCATGCCGATCGGCGCGCCGTTGACGAACTCGTCCGCCGTTCCCGAGGCGGGGGTGGGTGGCGCGACGTGGTCGAAGAAGCCGTCGTTCTCGTCGAAGTTGTAGAAGACGACGGTGGAGTCCCAGGTCGCCTGGTCGCTCGCGATCGCCGACAGCACGCCGCTGACGAAGTTGGCGCCGTCGGCCGGACGGTAGGCCGGGTGCTCGGACTGCGCGGTCGGGGAGACCACCCAGGAGACGGTGGGGAAGGTGCCGGCCGCGATGTCCGCGCTGATCGCCGAGGCGACGTCGGTGACCCGCGCCATGCCGTTCACGTAGAGCGGGGAGTCGGTCGAGGCGTTCTGGAACTGGGAGAACCAGGCCAACGGGTTGTCGTCGAAGTTGTCGGACTGCTGGTAGACCCGCCAGGAGACGCCCGCGTCCTGCAGCATCTCGGGGTAGGTGGTCCAGGAGTAGCCGGCCTCGCTGTTGTCGGTGACCGGTCCGCCGCCGGTGCCGGACGGGTCGATCATGCCGGTCCACTGGTAGAGCCGGTTCGGGTTGGTCGGCCCCTGGACCGAGCAGAAGTACTGGTCGCAGATGGTGAACGCGTCGGCCAGGCCGTAGTGGAACGGGATGTCGCCGCGGTTGAAGTAGCCCATGGTGAACCCGGTCTTCTCCGGGATCCAGTTGTTGTACAGCCCGCCGTTCCACGCGCCGTGGGTCCCGGACCAGCCGTGGTCCAGGTCGCCGACCTGCTGGGCGTCCGTGGTGGCGGTGTTCAGGTGCCAGGGCAGCAGGATGCCGCCGCCCGAGGCGGAGCCCTTGGTGGACTGGTTCCACACGTTGGAACCCTTGGGGAAGCGCAGCAGCGAGGTGTCACCGAAGCCGCGCACGCCCGACAGAGTGCCGTAGTAGTGGTCGAAGGAACGATTCTCCTGCATCAGGATCACGACGTGCTTGACCGAGGAGAGCGAGCCGCTGCCGGTGCTCGCCGCCATCGCGCGGCGGACCGAGCCGGGCAGCACACCCAGCGCGCTGCTCGCCCCGAGGGCGGCGGCCGAACCGAGCAGCGTCCGGCGGGAGATCGGTGACATCGAGAGACCTTTCGTCAGGCCGCGCGGGAGCAGGCTGCCCGCGGCAGTCGTGGGTCACGACGGTTCACCAGAAAGGTGCCGTTGCCTCGCGTAACTTGTCTGGCCAAGTTCGCTGTACGGGACATGACGTGCAGACGGCGAATCGACGACGGATGTGACGGCCCGTCGGGTCGCTTAGCTCGAACAGGTGGTAACCCCGTACGGGACGGGCGCTCCGAGTGCCGCGCACGGTACGGTCGGCGCAGGCACGGGGAGGGAAGCCGGTGGATCCGTCGTCAGGAGTGCGGGCCTGCCCGCGGTGCGCCGGTGGCGGCGTCACCGAGAAGTGGCAGCACACGGTTGAACTCGACGAGAGCGGTTACCAGGTCGCCAGGGCGTACGCCTTCACAGGGCAGTGCGAACACTGCGGCGGGAAAGGCTGGGTGGGCTGAATGCGTCCGATCTTCGAGTGCGTCGAATGCGGAATCCGCTACCTGCCGCCCGAGGACATGCGGTACTCGGACGGCAGCACCGCGAGCCCGCTCTGGTGCACGCGGGACCAGGCCCGGAAGCGGGAGTCGGGCATCACCGAACCCCCGGCCGCCGCGGCCGCCGCCCTGTACGCGGCCCGGCTGCGCACCCCGCCGTCCGTCACCGAGGAGCCGAGGCGCGGCGGGCGGGTCGGGCAGGCCGAGCAACCGGCCCGCACCCGCCGTCCCGCCCGCGCGCCCGGCGGCGCCAGGTCCAGGCTGCGTTGAGGAAGCAGTCGCTGGGCTTGGTCCGGTCCGCCGGACCCTGCGAGCTGGCCAAGGACTTCGACCCGACCGGGACCGCGGTGCGCGACCGGCGTAGCGGGCTCGCCCGGGGTGGCTCCGGCGAGCGCGACGGCCCGACCGTCGTCGAGCGCCAGGGGCCGGCCCGGTTGCGACGGGGAGCCGCCGCCGACCACGGCTTGCGGTCACGGCGCTCCCCGTGACACGTGGCTGACGCATTATCAGAACAAGCATGCGTGATTGCTTTTTCCGCCCATCGCTGTCACTCTTCCAGTCGGAGCGAGGAGGGGTGCACTCATGGCACTGCGGATCGGCAACGCCTCGGGGTTCTACGGGGACCGGTTCTCGGCGGTTCGGGAGATGCTCACCGGCGGGCCGCTGGACGTGCTGACCGGTGACTATCTGGCCGAGTTGACCATGCTGATCCTCGCCCGGGACCGGCTGAAGGACCCGCGACTCGGCTACGCCAAGACCTTCCTGCGCCAGCTGGAGGAGTGCCTGGGCCTGGCCGTGGAGCGCGGGGTGCGGATCGTGGTCAACGCGGGCGGCCTCAACCCGGCCCGACTGGCCGAGGCGATCGGCGAGTTGGCCGCCGCGCAGGGCATCGCCCTGCGGATCGGCCGGGTCGAGGGGGACGATCTGCTGCCCCGGGCCGCCGAGTTCGGCGACCCGCCGGGCCTGCTCGCCGCCAACGCCTACCTGGGTGCCCACGGCATCGCCGAGTGCCTGCGGGCCGGCGCGGACCTGGTGGTGACCGGCCGGGTCACCGACGCGGCGCTGGTGGCCGGCCCGGCGGCCGCACACTTCGGCTGGGGACCGGACGACCTGGACCCCCTCGCCGGAGCCGTGGTGGCCGGCCACGTGCTGGAGTGCGGGGCCCAGGCGACCGGCGGCAACTACGCGTTCTTCACCGAACTCGCCGCCGACCACGACCTCACCCACCCCGGCTTCCCGCTCGCCGAGGTGCACGCCGACGGCAGTTGCGTGATCACCAAGCACCCGGGCACCGGCGGCGCCGTCACCACCGGCACGGTCACCGCGCAGCTGCTCTACGAGACGGCCGGCGCGCGCTACGCCGGGCCGGACGTCACCGCCCGGCTGGACACCGTGCGACTGGAGCAGCAGGGGCGCGACCGGGTGCGGATCAGCGGGGTGCGCGGCGAGGCGCCGCCGCCGACCCTCAAGGTCGGGCTGAACCGGCTCGGCGGTTGGCGCAACGAGGTGGTCTTCGTGCTCACCGGCCTGGACATCGAGGCCAAGGCCGAGCTGGTCCGCGGTCAGTTCGAGCACGCGCTGGACGCCGCCTCCGGGAGCCGCCCGGCCGAGCTGCGCTGGACGCTGGCCCGCACCGACCAGCCGGACGCCGCCACCGAGCAGCAGGCCAGCGCGCTGCTCCAGCTGACCGTGCGCGACCCCGACCCGGCCAAGGTCGGCCGGCCGATCAGCTCGGCCGCGGTGGAGCTCGGCCTGGCCGGTTACCCGGGCTTCCACCTCACCGCGCCCCCCGGGCCGGGCGCGCCGTACGGGGTGTTCGAGGCCGTCCAGCTGGACGCCGAACTGGTGGAGCACTGGGCGGTGTTGCCGGACGGCACCCGCAGGGCCGTCAAACCGCCCACCCGGAGCCAGGAGTTGGCCGACGCCGACGCACCGCCGCTGCCCGCGCCACTGCCGCCCGGACCGACCCGGCGGGTTCCGCTCGGGTTGGTGGTCGGCGCCCGCAGCGGCGACAAGGGCGGGGACGCCAACCTGGGCCTGTGGGCCCGCAGTGAGGACGGCTGGCGCTGGCTGGCGCACACCCTCACCGTCGAGCGACTGCGCGAACTACTGCCGGAGACAGCAGAGTTGCCGGTGGTCCGGCATCTGCTGCCGAACCTCTGGGCGGTCAACTTCGTGATCACCGGCCTGCTCGGCGAGGGCGTCGCGGCCCAGGCCCGGTTCGACCCGCAGGCCAAGGCGCTCGGGGAGTGGCTGCGCGCCCGGCACGTCGACATACCGGAGGTCCTGCTGTGACCGTGCTGACCAGCCGGGTCGATCCCGGCACGCCCGAGCACCGGGCCAACCGGGCCGCGATGCTGGAGAAGCTGGCCGCGTTGGACGCCGAGCACGCCAAGGCGCTGGCCGGTGGCGGGCCCAAGTACGTCGAGCGGCACCGGGCCCGCGGCAAGCTGCTCGCCCGGGAGCGGATCGAGCTGCTGCTGGACGCGGACAGCGCGTTCCTGGAGCTCTCCCCGCTGGCCGCCTGGGGGAGCGACCACCCGGTCGGCGCGGGGCTGGTGACCGGGATCGGCACGGTCGAGGGCACCGAGTGCGTGATCATCGCCAACGACCCGACCGTGCGCGGCGGGGCCAGCAACCCGTGGACGCTGCGCAAGGCACTGCGGGCCAACGAGATCGCGCTGCGCAACCGGCTGCCGCTGATCAACCTGGTCGAGTCCGGCGGCGCCGACCTCCCCAGCCAGAAGGAGATCTTCATCCCGGGTGGCGCGCTCTTCCGCGACCTCACCCGGCTCTCCGCCGCCGGGATCCCGACCATCGCGGTGGTCTTCGGCAACTCCACTGCCGGCGGCGCCTACGTGCCGGGCATGTCGGACCACACCGTGCTGGTCAAGGACCGCGCCAAGGTCTTCCTCGGTGGTCCGCCGCTGGTCAAGATGGCCACCGGCGAGGAGGCCGACGACGAGTCGCTGGGCGGCGCCGAGATGCACGCCCAGGTCTCCGGACTGGCCGACCACTTCGCACTGGACGAGCCGGACGCGTTGCGGCTGGCCCGGCGGATCGTGCACCGGCTGCACTGGCGCAAGGCCGGCCCGGAGCCCGGGCGCGCCGACGGTCCGCCGCGCTACGACGAGGAGGAGCTGCTCGGGATCGTCCCCGGCGACCTCAAGGTGCCCTTCGACCCGCGCGAGGTGATCGCCCGGATCGTCGACGACTCCGACTTCGACGAGTTCAAACCGCGCTACGGGAGCAGCCTGGCGACCGGCTGGGCCACCCTGCACGGGTACCCGGTCGGCATCCTGGCCAACGCCCAGGGCGTGCTGTTCAGCGCCGAGTCGCAGAAGGCGGCCCAGTTCATCCAACTGGCCAACCAGCGTGACCTCCCGCTGCTCTTCCTGCACAACACCACCGGCTACATGGTCGGCAAGGACTACGAGCAGGGCGGCATCATCAAGCACGGCGCGATGATGATCAACGCGGTCGCCAACAGCACCGTGCCGCACCTCTCCGTGCTGATGGGCGCCTCCTACGGCGCCGGCCACTACGGCATGTGCGGACGGGCCTACGAGCCGCGCTTCCTGTTCGCCTGGCCGAGCGCCAAGTCCGCGGTGATGGGCCCGCAGCAGCTGGCGGGGGTGCTCTCGATCGTCGCCCGGCAGTCCGCCGCGGCCAAGGGGCAGCCGTACGACGAGGAGGCCGACGCGGCGATCCGGGCCATGGTCGAGCAGCAGATCGAGGCCGAGTCGCTGCCCGCCTTCCTCTCCGGGCGGCTCTACGACGACGGCGTGATCGACCCGCGCGACACCCGGACCGTGCTCGGCCTCTGCCTCTCCGCGATCCACAGCGCCCCGGTCCAGGGCGCGCGTGGCTACGGCGTCTTCCGGATGTGAGGGACCTTCCGATGCCCGAGAGCACCACGATCCGCCGCCTGCTGGTCGCCAACCGCGGCGAGATCGCCCGCCGGATCCTGCGCACCTGCCGCGACCTCGGCATCGCCACCGTCGCGGTCTACTCCGACCCCGACGCGGACGCCCCGCACGTCCGGGAGGCCGACACCGCCGTCCGGCTCCCCGGAGCGGCGCCCGCGGACACCTACCTCCGGGCCGACCTGCTGGTGCGGGCCGCCAGGTCGGCCGGCGCGGACGCGATCCACCCCGGCTACGGCTTCCTCTCCGAGGACCCGGCCTTCGCCCGTGAGGTACTGGCGGCCGGGCTGACCTGGGTCGGCCCACCCCCGGACGCGATGGCCCGGATGGGCTCCAAGACCGCCGCCAAGCGCCTGATGGCCGCCGCCGGCGTCCCGGTGCTGGGCGCGGTCGACCCTGCCGAGGCCACCGAGACGGACCTGCCGCTGCTGGTCAAGGCGGCGGCCGGCGGCGGCGGGCGGGGCATGCGGATCGTCCGCCGCCTGGCGGACCTGCCAGGCGAGTTGGCCGCGGCGGCGGCCGAGGCGCAGGCCGCGTTCGGCTCGGCCGAGGTCTTCTGCGAGCCGTACCTGGCCACCGGGCGGCACGTCGAGGTGCAGCTGCTGGCGGACACGCACGGCACGGTCTGGTCGCTCGGCGAGCGCGACTGCTCGGTGCAGCGCCGCCACCAGAAGGTGATCGAGGAGACCCCCGCGCCGGGGCTCGCCGACGGGCTGCGCGCCGAGCTGGCCCGGGCGGCCACCGCCGCGGCCCGGGCGATCGGCTACACCGGCGCCGGGACGGTGGAGTTCATGCTCGGCCCGGACGGCCGGTTCTTCTTCCTGGAGATGAACACCCGGCTGCAGGTCGAGCACCCGGTCACCGAGTGCGTGACCGGTCTCGACCTGGTGGAGCGTCAGATCGCCGTCGCCGAGGGCGAGATGCTGCCGGCCGAGCCGCCCGCCGCGCGCGGCTGGGCGATCGAGGCGCGGCTCTACGCCGAGGATCCGGCCCAGGGCTGGCAGCCGCAGACCGGCGCGCTGCACCGGGTCGAACTCCCCGGTGAGGCCTTCGTGCGACCGGTGGGACCGGCCGGGCTGCGGGTCGACTCCGGGGTGGAGAGCGGCTCGTCGGTCGGGATCCACTACGACGCGATGCTCGCCAAGGTGATCGCCTGGGCCCCGACCCGGGCCGCCGCGGCCCGCCGGCTGGCCGACGCGCTGGCCCGCGCCCGGTTGCACGGGCCGGTCACCAACCGGGAGTTGCTGGTCCAGGTGCTGCGCCACCCGGACTTCCTGGCGGGCCGGGTGCACACCGGGTTCCTCGCCGAGCACGCCGGCGACCTGCTGGCGGAGGGTGAACAGTGTGATGACAAGCGGGAGTTGCCGCTGGCGGCACTGGTCGCCGCGCTCGCCGACGCCGCCGCCCGTCCCGGACCGCTGCCGTCCGGCTGGCGCAACCTGCCCTCACAGCCCCAGGTCAAGCGCTACCGGGCCGCCGACGGTACCGAGTTGGCCGCCCGCTACCGGCTGACCAGGGACGGGCTGCGGGCCGAGGGACATCCCGGGGTGCGGCTGCTGTCGGCCGCCCCGGACCGGGTGGTGCTCGAGGTGGACGGCCTGCGGCGGAGTTTCGCCGTCGCGGCGTACGGCGACACCGTCCAGCTCGACTCGCCCGCCGGGGCGGTGGCGCTGACCGTGCTGCCCCGGTTCCCGGAACCCCGGGCCGAGCAGGCGCCGGGCGCGCTGCTCGCCCCGATGCCGGGCACGGTGGTCCGGCTCGGCGTCGCGGTCGGCGACCGGGTCGCGGCCGGCCAGCCGCTGCTCTGGCTGGAGGCGATGAAGATGGAGCACCAGGTGACCGCCCCCCGGGCCGGCACCGTGACCGAACTGCGCGCCGAGCCGGGCCGGCAGGTCGAGTTGGGCGCGGTACTGGCCGTGGTCGAGCCGGCCGCCGAGCCCGGACACGAATCCGACACCCCCACCCACTGACCACTCCTGACCCACCCCGAGCCCGGGAGGACCGGACATGCCCGCACCGCACAGCACCGAGAGCCCGCTGATCGAGACCCCCGAACAGACCGCGCTGCGCCGGGCGGTCGGCGACCTGGGCCGCCGGTTCGGCTCCTCCTACTTCCTCGGCAAGGCCCGCGCCGGCGAACACACCGACGAACTCTGGCAGGAAGCCGGCAAGTTGGGCTACATCGGGGTCAACCTGCCGGAGGAGTACGGCGGTGGCGGCGCCGGCGTGACCGAGCTCGCCATCGTGCTGGAGGAACTGGGCACCGCCGGCTGCCCGTTGCTGATGCTGGTGGTCTCCCCGGCGATCTGCGGCACCATCCTGGCCCGGTTCGGCACCGAGGCGCAGAAGCGGCACTGGCTGCCCGGACTGGCCGACGGCAGCAAGAAGATGGCTTTCGCCATCACTGAGCCCGACGCCGGCTCCAACTCGCACCGGCTCGCCACCGTAGCCCACCGGGACGGTGACGACTGGCTGTTGAACGGCCGCAAGGTCTTCATCTCCGGCATCGACGGCTCGGACGCGGTGCTGGTGGTCGGCCGCACCGAGGACGCCCGCACCGGCAAGCTCAAGCCCGCCCTGTTCATGGTGCCGCGCACCGCTCCGGGCTTCGAGTACCGCCCGATCGCGATGGAACTCGTCTCGCCCGAAAGGCAGTTCGAGGTCTTCCTGGACGACGTCCGGCTGCCCGCCGACGCGCTGGTCGGCGACGAGAACGCCGGCCTGCAGCAACTCTTCGCCGGGCTCAACCCCGAGCGCATCATGACCGCCGCGTTCTCCCTCGGGATCGCCCGCCAGGCGCTCGACACCGCCGTGGGGTACGCGAAGACGCGCACCGTCTGGGAGCAGCCGATCGGCGCCCACCAGGGTCTGGCCCACCCGCTGGCGCAGTGCGCGATCGAGATCGAGCTGGCCCGGCTGATGATGGCCAAGGCCGCCCACCTCTACGACGCCGGCGACGACCTGGCGGCCGGCGAGGCGGCCAACATGGCCAAGTACGCGGCGGGCGAGGCGGCTTGCCGCACCGTCGACCAGGCGGTGCAAACCCTCGGTGGCAACGGCCTGACCGAGGAGTACGGCCTGGCGGCGCTGATCTCGGCGACCCGGGTCGGCCGGGTGGCGCCGGTCAGCCGCGAGATGGTGCTCAACTACGTGGCCCAGCACACCCTCGGGCTCCCGCGCTCCTACTGACCGGCCCGGCCGGGCCCTGGGGTACCTTGAGCCGTCGGTCGGCGCGCCGTGGGGGCGTGCACCGCCCGGCGGCCGGGTAGCCTCCGGCAGCCGGGCGTGGTGCCGTGCGTCCGCGGCCCGACCGGCTGCCCACCCGTACGCGAACCGCAGGAGTCGCCATGGTGTTCCGCAGCGAGTATCCCGATGTGCCCGTCGTCGACCTGTCGATCCACCAGGCCGTGCTCGGCGGGGCCGCCCGCTTCGGCAACGCGCCGGCGCTGCTCGACGGGATCACCGGCAAGGCGCTCGGATACGCCGAACTCGCCAACTCGGTGGGCCGGTTAGCCGCCGCACTGGCCGAGTCCGGGCTGCGCAAGGGCGACGTGGTGGCACTGCTCAGCCCGAACAGCCTCGCCTACCCGGTCGTGTTCTTCGGCGCCAGCCGGGCCGGCGCCACCGTCACCACGGTCAGTCCGCTCAGCACTCCGGGTGAGTTGGCCGCGCAGCTTCGCGACAGCGGTGCCCGGTGGGTGGTCACCGTCTCGGCCCTGCTCCCGGTCGCCCTGGAGGCCGAGGTGGAACTCGCCAAGGACGGCGTCGGGTTGCGTGAGGTGATCGTCTGCGACCGGGCCGCCGGCCACCGGTCGCTCGCCGACCTGCTGAACACCACCGCGCCGGTACCCGACGTCGCCGTGGACCCGGGCACCGACGTCGCGGTGCTGCCGTACTCCAGCGGTACCACCGGTCTGCCCAAGGGCGTGATGCTCACCCACCGCGCGATCGCCACCAACCTGGCCCAGGTGGACGCGCTGCACCAGTTCGCGCCCGGTGAGCGAATTGTCGGAGTTCTTCCTTTTTTCCATATATACGGTCTTTCGGTGCTGATGAACCGCGCGCTGCGCGCCGGCGCGACCGTCGTGGTGCTGCCGCGCTTCGACCTGGAGCAGTTCCTGCGCACCATCCAGGAACACCGGGTCGAGGGCCTGTTCGTCGCCCCGCCGATCGTGCTGGCACTGGCCAAGCACCCGCTGGTGGAGCGGTTCGACCTCTCCTCGGTGCGCTACGTGCTGAGCGGCGCCGCGCCGCTCGACGCCGAGCTGGCCGCCGGCTGCGCCGCCCGGCTCGGCCTGCCCACCATCCACCAGGGCTACGGGATGACCGAACTCTCGCCCGTCACCCACCTGGTGCCGCTGACCGACCAGTCGCCCGCCCCCGGCGCGGTCGGCAAGCTGGTCTCCTCCACCGAACTGCGGCTGGCCGCGCTGGACGGCTCGAACGGAGACCTCGGCCCTGGGCAGACCGGCGAGGTCCTGATCCGCGGCCCGCAGATGATGCGCGGCTACTTCGGCCGGCCCGGCGAGACCGACGCCACGGTCGACGCCGACGGCTGGCTGCACACCGGGGACGTCGGCCGGGTGGACGAACGCGGCTACCTGCACGTGGTGGACCGGGTGAAGGAACTGATCAAGTACAAGGGCTACCAGGTGGCGCCCGCCGAGCTGGAGGCGCTGCTGCTCGGCCACCCGGGGATCGCCGACGTGGCCGTGGTCGGGGTGACCGGTTCGGACGGCGAGGAGCGGCCCAAGGCCTTCGTGGTCCGCGCCGCCGGCAGCACGCTCGACGAGGCCGAGGTGATGGCCTTCGTGGCCGCCCGGGTCGCGCCCTACAAGAAGGTCCGGGCGGTGGAGTTCCTGGCCGCCGTGCCCAAGTCGGCGAGCGGCAAGATCCTCCGCCGCGAGCTGCGGGCCCGCTGACCGGCGCACCGCCCCGCGACCGGGGCGGCTGGGCCCGGCCGCCGTCTGCGAGGATCGCGGTGGCCGGGCCGCGGGTCCGGACCGATCCGCACCCCGAGATCCCCACCGACCCGGAGCACCGCCGATGACCACCGCCGCCAGAACCCCGCAGCAGGACCGCAGCCGGGCCACCCGCCGACGGCTACTGGAGGCGGCCGTCGAGTGCCTCGCCGAGCTGGGGTGGAACGGCAGCACCGTCACCGTGGTGGCCGAACGCGCCGGTGTCACCCGCGGCGCCGCCCAGCACCACTTCCCGACCCGCGAGGACCTCTTCACCGCCGCCGTCGAGCACGTCACCGCCGAGCGGCTGGCCGCCGTCCGGGCCGGCACCGGCGAGCTGCCGCCGCCCGGCCCGGCCCGTACCGAGGCCGTGGTCGACCTGCTGGTCCGCCTCTACACCGGGCCGCTGTTCCGGGCCGCCCTGCACCTGTGGGTGGCCGCCGCCACCGAGCAGCCACTGCGCGAGCGGATCATCGCGCTGGAGAACCGGGTCGGCCGCGAGTCGCACCGTGCGGCGCTGGAGTCCCTCGGGGTGGACGAGAGCGCGGCCGGGGTCCGGGAGACCGTCCAGGCCACCCTCGACCTGGCCCGCGGCCTGGGCCTGGCCAACCTGCTCACCGACGACGGCGCCCGCCGGGCCGGCGTGGTCCGCCAGTGGGCCCGGCTGCTCGACGACGCGCTGGCCCGCGACCGCGGCTGAGCGTTCCGGGCCGGCCGGTCGCGCTGAGCACACTGGGTGACCGCCGGTGGCGCGCGGTCGCCGGGCCGCCGATCACCGGGCAGTCTGGAGAAGAAGCACTGGGCCGCCCGCCGCGCGCCCGGGACCGGACGAGCCGCCGGGGTGTGTTCCAGACCATGCAGACGCCAGACAGCGGCCCCTCTGCCGAGGGAGGCCAGAACGCCGGGACGCCGGAGATCGTCCCGGCGCGGCTGGACGGCCACCGGCTGGTCCCGGTCGCCACCGCCCTGCTCGACGCCGACGGCCGGATCCTGCACTGGAGTGAGGACGCCGAGCGGCTGCTGGGCTGGCCGGCCGAGGAGATCGTCGGCCAGTACGCCGCCCCGCTGCTCACCCGGCCCGAGCGCCGCCACGACGTGATGGCGCTCTACGGCCGGATCGTCTCCGGCCGGCGCTGGTCCGGAGTCTTCCCGGTCCGCCACCACGACGGTCACGAGGTCGAGCTGGAGTTCCGCACCTACGGCATCGTCGGACCCGGCGGCCGCCCGATGGTGCTCGCCACCGGCTCGGACGTCCGGGCGCTGCGCCAGGTCGAGGCGAACCTCGCGATGATGGACGGCTTCTTCACCCAGTCCCCGATCGGCATGGCGGTCTACGACACCCAGCTGCGCTTCGTCCGGATCAACGAGGCGCTGGCCCGGATCAACGGGGTGCCGGTCTCCGGGCACCTGGGCCGGCGGGTCGACGACGTGCTGCCCGGCCTCAACGCGGCCGAGATCGAGGAGGTGATGCGCGAGGTGCTGGCCACCGGGCGGCCGGTGGTGGACGCCCGTTCGCACGGCCGCACCCCGGGCGACCCGGGTCGTGACCGGGCCTGGTCCACCTCCTACTACCGGCTGGAGGACGTCTCCGGCCGGGTGCTCGGCCTCAGCTCCTCGATCATCGACGTCACCGAGCGGTTCCAGGCCGAGGCCCGGGCCGCCCGGGCCCAGGAGCGCCTCTCGCTGCTGGCCGACGCCTCCACCCGGATCGGCACCACCCTCGACCTGCGGCGCACCGCCGAGGAACTGGTCGGGGCGGTGGTCCCGCGGTTCGCCGACTTCGCCACCGTCGATCTGCTGGACCCGGTGCTGCAGGGTGAGGAGCCCAGCCAGCTCGGGCCGGACCAGGGCATCCTGCTGCGCGCGGTGGCGGCCGTCCAGGCGCACGGGTCCGGACTGACCGCGGCCGCCGACTCGGTCGGCGAGACCACCGCCTACGACTCCAACCGGATCTACACCCAGAGCCTGCGCAGCGGAAGGCCGCTGCTCTTCCGGCACGTGGACGAGGCGGCCCTGATGAGCCTGGCCGCGCACCCCGACCGGGTCGAGCCGGGGCTCGAAGCCGGCGTCCACTCCTATCTGCTGGTGCCGCTGATGGCCCGCGGCATGGTGCTCGGCGGCGCCGAGTTCGTCCGCACCCACCACCCGGAGCCGTTCGGCGACGCGGACGTGGCGTTGGCCGAGGAGCTGGTCGCCCGGACCGCCATCTGCATCGACAACGCGCGGCTCTACCGCCGCGAGAAGGAGACCGCGCTCACCCTGCAGCGCAGCCTGCTGCCGCAGGAGATCCACCGCACCCTCGGCCTGGAGATCGCCTACCGCTACCTGCCCAGCAGCGTGGTCAGCGAGGTCGGCGGCGACTGGTTCGACGTGGTGCCGCTCTCCTGCGGCCGGGTGGCGCTGGTGGTCGGCGACGTGATGGGCCACGGCATCCGGGCCGCCGCCACGATGGGCCAGTTGCGCACGGTGGCCCGCACCCTGGCCACCCTCGACCTGCCGCCCGCCCAGGTGCTGGCCCGGCTGGACGAGACCGCCACCGGCATCGGCGAGGGCCAGTTCGCCACCTGCGTCTGCGCGGTCTACGACCCGGTGGACCGCAGCTGCACGCTGGCCGGCGCCGGCCACCTGCCGCCGGTGGTGATGGCGGCGGACGGCAACGCGCGCACCCTGGACCTGCCGCCCGGAGTGCCGCTCGGGGTCGGCGGGGTGGCCTTCGAGAGCGTGGACTTCACCCTGGGCGAGGGCGGCATCCTGGCGCTCTACACCGACGGGCTGGTGGAGCGCCGTGGCGAGGACATCGACCAGGGCATCGACGCGCTGCGCCGCACCCTGGCCGAGCGCGGCCGCACCCTGGAGGCGCACTGCGACGCAGTGGTCTCGACGCTGGTGCGCGGCGGCACCGAGGACGACATCGCGATGATCATGGCGCGGGCGCTGCCCGTCCCGCACGACCGGATCGCCACCCTGCCGCTCACCGGCGAGGAGCCGATGCCCGCGCTGGCCCGCCGCTTCACCCGCAGCACGCTCGGCGCCTGGGGGCTCTCCCCGCTCGCCGACTTCGCCGAACTGCTGGTCAGTGAGCTGGTCACGAACGCCCTGGTGCACGCCCAGGAGCCGCGTCGGCTGCGGCTGTTCCGGGACCGGGCGCTCACCCTGGAGGTGGCGGACACCGGTCGGCAGAGCCCGCGGCTGCGCCCGGCCAGCTCGGAGGACGAGGGCGGCCGGGGGATGCACCTGATCAACGAGCTGGCACACCGCTGGGGCAGCCGGCTGACGAAGGAGGGCAAGGTGGTCTGGGCCGAGCTCGACCTCCCGCTCGGCAGCTAGGTGTATTGACCACGGAGGTTGGTGACGGGGTTCACGGTGATGTGATCTTGAAATGAGTGAGGGCCTTCTGGCTCGGTGTGGATTGCGACATCTACC
>NZ_JBITZU010000024.1:0-115128 GCF_044547075.1 Kitasatospora sp. NPDC052896
TGCAGGGGGGACCCTGTGGGAGAGTAGGACGCCGCCGAACAATTTTTCTGAGAAGCCCCTTCCGGGAGACCGGGAGGGGCTTCTCGCATTTCCGGTGCCGTAGGGTCGGCCTATGGACGCTACGACGGGTACGGACACGGCGGGGACCACTCCCGCAGGGGAGCGGCGGTACACCAGGGCCATGGCGGCCGCCGGGGAGAGCAGGGTCATCGCGCGCGAGGTGCTGGCGCCGGAGCAGCGGGATGCCGCGCTGCGGGTGCTGGCCGCGGCGAGCCGGGTGGACGGCCGGGAGGCCGTCTCCGAGCAGGGCCGGCTGCGGCTGCGCGCCGCCGGAGCGGGCCGGGCGGGCGTCGTCCATCTGCTCCAGAGCATCGGGAGCGCCGAGAACGCCGAGAGCGCCGCGGCCGGTTACGCCCAGCTGGAGCTGCCGGCCGAGGCCACGGTCGGCCGGGCCACCGCCGAGCTGGTGGTGGCGCCCGAGCGGCGCGGCCATGGCCTCGGCCGGCAGCTGCTGGACGCCGTGCTGGCCGAGACCGCGGGCTCGGTGGACATCTGGGCCCACGGTGACCACCCGGCCGCCCGACGGCTGGCCGCGGAGTACGGCGCCGAGCTGGTTCGCGAGCTGCGGCAGCTGCGGCGTACCACCGTGCCCGGTGCCGAGCCGCTGGACGAGGTCCCGCTGCCGTCCGGGATCACCCTGCGGACCTTCCGCCCCGGCGAGGACGACGCGGCCTGGCTGGCGCTGAACGCGCTGGCCTTCGCCCACCACCCCGAGCAGGGCGCCTGGACCGCCCAGGACCTGGCCGACCGGATGGCCGAGCCGTGGTTCGACCCGGCCGGCTTCTTCCTGGCCGTCCGCGGCGACCGCCTGGTCGGCTACCACTGGACCAAGGTCCACCCGGCCACCGAGGCCGGACCCGAGCTCGGTGAGGTCTACGTGGTCGGCGTGGACCCGGCCGAGCAGGGCAGCGGGCTGGGCCGCGCGCTCACCGCCGCCGGTCTGCGCCACCTCGGCCGGGACCGCGGCCTGGACACCGTGCTGCTCTACGTGGACGCCGACAATCCGGCCGCGCTGCGGGTATATGAACGACTGGGGTTCACCATCCACGAGGTGGACCTGATGTACCGGGTACCGGAAGGGAAGAGCGTGGCCGAAGGGTCCGCCGGATAGCGGGCCTCGGGGCCGACGGCCTCAGCTTTCCTCCTGGCCATGCGGTGTTTACCGTGGGTTCAATAAGCGCCGCGAAGATCACAGGATGAAGTCCGTAGTGTCTCGCTCCCATAGCTCCGGCCACGCGGCCCGGGCCGGTCGGCTAGCGGCCGTACCGGGTCCTCGGCGCGGCCGGGCCGAGCGGACCCAGCACACGGAATCCCGGAGCGCTCGGACCTCAGGCCGCTGGAGGAGCTGGAACCGATGAGCATCCCCCGTCCCGTCCCCACCGGGGCAACAGGCACCACCGACACGGCCGGCCCGGCCATGGCGGCGACCGCCCGTCCGACGGCCGCCCACCCGGTCGGCCAGCCCGCCCTCTCGCTCGATCTCGACGAGTTCCCGGCGCTGGCCGGCCCGGGCACCGAGGAGCTGCCGCAGGGCCGCTTCCTGGACCGGGAGCGCAGCTGGCTGGCGTTCAACGAGCGGGTGCTCGAACTCGCCGAGGACCCGCGGATACCGCTGCTGGAGCGGACCAAGTTCCTGGCGATCTTCGCCAGCAACCTGGACGAGTTCTTCATGGTCCGGGTGGCCGGCCTGAAGCGCCGGATCGCCACCGGGGTGGCCCAGCGCAGCGCGTCCGGCCTGCAACCACGCGAGGTGCTGGACCTGATCTGGACCAGGTCGCGCGAGCTCATGGCCCGGCACGCGGCCGCGTTCCAGCAGGACGTGCTGCCCGACCTGGCCGCCGAGGGCATCGAGGTGGTCCGCTGGCCGGAGTTGGGCGACAAGGAGCAGGGCCGCCTGCACACCCTGTTCCGCCAGCAGATCTTCCCGGTGCTGACCCCGCTCGCGGTGGACCCCGCGCACCCGTTCCCGTACATATCGGGCCTGAGCCTGAACCTGGCGGTGGTGGTCCGCAATCCGGTCTCCGGCCACAAGCACTTCGCCCGGGTGAAGGTCCCGCAGTCCCTCTCGCGCTTCCTGGAGGCGTCGCCGCAGCGGTACGTCCCGCTGGAGGACGTGATGGGCGCGCACCTCGAGGAGCTCTTCCCGGGCATGGAGGTGCTCGCCCACCACGCCTTCCGGGTCACCCGCAACGAGGACCTGGAGGTGGAGGAGGACGACACCGAGAACATCCTCAAGGCCCTGGAGAAGGAGCTGATGCGGCGTCGGTTCGGCCCGCCGGTCCGGCTGGAGGTGGAGGAGTCGATCGACCCGTACATCCTCGACCTGCTGGTCCGCGAGCTGAACATCACCGAGGCGGAGGTCTTCCCGCTGCCCGGGCCGCTCGACCTGACCGGGCTGTTCGGGATCGCCGAGCTGGACCGGCCCGAGCTGAAGTACCCGAAGTTCGTGGCCGGCACCGCCCGCGGCCTGACCGACGTCGAGTCGGCCTCGCAGCCGGACATCTTCGCCGCCATGCGTGAGCGCGACGTGCTGCTGCACCACCCGTACGACAGCTTCTCCACCTCGGTGCAGGCCTTCCTGGAGCAGGCCGCGGCCGACCCGAACGTGCTGGCGATCAAGCAGACCCTGTACCGCACCTCCGGCGACTCGCCGATCGTGGACGCGCTGATCGACG
The DNA here is from genome assembly GCF_044547075.1 of Kitasatospora sp. NPDC052896. Classification (NCBI taxonomy): domain Bacteria; kingdom Bacillati; phylum Actinomycetota; class Actinomycetes; order Kitasatosporales; family Streptomycetaceae; genus Kitasatospora; species Kitasatospora sp. NPDC052896. The sequence goes on from NZ_JBITZU010000024.1 coordinate 2,736, forward strand.
CCGCCGAGTCCGGCAAGCAGGTACTGGTGCTGGTGGAGATCAAGGCGCGGTTCGACGAGCAGGCCAACATCAAGTGGGCCCGGAAGCTCGAGGAGGCCGGCTGCCACGTGGTCTACGGTCTGATCGGGCTGAAGACGCACTGCAAGCTGTCCCTGGTGGTCCGTCAGGAGGGCGACACGCTGCGCCGCTACGCGCACGTCGGCACCGGCAACTACCACCCCAAGACGGCCCGGCTCTACGAGGACCTCGGACTGCTCACCTCGGACCCGGAGGTCGGCGCCGACCTGTCCGACCTGTTCAACCGGCTCTCCGGCTACTCGCGCCGGGAGTCCTACCGGCGGCTGCTGACCGCCCCGCGGGGTCTGCGGGACGGCCTGCTGATGCGGATCCAGAACGAGATCGCGATGCACCGCGCCGGCCGACCGGCGTACGTGAAGCTCAAGGTCAACTCGATCGTCGACGAGGTGGTGATCGACGCGCTCTACCGGGCCTCCCAGGCGGGCGTGCCGGTGGACGTGCTGGTGCGCGGCATCTGCGCGATCCGACCGGGTGTGGTCGGGCTGAGCGAGAACATCCGGGTCCGCAGCATCCTCGGCCGGTTCCTGGAGCACTCCCGGGTCTTCGTCTTCGGCGGCGGCGGCGACCCGGAAGTCTGGTTCGGCAGCGCCGATATGATGCACCGTAACCTGGACCGACGGATCGAGGCGCTGGTCAGGGTGACCGACCAGGCGCACCGGGCCGAGCTGTCCCGGCTGATCGACCTCGGCATGGCCGACGACACCGCGTCCTGGCACCTGGGCCCGGACGGGGCGTGGACCCGGCACAGCCGGGACGCCGACGACCAGCCGCTGCGGGACATCCAGGACCTGCTCATCGACTCGCGCCAGCGCCGCCGGAGTTCCTCCAGCACGCTCTGACCATCCGTCACCTGCCCTGGGGGAACGGGGACCCACGACATGACTGACGCGCCCATGACGGCTCACGCGGCCACCGCGACCGCCGGCCAGGTGCTCTCCGGATATCTCACCGGCCAGGCCGGCGCGTTCCTGCGCGCCCTGCCGCAGGCGGTGGGCGAGGCGGGGGCCCGGCCCGGCGCCGTGCCGTCCGTCAACTCGCCCGGCGGCACGGCCAGTACCGGCGAGCTGCTGCGCGCGGTGAGACGGATCGGCGGGGCGCTGCACACCTTCGGCGCGCTGCTCGACCCGGCCTGGGCGCAACAGTCCCGGAGCGAACTGCGCTGGCTGCTCAACCTGTTGGCCCAGGAGCCCGGCTATCTGCGGCGCACCGCACGGCTGTTGGCCGCACTGGACTCGCTCAGTTCGACCGCGTCGCCCGGCGAGTCGCGCGGGCCGGGCATGCTGGCCGGCCACCAGGGCGCGCCGAAGGCCCGGGCGCTGCTGGAGCGGCAGCTGACGCTGGCCCGCACCCGGGCGCACAGCGTCGTGCTGCAGGAGCTTCGGTCGGCCCGGCTGCACGCGCTGGCGGACCGGATGACCCTGCTGGTGGGCGAGACCCCGCTGGTGGAGTCGGCCATGGGTCGGGCGGGGGAGGTGCTGCTGCCGCAGGCCTCGGCGGCCTTCACCGCGCTGGGGGCGGCCGTCCAGCGGCTGCCGTTGTCGCGGGCCACGGTGGCCTACCAGGGCGACGCGCTGCACCGGCTCGGGACGGCCGGGTCCGTTCCGGCCCAGGTGCCGGCCCAGGTACCGGCCCAGCCGCGTCCGGTGGCGGACGCGGACTCCGCGCTGGCGACCGACGACGCGCCGTGGCAGCGGGTGCGGATCCTGGTGAAGCGGGCCCGGTACGCGCTGGAGGTGTGCGGGCGGCCGGTGGCCGAGCTGGACGCCCTGAACGAGGTGCTGGACCGGCACCAGGACGCCACCGAGGCCGCCGTGACGGTGGCCACCGCCGCCCGCACGCCGCGGATCACCCCGGCGACCGCCTACGTGCTGGGGGTGGTGCATGCTGATCAACGACTTGAGGTCGAGTCCGCCCGGTACGCCTTCGGCCGGCAGTGGCCGACCCTCCCGCAGCACGGATGGCAGGAATGGGCGAGCGCCTGACAGGGGATGACCAGCGGCACCAGCCGCCCCGGATGGCGGTCGCCGGGACGGTGGACCGCGACGGGTCGGCCGACCGGGTCGAGCGGCGCAGGCTGCGCGAGGCCAGGCTGGGTGAGTCCGAGCTGCGGGACGGCGGGCCGCCCGGCGGCCGGACCGGCTCCGGCCACCCGACCGTCCCGGCGCCGGCCGGCCACCGCCCCGGCGCGCGGCACGACGGGCGGCCGAGCACGATCCTGGCGGCCGGCGCGGTGCTCTGGCGCCCGGGCGAGCCGCGCGCGGACGGCCGGGGTCGTCGCAAGCCGCGGATCGCGCTGATCCACCGGCCGAAGTACGACGACTGGAGCCTGCCCAAGGGCAAGCTGCACGCCGGGGAGAGCCCGGTGGAGGCGGCGGTGCGCGAGGTGGAGGAGGAGACCGGGCTGGTCTGCCGGCTGGTCGCGCCACTGCCCGCGCAGTACTACCTGGCGAACGGGCGGCCCAAGGAGGTGCGGTACTGGGCGGCGGTGCCGGTGCGCGGGGAGTTCCGGCCGAACCGGGAGGTGGACCGGATGAAGTGGCTCAAGCCGGGCAAGGCGCGGGCCCGGCTGACCCACGCCCGGGACCGGGAGCTGGTCGACGCCCTGCTGGAGCGTCTGGCCGAGGTGGGGGACGCCTGGTTGGCACCCGGATGGTCGGTGCCGTTCCCGGGATGAGTCACCCGGTTGGGCGTGTCTTGGCCGAACCCTTGCCGTGATGCAACCGTGACTACCGGACCGTGTTTCCTGGTAGCCCTTCGAGGTTCACTCTCCGTTCATTTGCGACCGGCTGATGCGTCACCTGCTCGGCCTAGCTTCGGTCCTACCGGAGGGCCGGCGCGGCCCCGGACCACAGCAGGTCCGTCCGTCCGACCGCCCCAGAGCAGGTCAGGCGCGCGGCGGACGGCCAAAGAAAGGGACACCCTGTGAAGCTCCAGCGGAACGGCCGCACCAAGGCCCTCGCAATCGGTGCCGTGGCGCTCGTCAGCTCGCTGTCGCTCGCGGCCTGCGGCTCCGACAACAACTCCACCGCCTCCTCGGGTGGTTCGTCCGCCCCGGCCGCCTCGATCACCTGCGCCAGCAAGCAGGCGGGCCTGCTGGGTGCCGGCTCGACCGCCCAGGGCAACGCGATCGACGTGTGGAAGAACGCCTTCGGGTCCGCCTGCTCCGGCAGCACCATCACCTACAACGGTGTCGGCTCCGGTGCCGGTGTCCAGCAGTTCAACCAGGGCAAGGTCGCCTTCGCCGGCTCCGACTTCGCGCTCAAGGCGTCCGACATCGACGCCTCGAAGCAGGTCTGCACCGGTGGCGGTCAGGCCATCGACCTGCCGATGGTCGCCGGCCTGGTCTCGATCGTCTACAACGTCCAGGGCGTGAGCCACCTGGTGCTGGACGGCCCGACCACCGCGAAGATCTTCGACTCGCAGATCACCAAGTGGAACGACCCGGCCATCGCCGCCCTCAACCCGGGCGTCAACCTGCCGGACGCGCAGATCCAGACCTTCCACCGCTCGGACGACTCCGGCACCACCTACAACCTGACCTCGTACTTCGCCAAGACCTCCGGCGGCGCCTGGAGCTACCCGGCGAACAAGACCTGGGCGGGCAAGGGCGGCCAGTCGGCCTCCGGCAGCGCCGGTGTCTCCGCGCAGATCAAGCAGGTCCCGAACTCGATCGGCTACGTCGAGCTCTCCTACGCGCAGATCAACAACCTGCAGAGCGCCAGCATCTCCACCGGCGCCAGCAAGCCGGTCGACCCGACCGCCGCCAACGCCGCGACCACGCTGGCCAACTCCACGGTGATCGGCACCGGCAACGACCTGGCGCTGCAGCTCGACTACGGCACCAAGGCCGAGAACGCCTACCCGATCGTCCTGGTGACCTACGAGATCGCCTGCGACAAGGGCAACAAGCCCGACACGCTGGACACCCTGAAGTCCTTCCTCAACTACACCGCCAGCGACTCCGGCCAGCAGGCCATCGCCAGCAAGGGCTACGTGCCGATGCCCTCCGCCATCAGCGACAAGGTCAAGGCCGAGATCGGCCAGCTGAGCTAATTCAGGCACCGAGAGGTCGATGGGCGGTCCCGTAAGGGGGAACGGGACCGCCCACCGACCTGTCACCGGCCCACCGGCCGAAACCACCGAAAGACCGTCCGGGGCACCGCCGCCATGGAGCCGCCCCCACCGGGGCAGCACCGCCAGACCGGAGTACCAACCTCATGACTTCCACACCACCCGATTCCCCCGGCCCTGACTCCGACGTGGGCAGGGACGCCGCCGCCGGCGGCAGTTCCCTGAAGGGCAAGGGCCGTCTCGGCGACAGTCTCTTCTTCGGCGCCTCCGCCGGGTCCGGGATCCTGCTGCTGGTCATCATGGCCGCCATCGCGGGCTTCCTGCTCTACCGCAGCGGACTGGCCATCAGCAAGGACCAGACCAACTTCCTGACCACCTTCGGGTGGGACCCGGACAACATCACCAAGCCCAGCTTCGGCATCGCCGTGCTGGCCTTCGGCACCGTGGTCAGCGCCCTGGTCGCGATGCTGATCGCGGTTCCGGTGGCGATCGGGATCGCGCTGTTCATCTCGCACTACGCGCCGCGCCGGATCGCCCAGCCGTTCGCCTACCTGGTCGACCTGCTGGCCGCCGTGCCCAGCATCGTCTACGGCCTGTGGGGCGCGCTCTTCCTGGTGCCGCACCTGAACGGGCTGAACAGCTGGCTGAACACCTACCTGGGCTGGACCTACGTCTTCAAGCAGACCCAGATCGGCCCCGCCCGCAACCTGTTCACCTGTGGCATCCTGCTGGCCATCATGATCCTGCCGATCATCACCGCGGTCAGCCGCGAGGTCTTCCGCCAGGTGCCGCGGATGCACGAGGAGGCGGCGCTGGCGCTGGGCGCCACCCGCTGGGAGGTGATCCGCACGGCGGTGCTGCCGTTCGGCCGCCCCGGCATCATCTCGGCCTCGATGCTCGGCCTCGGCCGCGCGCTCGGCGAGACCATCGCGGTCGCCACCGTGCTCTCCGCCTCGTCCACCCTCTCGCTGCACCTGCTGGACGCGGGTGGCGGCACCTTCGCGCAGAACATCGCGCTGAAGTTCGGTGAGGCCGGTAACGTCGGAAAGGACGCGCTGATGGCCTCCGGCCTGGTGCTGTTCCTGATCACCCTGCTGGTGAACGGCGGCGCCCGGCTGATCATCGCCCGCCGCAAGGAGTACTCGGGGGCCAACGCATGACCACGATCGCCAAGACCACGGACACCCCGCCGGCTCCCCGACTGAGTCAGCGGCTCACCACCGCGCGGCTGCCGCGCTGGGCCCCGGCCGGCGTGGCCGTGCTGTCCATCGCGCTGGGCTGCGCCCTGGGCGCGGGCTTCGGCCTCACCAGCCACCTGCAGTGGGGCCTGATCTCCGCGCTGCTCTACGTGGTGATCGGCTACGGCCTCTCGGCCAAGGTCGAGGGCGGTCGGCAGGCCCGCGACCGGCTGGCCACCTCGCTGGTCTGGGTGGCCTTCATCCTGGCCGTCGTCCCGCTCGCCTCGCTGGTCATCTACACCATCCAGCAGGGCGCCGGCGTGGTGAACGGCAACTTCCTGACCCACTCCATGAAGGGCGTGCTCTCCTCCGGCCCGGGTGGCGGCGTCTACCACGCGCTGCTCGGCACCCTGGAGCAGGTCGGCCTGGCCAGCCTGATCGCCGCGCCGGTCGGTCTGCTGACCGCGGTCTACCTGGTCGAGTACGGCCGGGGCCGGCTCGCCAAGGTGGTCACCTTCTTCGTCGACGTGATGACGGGTGTCCCGTCGATCGTCGCCGGTCTGTTCGTCCTCTCCGTCTGGAACATCGCGCTGGGCTTCCAGTACTCCGGCTTCTCGGGCAGCCTGGCGCTGTCGATCCTGATGATGCCGGTGGTCGTGCGCTCCACCGAGGAGATGCTCAAGCTCGTCCCGAACGAGCTGCGCGAGGCCTCGTACGCGCTCGGCGTGCCCAAGTGGAAGACCATCCTGCGGATCGTCATCCCCACCGCGATCGGCGGTATCACCACCGGTGTGATGCTGGCGGTCGCCCGCATCACGGGTGAGACCGCCCCGGTGATGATGTTGGTGTTCGGTGCCGACTTCATCAACGGCAACCCGTTCCAGGGTCCGCAGCAGTCCCTGCCGCTGTACATCTGGCAGCAGTACGCGATGGTCGACAACGACTTCGGCTACGCCCGGGCCTGGGGCGCCGCGCTGGTGCTGATCGCCTTCGTGATGGCGCTCAACCTGATCGCCCGGGGCGTCGCACGCTGGCGCTCGCCGAAGTCCGGCCACTGACCGACCGACTGACGTACGTAAAGACGAGAGAAGACGAAAGATCATGGCGAAGCGCATCGACGTCAGCGGACTGTCGGCCTACTACGGCGGGACCAAGGCCATCGAGGACATCTCGATGACCGTCGAGCCCCGCTCGGTGACGGCCTTCATCGGTCCCTCCGGCTGCGGCAAGTCCACCTTCCTGCGGACCCTCAACCGGATGCACGAGGTGATCCCCGGTGCCCGGGTCGAGGGCAAGGTGCTGCTGGACGACGAGAACCTCTACGGCCGGGACGTCGACCCGGTGGCGGTCCGACGGACCGTCGGGATGGTCTTCCAGCGCCCCAACCCGTTCCCCACCATGTCGATCTACGACAACGTGGTGGCCGGCCTGCGGCTGGCCGGGGTGAAGAAGAAGGCCGTGCTGGACGGCGTGGTGGAGAGCTCGCTGAAGGGCGCCAACCTCTGGAACGAGGTCAAGGACCGGCTGAACAAGCCGGGCGCCGGGCTCTCCGGCGGCCAGCAGCAGCGGCTCTGCATCGCCCGGGCGATCGCGGTCGAGCCGCAGGTGCTGCTGATGGACGAGCCCTGCTCGGCCCTGGACCCGATCTCCACCCTCGCGATCGAGGACCTGATCGGCGAGCTCAAGTCGCGGTTCACCATCGTGATCGTCACCCACAACATGCAGCAGGCGGCCCGGGTCAGCGACCGCACCGCCTTCTTCAACCTGGCCGGGGTGGGTCAGCCCGGCAAGCTGATCGAGCTGGACGACACCCAGCGGATCTTCTCCAACCCGTCCGTGCAGGCCACCGAGGACTACATCTCCGGCCGCTTCGGCTGAGCCGCGGCCGCGGATGCGAGCTGCTCTGCGGTGCTGCATGGCGGTGCCGCCGCAGGGCATGAAGAAGGGCCCGCCCCCGGGACGCGGGGGCGGGCCCTTTTCTGGTCGGACCGGTCGGATCAGCCGATCAGCCGGTCGGTGATCCAGTAGGCCAGGGCGGCGACCCCGGCCGCGGCCGGCATGGTGATGAACCAGCCGAGCACGATGTTCTTGGCCACCCCCCAGCGGACCGCGCGGACCCGCTTGGTGGCGCCCACGCCCATGATCGCCGAGGTGATCACGTGGGTGGTGGAGATCGGCGCGGTGAAGACGTACGAGGTGATGTACATGATCGCCGCGGAGGTGCTCTCGGCGGCGAAGCCCTGCGGCGGGTCCAGCTCGATGATCTTGCGACCGAGGGTCCGCATGATCCGCCAGCCGCCCGCGTAAGTGCCCAGCGACAGCATGGTGGCGCAGGAGATCTTCACCCAGATCGGGATCCCGTTGCCGTGCTGGTGGCCCGAGATGGTCAGCGCCATGACCACGATGCCCATGGTCTTCTGGGCGTCCTGCAGACCGTGGGCGAGTGCCATCGCGGCGGCCGAGGCGGTCTGCGCGACCCGGAAGTTGCGCTTGGCCCGGTGCGGGTTGGCCCGCCGGAAGATCCACAGGATGGCCAGCATCACCAGGTAGCCGGCGATCAGGCCGACGATCGGCGAGATCACCATCGGCAGGATGATCTTCTCGATCACGCCGTGCCAGATCACCGTGGTGCCGCCGGCCAGCGCCGCGCCGACCAGGCCGCCGAAGAGCGCGTGCGAGGAGGAGGAGGGCAGGCCGAAGTACCAGGTGGTCAGGTTCCAGGCGATCGCGCCGACCAGCGCGCCGAAGAGGATGGTCATCCCCTTGCTGCCGTGCGGGGTCTCGACCAGCCCCTTGGAGACGGTCTGCGCCACTCCGCTGCCGAGGAAGGCACCGGCCAGGTTCATCACCGCGGCCATCGCCAGCGCGGCCTTCGGGGTCAGCGCCCGGGTGGAGACCGAGGTGGCGATGGCGTTCGCCGAGTCGTGGAACCCGTTGGTGTACGTGAAGAAGAAGGCCACGCCGATGACGGCGATGAGTGCTGCCATGTCCACGCTGGTCAGGACTCCTTGACGGCGATGGTCTCCACCGTGTTCGCCACGTGCTCGAAGGCGTCGGCGGCCTCTTCCAGCACGTCGACCACCTGCTTGAGCTTGAGCACCTCGATCGCGTCGTACTGGCCGCTGAACAGGTGGGCGAGCAGCTTGCGGTGGATCTGGTCCGCCTGGTTCTCCAGCCGGTTGATCTCGATCCAGTACTCGTTCAGGCCGGCCATGCTGCGCAGGCTGGGCATCGCGGCGGCGGTCAGCTCGGCGGCCCGGGCCAGCACCTCGATCTGCTGCTCGACACCGGCCGGCAGGGTCTCGATGTCGTAGAGGACGACCAGGTCGACGGCCTCCTCCATGAAGTCCATGATGTCGTCCAGCGACGAGGCGAGGCTGTAGATGTCCTCGCGGTCGAAGGGCGTGATGAAGGAGGAGTTCAGCTGGTGGAAGATCGCGTGGGTGGTGTCGTCGCCCGCGTGCTCGGCGGCGCGCATGCGCTCGACGATCTCCGCGCGGGTGGACAAGTCTGAGCCCAGCAGTTCCAGCAGGAGCTTCGAGCCGACGACCAGGTTCTCCGCGGCGGCGGCGAACATGTCGTAGAAGCTCGTCTCCTTCGGGGTCAGGCTAAAACGCACGGAAATCTCCGATGTGCGGGGGACGGACTGAACGATGCTAGGTGCTCCGCGCCGGAATTGCGCAAACGGGTCAGCGGGGTGAACACGGGGGAGCCTCAGTCTGGCGGAAGCCCGGGGGGATTGCCGTGGTGCTGGGCGCGGTGCTCGGTCGAGCCGCTCGGACGGGGTAACCCGCCGGCGTCGCCGGTGCGGGACACTGGGGGGCACCGGCGGCGATCGGCCGCGCAGCACGAGAAACGGGGCAGGCCGATGACCACCGAGAGCACCGGCACCGCGAGCGGCAGTACCGCGAACGGCGTGACCGAGCGCGCCGGTACCGCCCAGCACCAGGGGCCGCACGGCTACAGCGCGCACAAGGCGGACCACCTCAAGCGGCTGCGCCGGATCGAGGGTCAGGTCCGCGGGTTGCAGCGGATGGTCGAGGAGGACGTCTACTGCATCGACATCCTCACCCAGGTCTCGGCGGGCACCAAGGCGCTGCAGTCCTTCGCCCTCGCGCTGCTGGAGGAGCACGTCAAGCACTGCGTGGCGGCGGCCGCCGAGGAGGGCGGGCCGGAGATGGACCAGAAGGTGGCCGAGGCGATGACCGCGATCAGCCGGCTGCTGCGGAGCTGACCGGCCCGCCGCCCTCGCCGTCGGTGGCCTGCTGGGCCTGCTGGAGCAACACCTCGTCGATCCGGGCGGTGGGCAGCCGCTCGTCGGTGCTGGCGGTGGCGGCGATCATCAGCTCGCCGGCCAGCTCGATCTCGTCGAGGGCCGCGCTGTCGTGGCCGATCCTTCGGTCCGCGGAGGACGACACCCTGCACCACCCCTTCAGCGCCCTGCACCCACCGGGCGGCAGCCACCCGGGTCCCAGCCTAGAGAGTGCCGGGAGCCCACCACATGGCACGGACGGGCCATCTCTGCCACCGAATCGGGTGGGCTGCCGCCCCCGACACCTCAGTTCTGCGGGCTGGCGGAGGAGTCCTGCAGCTGGACCACGTCGGCGGCGGGCGGCTCGGAGACGTTCACCGGCTGCCCGAACCCGCTGAGCGTCACCGTCGAGGTGACCTTGACCTGGTCCTTGGCATTGCTGGAACCGGCGACCCCGGCGAAGGTGAACACCTCGGTCACCCGGCGCAGCCGGCCCTGGGCGTCCAGCCAGACGTCGTACGGGACCGCCTTGACGGTGAAGGTGTTGGCCGCCATCCGCAGCCCGTAGGCGCCGGCGCCGCCGGTCGCGTCGGCGGCCTTGGCCAGGTCCAGGGTGCCCTTGTAGTGCTTGACGGCGACCCCGTCCACGGTGTCGTCGCCGACCAACTGGGCCTGCTGGACGCCGCGCAGCGCCCCGGCGGCGTCGGCCGGGTCGGTCGCGCCGTTGCTGATCAGGTTGCCGTCGGCGAGCTGCCGGACGTCCAGCTTGACCCACTTGCCGGCCGGCACCTTGGCGCCGCTGTTCTGCAGGAAGACGATGCCGGGCTCGACCACCTCGACCACCGGGCCGTTGGTCGCGGCGCCCGGCGGGACGGTCACCTGCAGCCGGCCGATCCGCTTGGTGTAGTCGTAGGTCCCGGTGCCGGTGAACGAGGCCTGCTTGTTGGCGGACTCGGTGGTCAGCTGGGTGGCCGCCTGGGCGGAGCCGGCGTGGCCGGTGAGTTCGGCGGCGTTGCGCACCGCCGTCAGCGGGTCGGCGGCCAGCGTGTCGGGTCCGCTGCTCTTGACGGCGTCCGCCGCGTCGGCCGAGCCGCCGGAGCCGCCACCGCCGCCCGAGCAGCCCGCCAGGGAGACGGTCAACAGGGCGGCCACCGCCGCCGAGCCGAGGATCTGTGCGCCGCGACGCTGCGACTGGATCATGCTGTTCTCAACCCCCTCGGGCCCGGGCCCGGCACGCCGCCGCCCCTGCTGGGCACGGCCTCACTGCCCCAACGAGCCGACGGCGGTCGGGTTACGAGCGGACCGGCGCGCGTAGGGCTTCGCGCGCCGGGGGCCGTGCGGGTTACCGTGAACGACGTGCGTAAGGAGTCGTCGGCCTGGACCGACCCCCCTGCCCTCCCGAGCGGCGCCGTCCCCGCCGAGCACCGGGCGGAGGTCGCCGAGCGCGGGTCGTTCGCCCTCGCCAGCTGCAGCTGCGGCTGGTTCGCGCCAGCCCGACGCTCCCGGGACAAGGCCCGCCGGGACGCCCGGGAACACCTCGACCAGCCCGACTGAACCCGCTGCCGGACTCAGGCCGCCAGGTCGGACTCGGGGGCGCGCTCGGTGCGCGCCGGGGGCGCCGCCGGACCGCGCCGGCGCCGCCGCGAGCCGCCGCTGTCGGCCGGCCCGGGCCGCTGCGCGGTGATCAGCGGCGCGGCCGCCGTTCTGGTCACCGCGTGGCAGAACGGCACCAGCACCGCCATCGCGATCGGTGCCAGCAGCAGCACCACCGCGGCCGCCAGCGCGTAGCCGCCCAGCACGTCGGTGGGGTAGTGCACACCCATGAACATCCGGCAGAAGCCCTGCAGCAGGGCGAGTCCGCCGGCGATCGCGCCGAGCCGGCGGTTCACCAGGAAGAGCGCCACCGCGAAGGCCATCGAGATGGTCGAGTGGTCGCTGACGAAGGAGTGGGTGCCGGCCTTGCCGGCCACCAGCACGTCCAGCCCGGGGTGGTCCACGAACGGGCGCGGCCGGGCGACGATCGCGGCGATCGGCAGGTTGGCGAGCTCGGCGAGGCCCACCGAGATCGGGGCCCACAGCACGCCGGCCACCGCGACCGGGGCGTCCGGCCGGCGACGGGCCTGCAGCCAGCCGACCAGACAGAGCAGCAGCAGGCCGATCAGGATGCCGTACTCGCCGGTCCAGGAGACCAGGTGGTCGAACCAGCCGGGGGCCACCTTGGCCCAGCCGTTGATGGTGTAGAGGAGGCTGACGTCCGGATTGCTGGTGTCGGCCAACAGCGTCGACACGCCGTACCTCCTGGAATCTGCCGTCTGATCAGTTCGTGGTCCGTCCGTCCCGGCCGTGCGTTCCTGTCACAGGACGGAACTTCTGCCACGGGAGGGAACTTCTGCCGCAGGACAGAACGAGACATCCGGCGCACAGCGTTCCACGAGGACACGCTGTTATGGAAACTTGACCAGACGGGCACAACTCCGGCACGCCGTCACGCGTCTGCTGACCGTCGATCAGGTGTGTCCCGGGTCCGAGCCGCCGGTGATGGTCCCGTCCGCACCGCGCTGCGGCAGCGCGCTGGCGCCGTCCGGAGTGACCCGGGTGGCGCCGATGTAGTCCGGTTGGTCGATCTTGTCATAGCGGATCACCGCCCCGGTGTGCGGCGCGTTGATCATGTAGCCGCCGCCGACGTAGATCCCGACGTGGTGGATAGTGCGCGGGTCGTTCAGGTCGGTGGCGAAGAAGACCAGGTCGCCGGGGCGGAGTTGGTCGCGGGACGGGTGCGGGCCGGCGTACCACTGGTCGTTGGCCACCCGGGGGAGGCTGATGCCCACCGAGGCGAAGGCGGCCTGGGTCAGCCCGGAGCAGTCGAACTGGCCGTTCTGCGAGGGGAGCCCCTCACCGCCCCACAGGTACGGGGTGCCCAGCTTGGTCTGCGCGAAGTAGATCGCGCCGGAGGCCTGCGGGGAGACCACCAGGGTGCTGGCCGGGGCCTGCGCGGCGAAGCTGACCATCAGTGACTTGATCGAGCGGACGTAGCCCTGGGTCTCCTGGTAAGGCGGGACGCCCCGGTGGGCGATCACCGCGTAGGGGCCGGCGTTGTAGGCGGCCAGCAGGTTGTCCTGCGGGTCGCCGGGGACGGTGGCGGTGTCCTGGGCGAGGGCGCAGTCGTAGTTGGCGGCGGCGGGGATCGCGTCGGCCGGGTTCCAGATGTCCTTCTTGCCGTCACCGGTGGCGTCCACGCCGTAGGTTGCCCAGGTGTCCGGCATGAACTGGGCGATGCCCTCGGCGCCCACGCTGCTGCGGGCCGTCGGGTCGAAGCCGCTCTCCTGGTAGAGCTGTGCGGCCAGCATGGGCGGCGAGATCTGCGGGCACCTGGTGCCCCACTGCTGGATCAGTGCCTGGTAGGCGGCCGGAACGGTGCCCGGTGCGAGCGTCAGACCACCGCCGGTGCCGCCGAGTTGGACCGCTCCGCTGGCCGCGTACGTGCCGACGCCGATCACGCCGAGGAAGCCGAACGCAACAGCTCCCGCCAAGGCCGCTGTCCGCAGGCCGTTCCGGAGTACCATCAGCACCATCCCGATGCACTGTCAGAGCGCTTGTGTCCCACGGACAGAGCCTCCGGCTCGGCACCGGAACGCATATGCCCCCCGCATGCGCCAGTCTGTTCCACCGAAGCCCCCACCAGTCTGCGGCAAGGCGTTGCCCAGTGCAATCATCGGAGATACAAAGAGTGAGCGCTATCCTAACTACGGTGGTCATCCTGGCGTACAAGCCCGATGCCGCGCGACCAATCCACCAGAAGTAGCCAAGTCGACATCAGATCTGGCCAAGAATGGGTCCCAGCCCTTCGCGCGACCCCGCTGGGGGGCCTTGAATTTGCCTGACCGGGCGGTGAGACAGGAATGCACTTGAGCGACGTAGTCAGCAGGGTGGGTGGCACGGTGGGTGGCTATGCCCGCAGCTACCTGATCGCGGATCCGACCCCCGCCCCCAGTAGCGGTAAGGGCAATATCAACACCATTATCGGTGGGATCGCCCCGGATTGGGGTCCTTTCTCGACCCTCGGGTCCGAGGCGCGGGTCATGGTGGAGGTCGTGATGGCGGTGGCCATCCTGGCCTGCCTGGCCATCGCGGTCTGGGGGGCCGCCAAGCAGCGGATCGGGGCCACCGCGATGCGCGACACCTTCAGTGCCGAGCAGGGCAAGGGGCTGATCATCGCCGGGCTGACCGGCGTGTTCATCATTGGATCGTTGGGCACTCTGTTCACCATTGTCTACGGCATGTCCATCTGACGACCAGATAGTCAGTCCAGAGCATGCCGGGCTGGACGACCCGCTACCGGGGTGCCCCCGGACCGCAACCCCGGAGCCTCCACCGGCTCCCCGTCCCAGGAGGGCCGCCGTGCCGTTGCCCGACGACCAGCCGCACACCAGGACGCGGCTGCCGGTCGGCGAACAGTCCTCCGGCCAGCCTTCACTCCGTCAGTCCAGGCCACTGCGCACCCTGCTGACGGTGCTGGTGGTGGTGACCCTGCTGGTGGTCGCCATCTCCATCGCCAACCACAACGGGAGCCTGGCCGGCGGCGGGTCGGCCGGCCCGTCCGGCGCGGCCGCCCCACCACCGCCGGGCGGCTCGGCGGCCACTGCGGCCAGCGGCGTACAGCCCGTCAACACCACCACCAACGGCATCGCCACCGGGTACCCCGACACCGATCAGGGTGCCCAGTCGGCCGCCGCCAACTACGCCGTCGCGCTGGGTGGCACGGACATGTTCCGGGCCGACGGGCGGCGGGCGGTACTCACCGCCATCGCCGACCCGTCCGCGCTCGGCGCCCTGCAGACCCGGCTCGACCAGGCGATCACCCCCGACGTGCTGAGCCAGTACGGCCTCGACGCGCAGGGCAACGCCCCGCAGGGGCTCACCTTCGTCAGCCGGGCCGTGCCGGTCGGTACCCGCACCGACGGGTACACCGCGACCGCGACCAAGGCCATGGTGTGGTGCGTGGGGCTGGGCGGGCTGGCCGGGACCAGCTCCACCAAGCCGGTCGCCGAGAACTGGTACACCCTCACCCTCAGCCTGCACTGGACCGGCACGGACTGGAAGCTCACCGACTACGGTCGGCAGAACGGGCCCGCCCCGGTCCCGGCGGACCAGCAGGCCGCCAGCGCCGACGAGATCACCAGCGCCGTCCAGCAGTTCGGAGGCTTCCGCTATGCCCGCTGACGGCTCCGCCCGGTCCTTCCTCCGCCGCGCCGGCCGCCTGGGTGCGGCGCTGGCGGTCATGCAGCTCGCGGCGCTGCTGACGGCCCAACGGGTGTTCGCGGCGCCGGGGGCTCCGTCGCCGTCACCGTCCGCGGCCAACACCAACTGCCCGAGCATCCCCTTCGCGAACGACGGGATCCTCTGCGTCAACAGTCCTGGCAGCGCCACCATCCCCGGCACCTCCGGGGTCGGCTCCGTCACCGATCCGCTCGGGTCGCTCGCCAAGGGCTGTGCGCAGGCCGCCGCGTGGGTGGTGCGGAGCCTGTCGGGGGCGATCGACGGCACCACGCAGGTGGACTTCACCAACAGCGCGTTCCTCCAGCAGTACGCGGTGGTCTTCGCCGCCTCGACGGTGGTCACCCTGGTGCTCTGGCTGCTCGCGGTGACCAAGCGGGCGGTCCGCGGCGCGCCGCTCACCCAGGCGATCTCGGAGGCGATCGGCTTCCTCTGGCTCACCGTGGTCGCCTCCGCGTTCACCCCGCTGATCCTGTACACCGTGGTCAGTGCGACCGACGGCCTCACCGCGGCCATCGCGGCCGGCACCAAGTCCGACACCGGCACCTATCTGGGCGGGTTCGCCAACACCCTGGAGAACGGTTCGATCGGCGGTGGCCCGCTGATCCTGATCCTGGTCTCGCTGGTGGCCGTGCTGGCCGCCGCGGT
This sequence comes from Kitasatospora sp. NPDC052896, assembly GCF_044547075.1. Taxonomy (NCBI): domain Bacteria; kingdom Bacillati; phylum Actinomycetota; class Actinomycetes; order Kitasatosporales; family Streptomycetaceae; genus Kitasatospora; species Kitasatospora sp. NPDC052896. The sequence continues at coordinate 18,237 of NZ_JBITZU010000024.1, forward strand.
GCTCTGGATCGAGCTGTGGATCCGGACCGCGATGCTGTACGTGGGCGCGCTGCTCGGCACCGCGGTCTACGCGGGCCTGGTGGACAAGCAGCTGTGGAAGCACGTCCGGCGCTGGGCCGGCCTGATGGCCGCCGTGGACCTGGCCAAGCCGGTGATCGTGATCATCCTGGGGCTGGCCGGCGCGGTGGCGATGGGCTCCGGCGCCTCGGACGACTTCGCCCGGGTGATCGCCGGACTGGCCATCCTCGCCCTCTCGATCTTCACCAGCGGCGCCATCTACCGTTTCGTGCCGGGCTTCGGCGACGAGATGATGCACCTGCGGAACGCCCGGGCCAGCGCGGTGTCGGCCGGTTCGGCGATGATCAACGGTCCGGCCAACCTGGTCAAGCAGGGCATCTCGACGCACGGCTCGCGCGGTGGCGTGGAGGCGGCCTCGCCGAGCGGCGGCGCTGGCGGCGCCGGGTCGGTGGCCACCGGCATCGCCGCGCACGGCTCGCGAACTCCGTCGGCCCCACCGGTGCCGCCCCCGGCGGCGCCGCCGGCGCAGAATCCAGCGAAGGGAGGGTGACGCACCATGAGCAGTGAACCGTTCGGCCAGTACGGTGGGCCGTACGCCCAGCCATACGTGCACCAGCGCCGCACCTATCTGATCGGGAAGTCCCGGCCCAACGCGCCGATCGGCCGCAACCGGGAGTCCGGCGAGATCCTTCTGATCATCTTCGGTGCCTTCCTGGGCATGATGTGGGGCCTGCTGATGCCGATCCTGTCGCTGCGGATCGCCGGCCTGGTCGGCTTCCCGCTGCTGGCGATCGCCGCGGTCTACATCCCGTACCGGCGTCGGACGTTCTACAAGTGGGTGGAGATCAACCGCAGCTACCGGCGGACGGTGCGCAGCGGCCGTGCGGTCTGGCAGTCCACGGCGATGGACGCCGGCACCCGGCTGGACGGCCGGGAGGTGGAGGTCGGCCCGCCGCCCGGGGTGGGCCGGCTGCGCTGGCTGAGCGCTCCGTTCGGGCCGGACGAGGTCGGGGTGCTGATGCACCTGGAGCGGCGCACGGTGACCGCGGCGATCGAGATCGAGGGCCCGGGCGTCGGTCTGCGCGACTCGGAGGACCAGGAGGCGCTGGTCGACCGGTTCGGCACGCTGCTCAAGCACGTCGCCAACGGGGACGGCTTCGTGACCCGGTTGCAGATCCTGGCCCGCACGCTGCCCGCCGACCCGGACGCGCACGCCAAGGACGTCGAGCGGCGCGGCGACCACAACGCCCCGCGCTGGCTGCAGGACTCGTACGACCAGTTGCAGTCGATGGTGTCGACCTCGTCCGAGCAGCACCGGGCCTACCTGGTCGCCTGCATGCACTACACCCGGGACCTCGCGGCCGAGGCGCACGCCATGGGCCGCACCGCGAACGGGCGGCGGGTCCGCGACGACGACGGGCTGGCCGCCGTGATGGCGCGCGAACTGACCGACATCTGCGCGCGCCTGGCGGAGGCCGACATCCGGGTCCGGCAGCCGCTGGGCCAGGCCCGGCTCTCCTCGCTGCTGCACTCGATGTACGACCCGGACCACCCGATCGACCACATCCAGGCGATGAGCCGGCGCAACGCCTGGCCGGCCGAGCTGGACGCCACCCACCCGCAGTACCTGCAGGCCAAGACCCGCGAGTCGCAGACCCGGGAGCCCTGGTGCCACGCCACCGCCTGGGTGAAGGAGTGGCCGCTCACCCCGGTCGGCGTCAACTTCCTGGCGCCGCTGCTGGTGCACACCCCGGACGTGATCCGCACGGTCGCCGTCACGATGGACCTGGAGCCCACCGACGTGGCCATCGAGCGGATGCTCACCGAGAAGACGAACGACGAGGCGGAGGCCAGCCGGGCCGCCAAGATGAACCGCACGGTGGACCCGCGCGACCTGGCCCACACCGGCCGGGTCGACCAGCGCGGCGACGACCTGGCCTCCGGCGCGGCCGGGGTCAACCTGGTCGGCTACATCACGGTCTCCTCCCGCAACCCCGAGGCGCTGGCCCGCGACAAGCGGACCATCCGGGCCTCGGCCGGCAAGAGCTACCTCAAGCTGGAGTGGTGCGACCGCGAGCACCACCGGGCGTTCGTCAACACCCTGCCGTTCGCCACCGGCATCCGCCGCTGATCCTGGGGGTCCGATGGTCTCTCCGCTCACCTCCCTGACCGACGCCTTCACCAGCCTGATGTTCGGCAAGGTGGAGACCACCCGGTTGCCGGTCCGCACCTCGACCGGCCAGGCCCAGGCGGTCTACCTGCCCACCGCGGCACCGGGGTTGGGGGACTCGGGGGTGATCATCGGCCGCGAGGTCTACAGCGGGAAGGGGTACGTCTACGACCCGTTCCAGCTCTACGGGCAGCAACTCCCGGCCCCGCACTGGCTGGTGCTCGGTGAGTCCGGCAACGGCAAGTCGGCGCTGGAGAAGACCTACGTGCTGCGCCAACTGCGTTTCCGCGACCGGCAGGTGGTGGTGCTGGACGCGCAGGGCGAGGACGGCGTCGGCGAATGGAACCTGATCGCCGACGCGTTGGGGATAAAGTCCATCCGGCTGGACCCGATGGCGGCCCGGGACGGTGGGGTCAAGCTCAACCCGCTGGACCCGGCGATCACCACCACCGGCCAGCTCTCGCTGCTGCGGACCATCATCGAGGTCGCGATGGGCCGCGGTCTGGAGGAGCGGGCCGGGTTCGCGCTGAAGGCCGCCCACGCGCACGTCCGGGCCACCGTGACGGACCGCCAGCCGATCCTGGGCGACATCATCGACACCCTGCGCAAGCCCGACCTCTCCTCGGTGGAGTCGCTCGGGGTCGCGCCGGGGGACGTCCAGTCCTGGGGGCTGGACGTGGCGCTGGTGCTGGACCGGCTGGTCGACGGTGACCTGCGCGGCATGTTCGACGGCCCGACCAGCATCGGCATCGACCTGGACGCGCCGCTGATCGTCTTCGACCTCTCGCACATCGACCGCAACTCGATCGCGATGCCGATCCTGATGGCGATCGTCGGCGTCTGGCTGGAGCACACCTGGATCCGCCCCGACCGGAAGAAGCGGATCTTCCTGGTCGAGGAGGCCTGGCACATCATCAACAGCCCGTTCGTGGCGCAGCTCTTCCAGCGGCTGCTGAAGTTCGGCCGCCGGCTCGGGCTGTCCTTCGTCGCGGTGGTCCACCACCTCTCGGACGTGGTGGACGGCGCGGCGGCCAAGGAGGCCTCGGCGATCCTCAAGATGGCCTCCACCCGGACCATCTACATGCAGAAGGCCGACGAGGCCAGGGCCACCGGGCGGGTGCTCGGCCTGCCACGCTGGGCGGTGGAGATCATCCCGACCCTGTCGCCGGGCATCGCGGTCTGGGACGTCAACGGCAACGTCCAGGTGGTGAAGCACATCATCACCGAGGCCGAACGGCCGCTGGTCTACACCGACCGCGCGATGACCGAGGACGCGGTGGCCGAACGGATCCGCGCCGAGCGGCAGCTGGAGGCCGAGCCGGGGGTCTGACCCCCCGGCCGGAACGACCCCGGCTCAGATCGCCGGGTGACCCTCGGGCAGTGGCGGCGGCGCCGGCGGGGTCTCCGGGGTGCCGGGCAGCCGCATGGTGGCGAGGGCGCCGGGACCACCGTCCCCGGCCGGGCCGAGCGAGACCTGACCGCCGCTGGCCTCCACGGTCTGCGCGACGATCGACAGGCCCAGCCCCGAGCCCGGCAGCTGCCGGGAGGACGGCGAGCGCCAGAACCGGTCGAAGACGTACTGCAGCTCCTCGGTCGGGATTCCCGGGCCGTGGTCGCGCACGGTCAGCTGGCCGCCGCGCAGCCGGACCTCGACCGGGGCGCCCGGCGGACTGTACTTCACCGCGTTGTCCAGCAGGTTCATCACGGCCCGCTCCAGCGCGGCCGCGTCGGCCCGGACGTACCAGGGCTGCAGCTCGACCCGGAAGTCCAGCCCGGGCCCGCGCAGCTTGCCGCGTTCGACCGCCCGCGCGGCGATCTCGTGCATGGCGACGGTGGCCACGTTCTGGCCGGGGCGCGGCGAGTCCGGCTTGGAGAGCTGGAGCAGGTCGCCGATCAGCAGGGTCAGTTCCTGCATCTGCGCCTTCATGTTGCCGAGCAGCTTGGCGCGGGTGGCCGGCGGCAGCGGGCGGCCGGTCTGGTCGCTGCGGATCAGCAGGTCGACGTTGGTGCGCAGCGAGGTGAGCGGGGTGCGCAGCTCGTGGCCCGCGTCGGCGATCAGCCGGGTCTGCAGGTCACGCGAGTTGGCCAGCGCGGTGCTCATCGAGTTGAACGAGCTGGCCAGCCGGGCGATCTCGTCGTTGCCGTGCACCGGGATGGTGGTGCCGACCTCCTCGGTGCGGGCGATGTGCTCGACCATCTCGCTGAGCTCGTGCACCGGCTTGAGCCCGGCACGGGCGACCACTCGGCCGGTGAACCCGGCGCCGAGCGCGCCGAGCGCGGCGACCGCGACCAGCAGGAAGGCGAGGTCGCGCAGCGAGTGCTCGGTGCTGGTCAGCGAGATCGCGCTGAGCAGGATGACCGGGCCGGTGTTGGGGTCGTTGACCATCACCACCCGCACCTCGACCGGGGTGCCGTTGACGAAGCTGCCGGAGCGGTAGGTGGCCTGGCCGGGGGAGTAGCCGACCGCGCTCAGGTCGGAGGGCTGGATGTTGATGCCCTGGGTGGAGTCGCCCAGGAGACAGACCGACGAGCCGTCCGGCGCGACCAACTGGGTACTGGCCTGGTCGGTCACCGACGGCGCGGGCGGTTTGCCGGCGGTGCCGCCGCCGGTCTGCGTGCCGCCGCCGGGCAGCCACGGCTTCACCGGGTGGGCCGCCGCGTTCGCCACGGCCGCCGCCTGGGCGGCGACCGGGTTGTCCCGGCAGAAGTCCCCCTTCGGCGTGGCGAAGATGCTGGGCTTCCGGGTCGCGGTGGCCAGGTTCTGCCTGACCTGGGTGTACAGCCGGTCCTTGAGCACGAACCAGCAGGCCACCGAGCAGAGCGCGATGGCCACCGCCACGGCGGCCGCCGTCAGGATGGCCAGCCGGCTGCGCAGCGAGCGGTCGTGGTACCAGCGGGAGACCCGCCCCCGCCGTCTTGTCTCCGTGGTCATGACTCTCAGGCCGCCGTGCCCGCGGGCGCGCGCAGGGCGTAGCCGACGCCACGGACCGTCTGGATCAGGCGCGGCATGCCGCCCTGCTCGGTCTTGCGGCGCAGGTACATCACGTAGACGTCCAGCGAGTTGGAGGAGGGTTCGAAGTCGAAGCCCCAGACCGCCTTGAGGATCTGCTCACGGGTGAGCACCTGGCGCGGGTGCGCCAGGAACATCTCCAGCAGCATGAACTCGGTCCGGGTCAGCTCGACCGGCCGGCCGTCCCGGGTGACCTCCCGGGTGGCGGTGTTCATCCGCAGGTCGGCGAAGGCGAGCACCTCGGAGTCGTCCTCGACCGCGGTGGCCCGGGCCGCGGCCTCGGCGGCGAGCGCGTTGCGCCGGAGCAGGGCGCGGACCCGGGCGAGCAGCTCGTCGAGTTCGAACGGCTTGGCGAGGTAGTCGTCCGCACCCACGTCCAGGCCGGTGACCCGGTCGCCGACGGCGTCCCGCGCGGTGAGCATCAGCACCGGCGCGGTGTCGCCGCGCGAGCGCATCCGGCGCACGGCCGTGAGGCCGTCCATCCGGGGCATCATGATGTCGAGCAGCACCAGGTCGGGCTTCTCGCGCTCGACGGCGTCCAGCGCCTCGTAGCCGTCGGTGGCGGTGCTGACCTCGTAGCCCTCGAAGGCGAGGCTGCTCTCCAGTGCGTCCCGCAGGGCGGGCTCGTCGTCGACCACGAGCAGGCGCGCTGGAGCGCCCGGCTGCTCGGCAGGAGTGCGGTCGTCGGCGGGAGGAGTCATCGGCGGTGGGCCCTCTCTTGTTTCGGAAGGGGTCTAGCCATTGTGCGGCGTGGGAGACGCTTACAGGGACTGACCGGCCTGCAACTTCGGCAGGACCTGCTTGACGGAGTTGATCGGGATGGCGAATCCGAGGCCGACGCTGCCGGCCTGGCCGGAGTCGCTGGAGCTGGAGCCGCTGCCCGAGTACATGGCGGAGTTGATCCCGATCACCTGGCCGTTGGCGTTGAGCAGCGGGCCGCCGGAGTTGCCGGGGTTGAGCGCGGCGTCGGTCTGCAGCGCCGAGTAGGTGGCGGTGTCCGCGGAGCTCCCGCCGGAACCGGCACCGGACCCGCCGGAGCGGCCGCCGCCGTAGCCCGGGAAGCCGGGGAAGCTGGGGAAGCCGAAGCCGCCGTTGCCGCGCGTGGTGGTCTCGTCGACCTGGACGCTGACCTGGCGGTTCTTGGCGCTGATGATGCCCGCGGTGACCGTGCCGGTGAGGCCGTCCGGGTTGCCGATGGCGACCACGGGGTCGCCGACCGCCATCGCGTCGGAGTCGCCGAGGACGGCCGGGGCGAGGCCGCTGGCGTTGTCCGCGGTGATCACCGCGACGTCCATCGACTTGTCGGTGCCGGTCACCTTGGCGGTGGTCTTGCTGCCGTCGTGGTAGGTGACGGTGATGCTGCCGCCCTGGTCGACGGCGCCCGCGATGACGTGGAAGTTGGTGAGGATCTGCCCGTTGGCGGTGAGGATCACGCCGGTGCCGGTGTCGGTGGCGTCCTCGGTCTGCACGACGATCTGGACCACGCTGGGGGAGACCGTGCTGGCGATGGCCGCGACGTCCGCGGTGCCGTCGGACTTGGCCGCCACCGGGGTGACCAGGGTGGTGGCCGCGGCGCTGGTGGTGCGGTGCGCGTCGCTGACCGCGGCGCCGGCCACCCCGCCGATCAGCGCGGAGACCGCGGCGACGGCGGCGACCAGGGCGAGCCTGCCGCGCAGGAAGCCGTTGCGGGCCGCGCGCCGGCCGGGGCCGGGGACGAAGCCGTCCGGGCCGGGCTGGCCGGCCGGGTCACCACCGCCCCAACCGGGCGGGGCGGGCGGCAGCGGCGGCGCCGGCGGCGGGGCGGAGTGGTAGCCGGCGCCCGCGTCCGGCGTGGAGAAGTCCTGGATGTACTGAGCGGTGGGCGCCCCGGCCGGCGTCGGCGGGAGGAGGTGCCCCGACTCATCTGCGGTAGTGCGGTACTGGTCGCTCATGGGACCCAAGTTCCGCCCGCAGGATGAGGATCCCATGAGAGCTGGGTCAGAACGGGCAGAGAAGCCCGTTGACTTCTCATAAGCAGGGGTTACTCTGCGCGCGGTCCGTCGCAGCCGCAGGAGCGTCGGATGACCAGGCGGGACGGGAACTGGCGGACCCGCTCGGTGTCCGAGCCGGGCACCATCAGCGAGTCGTCGAGCACCAGCTCCACCGCGGCCCGGGCCATCGCGTCCCGGTCGCTGGCCACCGTGGTCAGCGGCGGGTCGGCCAGCGCGGCCTCCGGCACGTCGTCGAAGCCGGCCACCGCGAGGTCCTCCGGCACCCGCAGGCCGACCTCGCGGGCCGCCCGGAGCAGGCCGATCGCCTGGTCGTCGGTCGAGCAGAAGATGGCCGGTGGCCGCTCGGGGGAGCGCAGCAGCTCCAACGCGACCCGGTACGCGCCGTAGCGGTTGAAGGGCGCGTCGAGCAGGTAGGGCTCGGTGGGCAGGCCGTGCGCCTCCATCGCGCGCTGCCAGCCCTCGATGTGGTCGATCACCGGGTCGCCGGGCGCGGGGGACTCCACCGGGCCGCCGAAACAGACCACGTACGGGTGACCGTGCTCCTCCAGCAGGTGACGGACGGCGAGTTCGGCCCCGCCCACGTCGTCGGTGACCACCGCGACGTCGTCGATCGCCTCGGGCCGGCGGTGCAGCAGCACCACCTTGGCGCCCTCCATCGCGGCGAACTCCTCGGCGGCGCGCTGCGAGGGGCCCTGGCTGACCAGGATCAGGCCGGAGACCCGCATCCCGAGGAAGGCCCGGACGTAGTGCACCTCGCGGTCGTCCGCGTAGTCCGAGTTGCCGATCAGCACCAGCTTGCCGCGGTCGGAGGCGGCCCGTTCGACCGCGTGCGCCATCTCGGCGAAGAAGGGCTGCCGGGCGTCCGGCACGACCATGCCGATCAGGTTGGTCCGGCGGGAGGCCATCGCCTGCGCGACGCTGTTCGGCCGGTAGCCGAGCTGCTCGATCGCGGCGAGCACCTTCTCCTTGGTCGCGGGCGCGACGGGTCGCGGTCCGTCGTTGATGACATAGCTGACGACCGCGGTCGAGGTCCCAGCCAATCTGGCTACATCGTCGCGCGTCACCTTGGCCACGGGGGGAGTCTACGCGTGTCGGCCCAGTATCGGAGCGGCCGGGCCCGACGCCGTTCGGCCGGGCCCGGCGGGGTCAGCCCTCGCGGACCAGCGCGGGACCGTCCGGCTCCTCGGCGGCGGCCCGCTCGGCCTTGTCGCCCTGGGAGGGCACGACGAAGCGGTAGCCCACGTTCCGGACGGTGCCGATCAGCTGCTCGTGCTCGACGCCGAGCTTGGCCCGCAGCCGGCGGACGTGCACGTCCACCGTGCGGGTGCCGCCGAAGTAGTCGTAGCCCCAGACCTCCTGCAGCAGCTGGGCCCGGGTGAAGACCCGGCCGGGGTGCTGGGCGAGGTACTTGAGCAGCTCGAACTCCTTGAAGGTGAGGTCGAGCACCCGGCCCTTGAGCTTGGCGGAGTAGGTCGCCTCGTCCACCGAGAGGTCGCCGTTGCGGATCTCCATCGGGCTGTCGTCGACCGCGACCTGCTGCTTGCGACCCGTCGCCAGCCGCAGCCGGGCCTCCACCTCGGCCGGGCCGGCGGTGTCCAGCAGCACGTCGTCGACGCCCCAGTCGGCGGTGACCGCGGCCAGACCGCCCTCGGTGACCACCAGGATCAGCGGCGCACTGACGCCGGTGGAGCGCAGCAGCTGGCAGAGGCTGCGGATCTGCGGGAGGTCGCGACGGCCGTCGACCAGTATCACGTCGGCGCTGGGCGTGTCGACGAGCGCCGAGCCCTCGGCCGGGGCGACTCGTACCTGGTGCAGCAGGAGCCCGAGGGCCGGCAGCACCTCCGCCGACGGCTGCAGTGCGTTGGTGAGCAGGAGGAGGGAGCTCATAACCCGGGTCGTCCCCTTTCCAACAACTGGACGGGTGGCCTACCACTCGCAAGGACTTCCGTATCGGGGTCCTGAAAGCACAAAAGGACCCGGGGGCGACTCTGCCCGGATCCCTTGACGGATCAGGATAGCCCACCGCACCCGCCCGGCGCAGGGGCCGGCGGACGTGATCAAGCTCGCTCCGGAGCCCGTGCGCCCCGGCGCCGACCGGGCCGACCTGCGGGGTTCCCGGCCCGGGCGGGCCCCGGGCATCATGGAGCACGGCACCGACCGGCACCCTGGGTGCACACCTTCGAGAAGGGGCCGTCATGAACGCGACCACCGAACCGTCCCCCGGCCTTCGGCCGGGAGGCACCCCCATGGCCGTGGTGACCGGCACGATCCGCTACTGGGCCGCCGCCAAGGCGGAGGCCGGCGTGGCCGAGGAGCCGTACCGGGCCGCGACGCTGGCCGAGGCGCTGGCGCGGGCGCGCGCCCGGCACGTCGAGCGGCCGCGGTTCGCCCGGGTGCTCGGGATCTGCTCGTTCCTGGTGGACGGCGAGCCGGTGGGCGCCCGGGACCACGCCACGGTGGAGCTGACCGAGGGCGGCACGGTCGAGGTGCTGCCGCCCTTCGCCGGGGGCTGACGGCTCCGGTTCGGGCTCGGGATCGGGTTCCGGCCGAGTCGCCGTCCGGAACCATGCTCATGGTCAGATCGTCGTACCACAGACAGTTGATGGCGTTGCTGACCATGGACGGAAGGACACTCCGATGCGGACCTTGATCAAAGCGGCCGTCGCCGTCCTGGTGCTCGGCGGACTGCTGGTCGGGGCCGATCGGATCGCGCTGTCGGTCGCCGAGGGCCAGGCGGCGGACCGGCTGGCGAACAAACAGGGGATCAGCGGCCGCCCGTCGGTGACCATCGAGGGCTTCCCCTTCCTCACCCAGGTGATCGACAAGAAGTTCGACGACGTTCGGCTCTCGGCGGACTCGGTGAACGTCTCGGGTGCCGGTCAGACGGTCCAACTGGACGCCTTCTCCGCGCGGTTGAGCGGAGTTCAGGTGAACGGCGGCTACACCTCGGCGACGGTGGACTCCGGCACCGGGTCGGGCCGGCTGCCGTACCAGGAGGTGGAGCAGCTGCTCGGGCTCGGCTCCCAGGTCACCCTGGGGTACGGCGGGCCCGGGGAGCTCAAGGTCGGTTACCAGCTGATGGGGCAGACCCTGAGCGCCATGGTCAAGCTGCGGGTCAACGGCAACCAGGTGCAGGTGGCCGACGTGAGCGGGCTGTCCGGGGTGGGCGCGCTGCCGGGCCTCGGCGGGATGATCAGCTCGGCGGTGGACTCCAGGAGCTTCGCGCTGCAGGGGTTGCCGGTGGGCCTCGCGCTGAGCCAGGTGACGCCGGAGCCGGACGGGCTGGCGCTCTCGTTCCAGGGCAGCCACGTGCAGCTGGTCGGCAGCTGAGGGCCGGCACGGGCGGTCCCGCCTTCCCTCCGGGGGCGAAAGGCCAAGGGCGGCCCAAATCTCGCTATCTGGATGATTTCGTCTCGCGATTCGATACGTTGATGACAGGGCCGCGTCCGGCTCCCTAGCATCGTCCCCATGAAGCGACAGGCGGACCTCACGAAGCGGCGGGCGGTGGACCTCTGCCGCGTGGCCACCTGCCTGTGTCGAATGCGCTGATCGGCGGCCTGCTTCGGCAGAATTGACCCGCCGCACGCCCGCTCCCCGGCCTGAACAGGCGGTTTCCGTCTGTGGCCGTTCCGATGCACCGCCCTTGGCGCCGCCGGCCCCACTCGTCCCAGTATCCGGACATCTGTTCGGAAAAGTGATACGAGCGCTCGGGGCCCCGCCGGGCACCCCACCTTCCGCCAACCGCCCCCGGATGGAGAACAGCACATGAGCCGCAGCGACGTCCTGGTCGATGCCGACTGGGTCCAGGCCCACCTGGACGACCCCAAGGTGGTCGTCGTCGAGGTCGACGAGGACACCTCCGCGTACGACAAGAACCACATCCGCAACGCCGTCCGGATCGACTGGAAGAAGGACCTCCAGGACCCGGTCCGCCGCGACTTCGTCGACCAGGCCGGCTTCGAGGCGCTGCTGAGCGCCAAGGGCATCGCCAACGACGACACCGTGGTGCTCTACGGCGGCAACAACAACTGGTTCGCCTCCTACGCCTTCTGGTACTTCAAGCTCTACGGCCACCGCGACGTCCGCCTGCTGGACGGCGGCCGCAAGAAGTGGGAGCTGGACTCGCGCGACCTGGTCGACGGCTCCGAGGTCCCGCAGCGCCCGGCCACCCGGTACCAGGCGCAGGCCCAGGACAGCTCGATCCGCGCCTTCCGCGACGACGTGATCGCCGCGATCGGCAGCAAGAACCTGGTCGACGTCCGCTCGCCCGACGAGTTCTCCGGCCGCCTGCTCGCCCCGGCCCACCTGCCGCAGGAGCAGTCGCAGCGCCCGGGCCACGTGCCGAGCGCCCGCAACATCCCGTGGTCGAAGAACGCCAACGACGACGGCACCTTCAAGTCGGACGAGGAGCTCAAGGAGCTCTACGCGTCCGAGGGCGTGGACCTGGCCAAGGAGACCATCGCCTACTGCCGGATCGGCGAGCGCTCCGCGCTCACCTGGTTCGTGCTGCACCAGCTGCTCGGCCAGAAGAACGTGAGGAACTACGACGGCTCCTGGACCGAGTACGGCAGCCTGGTCGGCGTGCCGATCGAGCTCGGCGCCAACTGAGCACCCGTAGTACCCGTAGGAAGGAGACCGAGACATGTGTGGTGCGAAGGCCGGCGGCCCGGATCTGGCAGGAGTTGACGTGGCGAGCGAGACGATCATCCAGGGTTCGGTGACCCGGGACGGCGAGCCGGTCAACGGCTACGTGCGGCTGCTCGACGAGCGGGGCGAGTTCACCGCCGAGGTGCCCACCTCGGCCACCGGGCAGTTCCGCTTCTTCGCGGCCCCGGGCAAGTGGACGGTGCGCGCGCTGGTGCCGGGCCGGACGGTGGACCGCGTGGTGGTCGCCTCCCAGGGCGGCCAGGCCGAGGTGTCGATCGCGGTCTGACCCGCGTGCGCCCGCCCGGACGTCCCGAGAGCCCCTGCCGTCGGCGGGGGCTCTCGCCGTACCGTGGAAGGGTGCAGCAACGGCGCCGGCACGGCCTCTACTTCGCGATGATGGGCGTCTGCCTCGGGCTCTTCGTCCTGGCCTGGGGAGTCGTGCGGTTCTTCTCGGTGCCGGCCGCGATCGGGATGTGCCTCTTCGCGATGGTGATCCCGCCGCTGGCGGCGATCTTCGCCAACAAGCGGGACCCCGAGGACGACTGGTGGCAGGACCCGCGCTGGGACGACCCGCACTGGGAGCAACCCGGTCACGACCGGGACAAGCCGGACCACGAGTCGCGCCAGTAGCGGCTCAGTAGACCAGGGCCTGCGTGTCGTCGGCCATGATCTCACTGAGGAAGACCTGAGCGCCCGCGATGCGGACACCGGGGACGGTGTCGGCCTGCTCGATGCCACGCCGCATCGCGCACTGGGTGCAGAGCGTGACCGTGCCGGCCGCCAGCACCGACTCCAACAGCTCGGGCAGCGGCGCCGCGTGCGGCAGCTCGAACTCCGCCGCCCGACCGGGCAGCGCGAACCAGGAGGACTCCCCGGTCAGCCAGAGCGAGACCGGGACCCCGCTGGCGACCGCGACCGCGGCGACGGTGAAGGCCTGCGAGCAGCGCTCGGGCGCGTCGGCTCCGGCGGTGACCTTGATGACGAGCTTCTTCGACACGTGCCAAACCCTATGCCCTGGCCCGCCCCGGGACGCCACGACGCGGATTTCGGTCGAGTCCGGGCCTCACCGCGAACACCGGGGCGGTGCCGGATAGACTCGCGCCGTCATCGTCTGTCCGCTTACCTCCGCCCCCCGGGAGCGCCTCGTGTCCGGTCTCGAATGGTTCTTCGACAGCCTGCTGGCCCTGATGGCCGTGCTGATCGTCTGGTTCGCCGCCTTCTCCGTGATGAAGCTGTACCAGGGGCAGCGCTGACCCCTCCCGTACGGTTGAGGTAAGCCAAACGCCCCCGACTGCGACCAGGACCATGATCGAGATTCCCTCCGACCTCCACAAGGACGTCGTTTCGCTGGCCTTCCTCCTCGGCACCTGGGAGGGGGCGGGCGTCTTCGACTTCCCCGGCTCCGAGAAGTGCAACTTCGGCCAGGAGATCGTCTTCCGGCACGACGGCCGCCCGTTCCTGGAGTTCCGGTCCCGTACCTGGGTGCTGAACAACGAGGGCGAGAAGGTCCGCCCGCTGGAGAACGAGCACGGCTTCTGGCGGATCACCAGCAACGCCCAGGGCACCAGCGGCGAGCGCGGGGTGGAGATCTCCATGGTGCGCGACGACGGCACGGTGGAGATCTGGTACGGCACCCTGGCGGACGGCAAGCCGCAGGTCGACGTCGCCACCGACGCGGTCGCCCGGATCGAGGGCTCGGCGCCGTACAGCGGCGGCAAGCGGCTCTACGGCTTCGTCAACGAGCAGCTGCTCTGGGTCGGCGAGAAGACCGCTCCCGAGGTCCCGCTGCGGCCGTACATGTCCGCGCAGCTCAAGAAGGTGCTCAGCCCGGCGCAGCTGATCAAGGACATCAACGACCTGCCGGACGACGGGATCGCGTTCTTCCGCTGAGGACCGGTCGACCGTTCGCGCCGGCCCCCGCCGCACGTTGTCGTCCCTACACTGGTCCCAGGACCTCGACCTGGGCAGGGACGACAACGTGACGAACAACGGGACGGCCGCCTCGTCCGACTGGAAGGCCGATCTGCGCGAGCGCGGGTACCGGCTCACCCCGCAGCGGCAGCTGGTTCTGGAGGCGGTCGACGCACTCGACCACGCCACCCCGGACGAGATCCTCGGCCAGGTCCGGCGGACCGCCAGCGGCGTCAACATCTCCACGGTCTACCGCACCCTGGAGCTGCTGGAGGAGCTCGGCCTGGTCTCGCACGCCCATCTGGGTCACGGCGCGCCCACCTACCACCTGGCCGGCCGGCACACCCACCTGCACCTGGTCTGCCGGGACTGCGAGAAGATCACCGAGACCGACACCTCGATCGCCGCGCCGCTGATCGAGAGCCTGCGCGCCCAGCACGGCTTCGACACCGACCTCAAGCACTTCGCCATCTTCGGCCGCTGCGCCGACTGCACCGCCAAGCTCCCGTCGGCCGGGTCGTAAGCTTGCGGGCATGAGGAGCCCGCTGCTGTCCCTGCCCGGTGCCGTCCCCGCCGAGGGGCCCGACGAGGGCGTCGCTGCCCACTACGGCGACCTCTTCCGCGAACAGCGGGAGCTGGCGGCCGGCCGGGCCTTCACCGACCTCTCGCACCGCGGCGTGGTCACGGTCTCCGGCCCCGACCGGCTGAGCTGGCTGCACCTGCTGCTCACCCAGCACGTCAGCGAGCTGCCGCCGGGGCAGGCCACCGAGGCGCTGATCCTCTCCCCGCACGGGCACGTCGAGCACGCCCTCTACCTGGTCGACGACGGCACCACCACCTGGGCGCACGTCGAGCCCGGAACGCAGGGCGCGCTGATCGAGTACCTGCGCAGGATGCAGTTCATGTACCGGGTCGAAATCGCCGACGCCACCGAGGAGTTCGCGGTGGTGCACGTGGCCGCCGGGTCCACCGCGCCGGCCGACGGTGCCGCCGCGGTGCGCGAACTCCCGTACGGCCGTGACCTGTTCCTGCCGCGCGCTGAACTCGCCGGGCGAGCAGCCGAGTTGGGCTCGCCGGCCGGCATCTGGGGGTACGAGGCGCTGCGGATCGAGGCGCACCGGCCGCGGCTCGGCTTCGAGACCGACCACCGCACCATCCCGCACGAGGTGGACTGGCTGCGCACCGCCGTGCACCTGCAGAAGGGCTGCTACCGCGGCCAGGAGACGGTGGCCCGGGTGCACAACCTGGGCCGCCCGCCGCGCCGGCTGGTCTTCCTGCACCTGGACGGCACCGAGGAGGTGCTTCCCCCGCACGGCACCGAGGTCCGGCTCGCCGCGGACGGCCCGGACGGGCGGGCGCTGGGCTTCGTGACCTCCTCGGCCCGGCACTACGAGCTCGGCCCGATCGCGCTGGCGCTGGTCAAGCGGAACGTCCCGGTGGACGCGGTGCTGCGGGCCGGCGGGGTGCCGGCCTCGCAGGAGGTCGTGGTCGCGCCGTAGCGTCGTGCCGACCCGGCGTCAGACCTCCAGCAGCACGGTGAACGGTCCGTCGTTCACCAGCGACACCTTCATGTCCGCGCCGAACCGACCGGTCGCCACCGTCGCGCCGAGCGCGCGCAGCTGAGCCACCACCTCGTCGACCAGCGGCTCGGCGAGCGGTCCGGGGGCGGCGGCCTGCCAGGTGGGGCGGCGGCCCTTGCGGGCGTCGCCGTAGAGGGTGAACTGGCTGATCACCAGCAGCGGCGCGGCCAGGTCCGAGCAGGACAGCTCGGTGTCGCCGCCGTCGAAGAGCCGAAGTCCCCAGAGTTTGCGGGCCAGTTGGGCGGCCTGCCGCTCGGTGTCGTGATGGGTGACCCCGACCAGGACGCAGAGCCCCGGCCCGTCGATCGCGCCCACCTGTTCCCCGGCCACCGTCACCGAGGCCGCACTGACCCGCTGTACCACTGCTCGCATGCGCGCCATTCTGCCCCGGGCACGCGGGCCGGTGGTACGCGCCGGCCGGGCGGCCGCCGAACCCGGCGGCCGCTGCCGACTCATATCAGCCAGGCGGGTTCGCCAGACGGCCGTTCGGGTGCATTCAGGCCGCACCGGCGCTCGGGGGGTGGCACGATTCGGGTCGGCACCGGGCCGCACCGGGCGCGATCGTCCGTTCCAGTCGATCGAACGCCCGTTTCGGCCGTGCTCGCCCGGGCGGGTGGCGCCGGTCGGCCGGGGGAACCCCGCGGGGCCGTCGGGCGTGCCAGAAGGGGGCGGGGCCGACAGGGCGGGACCAGGACGACGGCAGGTGGTTGGTCGATGGACACGAACAGGGTGCCGCGCGAGCCCGCACCGGCGGGGACCGCGCTGGAGGCACTGGGCCTCGACGAGCTGCGCACCCTGCGCAGGGACGCCCTGGAGCAGGAGGCCGACCTCTCCTACCTGCGCCGGCTGCTCCAGGGGCGGGTGGACATCCTGCGTGCCGAGCTCGACCGCCGCACCCTGGACCGTCGACTGCGCCCGGTCCGGCCGGACACCCTGCTGCACCGGTTGCCGCAGATCCTGGCCGACGCCCCCTCGCCGGTGCGCAGTTCGGCCCGGCACGTGACGCTCGGCCCGCCGCGCGGCGAGCAGTGCCGGGCGCAGGCGGACGCGTTGATGGGCGACGTCCAGCTGGCCGACCTCGCCGCGCACGCCTCCGCGGAGCTGCTGGCGGCGCTCGACCGGCTCACGGCGCACGAGCGCGAGGTCTCCGGGCGCCGTCAGCTTCTGCAGCGCACGGCGGACGGGTGCAGCGCGGAAATCACCCGGCGGTACCGTGAAGGGGAAGCGCGGGTCGACGACCTGCTCGCCGGCGGCCCACTGACCGACTGAGACCCGGGAGACGGTGGCCGCCGCCCCCTCCCTGCGTCATCGGAAGGCTGCCCTCCATGCCCGACTCCGCCGTTGTCCTGCCCGTCCTCGCCGAGGTGGTGCGCTCCGGGTTCACCGAAGGCCACCACCGGGGGTCTCTGGTGGTGCTCGCTCCCGACGGCTCGGTGGAGTTCGCCCTCGGCGAGCCCGAGCGGCCGGTCTTCCCGCGCTCGTGCAACAAGCCGTTCCAGGCGGTGGCCACGCTGCGGGCCGGGCTGCCGATCGAGGGTGAGCTGCTGGCGCTGGCGGCGGCCAGCCACTCCGGAGAAACGTTTCACCTGGACGGTGTCCGGACCATCCTGGCCGGTGCCGGCCTGGACGAGCGGGCCCTGCAGACCCCGGCCGACCTCCCGCTCGACCTCACCGAGGCCGAGCGGTACCTGGCCGGCGGCGGTGCCCGGGCCTCGCTGACGATGAACTGCTCGGGCAAGCACGCCGCCTGGCTGGCCGCGAGCGTGGCCAACGGCTGGGAGACCGCGAGCTACCTCGACCCGGCCCACCCGATCCAGCGACTCGCCAAGGAGGCGCTGGAGGAGGCGTCCGGCGAGTCGATAGCCGCGGTCGGGACGGACGGCTGCGGCGCGCCGCTGCACGCCGTCTCGCTGGTCGGCCTGGCCCGTGGCTACCGCTCGCTGCTGCGGGCCGAGCCGGGCACCCCGCAGCGCCGGGTCGCCGACGCGATGCGCGCCCACCCGCAGTACGTGGCGGGCACCCGTCGTCCGGACACCTGGCTGATGCGGGCCGTGCCGGGCACGCTCGCCAAGATGGGCGCCGAGGCCGTCCAGGCGGTGGCGCTGTCGGACGGGCGGGCAGTGGCCTTCAAGATCGACGATGGGAACGCGCGCGCCCTCGGGCCGGTGCTGGCCGCGGTGCTGCGCCGGATCGGGCTGGCCGACGAGGTGCTCGACCGGCTCGCCGCCGCCCCGCTGACCGGCGGCAACGCGGTGGTCGGGGAGATCCGCGCGGCGTTCTGACGACCAGCCGCCGGACGCGCCGGAGGCCGGGGTCGGGGAGTGATCCCTGACCCCGGCCTCCGGGCCAGCTGCCGTCAGAACGCTCGAAAGAACGAGAACGACTCAGCCGGACGGTGCTCAGTGAGCCCCGCCGGACTCCTGCAGGCGCTTGATCGAAGCGGTGATCTCGGCCTCGGCCTCCAGGCGGCCGACCCAGGCGGCACCCTCGACCGACTTGCCGGGCTCGAGGTCCTTGTAGACCTCGAAGAAGTGCTGGATCTCCAGGCGGTCGAACTCCGACACGTGGTGGATGTCGCGCAGGTGCTCCCAGCGCGGGTCGGTCGCCGGGACGCAGAGCAGCTTGTCGTCACCGCCGGCCTCGTCGGTCATCTGGAACATGCCGATCGCGCGGCACTTGATGAGGCAGCCGGGGAAGGTCGGCTCGTCCAGGATGACCAGCGCGTCCAGCGGGTCGCCGTCCTCGCCGAGAGTGCCCTCGACGAAGCCGTAGTCGGCCGGGTAGCGGGTCGAGGTGAAGAGCATCCGGTCCAGACGGAGGCGACCGGTCTCATGGTCGACCTCGTACTTGTTGCGGGAGCCCTTCGGGATCTCGATGGTGACGTCGAACTCCAACGGTTCCTCCAAGGTAGTGACTGACAGAATCCAAGTGTCTCCTACGTGGGGGAGTGCTGTGGAAAGGGGCCGGCGGGTGGCAGGGGCTGGGGCGGCGGCGGACGGTCGGGAGCGGGGCGGCGGGCGGCCGGGGGGCCGGGGCGCGGCGGCGCTGGCCGGGCTGGCGGTGCTGCTGGTCGCCGGGGCGCCGGGGCCGGCTGCCGCCTCCTCGTCCGCGGGGGCGGCCGCGGCGGGCGGAGGTACGCGGCCCGCCCCCGCGCCGCCGGTGCTCCTGCCCGCCGTGCTGGCCGGCCCCGGGACGGTCCCCAGCACGCCGGGGCTGCGGGCGGCGCTCGGCCCGCTGCTGCAGGACAGGGCGCTCGGCACGCTGGACTTCGCGATCTCCGACGGCGGCACCGGCCGGCTGCTGCTCGGCTCGGGGGAGACCCAGCCCGCCACTCCCGCCTCCACCACCAAGCTGGCCACCGCGACGGCCGCGCTCAGCCTGCTGCCGGCCGACGCCCGGATCACCACCGAGGTGGTCCGCGGCACCGGGCCCGGCGACATCGTGCTGGTCGGCGGCGGTGACCCGACGCTCACCTCGCTGCCCGTCGACCAGGTCCGGATCGGCGGGCAGCCGGTCGACGCCGATACCGCGCCCGCGTCGTTGGGTGCGCTGGCCCGGCAGACCGCGGCCGCGCTGGAGGCGGCCGGCACCACCACCGTCCACCTCGGCTACGACACCTCGCTCTACACCGGGACGCCCTGGCACAAGTACTACGACGCCACCAACATCGCCGCCGTCACGCCGCTGATGGCGGACGAGGGCCGGGTCGATCCGCGCTCCCAGGACGACGCGCCGCAGCGGGTGGCCGACCCGGCGGCCCAGGCGGCCGGGGACTTCGCCACCGCCCTGGCCGGCCAGGGCATCACGGTGGCCGGTCCGCCGGTGCCGGCGGGCGCCCCGGCGGGCTCCGGGCCGACGGTGGCCGCGCCGCTGGCCGCCGGCACCGGGAGCAGCGCCGTGCTCGGGCAGGTGACCTCGCCGACGTTGGCCCGGCTGATCGAGCGGATGCTCACCACCTCGGACAACACCCTGGCCGAGGCGGTGGCCCGGCAGGTGGCGCTGGCCGCGCACCAGCCCGCGAGCTTCGACGGGGCGGCCGCCGCGGTCACCCGGACGCTGGCCGCCCTGGGCGTCCCGATGGCGGGCGTGTCACTCAACGACGGCAGCGGGCTGAACGTCCAGAACACCGTCCCGCCGCTGGTCCTGGCCGACCTGCTGGCGCTGGCCGCCTCGCCGGCCCACCCCGAGCTGCGCCCGCTGTTGACCGCGCTGCCGATCGCGGGCTTCACCGGCACCCTGGAGCAGCGCTTCACCGCGGCCCAGGGCTCGGCGGCCGGCGCCGGCATCGTCCGTGCCAAGACCGGCAGCCTCAGCGGGGTGAACACGCTGGCCGGCACGGTGGTCGACGCGGACGGCCGGCTGCTGGTCTTCGCCCTGATGACCAGGACCCCGGCCGGCGCCGCCGACGCCCGCGCCGCGATGGACCGCATCGTCGCCCGCCTGACCACGTGCGGCTGCGGGTAACGGGCCCGCCGGGCAGCCGTCCACCCCACGACCCGCCCCCGCCCCGCCCCGGCCGGACCCGGGGGCCGGCCCCCGGCCCGACGGCTGCCGGGGGCGGTCCGGAGCACGTACCGTGAGGGCATGACGAGCGCGAGCAGCGGTTCAGACATGGTCGACTGGAATCTCGCGGTCGCGACCGCGACCCGGCTGGTCCGTCCGGGCCCGCAGGTGACCCGGGACGAGGCGCGCACCGTGGTGGCCGAGCTGCGCCGGCACGCGCTGGCCGCCGAGGGCGCGGTGCGCGAGTACACCGGGATGCGCTCCACCAGCCTGACCGACGGCGGCGCCGCGCCGGTCCTGGTGGTGGACCGGGCGGGCTGGGTGCGGGCCAACGTCGCGGGCTTCCGCGCGGTGATCGGGCCGCTGACCCGGAAGCTGGCCGCCCGCCGGGCCGACACCCCGGGCGGCGCGGTGCTCGGCACGGTCGGCGAGAAGGTCACCGGGGTCGAGGTGGGGGCGGTGCTGGCGCTGCTGGCCGGCAAGGTGCTCGGCCAGTACGAGACCTTCGCCGAGACCGGGACCGCGGGCGAGAGCGAGCCCGCCGGCACGCTGACCGTTCCCGACACCCCCGCCGACTTCCTCGACGATCCGCGGCCCGGCAGCGCCCCCGCCGGTCCGGGCCGGTTGCTGCTGGTCGCGCCGAACATCGTCCAGGTCGAGCGGGAGCTGGACGTCGATCCGCACGACTTCCGGCTCTGGGTCTGCCTGCACGAGGAGGCCCACCGCACCCAGTTCAGCGCCGTGCCCTGGCTGCGCGACCACGTGCAGTCCGAGGTGCAGGCCTTCCTGGCGGAGACCGACGTGGAGCCGATCGCGCTGCTGGAGCGGCTGCGCGAGGTGCTGACGCCGGCCGACCGGTCGCGGTCGGACGCGGACGCCCCGCAGACCGCCCCCGAGCCGCGCACCACCCTGCTCGACGTGGTCCAGACGCCCAACCAGCGGGAGATCCTGAGCCGGCTGACCGCCGTGATGTCGCTGCTGGAGGGCCACGCCGACGTGGTGATGGACGGCGTCGGCCCGGCCGTGGTGCCGAGCGTGGCCGAGATCCGGGAGAAGTTCCAGCGCCGCCGCGACCGGGGCGCCAACCGGCTCGACCTGGTGCTGCGCAAGCTGCTCGGGATGGACGCCAAGCTGCGTCAGTACCAGGACGGCGCGGCCTTCGTGCGCGGCGTGGTGGACCGGATCGGGATGGACGGTTTCAACCGGGTGTGGACCTCGCCGAACACCCTCCCGACCAAGGAGGAGATCCACAACCCGGCCACCTGGGTGGCCCGAGTCGGCCACCAGTCCTAGTCGGAGCCCCCGGACGAGTGAAGCGTTGCGGCGCTGAAACGTTTCTCCATTCACCCGTCCGTGGGACGGTGGTCGTACCGGTGGCGCGGGTGGCTCGGCCAGTGCTCCCTTTCTGCGACGATCTGTGAGCACTCGGTCGCGGGTCGCCATCGGATCCCCTGGTCACCCGCCCGTCCTCCCCTGACAGAGGAGCTCCACCGTGGGCCCACACCCCGCCGTCGCGGCGATACGCCTGGCCGTCCGCCGCGCTCTGATGGACCTCGCGGCCGAGGCCGCCGAGGCCGGTACCGCCCTCACCGCGCCCGCCGCCCGGCCCGTGCTCCCCGCCGTGGCCGCCCTCGCGCCGACCGCCGCCCCCGCCACCGTGCTGATCGGCAACGCCCGCCGCCACCCCTCCGGCCTGCCGCGCACCCCCGCCGCACCCGGCTCCCCGCTGGTGCTGGTCGCCGTCAGCGGCGGCGCCGACTCCATGGCGCTCGCCACCGCCACCGCCTTCGAGGCCCCCAAACTCGGCCTGCGGGTCGGCGCGGTCACCGTCGACCACGGGCTGCAGGACGGCTCCGCCGACCGCGCCCGGCAGGTCGCCGAGCGGCTGCGGGCGCTCGGCCTGGACCCGGTGGAGGCCGTCCCGGTCCGGGTCGGCCGGCAGGGCGGCCCGGAGGCCGCCGCCCGGGACGCCCGCTACGCCGCGCTGGACGAGGCCGCCGAGCGGCACCAGGCGCTGGCCGTCTTCCTCGGCCACACCAGGGACGACCAGGCGGAGACCGTGCTGCTCGGGCTGGCCCGCGGCTCGGGCGCCCGTTCACTGGCCGGGATGCCCGCCCAGAAGGGCCGCTACCGCCGCCCGCTGCTCGACCTGGACCGCGCGGCCACCCGGCAGGCCTGCACCGCGCAGGCGATCCCGGTCTGGGACGACCCGCACAACTTCGACGCCGCCTACACCCGCGCCCGGGTCCGGCACGAGGTGCTGCCGGTGCTGGAGAAGCACCTCGGCGGCGGCGTGGTCGAGGCGCTGGCCCGGACCGCCCGGCTGTTCCGCGACGACGCGGACGCCCTCGACCAGTGGGCCGCGCTCGCCGAGAAGGACCTCTACCGGAGTGATCCGCGCGACAGTGCGGGCATCCTGGACGCCGGCCGGCTGGCCGAGCTGCCGCCCGCCGTGCGCCGCCGGGTACTGCGCCGGGCCGCGCTGCGCACGGGCTGCCCGGCCGGTGACCTGTTCGCGCGCCACCTGGAGACGGTCGACCAGCTGATCACCGGCTGGCGCGGTCAGGGGCCGCTGCACCTACCCGGGGGCGTCGAGGTCACCCGGCGGTGTGGCAACCTGGTGTTTCGGCGCCAGGGCGACTGACGCCGGCACAGGACCACGAACACTTGAGGACGTACTCCCGGTGGACGAGAACGACATGGGCACCGACCTGGCGAAGGTGCTCATCAGCAAGGACGAGATCGACGCCAAGCTCGCCGAACTGGCCGAGCGGATCGACCGGGACTACGCCGGGAAGGACCTGCTGATCGTCGGCGTCCTCAAGGGCGCCGTGATGGTCATGGCGGACCTCGCCCGGGCCCTGCACACCCAGGTGACCATGGACTGGATGGCCGTCTCCTCCTACGGGATGGGCACCAAGTCCTCCGGTGTGGTGCGGATCCTCAAGGACCTCGACACCGACATCGCCGGCCGGCACGTGCTGATCGTCGAGGACATCATCGACTCCGGTCTGACGCTGTCCTGGCTGCTCGGCAACCTCGGTTCGCGCGGCCCGGCCTCGCTGGAGGTGTGCACCCTGCTGCGCAAGCCGGACGCCGCGAAGGTCGAGATCGACGTCAAGTACGCCGGCTTCGACATCCCCAACGAGTTCGTCGTGGGATACGGGCTGGACTTCCAGGAGAAGCTCCGCAACCTGCCGTTCATCGGTACGCTCGCCCCACACGTGTACGGCGGCTGAGCCCAGCAGCCGGGGACCGGGGGGAACAGTCCGCCGACTTCACCCGTTGGAGTCGGCGGATGGACAACTCCATAGACCGCAGCGTCACGCTTCCGCAGAGCGGGGGGTGCCTGCTGTACGGTCAAATTACCCGCTCTTCGTACGACTCACAGCCGACCCGGAGCGGGGTGCAACGAGCGCACATACCGGATTGCGCCGCCGGCCCGAGGCCGAGCAGCGCTGTTGAGTGGCAGGAGGGACGGGGCGGCAACGCCCCGCATGGATGGACGTCAAGCGATACTTCCGCGCGCCGATCGCATGGATCCTCCTGGCAGTCGTCGCCGTCATTGTGCTGATGCAGGTCGTTTCGGACTCGAACGGCTACAAGACGGTGGACACCGGCCAGGTGGTTGCGGCGATCGACGCTGGCCAGGTGAAGCAGGCCCAGCTCACCACCGGTGACTCCAACACCGTCAAGATCGAGCTGAAGCCCGGCGAGAGCCTCACCAGTGCCGGTTCGGGTGGCAAGAGCCCGTCCGGCAGCAAGTTCGAGGCCTCGTACCTCAGTGACCAGGGCCAGGGTCAGACCATTGCCGCCAAGCTGCAGACGCAGGTGGAGAACGGCACCCTGCCGCAGGGCTACACGATCAGCCCCGAGAAGCAGTCGACCTTCGTCAGCCTGCTGCTGTCGATGCTGCCGATCGTGGTCATCGTGCTGGTCTTCCTGTTCCTGATGAACCAGATGCAGGGCGGCGGCTCCCGGGTCATGCAGTTCGGCAAGTCCAAGGCCAAGCTGCTCACCAAGGACACCCCGAAGACCACCTTCGCGGACGTCGCGGGTGCGGACGAGGCCGTCGAGGAGCTCCACGAGATCAAGGAGTTCCTGCAGGAGCCGGCCAAGTTCCAGGCGGTCGGCGCCAAGATCCCCAAGGGTGTGCTGCTCTACGGCCCGCCCGGTACCGGTAAGACCCTGCTGGCCCGGGCCGTGGCCGGCGAGGCCGGGGTGCCGTTCTACTCGATCTCCGGTTCGGACTTCGTCGAGATGTTCGTCGGTGTCGGCGCCAGCCGGGTCCGCGACCTCTTCGAGCAGGCCAAGGCGAACGCCCCGGCGATCGTCTTCGTCGACGAGATCGACGCCGTCGGCCGGCACCGTGGCGCGGGCCTCGGCGGCGGTCACGACGAGCGCGAGCAGACCCTCAACCAGCTGCTGGTCGAGATGGACGGCTTCGACGTCAAGGGCGGCGTGATCCTGATCGCGGCGACCAACCGGCCGGACATCCTGGACCCGGCGCTGCTGCGCCCGGGCCGCTTCGACCGGCAGATCGCGGTCGAGCGCCCCGACCTGCAGGGCCGACTGGACATCCTCAAGGTGCACCAGAAGGGCAAGCCGATCGCGCCGGACGTCGACCTGTCGGCCGTCGCCAAGCGCACCCCCGGCTTCACCGGTGCCGACCTGTCGAACGTCCTCAACGAGGCGGCGCTGCTGACGGCCCGCTCGGACAAGAAGCTGATCGACAACGGCATCCTGGACGAGGCGATCGACCGCGTCGTGGCGGGTCCGCAGAAGCGCACGCGGATCATGTCCGACAAGGAGAAGAAGATCACCGCGTACCACGAGGGCGGTCACGCCCTGGTCGCGGCGGCCTCGCCGAACGCCGACCCGGTGCACAAGATCACCATCCTGTCCCGCGGCCGGGCCCTCGGCTACACCATGGTGCTGCCGGACGAGGACAAGTACTCCACCACCCGCAACGAGATGCTCGACCAGCTGGCCTACATGCTGGGCGGCCGCGCGGCGGAGGAGCTGGTCTTCCACGACCCGACCACCGGCGCCTCGAACGACATCGAGAAGGCCACCGCCACCGCCCGGGCCATGGTCACCCAGTACGGCATGACCGAGCGGCTCGGCGCGATCAAGTTCGGCACGGACAACTCCGAGCCGTTCCTGGGCCGCGAGATGGGGCACCAGCGCGACTACTCGGAAGAGGTCGCCGGGCTGGTGGACGAAGAGGTCAAGAAGCTGATCGAGAACGCCCACAACGAGGCCTGGGAGATCCTGGTCGAGAACCGGGACGTGCTCGACAACCTGGTCCTGGAGCTCCTGGAGAAGGAGACCCTGAACAAGGAGCAGATCGCCGAGATCTTCGCCCCCGTGGTGAAGCGCCCGGCCCGCCCGGCCTGGACGGGTTCGGCCCGCCGCACCCCGTCCACCCGGCCGCCGGTGCAGTCGCCGAAGGAGCTGGCGCTCACCAACGGCGCCGCCGCCTCGGTCGACGCCGCTCCGGTGGACATCGTGAAGCTGCCCCCGGCCACCGGGGAGTCGGCCGAGAGCTGAGCCCCCCGGCCCCCTGCGGGCCGTACGGAATGGATGCCGCGTCACCCGGGTTTGTACCCTGGAGGCGCGGCATCCGTGCTGCTCAGCCCTTTCCCTCCCAGCACAAGCGAGGCTCGCATGATCGACCCGGTGACCTTCGAGGCCGTCGGCGCGGCGAAGGATTTCGACGAGAAGCGGGCTGAGAACGCGGTCCGCGAGCTGCTGCTGGCCATCGGGGAGGATCCGGACCGGGACGGGCTGCGCGACACGCCGGCCCGGGTGGCGCGGGCCTACAAGGAGATCTTCGCCGGCCTCTGGCAGACCCCGGAGGAGGTGCTGACCACCACCTTCGACCTCGGCCACGACGAGATGGTGCTGGTCCGGGACATCGAGGTGGTGTCCTGCTGCGAGCACCACCTGCTGCCGTTCCACGGGGTGGCGCACGTCGGCTACATCCCGGCCGTCAGCGGCAAGATCACCGGACTCTCCAAGCTGGCCCGGCTGGTCGACGTCTACGCCCGCCGCCCCCAGGTGCAGGAACGGTTGACCACCCAGATCGCCGACTCGCTGATGCGGATCCTGGAGCCGCGCGGGGCCATCGTGGTGATCGAGGCCGAGCACATGTGCATGTCGGTGCGCGGCATCCGCAAGCCCGGCGCGAAGACCATGACCTCCGCGGTGCGCGGCCAGCTTCGCGACGCGGCCACCCGGGCCGAGGCGATGGGCCTGATCATCGGCCGCTGACCCGCGGTCAGTCGCGCGGCTCGCGGTCCGGCGGCGGCGCCAGGTGGTCGCTGATCCACTCCAGCGAGGCGGGCAGTTCGCGGCGCCAGGTGTCGAAGCTGTGGCCGCCGTCGGGCAGGAAGAGCGAGTCGACGGTGAGTTCGGAGTGCGCCGCGGTCACCTGCTTGGCGGTGTTCAGGAAGTCCTGGCTGGACTGGTAGTCGTCCTCGGTCCGGGTGCTCACCACCAGCAGGTTGGCCTTGGGCACCGGCAGGTTCTGCAGCCGCCAGGCCAGGTCGTACTGCTGGGCCAGCCCCTGGTTGCCGCCGAACAGGTCGCCGCTGTTCCACTGGTCGGGCACCACGTGGTACTCGGCGTGCAGTCCGGCCGCCGAGCGGTAGGCGTCGGGGTAGCGCAGCGCCAGTCGCAGCGCGCAGCTGCCGCCGGTCGAGTAGCCGAGCACCCCCCAGGAGTCGGCGGAGTGGCTCACCCGGTAGGCCGAGCGCAGTGCGGCCGGGACGTCCTTGGCGAACCAGGTCTCGGTCTGCGGGCCGTTCGGGACGTCCACGCACTCGGTGTCGCGCGGCGCGGCGACCGTGGGCCGGGCCATCACCACGATGGTCGGCGCCATCTTGCCGGTGCGCTGGAGCTCCCAGGCCGTCTGCGGGGTGTGCAGCTCGGAGATCAGGTGGAGGGAGGGGCCGGGGTAGCCGGCCAGCGTGAGCAGGACCGGGAAGCGCTCGCGGGCGTACTTGGGATTGAAGTACTCGGGTGGCAGATAGATGAACATCTGGTCGGACAGACCGGAGGCCTTGCCGGTCACCCGGATGGAGTCCACCCGTCCGACCTCATCGGGTTTTCCCTGCGGCAGGTCGGTCACCGTCTCCAGGCCGCCCTCGGTGGTCGGCCGGACCAGCGTGTCGCTCTTCGGCGGCCCGGCCTTGGCGCCGGAGCCCACCGGAGCCAGCGCCAGTTGGCTGCGGCCGGGCCGCAGCAGGTCGTCCCACGAGGTGTAGAAGCCGTAGGCGTTGTTCAGGCTCAGCGCGCAGACGGACAGCACGGCCAGCTGGCTCACCGTCAGCAGGCCCAGCCGGCCCAGCACCGGCAGCGGGCGCTGCGGGGCCAGCCTGGGCCAGCACCAGAGCGTGCCCAGCAGAGCCAGCACGGCGACGATGATCAGGGTGAACACCAGTCCGCTGCTGGTGAGTTCCATGGCGAGGGCCTCCCCCTGGGCGGTGGCGGCAATACTGTCGGTCCATCA
This sequence comes from Kitasatospora sp. NPDC052896, assembly GCF_044547075.1. Lineage (NCBI taxonomy): Bacteria > Bacillati > Actinomycetota > Actinomycetes > Kitasatosporales > Streptomycetaceae > Kitasatospora > Kitasatospora sp. NPDC052896. The sequence goes on from NZ_JBITZU010000024.1 coordinate 45,583, forward strand.
TCCGAGACCACCTCGGTCGCGGCCACCGGAGCTGCTCCGCATCCCGGCGTCCGGGGCAACGCCCGGTGAACGGCTTCCGGCACGGGTGCGGGCGGCCACCGCGAGGCGGCTTCACCCACAGGAACCAAGGCTCTAGAATTCGGCGTCGCAGTCCCCACAGGGCCCGGCAGGCTCTGCCCGACGGGGACGAAAGCGCCCGGATCAATGGATTACCCGCTCTTGACGTTAGTGTTGTCAAGGTAAGGAATAAGCATGAAGGACCATCACGGCTCATCCCACAGGGTGACCGTTCCCTCCTCGACTGCCCCTACGCTGAACTTCCATGAGCGTTCCCGTGTCCGCTGATCCGTCCCCCACCACCCGCCGTGGCGGGCTCAAGACGACGCTGCGCACCCAAGCCGCCGCCGTACCCCGGGCGTGGCTCCCGGGCGCGGCCGGCTACGCCTGCCTGCTGATCGGTCTGGTCGACATCTCCAGCGCGATCTTCCCGCGGCTGCGCCGTACCCGGGTGCACTCCTGGGCCGGGCAGCTCCCGGGCACCACCACCACGCTGGCCGCGGCCGGCACCCTGGTGGTCGGCATCCTGCTGGTGCTGCTGGCGCACGCGCTGCGCCGGCGCAAGCGCCGGGCCTGGCGGATGGTCTGCGTGTTGCTGCCGGTCAGCGCCGCGCTGCACCTGGTGCGCTGGCACCAGATCGGCCCGGCCGTGGTCGGGCTCGGTCTCTTCGCCGTGGTGCTGGTGCACCGCCGCGAGTTCTACGCCGAGGCCGACCCGCGCACCCGCTGGCGGGCGCTGCTCAACCTGGTCGTGATGGGTGCCGTCAGCGTCGGGCTCGGGCTGCTGATCGTCAGCGCCCACCCGGACTCGGAGATGGGCAACCCGACCATGCTGGAGCGGCTGCAGGAGACCATCTGGGGTCTCTTCGGCTTCGACGGCCCGGTCGACTACCGCACCGAGCGGACCGGCGACCTGGTGGCGTACTCGCTGGCCGCGCTCGGACTGCTCACCGCCTTCAGCAGCGCCTGGCTGGCGCTGCGCCCGGGCAAGCCGGAACCGGTGCTGACCGCCGAGGACGAGGCCAAGGTGCGCGGGCTGCTGGCGCGGCACGGTGACCGCGACTCGCTGGGCTACTTCGCGCTGCGCCGGGACAAGAGCGTGCTCTTCTCGCCGACCGGCAAGGCGGCGATCTCCTACCGGGTGATCTCCGGCGTGATGCTCGCCTCCGGCGACCCGGTCGGTGACGTGGAGGCCTGGCCGGGCGCGATCAAGACCTTCATGGCGCAGGCCCGCGAGCACGCCTGGGTGCCGGCCGTGATGGGCTGCAGCGAGGTCGGCGGCGAGGTGTGGACCCGGGAGGCCGGGCTGGACGCGCTGGAGCTGGGCGACGAGGCGATCGTGGACGCCAGCACCTTCTCGCTGGCCGGCCGGGCGATGCGCAACGTCCGCCAGATGGTCAAGCGGATCGAGCGCAACGGCTACTCCTGCCAGGTCCGCCGGGTGTCCGAGCTGACCCTGGAGGAGAAGCGGCGGATCGCCGACGCCGCCGCGCGCTGGCGCGGCACCGACACCGAGCGCGGCTTCTCGATGGCGCTCGGCCGGTTCGGCGACCCGGGTGACGACGACTGCGTGGTGGTCACCGCGCACAAGGCCCCGGAGGAGGGCGAGCCCTCGGGCGGCGCCACCGACGACCTCAAGGCGGTGCTGCACTTCGTGCCCTGGGGACCGGACGGCATCTCGCTGGAGCTGATGCGCCGCGACCGGACCGCCGACCCGGGCCTCAACGAGCTGCTGATCGTGGCGGCCCTGCAGGCCGTGCCGGCGATGGGCGTGCGGCGGGTGTCGCTGAACTTCGCGATGTTCCGCTCGGCGCTGGCCCGCGGTGAGCGGATCGGCGCGGGGCCGGTGCTGCGGGCCTGGCGCGGGCTGCTGGTCTTCCTGTCGCGCTGGTTCCAGATCGAGTCGCTGTACAAGTTCAACGCGAAGTTCCAGCCGGAGTGGGAGCCGCGGTTCCTGGTCTACCCGAACACCCGGGACCTGCCCCGGATCGGCTTCGCCGCGATGCAGGCGGAGGCCTTCATCACGCTCGGGATGCCGCGGTTCGGCCGCAAGCGCCAGCGGCAGGGGCTGATGCCGACCCCGGCGAACGGCTCGGAGGTCGCGCCGGCCGCGTGAGTCGCGGAGCTGGTCCCGGCCCGGAGGCCGGGCGGTGGGCGGGCCGATAATGGGCCCATGAGCAACCCACTGCCCGGCCTCCCGCATTTCGACCGCTGCGCTGTGATGGGCGTCGTCAACGTCACGCCCGACTCGTTCTCGGACGGCGGGCTCTGGCTGGAGCCGAAGGCCGCGGTGGTGCACGGCCTGGAGCTGGTCGCCCGGGGCGCCGACCTGGTGGACGTCGGGGGCGAGTCGACCCGTCCCGGGGCGCGGCGGGTCACCGAGGAGGAGGAGCTGCGCCGGGTGCTGCCGGTGGTCCGCGAGCTGGCGGCGGCCGGGGTGGTGGTCTCGGTGGACACCATGCGGGCCAGGGTGGCCGAGCAGGCGCTGGCGGTCGGCGCCCGGCTGGTGAACGACGTCTCGGGCGGGCTGGCCGACCCGGCGATGGCCCGGGTGGTGGCCGACTCCGGGGCGCCGTTCGTGGTGATGCACTGGCGCGGGCAGTCGGCCGACATGGAGGACATGGCGGTCTACCGGGACGTGGTGGCCGACGTGGTGGCCGAGCTGGCTGAGCGGATGGGCGCGCTGCTGGCCGCCGGCGTCAAGGAGGAGCAGCTGATCCTCGACCCCGGGCTGGGCTTCGCCAAGACCAGCGAGCACAACTGGGCGCTGCTCGGAGGTTTGGACGCGCTCACCGCCTTGGGGCGACCCGTGCTGGTCGCGGCATCGCGCAAGCGCTTCCTGGGTACGCTGCTCGCCAACCCGGAAACCGGGGAGCCGCGGCCGGCCCGGCAGCGTGACGACGCGACGGCGGCGGTCTCGGTGCTGTCGGCGCGGGCCGGTGCCTGGGCCGTGCGGGTGCACGATGTGGCGGGGACGGCGGACGCCGTACGGGTAGTGGCGGCCTGGCAGGCCGCCGGGCCGAGCTGAGCCTTACGGGAGTGGGTGGTGGCGTGGCAGGTGACGGCGCGTTGAGCAACGGAGCGGCGGCGGGCTCGTTGGAGGCGGACCGGGAAGCCGTTCTGGCGGCCAACCGGCGCCTCTACGAGGCCCTGGAGAACGGCGACCTGGAGGCCGTCGAGGACGTCTGGCTGTCCGCGGCCGACGCCGACGACAAGCACGGGGTGGTCTGCGTCCACCCGGGCTGGCCGGTGCTGCGCGGGCGGGCCCAGGTCACCCGCTCGTACATGCTGATCATGATGAACACGGAGTACATCCAGTTCTTCCTGACCGACGTCGAGGTCGAGGTGCAGGGCGATGTGGCACTTGTCACCTGCACCGAGAACATCCTCTCCGGCGGCGAGGCCGAGGAGGAGGGCGAGCTGGGGCCGCTGATCGGCGGCAAGGTCGTCTCCAGCAACCTCTTCCGGCGCACCGCGGCCGGCTGGCGGCTCTGGTCGCACCATGGCTCCCCCGTGCTGACCAGCGGAGATGACGAGGAAGAGGACTGAGTCGCGGGTTTGCCGAGCGGCTCGGCGGGAATGTGCCGTCGGTCACCCAAGGTTCACCCCCGCGCGTCGCCGTGCCCGGCGTGGCGGTCACGGCGGGCGGGTAGGAGCGCTCCAACCCCGGCGCCGATTTGTTATGAGTCGCGGGTATGTTCGACGGACGACGGGCGAGGGCGCCTGCCGTTCCACGATCGGGAGCAGTGATTCAGTTGCTGGACCGCGTCACCCTGCGGGGCCTGCGTGCCCGCGGCCACCACGGCGTGTTCGAACGCGAGCGGCTCGAGGGCCAGACCTTCGTGGTCGACCTTGTGCTCTACTTGGACACCCGACCCGCCGCATCCGGCGACGACCTCACCCGCACGGCCCACTACGGGATCGTGGCCGAGGAGGTCACCGCGATCATCGCCGGCGAGCCGGTGGACCTGATCGAGACCCTGGCCCAGCGGATCGCCGACCAGTGCCTCAAGCACTCGGCGGTCGAAGAGGTCGAGGTCACCGTGCACAAGCCGGACGCACCGATCACGGTGCCGTTCGACGATGTGACCATCACCATCCACCGGGGCCGCGAATGACCGTCCGGTCCCGGTCCCCCCGGGAGGCGTGTCAGAGCGCGCTTCCGACGCAGTGTCCGATCGCTCCAGCCGCAGAGGGAACCCGATGAGCACCAGCGACCCGACCGCCCAGCCGACCGCCTTCGACCTGGAGCACCGGCTCGACAGCGTCGACTCCACCCTGCAGAACCCGCGCTCGGCCGTGGTGGCCCTGGGCAGCAACCTGGGCAACCGGCTGGAGACCCTGCAGGGAGCCGTGGACGCGCTGGCCGACACCCCCGGCCTGAAGATCACCGCGGTCTCCGCGGTCTACGAGACCCCGGCCCTCGGGGGCCCGGGCGAACAGCCGAACTTCTACAACGCGGTGGTGGTGGTGCGCACCACGCTGCCGCCGTACTCGCTGCTGGAGCGGGCCAACGCGATCGAGGACGCCTTCGGCCGGGTCCGCGAGGTCCGCTGGGGCGCCCGCACGCTGGACGTGGACATCCTCAGCTACGAGGGCGTGACCAGCTCCGACCCGGTGCTGCTGCTGCCCCACCCGCGGGCGCACGAGCGGGCCTTCGTGCTGGCGCCCTGGGCGGACGCCGACCCGGCCGGCGAGCTGCTGGGCCTGGGCCCGGTCGCCGACCTGCTCAAGGAGCTGGGCGGGGAGGGCGCGCAGGGCGTGCTGCGCCGTTCGGACATCGAGCTGCGCCTGCCGGAGTAACGGAGGCGCGGCCCGGCCGGGGAACTCCGGGGGGCTCCCCAGGCGTACGAATCGGAGGGGCGTCCGGGCGGCCGGTACGGTGGCCTGGCGCCGCCAACGCGCACCGTTCGTCGGGAAGGACCCTCTCCGCGTGAAGCTGCTCCGTCTGCGCCTGCTGCTCGGCATCGTCGTGGTCTCGACGGCGCTGGCCTGGGCCGCCGCCAAGCTGTGGAACTCGCTGGACGCGCCGCCCGGGGTGCCGGCCGCCGCGCCGGTGGTGCTGGCGGTGATCGCGGTGGTGCTGGCGGCGACCGCCTTCTCGCTGCGCTCGCGGCTCAAGGCGGTCCGCGACCGGCAGCCGGGCGCCAAGGGGGTGGACCCGCTGGGGGCGGCCCGGGCGGTGGTGCTCGGGCAGGCCAGCGCGCTGGTCTCGGCGGTGGTCACCGGGATCTACGCGGGCCTGGGGATCTTCCTGGGCACGTTGCCGGACTTCGGTGTCCACCGGGACGCGGTGATCACCGCGGGTCTGGCGGTGGTGGCCGGCGCCGGGGTGATCGCGGCGGCGCTCTGGTTGCAGCACGTCTGTCGGCTGCCGGAGGACGGTTCCGGCGGGGCGGGCGGGACCGGCCGTGGCGACGCGGCGCGGGGCGCGCGCTGAGCCCAGCCGGATCCGGCCACGCAGGGTGGCGACCGGCGGAAGATCGCATACGCTCGGTAAGGATGTCGCACTGTCAAGGTCCACATCGGACCGCAGGCTGACAGGGCGCCGATTCGCACGCTAGTTTCTTGTGCATGCCACGCGGACGCCACCGTCAATCCTCTCTTCTCAGCCGGGCCCTGCCGCCCGCCGCAGCGGTCCTGGTCGGGGCCGCCGCGCTGACCGCCCTGGTGGCGAGCGGCGACACGATGGTCGTCCGCTCGATCGGGATCGCCGCGGTGCTGGCCGTGCTGGGCATCGTGCTGGTGCTCCGGCAGCGCGACCGCGCCGCGCAGGCCGCGGCCGACCTGGCGGCGGTGCGCCGGATCCGCGACGAGGAGCGGTTCGAGGAGCAGCTGGCCGAGGCCGAGTACGCCGCCGAGGTCGCCGAGGAGCGGGCCACCCGGCTCGGCCGGCGGCTGACCGCGGAGAAGTCGCGGCTGGCGAAGGCCGAGACGGAGATCGCCCGGCTGCTGCGCGAGCGCGCGGTGCAGGCGGCCGAGCAGGCGCTGAAGGAGGCCGAGGAGGCTCAGCGGGCGATCGAGGCGGCCCGGCCCAAGCACCCGGTCAGCGCGGTGGCCTACCTGCGGGCGGCGAACGCGCTGCGGCACCTGGAGCGGCGGGCGGAGTCGGCCGGGGCGCAGCGGGCGGCCCTGGCGCAGCGGGAGCGGCAGCGCGCGGAGCGGGCGGAGCGCGAGCGGCGGGAGGCGAGCGAGCGGGACCGGCAGCGGGCTGCCGCCGTCGAGCAGGTGCAGCCGCCCGCCGCGCGGATCGGACGGCTGGAGCCGGTCGCCGAGCAGCCGCCGCGCCCGTCGGCGGGCGCGCGGCCCGCGGTGGCGGCGCCGCCGGTGCGCGCGGTGCTGACCGGGCCGGGCGAGGCGACGGGCGGCGCGGTGCTGCCGGTCGAGCGGCAGCGCCCGCGTCCGCAGCCGGGCGGGGCGCGTCCCGGCGGCTTCAGCTTCTTCGGGCGCGGTGCCGCGGCGGGCGCGGCGGTCCGGGCGGCCGCGCCGGCGCCGGCGGTGGGGAGCGTCACCGAGCTGGCCCAGCAGCAGGAGGCCGAGCCGGCGGCCCCGGTGGCGGCCGACGAGGACCTGGCGGACGTGCTGGGGGACGAGGTCGCGGCCGAGCGTCCGGCGGCGGTCGACCTGACCCCGGAGGACGAGACCGAGCTGCTGGACCTGCCGGAGCTGCGCACCCAGCGCGGGTGAACACTCGGTGAACGAGGGGTGTCGGCCAAGTGGCCGGACGGCGCGGAATCGCCGCCCGGTCGGGGTGCGTCAGAACGTGACGCCGAAGTCCTGCGCGATGCCGCGCAACCCGGAGGCGTAACCCTGGCCGATGGCGCGGAACTTCCAGTCCTCGCCGTTGCGGTAGAGCTCCCCGAAGACCATCGCGGTCTCGGTGGCGGCGTCCTCGGACAGGTCGTAGCGGGCCATCTCGGCGCCGCCGTCGGAGTTGAGCACCCGGATGTAGGCGTTGCGGACCTGGCCGAAGCTCTGCCGGCGGGTGTCCGCCTCGTAGATCGACACCGGGAAGGCGATCCGGTGCGCCTCGGCGGGCAGGCCGGCCAGGCCGACCCTGATCTGCTCGTCGTCCCCCGCGCCGTCGCCGGAGCGGTTGTCGCCGGTGTGCTCGACCGTGCCGTCGGGCGTGCGCAGGTTGTTGAAGAAGACGAAGTGGGCGTTGGAGAGCGCCTTGCCGCTCGCGTCCAGCACGATCGCGCTGGCGTCGAGGTCGAACTCGGCGCCGGTGGTGGTCCGGGCGTCCCACCCGAGGCCCACGGTGACCGAGGTCAGCCCGGGGGCCGCCTTGGTCAGCGAGACGTTGCCACCCTTGGTGAGGCTCACTGGCATGGTGTCTGGGGTCCCTTCCGCGACGGGGTGCCGCTGTCGGCACGTTGTCGGGAAGAACGACGCGGGCCGGGCGCCGGGTTCCTGGCGGGTCAAGGAAATCCCATGGGAAGGTCAAGGAGTCCCGGGGTGGTTCAGACCCGGGGAAAGCGACCCTGAACCGTCCAGATGTTCGGATTGTCGGCCAGCTCCGGATGCAGGTCGGTCAGATCGGCCAGCACGTCCTGCAGGAAGTCCCGGGCCTCCCGGCGCAGTTCCTGGTGGCGGACCACGGCCGGCGGCCCGTCCAGCCAGGTCGCGGAGATCTCCACCCAGCCGAACCGGCGGGCGAACCGCAGCAGTTCGGTGGACTGGGTGAAGTCCAGGTCGGCGGTCTGCACCGCGGCGGCGCGGCTGCCGTGCGGGGACTCGTCCAGCCGCTCGACGATGTCGCAGAGCGCCCAGGCGAAGTCGAGCACCGGCACCCACCCCCAGGCGGTCGACAGGTCCTGGTCGTCCGCGTCCAGGAAGACGTCGCCGCAGAACAGGTCGTACCGCAGCGAGCGGACCGACGCCGTGCGGTAGTCGGTCTGCGGTGGGTCGGGGAAGCGGTTGGAGAGGGAGTAGCCGAGCTCGATCACGCAGGCCATTGTCCGGCACCGCGGACCCGCGACCGACCCCGGACCGACGTGGGGCGGATAACCGGGTGACGGCCGGGGCGCGGCCCGGGGATGATGGGGGCATGCCCGAGCCCCTGCGCGTTCGGGGCTCGGTGACCGTCCCGGACGCCGAGCTCGTCTGGCGCTTCTCCCGGTCCTCCGGTCCCGGCGGACAACACGTGAACACCTCCGACACCCAGGTCGAGCTGCGCTACGACCTGGCCGCCTCGACCGCGCTGCCCGAGGTGTGGAAGCAGCGCGCGCTGGAGCGGCTGGCCGGCCGGCTGGTGGACGGCCGGGTGCTGGTGGTCCGCGCCTCCGAGCACCGCTCGCAGTGGCGCAACCGCGAGGTGGCCGCGGCCCGGCTGGTCTCGCTGCTGGGCGAGGCGACGGCGCCGCCGCCCAAGGCGCGCCGGGCGACCAAGCCCAGCCGGGGGACGGTCGAGCGGCGGCTGGCGAACAAGAAGCACCGCGCGGAGCTGAAGCGCGGCCGGAGCGTGCCGCGCGGCGAGTAGCCGGCTCAGCCCAGCTTGCGGTAGCCACCGCGGAAGTAGAGCAGTGGGCGGGCGTCCGGCGCCGGCACCAGGGCCTCCAGCACCCGGCCGATCAGCAGGGTGTGGTCCCCGGCGGCTATCCGTTGCTCGGTGCGGCACTCGACGGTGGCCAGCGCACCGGTGATCAGCGGCGCCCCGGTGGTGGGCCCGGCCTGGTGCGGGGTGTCGGCGAAGAGCAGCCGGTCGCTGAGCCGCCCCTTCATGGCGAACCGGGAGGCGATCGTGCGGTGCTCCTCGCCGAGCAGCGAGACCGCCCAGAGGTCGCTGCGGGAGAGCAGTTCGTCCATCCGGGAGTCCTCCCGCACCGAGACCAGCACCAGCGGCGGCTCCAGCGAGACGGACAGGAACGAGGTCGCGGTCATCCCGGCGGCCTCGCCCGGGCCCAGGTCGTCCCGGTCGAGCACGGTCAGCAGTGCCACCCCGGCGGCGAGCTGGGACAGGGCGGCCCGGAACTCGTCCGGCGTGGCGAGGGGGGCAGCGGCGTGCTGCGGCGACATGGACACGTACTGCACGGTAGTCGGCGGGTGGGGGATCGGACATCAGACGGTGGTCTTAGGACCGGTCCCGATCACGGTCCGACCCGCGACGGGCGACCGCGAAGGAGGTCATCGCGGAATCGTGTCCGGGCATGACCGAGATGAACCGGATTCGCCCGTCTATGGGTTGTGTGATTTGAGTCACAAGTGACGACCTATTGTTGACCGAGCGTGCCGATCGTTGTGCTCGCTGTGATTCAGTTCTTCTGGCAATCGGACGATAACCATCAAGACCTATCCGAAGAAGCCGGGGAGCCCCCGCATGGAAGCCGAGTCGGAGCCGTACGTCCGCCTCGCGACCCTCCGCACGTTGCACCGGGTCGTGGCGGACCTCAACGCTGCCCGCAGCCTGGCGGGCACCCTGCAGGCCGTCGTCGAGGGTTCGGTGCACGGGCTCGGCTTCGACGCGGCCGCGGTGAGTCTGGTGCGGCCCGACGGCGATCTGGTGGTGGCCGCGGTCTGGGAGTACGAGGAACGCGAGTACGGCGGCCCGGCGGTGCTGCTCGGTCAGATCGGCTCGCGCGAGTCCTGGGACCGGATCCTGGCCGTCAGCGACCACTGGGGCACCCTGCGGTTCCTGCCGCACGACCGGACCTGGGCGGTGCAGCCCGACCTCCCGCGCTGGACCGGCGACGGCCCGCAACCCGTCTACGAGAACGACTGGCACCCCGAGGACAGCCTGCTCGCCCCGATGTACAGCGCCGGCGGTGACCTGCTCGGGGTGCTCTCGGTGGATCGCCCGCGCAGTGGCAAGCGGCCCGGCGCGTGGACCCGTGAGGCGCTGGAGATGTTCTCGCTCCAGGCCTCCATCGCGATCGGCAACGCCCGGCTGCGGGCTGAGATGCAGCGCGCGCTGGCCCGGCTGGAGAAGGAGCAACAGGCGCTGCGGGCCAGCGAGGAGAGCTTCCGTCAGGCCTTCGAGTACGCCCCGAGCGGGATGGCCATCACCGAGTTGCACGGCGCCTCGCGCGGCCAGCTGACCCGCGTCAACGACGCGCTCTGCCGGCTGCTCGGCCGCCCACGCGCCTCGCTGCGCCGGCAGAGCTTCCTCGACCTGGTGCACCCGGACGACCGTGGGCTGCTGGAGCGCACCAGCGCCGAGAGCGGCCGGGCCGAACTGCGGCTCGCCCGGCGGGACGGCGGCTACCAGTGGGTCTGCCTGCGCAACTCGATCGTGGCGGACGCGGTCGAGGGCCCGAGCTTCCTGCTCACCCACGTCGAGGACATCGAGGACCGCAAGCGCCACGAGCTCCAACTCGCCCACCGGGCCAGCCACGACGCGCTCACCGGCCTGCCGAACGGCGCCGAGCTGCGGGCCCGGCTGGCCCGTCGGCTCTGCTCGCTGCCGCAGGGGCCCGGCGGCGCGGCGGCGCACGGCGCGGTCGCGTACGGCCCGGAGGGGTACGGCGCGACGCAGCCGTACGGTCCGACCGCGTACGGCACGGCGGCCTGCGCGCTGGAGGGCGCGGCCGCCCCGCACAACCCGTCCGGCTCGTACGGGCCGCACAGTCCGCGCAACGGCCCACCGGCCCTGGACGGCCCCGCGGGACCGCCGGGCGGGCCCGGGGCGTCGCCGGCCGCAGGGGGCGGCTACGGGGTGCTGGAGGGCGCGTACGGCACCGGCGCGCTGACCGCCGTGGTGCACGGGTACGGCGACCACGAGCGCTACCCCGAGCGGGCCGGCTACGGCGGCTACGGCGAGCCGTCCCCCGAGCACGTGCACGCGGTGGTGCCGGCCGACCCCGAGACCTGGACCGGGCCGCGCCGGTCGGGTGGCGGGTCCGCCGGCAGGGCGAGCGGCGGGCCGGCCCAGCAGAAGGGCCTCGCGGTGATCTTCTGCGACCTGGACGGCTTCAAGTCGGTCAACGACCGGTTCGGCCACAACGCCGGGGACGCGGTGCTGGTGCAGGTGGCCCAGCGGTTGCAGGGCGCGGTCCGGGAGGGCGACACGGTGGCCCGGCTGGGCGGCGACGAGTTCGTCGTGCTGGCCGACGGGATAGCCGCCGAGGAGGCCGCCGACCTGGCGGTACGGCTGCGCAACGCGATCATCCCGCCGATGCGGATCGGCGACCGGGTGATGCGGGTGGGCGTGAGCCTGGGGATCGGCTGGGCGGGCTGCGGGATGAGCATCGAAGAGGTGCTGCACGCCGCTGACAAGCGGATGTACGACGAGAAGCGGGCGCGCGGTGGCGCGGTCCGCGGCGCCCGCGGTGAGCGGTCGCACCGCCGCGCGGTCTGAGCGGCCGGCGGGCTTGCTTTCCCCCTTGTCTGGTGCTTTGGGTAGGGTGCCCTGCGTACGGGTGTCCACCATGGCCACGTGTCCAGAGACGGCATTGGGGAGTTGACCACCGCGATGACGGACGGCAGCAGCGGAGTGCCCGAGGGCGGGGCCGGGCAGGACGACGACCCCTTCGCGTACCTCTACCGTCCGGAGAGTGGCGAGGCCCCCGCGGCCGAGCGCACCCCGGGCGTACCGCGCACCTCGTACGCGCGGCCGATGGAGGTCGGCCGGGCGCAGTACGGGCAGTACCCGCAGCAGCAGTACCCGCCGCAGGGGCCGCCGCCGTTCCAGCAGCAGCCGTACCGACCGCAGGGGCCGGGGCCCGGTGGGCCCGGCGCACCGGGGAACCTGCCGCACCAGCAGCCCCGGTACGCGGAGAGCTCCCGCCCGCAGCCCGGCGAGGACGCCCCGCGCCGGCGCGGCAAGGGGCCGGTGATCGGCATCGTCGCGGTGATCGCGGCGGTGGCGATCGGCGGGGGGATCGCGCTGTCCGGGGGCGGCGGGAGGACCGACGACAAGGCCTCGGGCGGCACCCCGACCTCGACCACGGGGAGCCACCCCGGCTCGCCGTCGGTGGGTCCCTCGTCGGCGTCGCCCTCGGCCTCACCGTCGGCGTCGGGCGGGCCCGCGCTCGCCCCGAACACCAGCCAGGACGCCTCCAAGGCCCAGGCGCAGAACGCCCCTTCGGGCAACTCGGTGAAGGGGGCGCTCTCCTCCGACGGGAGCTACGTGACCTTCCAGTCGGGATCCTCGCTGACCTGGACGCTCAACGTGCCCTCGGCCGGCAAGTACAAGCTCTGGTTCCACTACAACAACAACGGCGGTACGGTGACCGCCCCGGCCACCGTCAACGGCCAGCCTTTCGGAGGCGGCCCCGTGTCGTTCCAGAACTACGGTGGCACCGGCGGCGATCAGTCGCAGTCCTGGTACACCAGCAACTTCTGGCCGGTGCTCCAGGCCGGGACCAACACCATCACGCTGTCGGCCCCGTCCGGAACGATCCTGATTGACCAGGTGGTGCTCACCCCGTTCGGCTCCAGCTCCTACCCGTCCGGCGCTCCTGCGGCCAACTAGGCCCGTCCGGCCGGTGAGTCGACCACCAGGGCGGCCAGTTCGGCCACCACCCCGGTCATCGCCTCCCGGGCCGGGGTCAAGTAGCGCCTGGGGTCGACGAGTTCGGGGTGGGCGCCGAGCTCGGCGCGGATCGCCGCCGTGCCGGCGGTGTTCAGCGCCGTGCCGATGTTGATCTTGACCATGCCGGCCGTGATCGCGGCGCCGAGCTCGGTGTCCGGCACCCCCGAACTGCCGTGCAGCACGAGGGGGACCGGCACGGCGGCGGCCAGCCGGCGGATCAGCGCGTGGTCCAGGGCGGCCGTCCGGGTGGTCATCGCGTGGCTGCTGCCGACCGCGACGGCGAGGGCGTCCACGCCGGTGTCGGCGACGAAACCGGCGGCCTCGGCGGGGTCGGTGCGGGTGCCGGGGGCGTGCGCGTCGAGCGGTGGCTCGCCCGACTTGCCGCCGATCCGGCCGAGTTCGGCCTCCAGGTGGAGCCCGTGCCGGTGCGCCCACTCCACGGCCCGGGCGGTGGCCTTGACGTTCTCCGCCGGGGCCAGCCGGGAGGCGTCGTACATCACCGAGGAGAAGCCGGCCGCCGGGGCGGCCCGGAGCAGCTCGAAGTCCTCGACGTGGTCCAGGTGCAGGGCGGCTGGAACCCGGGCGGCGGCGGCCAGTTCGGCGCAGGCGCGGGCCAGCGGGAGCAGCCGGCCGCCGTGGTAGGCGACCGCGTTCTGGCTGAGCTGCAACACCACGGCGGCGCCCGCCCGTTCGGCGCCGGCGGTGATCGCCTCGGCGTGTTCCAGGGTGATCACGTTGAACGCGGGCAGGCCGCGGCGCGCCTGGACGGCGGCGGCGAGCAGGTCGGCGGTACGGGCCAGGGGCATGGCGGTTCCTCAGGGGGTGTCGGGGCGGGACCGCCGCACACCCCCTGAGGAACTCGAACGGTTCTCAGACCGCGGGGGTGAACCGGTCCGCGCCGGTGATCCATTGGCCGTGGCGGACCACGGCGAGCAGGTCGTACGTGGCGGAGTCGAGGACGGCCAGGTCGGCGAGCTTGCCGGCCTCCAGGGTTCCGACGGTGTCGGCCAGCCCGAGCAGCCGGGCCGGGGTGGTGGAGACGGACTGCACGGTCTGCGCCAGGCTCAGCCGGTTGACCGTCACCGAGCGCTTGAACGCGACGTCCAGGGTGAGCGTGGAGCCGGCGATCGCGCCGCCCTCGACCAGCCGGGCGACCCCGTCCTCGACCCGCACCTGGAGCGGGCCGAGCGGGTAGAGCCCGTCGCCCATGCCGGCCGCGCCCATCGCGTCGGTGATCAGCGCGACCCGCTCGGCGCCGGCCGTGCCGTACGCCAGGTCGAGCACGGACGGGTGCAGGTGGGTGCCGTCGTTGATCAGCTCGACGGTGACCCGCTCGTCCTCCAGCAGGGCGACGATCGGGCCGGGCGCGCGGTGCTGGATGCCCGGCATCGCGTTGAACAGGTGGGTGGCGACGGTGGCGCCGGCCTCGACCGCCTCCAGGGTCCGGGTGTAGTCGGCGTCGGTGTGGCCGACCGCCGCGATCACGCCGAGGTCGGCCAGCATCCGGACCGACTCCAGGCCGCCGGGCAGTTCGGGGGCCAGCGTGACCATCCGGGCGTGGCCGCGCGCGGCGTCCACCAGCTTGCGGACCACCGCCGGGTCCGGGTCGCGCAGCAGGTCGGGCCGGTGCGCGCCGCAGCGGTGGTGCGAGATGAACGGGCCCTCGAAGTGCACGCCGGCCAGCACGCCGTCCTCGACCAGCTCGGAGAGGACCGCGGCCTGCCGGCAGACCTCGTCGATCTCGCCGGTGACGGTGGAGGCGACCGTGGTGGTGGTGCCGTGCTCCAGGTGGGTCCGGGCCACGGTCAGCGCCTCCTCGGCGCTGCCGGACGCGTAGGAGGCTCCGCCGCCGCCGTGCACGTGCAGGTCGACGAAGCCCGGCACCACCGTGCAGCCGGTGAGGTCGAGGTCGCCGACGGCGCGTTCGCCGCCGATCGACTCGATGGTGCTGCCCGCGAAGGTCAGCCGGCCGTTCTCGACGACGCCGGTGGGCAGCACCAGGCGGGCCCCGGCCAGGGTGACGCCCCGCCGCGGAGCCGTTGTTCGATTTCGCGCGGTGGTCACGCGGTCACCTCCATGGAGAGCAGGTCCCAGGCGAGCAGGCCCGCGCCCAGGGACGCGGCGGTGTCTTTGAGCATGGCCGGAACGACCTTCGGGGGCATCTGGAAGGTCAGCCGCTCGGCCACCGCCGCGCGCAGGGGAGTGAAGAGCGTGTCACCGGACTCGGCCAGCCCGCCGCCGACGATCACGGTGGCCGGGTCGAGCAGGCTCTGGGCCAGCACCAGGCCGTCCGCGAGGGCGTCCACGGCCTGGTGCCAGACCGTCAGCGCCCGTTCGTCGCCGGCCTCGACGGCCCGCGCGCAGTCGGCCGCGTCCGCCGTCGGATCGCCGCTCGCCGTCGCCCAGGCCCGGGCGACGGCGGAGGCCGACGCCAGGGTCTCCAGGCAGCCGCGGGCGCCGCAGCCGCAGGCCGGGCCGCCGGGTCGGACCACGACGTGGCCGATCTCGCCGCCGTAGCCGTGCGCGCCGGCCTCGATCCGGCCGCCGATCCCGATCGCGCCCGCGATGCCGGTGCCGAGCGCGACGAACAGGAAGCGCTCGACGCCGCGGCCCGCCCCGAGCCGTCCCTCGGCCAGCCCGCCGGAGCGGACGTCGTGCCCGAGGGCGACCGGCACCGGGCCGCCGTCCGCTCCGGACAGCCGCTCACCGAGCAGCTTGCGCAGCGGCAGGTCGCGCCAGCCGAGGTTGGCCGAGAAGACCGCTATCCCGTTCCGCTCGTCGATGGTCCCCGGCACCGCGACCCCCGCGGCGAGCGGCGCGCGGCCGAAGCGGCGGCGGCCCTCGTCGGCGAGGTCGGCGGCGAAGTCGAGGATGGCGGCGACGACGGCGTCGGTGCCGAGCTCCCGCCCGGTCGGGCGACGGGCTTCGAACAGCGTCGAGCCGTCCTGGGCGAGCAGTGCGGCCTTCATGCCGGTACCGCCCACATCGAGTGCGATGACGTGCTTCACGGGGGACAGTTTCCCTTGCCCGAGGAGAGAGGTCTAGTCCACTTGCGGTATTGGTCTGCTCCAATGGAGGTGAGCTTGGTCGCCCCGGGTCAGAGCTGGACCGACCTGGTCAGCGCGCGCGGGCGGTCCGGGTCCAGGCCGCGGGCCCCGGCCAGGGCGACCGCGAGCCGCTGGGCGCGGACCAGGTCGGCCATCGGGTCGAGCCCACCGTCCGGCCCGCCGGCCCCGGAGTCGTCCCGGGAGCCGTCCGGCGAGTCGGCCACCAGCAGGCCGCCGGTGCGGGCGACGTCCTCGGCCAGGCCGGCCGGCAGGGTGCCGAACATCCAGGTGGCCCGGCCGGGGGCGGTGATCGCGATCGGACCGTGCCGGTACTCCATCGCCGGGTAGGCCTCGGTCCAGGCGCCGGCCGCCTCGCGCAGCTTGAGTCCGGCCTCCAGGGCCAGGCCGGTGGTCCAGCCGGTGCCGAGGAAGGTGAGCTGCTCGACGTCGAGCAGGCCGGCCGGCAGCGGCGCGGCGAGCGCGCGGTCGGCGTCCGCGGCGGCGCGGGCGACGCTCCGCACGCCGGGGGCGAGCGCCCCCTCGGTCTCCAGGTGCGCGCGGAGCAGCGCGAGCGCGGTGGTGGCGAACCGGGTCTGCACCACCGAGCGCTCGTCGGCGAAGTCCAGCACCACCAGCTGGTCGGCGGCCTGCCGCACCGGGGTGGCCGGGTCGGCGGTCAGCGCGGTGCCGGGGACGGCGCCGCGCAGTCGGCCGAGCAGGGTGAGCACCTCGGTGGTGGTGCCGGAGCGGGTGATCGCCAGCACCCGGTCGTACCGGCGGCCGGCGGGGAACTCGGAGGCGGCGAAGGCGTCGGTCTCGCCGTGCCCGGCCGCCTCGCGCAGTGCGGCGTAGGCCTGGGCCATGAACCAGGAGGTGCCGCAGCCGACCACGGCGACCCGCTCGCCGCGCTGCGGCAGGACGGGCGCGGCCTGGGCGGCCGACCCGGCCGCGCGGCGCCAGCAGGCGGGCTGGGTGGCCAGCTCCTGGGCGGTCAGTGGGCGGTCCGTGGTGGTCATGCGGTACGGCTCCCTTCGGCTGACTGCGTGAAACTGATTGATTTATAGCCGTTTCGCGCAGGAGTGCGCAATAGCCCGAACGTGGATCCGGGCCCGGCCCCTCCCCGGTCCGGCTCTGTGCGACGCTGTCCGGGCAGCGGTGGTCCGGGCGAAGGGGTGGTACGGCGTGTCCAGATACGAGCGGTGGAACGGTCTGCTCGAACTCCTCGCCGAGCAGGGCAAGTTGGAGGTGGAGGAGGCGGCCGCCGCGCTCGGCGTCTCGGCCGCGACGATCCGCCGCGACCTCGACCAGCTGGCCCGCCAGCAGATGGTCACCCGGACCCGCGGCGGCGCGGTCGCCCACAACGTCTCGTACGACCTCCCGCTGCGGTACAAGACCGCCCGCAACGCCGACGCCAAGCAGCGGATCGGCACCGCGGTGGCCGCGCTGATCTCGCCCGGCGAGGTGGTCGGCCTGAACGGCGGCACCACCACCACCGAGGTGGCCCGGGCGCTCGCGGTCCGTCCCGAGCTCGCCGAGCGGGCCGAGGCCGGCGCGGTGCAGTGCCTCACCGTGGTCACCAACGCGCTCAACATCGCCAACGAGCTGACCGTCCGCCCGGCGGTGAAGATCGTGGTGACCGGCGGGGTGGCCCGGCCGCAGTCGTACGAGCTGATCGGGCCGCTGGCCGCCGCGGTGCTGGGCGAGCTCACCCTGGACGTCACGGTGCTCGGGGTGGACGCGCTGGACGCCGGGGCGGGCGCCACCGCGCACCACGAGGGCGAGGCCAGCGTCAACCGGCTGCTCGCCGAGCGGGCCCGCCGGGTGGTGGTCGCCGCCGACTCCTCCAAGCTCGGCCGCCGGGCCTTCGCCCGGATCTGCGGCCTGGAACGGATCAGCACCCTGGTCACCGACGAGGCGGCCGACCCGGCGCAGGTGGCGGGCTTCGAGCAGGCCGGCGTCACCGTGCTGACGGTCTGACGTTGCACGCTGTGCAACGTCACCCGCCAGTTCGGTAACGGTCTGCCGGCCGTCCCGACTGGTGTGGACCACTGGGGGTCCGATTTGCGAGTCTGACGGGCGCCTCCGACCACTCCGGCGAGGCCTCGTGCGTGCGAAGGCGGTCCCCGCGGTGAAGTCCCGATCCTGCGCTGTCCTGGCGGCGAGCACCCTGCTCCTCTCCGGCTGCGGAGCGCTCGGCCTCGGCTCGAACGGCGACGTCACGCTCAAGCTGGTGGCCGCCGACTACGGCGACCACCCGGCCACCAGCACCCAGCACTACTGGGACGACCTGGTCCAGCGCTTCGAGCGGGCCAACCCGAAGACCAAGGTGACCGTCCAGGTCTACCCCTGGACCGAGATCGACCAGAAGGTCAGCGCGATGATCAGGGCCGGCGACTCGCCGGACCTGGTCGAGAGCGTCGGCTTCGCCGACAAGGTCGCCGCCCACCAGCTCTACCCCGCCCGGGACGTGCTCACCCTGGACACCGAGGCGGATTTCCCGAACAGCTTCGCGCAGGCCGGCCAGGTGCTCGGCACCCAGTACGGGATCCCGTTCGTCTCCTCCTCGCGGACCTTCTTCTACAACAAGACGATCTTCAAGCAGGCCGGCATCGGCCAGCCGCCCACCACCTGGGACGACCTCAGGGCGGACGCGGCGCTGATCAGGGCCAGGGTGCCCGGCGTGACCCCGTACGGGCTGCCGCTCGGCCCCGAGGAGGCCCCGGCCGAGACGATGATGTGGACCATGAGCGGCGGCGGGGGGCTGGCCGACTCGGCGGACACCTACACCATCGACAGCAGGCGGAACGTCGCCACCTTCTCCTGGCTGCGCGACAACCTGGTGACCCCCGGCTACACCTACGCCCACCCGGGCGCGGTCAACCGGCAGAACGCCTTCGACGACTTCGCGGCCGGCAGGGTCGCCATGCTGAACGGCCACCCCTCGCTGATCAAGCAGGTCCAGGGGAAGGTCGACTACGGCACCGCGCCGATCCCGCGCGAGGACGCCTCGGCCAAGCCCACCACGCTGGGCGTGGCCGACTGGATGATGGCGCTGAGTGCCAACGGCCACCGGGCGCAGATCCGCCCGTTCCTCAGCTTCGTGTACAGCAAGGAGAACGTGCTCGAGTTCGACGAGGAGTACAACCTGCTGCCGGTCACCCAGGACGCCCTCGACGACATGACCGCCGGCGGCAGGCACCCGGACCTCAAGCCGTTCCTGGACGCCCTGCCCACGGCCAACTTCTACCCGGTCGGCGACCTGGCCTGGGACGCCGTCAGCGCCCGGATCAAGCAGGACATCGGCAAGGCGGTCGAGGGCGACCCGGGTCCGGTCCTCGGTCAGCTGCAGGACTTCGCGGTCGAGCGGAGCAAGCAGGACCGGCCGCAGTAGGGGCGCCCGGTCGCGGCACAATGGGCGGATGACCGGTCTGACCGAGCGCGACCTCGCGGTGCTGGCCCTGGAGGCCCGGCCCTGGCACACCCAGGGTGCCAAGGAGCAGGCCGTCCGCGAGGAGCTGGGCATCTCCAGCACCCGCTACTACCAGCTGCTGAACCGCCTGCTCGACCGCCCGGAGGCGCTGGCGCACGACCCGGTGCTGGTCAACCGGTTGCGCCGGATCCGCGAGGCGCGCCGGGCCGAGCGCTGACGACTAGCGTCCGGGCACCGTGGGTAGGGTCCGGGCCATGGGCTCCTCCGACACCACCGAACCGCACACCCCGGCCGGCCGGGCCGGACTGGCCGCGCTGCTCGCCGCACCCGCCGGAGCGGTCGTCGCGCTGGACTTCGACGGCACGCTGGCCCCGATCGTGGCCGACCCCGAGCAGGCCCGGGCACACCCCGGGGCGGTCCCGGTGCTGGCCCGGCTGGCGCCGCGGCTCGGCGCGGTGCTGGTGCTGACCGGGCGGCCGGCGGCGACGGCGGTGCGCCTCGGCGGCTTCGCCGACGTGCCCGGGCTGGAGCACCTGGTGGTGCTCGGCCACTACGGCGCCGAGCGCTGGGACGCGGCCACCGGTGAGCTGGTGGAGCCGCCGGTGCACCCCGGGGTGCCCGCCGTCCGGGCCGAACTCCCGCGCCTGCTCGCCGAGTCGAACGCCCCGGAGGGCACCTGGACGGAGGACAAGGGTCGTTCGGTGGCGGTGCACACCCGGCGCACCGCCGACCCGGACGGCACCCTGGCCGCGCTGCGCGAACCGCTCGCCCGGCTGGCCGCCGCGCACGGCCTGGCGGTCGAACCGGGCCGGATGGTGGTCGAGTTGCGCCCGCCGGGCGTCGACAAGGGCGCCGCGCTGGCCGACTTCCTGCGTGAGCGCGGTGCCCGCTCGGTGCTCTACGCCGGCGACGACCTGGGCGACCTGGCCGCCTACGCGACGGTCGAGAAGCTGCGCGCGGACGGCCTGCCCGGCCTGCTGGTGTGCAGCGGCCCGGTCACCGGGGAGCCGCCGGTGCGCGAACTCGCCGACCGGGCCGACCTGGTGGTCCCCGGCCCGGCCGGCGTGGTGGCGCTGCTGGAGTGGCTCTGCTCGGTGATCCCCGCTCGGTGAGGGCCCTACGCGGTCAGCTAGACGGCCAGCTAGGCGGTCAGCTCTGCTCGGTGAGTTCGGCGAGCTGGTCGAGGAACCACTGCTGGGGGGAGAGGGCGGTGGCCGCCGCGGCGAGGCGCTTGGTGCGCTCGGTGCGTTCGTCGACGGGCATGGCGAGGGCGCGGTGCAGGGCGTCGGCGGTGCCCACCACGTCGTACGGGTTGACCACCAGGGAGTCCTCGGCCAGTTCGTGGTAGGCGCCGGCCTCGCGGGAGAGCACCAGCGCGCAGCCGCCCTCGGAGACCACCGGGATCTCCTTGGCGACCAGGTTCATGCCGTCCCGGATCGGGTTGACCAGCGCCACGTCGGCCAGCCGGTAGGCGGCCAGCGAGCGGGCGAAGTCGTCCTCGACCTGGAGTATCAGCGGCTGCCAACCGTCCGTCGCGAACTCGGCGTTGATCTCCGCGCTGAGCCGGGTCACCTCGGCGGTGTAGGAGCGGTACTCGGCCAGGTCCTGCCGGGACGGGTAGGCGAAGGCGATGTGCACCACCCGCTCGTGCCACTCGGGCCGGGTGCGCAGCAGGTGGCGGTAGGCCAGCAGGCCGCGGACGATGTTCTTGCTCAGCTCGGTGCGGTCCACCCGGACGATGGTCCGGCGGTCGCCGGCCGCCGCGCGCAGGGCGGCCAGCCGCTCGTCCACGTCCGGCCGGTGGGAGCGCTCGCGCAGGAACTCGCCGTCCGCGCCCAGGCTGTGCACGCCGAGCCGGGTGGTCCGGCCCTGGAAGCTGACCGAGAGGTCGGCCCGGTCGACTTCCGCGCCGAGCAGGTCGGCGCAGCAGTCGGCGAAGGCGGCGGCCCAGCGCCGGGTGTGGAAGCCGGCGCGGTCGGCGCCGAGAACGCCGGTGAGCACCGCGGCGGCCACGTCGTCGGGCAGCAGCCGGAAGTAGTCGGCGGGGGCCCAGGGGATGTGCGAGAAGTAGCCGATCCGCAGGTCCGGGCGGAGCGCCCGGAGCAGTGCCGGGGCGAGCGCGAGGTGGTAGTCCTGCACCAGCACGGCGGCGCCCGGCGCGGCCTCGGCGGCCAGCGCCTCGGCGAAGGCGGCGTTGTACGCCTCGAAGGCGGACCACTGCTCCCGGAAGTCGGCGTCGAAGGCGGGGGAGACCGGCGTGTCGTACAGCAGGTGGTGGACGAACCACAGGGTGGAGTTGGCCACCCCGTTGTAGGCGCGGTCGAAGATCCCGGGGTCGATGTCCAGCATCCGGACGGCCTGTCCGCCGACGTCGAAGCCGCCGCGGTCGAGCCGGCCGGACGGGGAGCGCCGGGCCGCCTCGCGGTCCGCCTCGCCCAGCGCCGCGCAGACCCAGACGGCGTTCGGATCGTCGATCGCGGACAGTCCGGAGACCAGCCCGCCACCGCCGCGCCGCAGGGTCAGCGACCCGTCCTGTGCCTTGCTGAAGGAGACCGGACCCCGGTTGGAAGCCACCAGGATGCGTGCGGTCGTTTGATCGGCCATATCTCCACCCTTGCCGGGGCCGGCGGGTGGCAAACCCCGGGGGGTTGTGCCGGTCACGGCTTGCGGTACTCCGGAATGTCGGCCATCGGCGGGCGGTCCAGGGCGGGCACGGGGTGGCTGTGGCCGGTGAAACCGCCGTCGGTGCTGTCCCGGGAGAACTGGGTCAGCACCGGGCGGGCCAGGTCGTCGGCGGCCTTCAGCCGGTGGCTCCGGTCGAGCCGCTCCAACGCGGTGCGGTAGATGGTCGCGGCCATCCGGCCGAGCGCCTGGCCGTCCTGGTGGCGGTGGTGCCGCACGCCCACGTCCACCTGGGCCAGCGCGTCCAGCCCGACCAGCTCCAGCGCGTCCACCAGCAGGCCCAGCTCGACCCCGTAGCCGGTGGGGAACGGCAGCCGCTCCAGCAGCGAGCGGCGGGCCGCGTACTCGCCGCCGAGCGGCTGGACGAAGCCGGCCAGCTGCGGCCAGTGCAGGTTGAGCAGCGGGCGGGCGACCAGCTCGGTGACCCGCCCACCGCCGGCCGGCACGATCGCCCCTCCGGTCTCGAGCGGGCGGTCGTACATCGCCTTGACCAGCTGGATCCCGGGGTCGGTGAGCAGCGGGCCGACGATCCCGGTGACGAAGGCCGGGTCGAACTCGCGCAGGTCGGCGTCGACGAAGCAGACGATCGCGCCGCTGGTCGCCAGCAGCGAGCGCCAGAGCACCTCGCCCTTGCCGGGCACCGCGGGCAGCCGGGGCAGGATGTCGTCCCGGTGCACCACCCGGGCGCCGGCCTCGGCCGCGAACCGCGCGGTGCGGTCCTCGGAGCCGGAGTCGACCACCACCAGCTCGTCCACCAGCGGCAGCCGTTCCATCAACTCGCGGCGGATCACCGAGACGATCCCGCCGACCGTGGCCTCCTCGTCCAGGGCCGGCAGCACCACGCTGACCGTGCCGGCCGGCCCGGCCACCCGCTTCGCGTCGAGCAGCGCCCGGACCGGGCGCTGGGCCGCGGTCCAGGAGCGGCGGCGCAGCCAGGACGCCACCTCCGGGAGCAGCGCGGGTATCGGCTCGACGGACAAGGCGGGCTCCTCATGGACTGGCCATCTCGCGGATCGGACGGCAGGGGTCAGGCGCGGGGCCTTCGGTTACAGTCTTCGTACAGCGGCCGGACCTTCGCACGCCGGGGTCGGTCGCCGAGCAGGACCACAACTTCACAGAGCTCATCCAGAGGGACTGAGGGAACGGCCCGTCGACGTCCCGGCAACCTTCTCGTCCGGCCGCGCAGGCCCCGGCGGGACAGGTGCCAATTCCGGCCCGCCGCGCGACCGCGCGGTGGGGAAGATGAGGAGAGAGGCCTCCGCCATCATGGCTCTTGACACCAGGGCACCCGTTTCCACCGTCGACCTCGGCCCCGCGACCGCGCTGTCCTGTCGCGAGTGCGGCACCCGGTTCCCGCTCGGTCCCAGCTTCGCCTGCCTGGAGTGCTTCGGCCCGCTGGAGATCGCCTACGACTACCGCGGTTACGACGCGGACGGGCTGCGCAAGCGGATCGAGGCCGGCCCGGCCTCGATCTGGCGCTACGCCCCGCTGCTGCCGGTGCCGGCCGACGTGGCGGCCAAGCCCAACCTGAACCCCGGTTGGACCCCGCTGGTCAAGGCCGACAACCTGGGCCGCGAACTCGGCTTCAGTGCCCGACTGCACGTCAAGGACGACTCCGGCAACCCGACCCACTCCTTCAAGGACCGGGTGGTGGCCTGCGCCATCGAGGCGGCCCGGGCGTTCGACTTCACCACCCTGTCCTGCTCGTCCACCGGCAACCTGGCCGGCGCGGTGGGCGCCGCGGCGGCCCGGGCCGGCTTCCGGTCCTGCGTGTTCATCCCGCACGACCTGGAGCAGGGCAAGATCGTGATGGCCGGGGTGTACGGCGGCGAGCTGGTCGGCATCGAGGGCAACTACGACGACGTGAACCGGTTCTGCTCGGAGCTGATCGGCGACCCGGCCGGCGAGGGCTGGGGCTTCGTCAACGTCAACCTCCGGCCGTACTACGGCGAGGGCTCGAAGACCCTGGCGTACGAGATCTGCGAGCAGCTCGGCTGGCGGCTGCCCGAGCAGCTGGTGATCCCGATCGCCTCGGGCTCCCAGCTCACCAAGATCGACAAGGGCCTGCAGGAGCTGATCAAGCTCGGCCTGGTCGAGGACCGGCCCTACCGGATCTTCGGCGCCCAGGCGGCCGGCTGCTCGCCGGTCTCGGCCGCGTTCAAGGCCGGGCACGACGTGATCCGGCCGGTCAGGCCGGACACCATCGCCAAGTCGCTGGCGATCGGCAACCCGGCGGACGGCCCGTACGTGCTGGACATCGCCCGGCGCACCGGCGGTGCGGTGGAGGACGTGACGGACGCCGAGGTGGTGGCGGCGATCCGGCTGCTGGCCCGGACCGAGGGGATCTTCGCGGAGACCGCCGGCGGCGTGACCATCGGCGTGCTGAGGAAGTTGGTCGAGAACGGCGTGCTGGACCCGGCCAGGGAGACCGTCGCGATCAACACCGGAGACGGCCTGAAGACCCTGGACGCGGTCGCGGGCGCCGGCCTCACCGCGACCATCCGGCCCTCCCTGGAGTCGTTCCGGGCCGCCGGCCTGGCGTCCTGAGGTCCCGTCGATCCCCCCTTCCGTGAGCGAGGAGAACCCCGTCATGAGCGTCACCGTCCGCATCCCGACCATCCTGCGCAACTACACCGACGGCGCGACCGAGGTGACCGCCGAGGGCGCCACCCTGGCCGAGGTGATCTCGGACCTGGAGCGGAACCACGCCGGCATCTCGGCCCGGATCCTGGACGACGCGGGCCAGCTGCGCCGCTTCGTCAACGTCTACGTCAACGACGACGACGTGCGCTTCGCCGGTGGCCTGGCCGCCGAGATCGCGGACGGCGCCGGCGTGTCCATCATCCCGGCGGTGGCCGGCGGCTGCTGAGCCGCACCGGGCCGACCAGCGCGGGTGCAGGGCGCCGCGCCACCCTGACGGACCGTCGGGCGGTGCGGCGCCCTGCGCCGTGCGTGGCGTTGTCTGATTCGTCCGCGCCAGGGCATAGGCTTTGTCCGTCCCATGAGACATGCCCCATTGGCGTTTCGTTCGAACATGTCGGCGACGTGTCAGAATTATTTGGGCAATTCGCGGTATTCGTCCGCTATGTCCCGCGTGCATTGCGGAGATCTGTCGCTTTCCTCCCGTCCTATCCCTTGGCGCCGCCGACGAATTGGCGTTCAGTGGGCCTGTTGCACAGGGCGGCGATCCGGATACATTCAGCCGCGGTCGGCGCATTCGTCTGTTCCGCCGGCACCGTCAGGTGCCCGGGGGTGGGGCGCTGCGGCGTGCAGGGCTGCGCCCAGGGGGGTTTCCTCGGGCCGGTCCATCAGACCCGGGTCCGCGACCTGCGGACCCGTCGAAGGGCCAGCACAGCAATAGGGGAGTTCGGAATGGCTCAGGGCACCGTCAAGTGGTTCAACGCGGAGAAGGGCTACGGCTTCATCGCGGTCGACGGTGGTGCGGACGTGTTCGTCCACTACAGCGCGATCCAGATGGACGGCTACCGCACCCTCGAGGAGGGCCAGCGGGTCGAGTTCGAGATTTCCCAGGGGCAGAAGGGCCCGCAGGCGGACATGGTCCGCGCGGCGGTCTGACCTTTCCGAACCTCGGAGCCTCGGCTCGGTCACGAGCTGGCGCCCTTGCGGCAGGCCCGTGCCACCTCCCTTCCCGGGGGTGGCGCGGGCCTGCCGCCGTTCGCGCGGCTCGTCGTGGCTTGCGGTCAGGAGCTTGCACTCGCCATGCCGGAGTGCTAATCATTGGCGTTAGCACTCGCAGCATGAGAGTGACAAACGGACCGGGTCGGTGAGGCCCCCGGGAGCGGTAGGGGACAGGACCCCCGCACACCAGGGCCGTCCGTCGCGGGCGCCACTGGTCCGAGCAGTCGACCGTGTCCTGGAGGACCACTTCCGATGGCCAAGATCATCGCGTTTGACGAGGAAGCTCGCCGCGGCCTTGAGCGCGGCATGAACCAGCTTGCCGACGCCGTCAAGGTGACGCTGGGCCCCAAGGGCCGCAACGTCGTCCTTGAGAAGAAGTGGGGTGCCCCCACGATCACCAACGACGGTGTCTCGATCGCCAAGGAGATCGAGCTCGAGGACCCGTACGAGAAGATCGGTGCGGAGCTCGTCAAGGAGGTCGCCAAGAAGACCGACGACGTCGCGGGTGACGGCACCACCACCGCCACCGTGCTGGCCCAGGCGCTCGTTCGCGAGGGTCTGCGCAACGTCGCGGCCGGCGCCAACCCGATGGCCCTGAAGCGCGGCATCGAGAAGGCCGTCGCGGCCGTCTCCGACCAGCTGCTGGCGCAGGCCAAGGACGTGGAGACCAAGGAGCAGATCGCCTCCACCGCCTCCATCTCCGCCGCCGACACCCAGATCGGCGAGCTGATCGCCGAGGCCATGGACAAGGTCGGCAAGGAAGGCGTCATCACCGTCGAGGAGAGCAACACCTTCGGTCTGGAGCTCGAGCTCACCGAGGGCATGCGCTTCGACAAGGGCTACATCTCGGCCTACTTCGCCACCGACCTGGAGCGGATGGAGGCGTCGTTCGACGACCCGTACATCCTGATCGCCAACTCCAAGATCGGCTCGGTCAAGGACCTGCTCCCGCTCCTCGAGAAGGTCATGCAGAGCGGCAAGCCGCTGCTGATCATCGCCGAGGACGTCGAGGGCGAGGCCCTGTCGACCCTGGTCGTCAACAAGATCCGCGGCACCTTCAAGTCCGTCGCCGTCAAGGCTCCGGGCTTCGGCGACCGCCGCAAGGCCATGCTCGGCGACATCGCCATCCTCACCGGCGGCACCGTGATCTCCGAGGAGGTCGGCCTCAAGCTGGAGAACGCCGGCCTGGACCTGCTGGGCACCGCCCGCAAGGTCGTCATCACCAAGGACGAGACCACCATCGTCGACGGTGGCGGCGACAGCGAGCAGGTCGCCGGCCGGGTCAACCAGATCCGCGCCGAGATCGAGACCAGCGACTCGGACTACGACCGCGAGAAGCTCCAGGAGCGCCTCGCCAAGCTGGCCGGCGGCGTGGCCGTCATCAAGGCCGGCGCGGCCACCGAGGTCGAGCTCAAGGAGCGCAAGCACCGCATCGAGGACGCCGTGCGCAACGCCAAGGCGGCCGTCGAGGAGGGCATCGTCGCCGGCGGTGGCGTGGCCCTGCTGCAGGCCGGTGTCGCGTTCGACAAGCTGGAGCTGGACGGCGACGAGGCCACCGGTGCCAACATCGTCAAGGTCGCGCTGGAGGCCCCGATCAAGCAGATCGCGACCAACGCCGGCCTGGAGGGTGGCGTCGTGGTGGAGAAGGTGCGCAACCTCCCCGCCGGTCACGGCCTGAACGCCGCCACCAACGAGTACGTCGACCTGATCGGCGCGGGCATCATCGACCCGGCCAAGGTCACCCGCTCCGCGCTGCAGAACGCCGCCTCCATCGCGGCGCTCTTCCTCACCACCGAGGCCGTCATCGCCGACAAGCCGGAGAAGGCCGCCGCGGGCGCCCCGGGCGGCATGCCGGGCGGTGACATGGACTTCTGATCCTGCCTCAGGATCGGTCGTTCGACCCCGTCCGCGAGGGCGGCCCCCGTTGAAGGGGGCCGCCCTCGCGGCGTTCTCCGTGCCCAGGGTCTGGTGGACGCCCACGCTGCGCACCGCTTCGACGCGGAGGGGCCGACCGTGACGCTCTTCGCCGAGCCGGAGGGCGGGACGTACCGGCGGAGCACCCGGGTGCCCTTCGGGCAGCCGGTGGCGTTGCCCGAACCGTTCGGGATCGAGCTGAGCACCGAGGCGTTTCCGGCCGCCAAGTGGGTTGCGGGAGAATAGGGGGGTGGTTGAGTCTCCTGATCTGGAAGCCGCGCTGCACCGGGCGCGGGCGCTGATTCTCGCTGACCTGTCGGCGCGGGACGTCGCGGACGCGGCGGTGGTGTCGCTGGTGGAGGACGCGGTGACGCACCGGCGGTGGTGGTTGGAGCAGTGGCCGGACGGGGTGGACTTCGTGCTCGGGCTGGTGGCGCAGGACGTGCAGGACGCGCTGCTGGAGGCCTACGGGCGGTGGCCGCTCTGCGAGCGGTGTGCGGTGGAGGGTGACCCGCACGCGTTGAGCGTGGAGCCGGAGCTGGGGCCGGACCCGCACTGGGTGTGCGGCAAGGAGGGCGTCGTGGTGGCGCCGGTCGGCTCGCTGTGACCACCGGTTCGCCGTGACCGGCTGAGCAGGTCGAGTTCGGCGGCGAGGTTGGCCCGGGCCTGCCGCTCGTAGCGCTGGTGGGCGGTCGGGGTGCGGTAGAGCGCGGGGAGCGCCAGGAGCTGGGTCAGTACGGCCGCGCGCCCGGTGCGGAAGGCCTCGGCCGGGACGAAGGCGTACTCCTCGCGGACGGCGGCCGCGTAGGCCGCGTACCGCTCCGGGGCGGCGCCGAGGACCGCGAGGTCGGCGTCGCAGAGCACCTCGCCGTCCCGGTCACCGGGCGCCGGGTGGTGACCGACGGTCAGCCGGACCAGCCGCACCACCTGTTCGGTGCGTTCGGCCGGCAGCCCGGCCTGGCCCAGCGCGCGGATCGCCAACTGGGCGCTGCGCTCCTCGTTCTCGGTGCGGTCGGGCCGGTAGACGGCGTCGTGGAACCAGGCGGCCAGTCGGACGGTGTCCGGGTCGTCGGCGTGCCCGGCGAGTGCGTCCACCTGGTCCAGCACCGCCAGCAGGTGGTCGGTGGTGTGGTAACGCCGCCAGGGTTCGGCCCAACGGGCCAGCAGCGCGCGGCCGTAGGGCGCCGGGTCGGCGCGGGCGCCGCAGCGGGTCAGCAGGTCGGTCCAGCGGGCCAGCAGGGCCTCGGTGGCTGGGTGCGGTTCGGTCCCCATGGCCGCCATTCTGCCGGGGCCGGACAGCGGGGGTCAGCTGTTCGGCATGGTGGGCGTCATCGGGGGGCCGCCGTACCCGACGCTCTGGCTGCCCGTGGTGGCGGCGGCGCTGGTCGCGGTGGTGTCCGGCCGGCGGCTGCGGCGGCCGGACCGGGCGGCGCGGGGCTGAGCGGCCGGGGCCTTCTCCCGGACGGCCCGGACATGTGGCAAGGTAGCTCACATGTCTAGACCAATGTTCGAAGTGATCGCACTCACCGCGCTCGACGCCCGGGCCGCCCAGTCCGGTGGCGCCGACCGCCTCGAACTGGTCGCCGACATGGCCGCCGACGGGCTCACCCCGGCGGTGCGGGACTTCGCGGCGATCCGAGCCGCCGTCGAGCTGCCGCTGCGGGTGATGCTGCGGATCCGGGACGGCTTCGCGCCGGGTGACCTGGACGCACTGTGCGCCCGGGCGACCGCGCTGCGGGCCGAGGGGGCGGAGGAGTTCGTGCTCGGCTTCCTGGACGCCACGGGCGGGGTGGACCTGGCGACGGTGCGGACCGTGCTGACGGCGATCGACGGCTGCGCCTGGACCTTCCACCGGGCGATCGACCACAGCGCCGACCGCGCCGCGCTGCGGGCGGCGGTCGCCGAGCTGCCGGGGCTGGACGCCTTCCTCACCGCGGGGGCGGCGGCCGGCGTCGGCTCGGGGCGCGAGGTGCTGACCGGCGAGTTGGCGAAGGCGGGGGAGCCCGGCTACCTGCCACGGATCCTGATCGGTGGCGGGCTGCTGGCCGAGCACCTGCCGGAGCTGCGCGCCGAGGGCTTCGACGCCTTCCACGTCGGCGGCGCGGTGCGGCCGGGCGGCTGGGACGCCCCGGTCGACCCGGCGGCCGTCGCGCGCTGGCGGGCGCTGATCGACGGCTGACGGCGGGGACGGACGAACCGTCCCCGCCGCCCCGCGCGGTCAGTCCAACTGGGCTGGCAGCGGCTCAGCGTGCACCACCGTCAGGCCGGAGACCGCCCGGGTGAGCGCCACGTACAGCCGGCGCAGCCCGGTCCGCTCGTCGGGCTCGCCGGCCACCACCGCGGCCGGCTCGTCGAGCACCACGTAGTCGTACTCCAGGCCCTTCGCCAGCGAGGCCGGCACCAGGGTGAGCCGGATCTGCGCGGTGGTCTCGGTGCCGGGTTCCAGGTGGGCCAACCCGGCCTCGTCCAGCGCCTGTCGGAGCAGCGGGATGCGGGCGTCGGCGGCGATCAGGCCGGTCGAGCCCTCGCGCTCCAGCGCGGCCCGGCAGGCCGCGACCACCGCCTGCTCCGGTGCCCCGGGCGCGTGCACGAAGGCGAGCGAGTCGGCCGCGCCACGGATCGAGGTGGCCGGGTTCAGGCCGGGGGCGATCGCGGGCAGCAACCGGGAGGCGTAGCCGATCACCTCCTCCGGCACCCGGAACCCGGTGGTCAACTCCTCGATGTGGGCGTCCGGTTTGCCGAGGTGGAGCAGTGCCTCCGGCCAACTCCCGGTCGCCCAGGGCGTGGTGCCCTGCGCGAGGTCGCCGAGCACGGTGGCCGAGCCGGTGCTGCACCGCCGGCCGACCGCGCGGTACTGCATCGGCGAGAGGTCCTGCGCCTCGTCCAGCACCACATGGCCGAGCGAGGGGGTGCGCTGCACCAGGTCGGCCGCCTCGTCCACCAGCACGGCGTCGGCGGCCGTCCAGGGCGCCGACTTGACGGACCGTCCGGGCTTCGGCCACCTGACGGCCTGCTGCTCATCGGAGTTGAGCACGCCCTCGGCGCAGCGGGCCAGGAACTCCGCGTCGGTGAGCAGCCGGTGCACCAGCTTGACCGGATCGACCGCCGGCCAGCAGGCCTTGACGGTGGCCTTCACCTGCGGCGAACGGGCCACCGCGTCCTGTACCCGGTCGTCCGGCGCCTCGCCGCTCTGCTCCATCTTCAGCAGGACGGCGTGCGCGATGCGCTGCGGCAGGGCCTCCATGGCGGCGCCGTAGCGGATCTCGCGGGCGGCCAACTCCTTGACGATCTCCGCGAGTTCGTAGGCCGGAACGCGCCAGCGACGGGAGCCGCGGACCACCACGCAGGGCTCGTCGGGCACCGTGATGCCGGCCCGGACGGCCCGCCGCAGCACCTCGGCCATCCGCGCGTCGCCCTTGATCCGGGCCGCCCCGGGGGCGTCCGTGCCGCGCACCTCGACATGGCCCACCAGCTCCTGGACGGTGGCCTGGGCGACCTCCAACTCGCCGAGCGCGGGCAGCACCTGCTCGATGTAGGAGAGGAACGAGCTGTTCGGCCCGACCACCAGGGTGCCGGACTTGGCGAGCCGCTCGCGGTGCGCGTAGAGCAGGTAGGCGACCCGGTGCAGGCCGACCGCGGTCTTCCCGGTGCCGGGCGCGCCCTGGACGCAGACCGTGCCGCCGATCTCGGCTCGGACGATCTCGTCCTGCTCGGGCTGGATGGTGGCGACGATGTCGCGCATCGGGCCGACGCGGGGCTTCTCGATCTCGGCCGCGAGCAGCGCGGAGGCGGTCCCCGTCTCCTCGGGGTCGCTCAGGTGCTCGTCCTCGTAGGCGGTCAACTCGCCGCCGGTGTAACCGAACCGACGCCGCCGCTCGACGTCCAGCGGGTCCTTGCGGCTGGCCCGGTAGAACGGCTGGGAGACCGGCGCGCGCCAGTCGATCACCATCGGGTCGCCGTCGGCGTCGTGCACGTGCCGCCGGCCGATGTAGAACCGCTCCCCGCCGGAACCCTCGCTCACCTCGGTGGAGACGGCGTGCAGGTAGTCCAGCCGGCCGAAGAAGAGCGGGGCGTGCGCGAGGTCGGCCAGCGAGGCGATCCGCTGCTCGATCTGCTTGCGCAGGATCTCGGCGGTCACCCAGGTGCCGGCGACGTCGGAGATGTTCAGCGCCTGGGCGTCCTCGCGCATGGCGCGCAGCGCGGCGCGGGAGGAGGCGAGGTGGTCGCGCTCGCGCCGCAGGGGGTCGGCCGCCGCGGGCAGTGGCGCGGCGGTGGAAGTGACGGGGGAGTGCACAGCGAACCTTCCCGGCCGCGCCCGTCCAGGGCCGCGGCGGTCTCGTCGTAGCTCACGGTGAAAGGGGAACCCGACCGGTTGCCGAGCGGTCAGGGCCTCCCACGGCTGCCACGAGCGGCACCACGGTTCGGGAGGGGGCAGACCGGACAGCATAGACCCGGCCCGCTCCGGGCGCTAACGGTTTCCGGTCGCCGCCCCTGCCGGCTGAGGGTCTGCCGTAGGGGTCCCGGCCGGCCCCGTACCTCCGCAGGACGAGCGGCCCCGGACTTCGGGCTGATGCCGCCGACCGGGTGGAAAACTACCGTGGAGGTATGAGTTCCGTTCACCTGACGGCGTCCCCGGGAGCGACCCAGACCCCCCGGGCACGCACTCCGCAGCAGTCCGAGTCCGTTCCCACCCCGACCCACGGCAGTACCGCCGCCACCGGCCGCCGCGACGGCCCGCTGGCCCGGGCCGTGCGCAACACCGGCATCCTGCTGGACACCGCCGCCCGCGTGGTCTTCCTCGGGCGCGACGGCGTCCGGATGTGACCCGCCGGCCAGCCCCCGCTACCGGATGTCGTCCGCGTCGATGATCCGGTAGGCGTAGCCCTGCTCGGCCAGGAAGCGCTGCCGGTGGGCGGCGAAGTCCTGGTCCACGGTGTCCCGGGCCACCACCGAGTAGAAGTGCGCCGCGTGCCCGTCCGCCTTCGGGCGCAGCACCCGGCCCAGCCGCTGGGCCTCCTCCTGGCGCGAGCCGAAGGTCCCGGAGACCTGGATGGCCACGGTGGCCTCCGGCAGGTCGATCGAGAAGTTGGCCACCTTCGACACCACCAGCACGCTGATCTCCTTGGTGCGGAACGCGTCGAAGAGCTTCTCCCGCTGCGCGTTGCTGGTCTCGCCCTTGATCACCGGGGCGTCCAGCGCCTCGCCCAGCTCGTCCAACTGGTCGATGTACTGCCCGATGATCAGCGTCTGGTCCTTCTCGTGCTTCTTCACCAGCGCCTCCACCACCCGGCGCTTGGTCGCCGTGGTCGAGCAGAACCGGTAGCGCTCCTCCGGCTCGGCGGTGGCGTAGGCGAGCCGCTCGGAGTCGCTCAGGGTGACCCGCACCTCGCAGCAGTCGGCGGGCGCGATGTAGCCCTGGGCCTCGATCTCCTTCCACGGCGCGTCGAAGCGCTTGGGGCCGATCAGCGAGAAGACGTCGCCCTCCCGGCCGTCCTCGCGGACCAGGGTCGCGGTCAGCCCGAGCCGGCGGCGGGCCTGCAGGTCGGCGGTGAACTTGAAGACCGGCGCGGGCAGCAGGTGCACCTCGTCGTAGACCACCAGGCCCCAGTTGCGGGCGTCGAACAGCTCCAGGTGGGCGTAGACGCCCTTCCGCTTGGTGGTCATCACCTGGTAGGTGGCGATGGTGACCGGGCGGATCTCCTTGCGGGTGCCGCTGTACTCGCCGATCTCGTCCTCGGTCAGCGAGGTGCGCTTCACCAGCTCGTGCTTCCACTGCCGGGCCGAGACGGTGTTGGTGACCAGGATCAGCGTGGTCGACTTGGCCTCCGCCATCGCCGCCGCGCCGACCAGCGTCTTGCCGGCGCCGCAGGGCAGCACGACCACGCCGCTGCCGCCGTGCCAGAAGCCCTCGACCGCCTGCCGCTGGTACGGGCGCAGCTGCCAGCCGTCCTGCTCCAGCTCGATCGGGTGCGCCTCGCCGTCCACGTACCCGGCGTGGTCCTCGGCCGGCCAGCCGAGCTTGAGCAGCACCTGCTTGATCTGGCCGCGCTCGGACGGGTGCACGATCACGGTGTCCGGCTCGACCCGGGCGCCGACCAGCGGCGCGATCTTCCTGGAGCGCAGCACCTCCTCCAGCACCGGGCGGTCGGTGGTGCTGAGCACCAGGCCGTGCACCGGGTGCTTGAGCAGCTGGAGCCGTCCGTACCGGGCCATCGTGTCGGCGACGTCCACCAGCAACGCGTGCGGCACCGGGTAGCGGGAGTAGCTGACCAGGGCGTCGACCACCTGCTCGGCGTCGTGTCCGGCCGCCCGCGCGTTCCACAGCCCGAGCGGTGTCACCCGGTACGTGTGCACGTGCTCGGGCGCACGCTCCAGCTCGGCGAACGGCGCGATGGCCCGGCGGCAGTCGGCGGCCCTGGGGTGGTCGATCTCCAGCAGCAGGGTCTTGTCGCTCTGGACGATCAGTGGCCCGTCGTTCACGGTGAGCAGTCCTCCCTCGGTTCGGCGCAGACCCTCCAGTGTCCCGCATCCGCCGACCGCCCGGGGGCGCCGGTCAGGCGGCCAGCCAGACGTAGGCGGCCAGGCGGCCGGAAGCCCACTGCCGCACCCGGAGATCGGCTGGCCCACGGACCAGAGCGAGCCCCCCAGGACCACCGGGCGGGGCCCATCGGGGCCGTCTCCGGGCTCAGCAAGCCGCGCCGTACTGGCTCGTCAGTCGCCGGACCTCAGCCTCCTTGAACGCCTGCACCTCTTCCACGATCCCGCTCTTCGAGAGCTCGGCCACAGGTACGCAGAGGTCCATGCGCTGAATGCAGACGCCGACCATGTACTTCCCCTGGTCGGTGAGGTACAGCCGGATGCCGTAATAGCCTTCCTGGCAGTCCGTGTCGTTGTTGAACCGGCACGACGCGCAGGTGTCCGGCAGCCGCACCGGTAGCAGCCGCTTGACGTAGACCGCTCGGCTGCCGAGTGCCCGGTACAGGGTGCGTTCGTCGGAGGTGCCGGCGGTGAACGTCCGAAGCACCGGATCAGCACCGACACGGGCCAGCACCTCGGAGATAGCCGCGATCGACTCCGCCCCGTCCTGGATGCTGGTGAGCATCCGTACATCCGCGAACTGGCCGTGCGACTCGATCAGGTTGACGACCCGATCCACATGGGCCATTCCGGGAACGACGATGTTCACGGAGACCTTCACGCCGTTGGACACAGCAGCGCGGATGGTCTGTTCCGCGGCGCGGATCTTCGTGTCAGCCAGGCCCGCCGATTTGAAGCGCTCGGCCTGGACGGCCTGGAGTTCTTCGGCGGTGGTGCCGAAGACCGAGACGTTGACCCGGTTGAGGCCGGCCGCCGAGCACTCCGGCATCACCTGTCGGCCGCGTTCTCCGTTGCTGGTCATTCCGACGCTCAGCCCCATTCCGGTGAGCGCCGAGACCAGCATGGACACCTCGGTGTGCAGGGTGGGTTCCCCTCCGGTGAGGTGAACTTCGCTGGCGTCGAACGCCCTTACTACGGTCCGCACCGCCCGCCGGAAGGACATGTCCGGGGCCATCTTCGCGGAGAGGAAGTCGACGCCGTTCGTGTCGCTGTAGATCGACACACGCCCAGTCTTGCCAGACCCCGACACGAAGGGCAGCCGAGTGCGGCCCCTGTTGTCGGCAGTGACCGGTGTTCCCTCGTTGTGGCAGAACGTACAGGCCAACCCACATTCGTCGATCACCTTGACGCGGATCGTCCTGTCCCGGACGACCCGGACAGCAGGGCTTTGGGCCACGGACAAGGCAGCCTCCTTTCAGTCGAACGTGAGCCGGGGGATCGCCTCGATGTCGATCCCGTACCGGCGGTAGACCTTGGTCGTGTTCT
Organism: Kitasatospora sp. NPDC052896; assembly: GCF_044547075.1. Taxonomy (NCBI): domain Bacteria; kingdom Bacillati; phylum Actinomycetota; class Actinomycetes; order Kitasatosporales; family Streptomycetaceae; genus Kitasatospora; species Kitasatospora sp. NPDC052896. The sequence goes on from NZ_JBITZU010000024.1 coordinate 80,687, forward strand.
CGCTCGTCAGCTCACCCAGGGGAAGCCCGAGCACACGCGCCGTCGCGTGGACGTGATCGGCGCTGTCCCCCTCGATCTCCAGATACGGGGGGATCAGCGGCCAGTGGTCGATCTCGACGGCCGCGCCACCAAGCGTCCAGGAGGACCGACGGTTCTCCTGATACGCCTTCGGCTGGTAGCCGAGCCTGCCGAGAAGCGTGTTCGTGGTGTCGAAATCGCCGACGGTCGTCTCCGTCTCGGTCACGCCGTCGATCGCGTCGGAGTGGATCTCCTTCACGCACAACGTGACGTCGCTGCCAGTGTCACGCAGGCGAACCCACGCGCCGGGCCGGCCGGGGATGTCATAGACGAAGCGGCGCTGGAACCGGTCGCCCAGGTGCTCCGCCCCGGCCTCGGTCAGCAGCTCTCGCATCTTCTCCGGCTCGATGCCGAGGATCTTCGCTTCGAACTCAGTTGCGGTCATCGGGAGTTGCCCTTTCTGGCGGAGGTTCGGGACACGCGAGCGCACGATATCGGCCATCGCGCCGGCTCAGGCCAGCGGTTCGCGGTCCTGAGCTGACTGGACAACCTGCATCGAGCTGAGGTGGTCGGAGTCGAACTGGTGCAGGGAAGCGGCCCCGAGGAGGAACACGGTGACCACGTGGCCGAGCGCCCAGACGCCGGTCAGGGCAGCCCGACGGGATCACGGTGCTCGCCACGATGACGGCCAACCGCCTTGGTAGGTCCAGTAGTCACGACTTGTCCGTCCTCAGCTCGAACCAGACCCATTTGCCGTACGGTGCCCATGCCGTCCCCCAGCGAGAGGAGAGAGCGTCTACGAGCCCCAGGCCGTAGCCCGACTCCGCCTCTTGCAGCGCTTCCGTGAGGCACGGCAGTGCGCCGGAGGAGTCCCGGACGCCAACCCACACGGACGCAGGTTGCCGGTTCACCGAGACTGCGATCCGCGTACAGCCCGTGTGTCGAGTCGTGTTGGCGACCAGCTCGCTCACCAACAGCTCGGCCGTATCGCGCAACTGTTCAGCGGACCACGCCCTCAAGGCAGCACCCACGAGCTCGCGGGCCGACTTCGCCGACTCCGGGAAGCAGGGCAGCTCCAGAAGGCATCCCGGGTCGTCAGGCCGCACCATCGGGATCTCGATCAGCGCGACGCCGGAAGAACCGGCGGGCGTTGCGGTGACGCTGACGGACATGCGGCCTCCGTTCTGCGAGCAGGTCAGGTGTGTTGACGCCGCCGGAGGTCGACTCGGGCCGAACCCTGGTTCGCAGCGTTGCGGGCGGCTGACATTCAGTGAACTGGCCCAAGGCCACGATCGGTAGGCTTGTCCACACGTAGAGTGGTATACGCGGTTTACAGCTCCACCTCAGGGGATTGATCGTGGCCACACGCAAAGAGCCCAACCAGCGCCTCAGAGAAGCGATCTCAGCTGTTCACTGGACCTACGAGGCGCTGGCGAACGCCGTGCGACGCATCGGCGCGGAGAACGGCGAGACCCTGCTGACCAACAAATCCGCCGTCGCCCACTGGATCAACGGCGCGCAGCCGACTGGACAAGTCGGCCAGTACATCGCCGAGGCGTTGTCCCGCCGAGCCCGACGCCGATTCACCTTGGCTGAACTCGGCTTCGCTACCCCCGAGGAATCCTTGGCAGCGAGCAGCGATCCGGTCGAGGCAGCCGCCAACCTTGGTCGCGCGGACGTCGAACGGCGTACCTTCCTGGCCGTGGCCGCCTTCACCACCGCAGGCGTGGCCATGCCGCTGCTCTACGACCCCGAACCGGTCTCACGCCTCATGCGCGCACGCACCGGCACAGCGATGGTCGGTGACGAGGAGGTCGAGGTTGTCCGGCAGATCACCAGCGTCTTCAGCGCTGCGGACGAGCGGCTGGGCGGCGGACACGGACTGACCACCGTCACGGCCTATCTCGCCGACACCGCCGCCCCGATGCTCAAGGGACGCTTCCGCAACGAGACCGCCCGACGCCGAGCGTTCGGGGCTGTCGCCGAACTCGCCTACCTCGCCGGCTGGAAACACCACGACCTCGGTCAGGAAGGCGCAGCCCAGCACTACTACCAGGTCGGCTACCAACTCGCAGTCGAGGCGGACCCCCACGGCCACGCCGGGTGGATGATGCGCGCTCTGGCCCACCAAGCGCTCAGTCTCAAACAGCCCCACCACTGTGTGGCCTTGATCGAGAACGCACTCGCCCGCAGCATCCACCGTGTGGACGGCCAGACCGAGGCGCTTCTCCACATCACTCACGCGCGAGCGTTCGCCGCTACCCGAGATAAGCCAGCTGCAGCCCGAGCACTCCTCGCTGCCGAGAACGCCCTCATCCGTGACAGTGACCAGCAGCCCGGCTTCTCACTCGTCAGCGGCCCAGCGGCCGGCACCGTCGCCAGCCACACCGCCCGCACCCTCACCGATCTCGGCGACCACGCAGGCACCGAGCGGCAGCACCGGGCCGCGCTGATCCGCTGGGATCCGGAGAAGTACAAGCGGGTCCACGCTCTCACCTATGCCGACCTGGGCGACAGCCTGGCTGCCCAAGCCCGAGCAGACGAGGCAGTCGCCACGTGGGGCCGCGCACTCGACCTCATGGACGGTATGACCTCCGACCGCACCAGAAAGGCGATCTCCTCAATCCGTCCCTACCTGGCGACCTACGGTAGACGCGGAGTCCCAGGGGCGACCGACCTGGAACACCGCGCACGCGAGTCACTGACCTGACACCCGTAACCCAGGAAGGACCGAGCGAAGTGGCCCAGCCCACCGCCGATCAGCCCACCGCACTCAAGCCCGCCACGGAGTCGATGACCCTGCTTGTCGCCGCCGTCATCGTGCACGACCTCGAAGCCCGGCGGGTCGTCCTCTTGCGGCGTGGCCCGAAGGCGAAGTTCGCCCAAGGCATGTGGGACCTCCCCGTCGGCAAGAGCGAGCCCGGCGAACCCATCACCGAGACGGCCGTCCGCGAGCTGAAGGAAGAAACCGGCCTCCTCGTGGAGCCAGAGGCCCTGCGCTTGGTCCATGTCATCCACGGGGCCCGAGGAGTCGAAGCGCCCAACGGCTTCCTGACCGTGGTGTTCGCCGCACACCGCTGGTCGGGCGACCTTACGAACGCGGAGCCGGACAAGCACTCAGAAGTTGCCTGGGTGAGCACTGACGCCGTCCCCGCGGAATTCGTCCCCACCACGGCCACGGCGTTGCACGACTACCTGAGCAATGGGCCCAGCGTCTCCCTCGATTCCTGGGACAGCTAAGGGGACAAACCCCCACCGCAGCCGACGGAACGCGCCCACAGCCGGCTGCGGCCCCGGCTGGGAGCTGCCGTTCTGGGATTTCTGCCCAGTTGTGCCAGATCCGTGCCAGCAGGGACGGCCGGCCCCCGGTCAGCGGCGGACCACGGCCCGTCGTTCACGGTGAGCAGTCCCCTCTCGGTTGGGCGTAGACCCGCCGGTGTCCCGCATCCGCCGCCCGGCCGGGGCGGCCCGTCAGGCGGTCAGCCAGACGTAGGCGGCCAGGCGGCCGGTGTGCTGCTCGCGGCGGTGGGAGAAGAGGGCCGGGTCCTCGATGGTGCAGCGGGCGTCCTGGCGGACGGTCGGGACGCCGGCGCGGGTCAGTTGGGCGGTGATGGCGGCGCGGATGTCCAGGGCCGGGGTGCCCCGGCGGGTGGTGGCGAAGAGTTCCGGCAGGGCCGCGCTCGCCTCGGCGCGCATCGCCTCCGGCACCTCGTAGCAGGCGCCGCAGGCCAGCGGGCCGATCAGGGCGGTCATCCGGGCCGGGTCGGCGCCGGCGGCGGCCATCGCGGCGACCAGGTTGGGGACGACGCCGCCGAGCGTGCCGACCCGGCCGGAGTGCGCGGCGCCGACCATCCCGGCCACCGGGTCGGCCAGCAGCACCGGCGCGCAGTCGGCGGCCAGCGCGGCCAGCGCGAGGTTCGGCTCGGTGGTGAAGACCGCGTCCAGCTCGGGCCGCTCCACGACCGAGGCGGCGGTCACCCGGGTCACCCGGGCGCTGTGCACCTGGCGCATCCAGACCACCCGGTCCGGCGCCAACCCCAGCTCGCGGGCGGTCAGTTCACGGTTACGGGCGACGTCCTCCGGGCGGTCGTCGGTGGAGAAGCCGAGGTTGCGCGAGGCGAAGGGGGCCTGGCTCACGCCGCCGTGGCGGTCGGTGACGGCGTATCGGATGCCGGGGGCGAGTTCCGCGAAGTCCATGGCGCCGACCCTACGTCCCGCCGGTTACGGCTCGTCCAGCTCGGCGACCCCGGTGATCCGGTGCAGCGCGAAGGTGCGGACCGCCTCGGCGTGGTGGTCGAAGGCCGTGACGAAGCCGCCCTCCACCCGGACCGGGTCGATCACCCGCTGCGAGGCCAGCCCCTCGGCGTTGATGTAGCCGATCCACATCCGCTCGCCGAGCAGTACCGCGGTCTGCAGCGCGGCCAGCGTGTCGGCGGCCGCGGTGCGCGGCAGCCGGCGGGTGTCGGTGCGGGCCGGCCCGTGCTCGGGACGGACGGCGGCCGGGCCGGCCACGGTCTCCCGACGGGTCGCGGTGGCCGCCCGGTCACCTGCCCGGATGGCCTTGACGGCGGCGCCGAGCAGCACCTCGTCCGGAGCGGCCGGGCCGTCCGCGACCGGCGCGGGCGCGGTGCGCGGCGGGGTGCGGTAGCTGTCCGGCCGGGTGATCACCAGGTCGCCCTCGGCTGACTCGGCGGCCGGCGCCAGCCCGATCGTCCTCAGCACCGTGAGCACGGTCTCCGGTGGCGCCTGGGCGGCCAGCACGGTCGGCGCGAGCAGCCGCAGTCGCAGCTCCACGGTGCGGCGGTCGGCCAGCACCTCGGCGAGCAGCGCGGAGTCGTCGCAGCGCAGGTAGGCGGAGGCGGCGCCGACCCGGAGCACGCCGTGCCGGCGGGCCACGTCGTCGATCAGGTACTCCAGCGGCTGCGGGACCGGCGTGCGGGAGTGCTGCTCCAGGAAGGCGTGCAGGTCGGCGGCGGTGCGGCCGGCGTCCAGCGCGCGGCGGATCGATTCACCGGTGAACCGGTAGACGGTCGCGCCACCCTTGGACTCGATCTCCGCGCAGAGCGCCAGCGCCTGGGCCAGCGGGGTGTGCAGCGGGCCGGGCGCGATCGCGGTGAGGTCGGGTTGCAGGATCACGTGGTCCAGCGGCTGCGGCAGCAGCGGGGCGAGCACCGGCGCCGGGGCGTCGCCGGCCAGCAGGGCACGGGCCGGGGCGGCCAGCGCGCCGCGTCCGGTGATCCCGAGCAGCTCGGCCTCGGCGAGCGTCCAGCTGGTCAGGTGCTCGCGCAGCTCCAGGCCGTCCGGGCCGGTGGCGCCACCGCGCAGCGGGCGGTACCAGCGCTGCACGGGCAGCAGTGCGGCGGCGTCGGCCACGCCGCCGGGTGGGAGTTCGGCGAGCAGGCTGAGCACGGCCCGCCGGGTGGCCGGGGCCAGCGTGCGGTCCAGCTCGGAGCCGAGCGCGGCGCGGGCCTTGCCCTTGCCGTCCAGGCCGCCGACCAGGCCGGCCACCCGGGTGGCGGCCAGCCAGCCGCGGGCCAGCTCGGTCCAGCGCTCGGCGACCGGCAGTTGCAGCCAGGCGTCGTAGGCGGGGGTGGGGGCCCACACCTCGCCGGTCCGCACGGAGGGGTCGGAGGACTCCCCGTCCGGGGCCACCAGGCCGGCACCGTAGGCGAGTTCGAGCCAGAAGGCGGCCTGCGGCTCGGTGCACTCCAGTGCCTGCGCGGTGCGCTTGAGGTCGCGCACGCCGAGGCCTCCGGCGCGCAGCGTGGGCGGCGGCTGCAGGCCCCAGAGGTCGAGCAGCTCCTCGACCGTGCGCACCGCGGTGTACGCCTGGCCGGCCGCGGCGCTGTCCACAGCCTGTGGATCGCGCTGGGTGTGCACGTCCAGCGCGGGCGGCGCGGGCTCGACGGCGCGGTGGCTGCGCCCGCCGCGCAGGTGCAGCGCCAGCTCGCGGGGGAGCACCACGCTGCTCGGGCCGGAGGGCAGCAGCAGTCCGCGGGCCAGCAGCCACTCCACCGGGCTGCGCGCCTCGTCCGCGGTCACCGGGCGGGCGGCGTCCGGGACGGTTCCGGTGGGCGGGCCCCAGAGCAGCTTGTCCAGCACGCCGAGCGCGGCCGGTGGGACCTCGGCGAGCAGCGCGGCGCACCGCTTGCGGTCGGTGAGCAGGCCGGTCAGCGCGGCCACCGCGGTCACCGGGTCGGGCGTGCCGGGCAGGCCGGCGCCGGCCACCAACTGCTGCAGACGGGCCGGGGACATCCCGAGGGTGGCCTCGGCCAGCGTCGGGCCGAGGCCGGTGCCGCCCGGCGCGCTGCCGCTCGGGGCCAGCGCCTCGCGCACCGCGAGCACCAGCCGCAGCGCGGAGTCCGGACCCCAGAGCAGCGCCCGGTCCCGCAGCGCGGTCAGCGCCGCCGGCAGCGCGGCGACCACGGCGGCCCGGTCCACCGGTTCGGCGCCGGGGTGCGGCTTGACCCGGGCCGGACCGGCCAGCAGGTCGCGGACCACGGTGACCGGGCTGCCGTCCGGCGCGGCCGCCAGCGCCTCGGCGACCTGCAGGGTGAACCGGTCGAGCCGCTCCAGCGCGCGCAGCGCGGAGGCCCGGCTGGAGAGCCGGGCGGCGAGCTGGGTGAGGTCGGTGGGCACCGGGGCGAGCAGATCGGGGCGCAGCCGCAGCAGCGTGGTGAGGGCCTGGTCGCTGCGGGCACGGAGTTCTTCGGCGAGGGTGCGGGCCCCGCCGGACGGTCCGTTCGGCTCGGTGGTCATCCGATCCAGAGTAGTCGGCGAGTGGCCGTCCCGTCCGCGCCGGGAACCTGATGAGGGTGGTGCGGACGCGCGCTGGGCATAGGGCGGATGGGCTCGCGCGGTGGTGCGGCAGTCGGTAGCGTCTGCGGGCGGCGGGCTGGAGCACGGAACAGGGTGGCGGCCAATGGCGGGTGGGCAGTCGGACGGACGGCCGGAGGAGCGGTCCGGCGGGTTGACGGGCGGTCTGTCCGGCGGCGAGTGGTGGCGGGCGGACGGGGCGGCGGACCCCGAAGGGGACGGCGTGTACGTCGCCGAGCCCGAGCCCGAGCCGGCCGTCCACCGCTCGGTGCCGTCGCCGGGGCCGGCCGGGCCCCCGGCCCCCGAGGTGCCCGCGCCCGGTCCGCGGGCGCCGGTCGGCGCCGGGGCGGGGAGCGACCGGCAGCCCTCGTTCTTCCGCAGGCGGCGGCCCGTCGAGGAGCCGCCGGCCGAGTCGAAGTCGCCCGCCGGGCCGCCTGCGGCCTGGCCGATCGCGCCGGCCGCCCCGGGACCGGTCCGGCCGCCGACCGTCGCCGACTTCCCGGGCTGGGACGAGGTGACCATCGAGTTCCCGCCGGACGACACCGTGCCGGCCGAACCGGAGTCGCCCGCCGGTACCGTCCCCGCCCCGCGCCGGTCGCCCGAGGACGGTGACGACGTCGCCGAGCCGGCCGGGCCCGCGGCGCCGGCCGGGCCCGGCCTGACCCGCAGTCTGCTGGCCGGCCGCCGGCCGTCCCCGCTGCTGCTGCTCGCCGCCGGGGTGCTGGTGGGTGGCGCGGTGAGCGGGGTGATCCTGGTGATGCTGGCCGGCTGGGGGCTGGCCTACCTGTCGGCCCGGATGGGCGACCTGGTCAAGAAGTTCGCGGTGCTCGGCATCCCGCTGATCACCATGAGCGCCTCCAGCCTCTGGTTCTGGGGGCGGACCGAGGGCCGCTGGGGCGACCCGCTGGCCAAGGGCGCGCCGATGACGCACGCCGCGCTGCAGGCCGCGCCCGGGGTGCTGCGGCTCGCGGCGGTGCTCTCGGCGCTCTTCCTGCTCGGGGTGACGATGCGGCGCCCGGCGAAGCCGGGAAAGAAGCGCTGAGAAGCCGGGAAAGAAGCGCTGAGAAGCCGGGAAAGAAGCGCTGAGAAGCCGGGAAAGAAGCGCTGAGAAGCCGGGAAGGAAGCGCTGAGGCGCCGGGAGGGAAGCGTCAGCCGATCCGGCGCACCATCTCGACCAGCGCCGCCCGCCGGGTCTCCAGGGAGTCCTCGGCCAGCCCGGACATCACCATGGTGATCACCTTGGGCGCGGTGAACCACCAGGAGGAGAGCGCGAAGACCGCGTAGAGCAGGTGCTGCGGGGCGAGGTCCGTGGTGACCGTGCCGGCCTGCTGGGCGCGGATCAGCGCCTCGATCCGCTCGCCGTACAGCGCGGCCCGCTCGGCGTCCCGTTCGGTCGGCTGCTCGCCGACCAGCAGGCCCTCCCAGCGCAGCAGGCGCAGGAAGGAGGGGTTGGCGACCAGCCAGTCGAACAGCCGGCCGGCGAACTCGCCGAGGTCGGCGCAGCCCGCGGGGTCGGGCGAGGCGGCGGCCACCACCTTGGGCAGCTCCTGGTCGAGGACGTGCCCGAAGAGCTGCTCCTTGTTGCCGAAGTACTGGTAGATCCGCTCCTTGTTGACACCGGCCTGCTTGGCGATCCGGTCCATCCGGGCGCCCTCGGGGCCGTACGCGGCGAACTCCTGTACGGCGGCGTCCAGCAGCAGCTGCTTGGTCTTCGCGGTGTCCCATGCCATGGGTTCAGGATAGCAATCTCCAACCCACGAGTTGGACTTTGCCGGGGCGGCCGCGGCAGACTCCAACTCGCCAGTTGGAGATTGGCTCCAACGGCGAACCGAGCCTGGGGGTCAGCCTTGTCCGTTCCCACCGCGCACCACCGCGCCGTCATAACCTGGCTCGCGGTTTACCCGACGATCAGCGTGGCTTCGCTCCTGCTGGCCCCCTACACCGTCCACCTGCCGGTGCTGCTGCGGACGTTGGTCCTGACCGTGCTGGTCGTCCCGGTCGTGAGCTACGCGCTGGTGCCGCTGCTGACGAAGGCGCACGGCGCCGCCCGGCGCCGGGCGGGCCGTCACTCGCGCAGCGCGGTGGTGTAGCGGACCGCCGTCCGCCGCACCAGGCTGCCGTCCGGCGCGGCCAGCGGGGCGAGCGCGGCGAAGGCGGCCTGCCGGGCCTCGTCCAGCCGACCGGCCGGGACCGCCTCCAGCAGGTCGCGCCAGGCACAGGTGCGCACCGAGCGCCACCAGGCCTCGGCGTCCGGGTAGTGGGTCGCGGCGAGGTGCTCGACCGTCCGCACGTCGGTGAACCCGGCCCGGTGCAGCAGCTCGGCCGCCTCCTCGGAGCTGCGGCCCAGCGCGTTGTACCGGGCCGCCCGGCTCTGCCGCCGCCGGGCCGCCTCGGCGGGCAGGAAGGCGTTCAGCGCCGCCCGCGGCCGGTCCCAGCCGGCCTGGTCCGCGCCGAACGCGGTGAACCCGAGCCGGCCGCCGGGCACCAGCACCCGCCGGACCGAGCCGAGCGCCGCCACCGGGTCCGGCGTGAAGATCACCGCGAACGAGGAGAGCGCCGCCTCGAACGAGCCGTCCGGGAACCCCAGCGACTCGGCGTCGTCCACCCGCACGGCGACGTTGCGCAGCCCGCGGCCGGCGGCCTGCGCCGCGGTCGCCCGGACCATCCCGGGCGCCAGGTCCACCCCGGCCACGTACCCCTCGGGGCCGACCTCGGCGAGCGCGGCGAAGAGCACCGCGCCCCGGCCGCAGCCGACGTCGAGCACCCGGTCGCCGGCGCGCAGCCCGGCCAGCCGGGCCAGTCGGGCACCGATCGGGTTGAAGAAGTGCCCGTTCGCCTCGTCGTACTCGTCGGCGGCGAGCGAGAAGGCCTGGGCGAGGGTGGCCTTGCGGCGTCGGCCCTGGTCCGCGGCTTCGGCGGAGGGTGACTCACCTCGGGTCTGAGTGTTCGTCATACCGCCCATGGTGGTCCCGGTGTGGCGCGGCTCACAAGACGTCAGAAGCTGAGCAACTGCTGCAGTTGGGCGAGCACCAGACCGGCCCCGGTGTAGCCGATCCCCTGGAACCAGAGCAGGTCGTCGACGGGGAAGGCGCGGTGCGCCCGGACCGCGCCGAGCGCCTGCCAGCCGGGACCGGTCAGCACGGGGGTGGCGCCGGCCGCGTCCGGGTTGCCGTACGAGGAGTAGAGCAGCAGGTCACCGTCGGCGCCGGCGAGTTGGTCGGGCGTGGTCTCGACGTCGAACCGGTCGACGTTCTGCGCGTCCGGGCGGCCGAGCTGGAGGTCGGCGAGGATCGTGCCGAGGAAGTTCTGCCGGCCGTAGAGCCGGATCCGGCCCTCGACGAAGCGCACCACGCTGACCCGGCGCCCGCCGGCTGGTCCCGGGCCGCCGATCTGGCGCAGCAGCTGGGCGACCTGGCCACGGTAGGCGTCGGCCAGCGCGTCGGCCTCCGGCAGTCGGCCGAGCGCCCGGGCGTGCAGCTGGACGTTGTCCTTCCACGGGTAGCCGGTGGTCTGGCTGAGCACGGTGGGGGCGATCGCCCGCAGCGCGTCGTAGTTGGCGGCGTCCCGGGTCTGGCTGCTCAGGATCAGCTCGGGTCGCAGCGCGCGGAGCCGGTCCAGGTCGGGGCCGCCGACGGTCCCGGTGTCGGCCAGCTCGGCGAGTCGGCGGGCCGGCCAGTAGTCCGGCACGGTCCGGTCGGCGGGGGCCCGGGAGGCGCCGACCGGGGTGATCCCCAGCGTCATCGCGGAGTCCAGCTCGGCGGTGTCCAGCACGGCCACCCGCAGCGGCGCGCTGGGCAGCGGCACCGGCCCGTTCGCGGCGGTGACGGTCGTGCTCGGGCCGACCGGGGCGTTCGGGACCTCGCCGTCCGAGCCGGTCCCGGTGCAGCCGCCGAGGACGGCGGCCGCCGCCGCGCCCAGGACCGTCCGGCGGGCCGGCTGACGGTGCATGGCTCTCCCAGGGGCCGGTGGAACGGTGGGACCTCCTGTCTACCGCCCATCGCGCCCCGGGCCGGGTCCGGCGCGCTGGGTGGGCCGGCGGCGGGCCCCCGTAGGCTGGGCCGCATGCCCACGATCCCCGCGCCCGCCCCGTTCACGGTCGGCTTCGACCTCGACATGACCCTGCTGGACACCCGCCCCGGGATCCGGGCCACCTACCTGGCGCTGTCCGCCGAGACCGGCACCGAGATCGACGCCGACCTGGTGGTCACCCGGCTCGGCCCGCCGCTCGCCATGGAACTCGCCAACTGGTTCCCGGCCGAACGGATACCGGCGATCACCGACCGCTACCGTGAGCTCTACCTGGAGCACGCCTTCGCGCCGACCGTCCCGCTGCCGGGGGCGCTGGCGGCGGTCGGGGCGGTGCGCGAGCGCGGCGGCCGGGTCGCCGTGATCACCGGCAAGTACGAGCCCAACGCCCGGCTGCACCTGGAGCACGCGGGGATCGCCTTCGACGCGCTGGCCGGCGACCTCTGGGCGGAGACCAAGGGGGAGGCCCTGCGCGCGCAGGGCGCGAGCGTCTACGTCGGCGACCACCGCGGCGACATGCTGGGTGCCCGGGCGGCCGGCGCGGTGGCGGTCGGCGTGGCCACCGGTCCGTGCGACGCCGCCGAGCTGACCGCGGCCGGCGCGGACGTGGTGCTGGCCGGGCTCACCGAGTTCCCGGCCTGGCTGGCCGGCCACCTGGGCTGAGCGGGGTTACTGCCCGCCGGCGCGCCGCCGCCCGGCCCGGGCCGAGCGCAGCAGGCCGACCAGCGCGATCAGGAAGCCGAGCGGCATCAGCATGCTCGCCCAGTACGCCGGAGTCGGCAGCGGGGTGAGGTGCAGGAAGAGCGGGACGAAGGTCGCGATGGTGGCCACGGCACCCACGCAGAAGACCACGGCACCGGACCGGACCAGACGTTCTCCCGACTCGCTGCTCACCACGACTCCCTCACCACGCACGATCGGACCCGCCAAGTCTGACAGACCCCCCGCCCCCCGGCCGCCCGTCACTGCCTGCGGTTTCTCGCGGACAGGGAGTTTTGACCGCAGGCAGACAGGGGTATGCAGGTCTCGCACGGGGTCACCCAGGGCCCCGCTTCCTGCCAGGGGGTGTGAGCCAGTGGAGAGCGCCGCGTCGCGTCCTCGGCATGCCGTCCCGCTGGCCCCCCGCGCCAGAGCCGGTCACCTACCGCCGGCCACACGCGAATGAAACCCCCGAGCGGTCGTTAGTCTGCTGCCGACGATCGGGCGCCCGTCCGGTCGGCCACTCCGCCACCAGGCCCGTCCGCCCGCGCCGGTACCGATCCGGCCGACCCCGCCACCTTCCGCCCCCGGCCATGCTGTCGGGCGCCCGACACCACACCGAGGAACTTCCAGATGCCCACCGGCCAGGTCAAGTGGTTCAACGAGACGAAGGGCTTCGGCTTCCTGTCGCGCGACGACGGGGACGACGTCTTCGTCCACAGCAAGGCGCTGCCCGCCGGGGTGAGCACGCTCAAGCCGGGCCAGCGGGTGGAGTTCGGGGTGGTCGCCGGGCACCGCGGTGAGCAGGCGATGTCGGTCACCCTGCTGGACGCGCTGCCCTCGGTGGCCGCCGCCCAGCGGCGCAGCGCCGACGACATGGCGCCGATCGTGCAGGACCTGATCACCACGCTGGACACGGTGCTGCCCGGGCTGCAGCGCGGTCGCTACCCGGCCAAGCCGACCGGACAGAAGCTGGCCACCCTGCTGCGGGCGGTGGCCGACCAGTTCGACGTCTGACGCGCCGTCCCCGCCGGTCCCTCCGCGACGGCGACCGCGTCCGTGGACCGCGCCCGTGACCGCGACGGGCGCGGTCACGGGAGGGCCGGCGATGCCTACGGGAAGGCCAGTGCGTCCGGGCCGACCGCGGGGACCAGTCCCTCGGCCGCGGCCCGGTCCAGCAGCGCCCGCACCGCCGCGTACCCGGCCTCGCCCAGGTCCGCGGTGAACTCGTTGACGTAGAGAGCGATGTGCTGGTCGGCGACGGCCGGGTCCAGCTCCTGTGCGTGTGCACGCACGTATTCCCGGGAGGCCGCCGGGTCGGCCCAGGCAGCCTCGACCGAGCTCCGGATCGTGCCGGCCAGCTCGCGCAGCCGGTCCGCGCCCAGCGAGCGGCGGGCGATGATCGCACCCAGGGGGATCGGCAGGCCGGTCTCCGCCTCCCAGGCCTCGCCCATGTCGGCGAGGCAGCTGAGGCCGTACTGCTGGTAGGTGAACCGGGCCTCGTGGATCACCAGGCCGGCGTCCACCCGCCCGTCCCGGACCGCGGGCATGATCTCGTGGAACGGCAGCACCACGATCCGGCCGAAGCCGCCGGGCACCGCCCGGGCGGCCCAGAGCCGGAACAGCAGGTAGGCCGTCGAACGCTCGCTGGGCACCGCGACCGTACGCCCGGTCAGGTCGGCCGGCCCGTCCGGCCGGGTCAGCACCAGCGGGCCGCAGCCGCGGCCGAGCGCCCCGCCGCACGGCAGCAGCGCGTACTCGTCCAGCACCCAGGGCAGCGCGCCGTAGCTGATCTTCAGCACGTCCAGCTCCGCCCCGGCCTCCGGCCGGGAGGTGCCCCCACCCGCTCCGGCCAGGCCGTTGGTGACGTCGATGTCGGCGAAGAGCACCTCGGGCGCGTCGGCGCCGGGCAGCAGGCCGTGCGCCCAGGCGTGGAAGACGAAGGTGTCGTTCGGGCAGGGCGAGTACGCGATCCGCAGCGGCTCAGCCACCGGCGGCCTCCTTGAGCAGTCTCTCGTACGGCAGGGTGGCGAAGGCCCGTTCCAGCGCGCCGAGCGCCTCGCCGATCCGCCAGGCGGACCGGTCGCGGGGGCCGACGGCGTTGGAGACGGTCCGCAGTTCGAGGGCGGGGACGCCGTGCCGGGCGGCGGCCTCGGCCACCCCGAAGCCCTCCATCGCCTCGGCGGCGGCGCCCGGGTGCCGGGCGGCCAGCTCGGTGGCCCGCGCGGCGCTCCCGGTGACCGTGGAGACGGTCAGCACCGGCCCGGTGACCGCGCCGGTGGCGGCGGCCAGCAGGGCCACCGCGGCGGGTGGCGGGGTGTGCCGGACACTGCCGAAGCCCAGCTCGGCCACGTCCTGGAAGCCGTCCGGCGTCTGGGCGCCGAGGTCGGCGGCGACGATCGCGTCGGCGACCACCACGGCCCCGATCGGGGCGTGCGGCGCGAAGCCGCCGGCGATCCCGGCGGAGAGCACCAGCGGGTGGCGGCGGGCGGCCAGCGCGGTCGCGGTGGCCGCGGCGGCGGCGGCCGGTCCGACGCCGGCGGCCAGCACGGTCACCCGGCCGTCCGGCGCGCCGCGCAGCACCGCCTCGGCCTCGGCCGGGACGGCGACGACGACGAGCAGCCGGTGCTCCGGCCGCTCGTCGTCGGGGTGCGCCTCGGTCACTGGCCGGTGCTGGTGTCCTGCGAACCGGCCGCGGCCGGCGGCAGGGCGTTGTCGCGCAGGGTGAAGAACCAGACCCCGAGGATGCCGGGCTGGGCCGAGTTGGCGGTCTTCGGGTCGAACTCGATCACGGTCAGCGTGGTGTCGCGGCTCGTGGCGAGCACGTCCGAGGCCGGCTGCAGGCCGGAGAAGGTGTTGCCCTTCTGGTAGGACGCGATCGTCGCGCTGCCCTGGGCGCCGCCACCGTTGGTGTAGGCGCGCCAGCCGTTGTTGGCGGTGTCCGGGTCGACGCCGACGCCGATCCGGTCGGTGCTGTTGACCGTGATCACCGGGAACTGCGCCGGGTTCTTGGACAGGTTGCCGCAGGCGGTGTTGCCCGCGTCGGTCAGCGGCTGGCCGCCGTTCCAGCAGGCGGCCGGCGGCTCGAAGCGGAACGAGTTGCGGCCGACCGTCACAGTGGCCTGCGTCTTGATCGGGGCCGGCTGACTGGACGCGTACGCGATGGACCCGCCGAGCGTGCCGGCGCCGATCACGACCACGGCGCCGAGACCGGCGATGGCACGGGTGCTGAGGCTCATGGACGAAGGCTATCCAACTCCGCCCGTCACGCTACGCGGGGGTGCGGTGCGCCGCCACGGACGCCCAGCCGGAGCAGCGCCACCACCGTCCAGAGCAGCGCCACCCCGACCAGCCCCGCCGCGATGGCCAGCCCGAGCGTCCCGTCCAGTGGCAGCAGGATGCCCAGCGCGCCCCCGGCCACCCAGGACAGCTGCATCAGGGTCTCCGAACGGGCGAACGTCGAGGTGCGCACCGCCTCCGGGACGTCCCGCTGGATCAGCGCGTCCAGCGCCAGCTTGCCCAGCGAGCCGGCCACCCCGGCGATCGCGGCCACCAGCAGCACGGTGGGCAGGCCGTACCAGAGCGCGGCGGCGGTGGCCGCACCGGTGGCGAGCAGCAGCATCGCGGTGATGGTCGGCTCCGAGCCCCGGGTGCGCAGCCAGGAGCCGAGCACCGAGCCGAGTGCGTTGCCGACGCCCGCGGCGACCGCCAGCAGGCCCAGCGCGGCGGTCGCGGGCAGCCCGCCGACCGGGTCGACCCGCAGCAGGAAGGCCAGGAAGAGGGTGAGGAAGCCGGAGAGCCCGCGCAGCGCGGCCACCGCGCGCAGGCCCAGCACCACGGCCGGGCCGACCGTGCGCAGCCGCCCGCGCGTCGGGGCCGGCGGGGCGCCGGGAACGGACGGTGCGTCCGGGTCGGCGCCGGCGTGCAGCACGGCGCGCTGCTCGCCCTTGGCGGAGTCCACCTGGTGCGGCAGGTGAAAGGCCATCAGAGTGCCGATCACGAAGACCAGGAACGCGCCGCGCAGCGGCCAGGACGGCCCGGCCAGGTGCAGCAGCCCGCCCACCGGCGCGGCCAGGCCGGTGGCGAGCAGGCCGGCCAGGGTGACCCGGGAGTTGGCCTTGACCAGGGTCACCCGGGCCGGCTTCAGCCGCGGCACCACCACGCTGCGCACCACGCCGTACGCCTTGGACGCGACCAGCACGCCGAGCGCCTCGGGATAGAGCGTCAGGTCGCCGCCGCCGATCGAGCCGGCCATGCTCCAGGCGAGCACCGCCCGGGTCAGCATCGCCATCGCCATCGCGGCCCGCCGGCCGTGCGGGACCCGGTCCAGCAGCGGGCCGATCACCGGGGCGAGCAGCGCGAACGGCGCCATGGTGACCAGCAGGTAGAGCGCCACCCGACCGCGGGCCTCGCCGGTGGGGACGGAGAAGAAGATGGTGGACGCGAGCGCGACGGTGATCAGCATGTCGCCGAAGGAGTTCAGCGCGTGCAGCTCGATCAGCTTGGCCAGGCCGGACTCGCCGGCGCCGTCGGCGGAGGTGGCCCGGCGGATCCGGCGGCCGGTGCCGTGCACCACCCGGCCGGTGCCCAGGCCGGCGGCGGAGGCGAGGCGGACCAGCGGGCCGGGGCGCTGCTCGGCGTCCGGTTCGGGCACCGGCGAGCCGTCCGCCGACTGTGGACCGTCCACAGGGGGGACCGCGGGCTGCAGTCGCGGCACGTCGGCCGGCTCCGCCACCGGTTCGCCCGGCCGGTACGGGGGCGGGCCGGGCAGGGCGTGCTGCGACGGGGTGTCGTCCGCCACGCTGCCCATCCTGCCCGACGAACCGCCGCGGGACGAGGGATTCCGGTTCGCTCGGCGCGGTCGGGCCGCGCGCCGGATCGCCGGGCTGTCGCGGCGGCCCGGGCGGCGGGTAGCCTGCACTACACGTATCGCTCAGGGCGCGCGTGCGGACGGCGTCGCCGGCGGCGGCGCGGCCGGTCCGCGGACCGCTCCGGGTCGCGCAGAATAGGGGCGGTACCACGAGCGAGCGGTACCGGCGCGGGCACTACGGTACGGCGCGGCGGCCACGGGTCCGGAGGTCAGGACCCCGGTGGGCCTCCGCCGTCCGGTGGCCGCGACGTTCCGGCCACGGCCGCTGGCCGCCGGCGATAGGCTGCAGGTAAGAAGACTGGGAGAGAACCGACGCCGTGAGTGCTGCGATGCGAAGCCGTACCCCCGACCGGCTCTGTGCCGAGGCCGTCGAACTCGCCAGGCAAGCAGCGGACGAGGCGGTCGGCGCGGAGGTCGTCGGTGCCCACCTGGGAGCCCGTGCCGAGGGCGAGCGGGTCGTCACCCACACCTTCGAGTGCCTGGACGCCGCCTACCGCGGCTGGCACTGGGCGGTCACCGTCGCGCGGGCGCCGCGCGCCAAGGTGGTGACCCTCGACGAGACCGTGCTGCTGCCCGGCCCGGACGCCGTGCTGGCCCCGCAGTGGGTGCCGTGGAGCGAGCGGCTGCGCCCCGGTGACCTGGGCCCGGGCGACCTGCTGCCGACCGACGCGCAGGACCTGCGGCTGGAGCCCGGCTGGACCGGCGAGGACGAGCCGGCGCCCAACTCGGCCGTCTTCGACGGCGAGGAGGACCTCGAGGTCACCGACCCGACGGTGCAGCCCGCGCCGGCCCGCGCCCAGATCGGCGCGGTCGCCGAGGAGCTGGGGATGTCCCGGGCCCGGGTGCTCTCCCGACTCGGCCTGCATCTGGCCGCCGACCGCTGGGAGAAGGCGTACGGCCCGCAGACCGCGATGGCCCAGTCCGCGCCGGCCAACTGCACCAGTTGCGGCTTCCTGATCCCGATCGGCGGCTCGCTGGGCCAGGCCTTCGGCGTCTGCGGCAACGAGTACGGTCCGGCCGACGGCCAGATCGTCTCGCTCGCCTACGGCTGCGGCGGGCACTCGGAGGCCGCCGTGCTGCCGGCCCCGCCGGTGCCGGCCGAGCTGATCCTGGACGAGACGGTGGTCGAGCCGATGCAGCTGCACCCGGACCGGGCCGGCGGCTCGGTCGAGCCGGACGCCCCGGCCGAGGAGCTGGGCCACTCCTGACCCCACCCCGCTGTTCCGTACCCGCCGCGACCCGAGAACGGGCCGCGGCGTGCGGCTGTCAAGGGCCCTGTTGGTCGGTCGGACCGCTCGCTCGGGGGAGAATGCCCCAGACGGCAGGTCCTGGTGTGACAGACGGGGAAGGCGGCGGGTCCAGTGGAGCCTCGCATCATCGGCAGCGGCGACGAGCAGGTCGCGGACCCCTTCGGCACGGCCGCGCTGCGCCGACGTGTGCTGGACGCCTGGACGGCCTCCCCGGCCCGGTTCCGTGAGGACGCCAACGCCGAGGAGGAGCTGGCCCTCGGTGGCTACCGGGACCGGCTGGTGGTCGAGCTGGCGCAGAACGCCGCGGACGCCGCCGCCCGGGCCGGCCGTGGCGCGGGCCGGCTGCGGCTGACCCTGGCCGACGGTGTGCTGGCCGCCGCCAACACCGGCGTGCCGCTGGACGCCAGCGCGGTGGAGTCGCTCTCCACCCTGCGGGCCTCCTCCAAGCGGGCCGACGCCGGCCCGACCGTGGGCCGGTTCGGCATCGGCTTCGCCGCCGTGCTGGCGGTCAGTGACGAGCCGGCGATCCTCAGCGGCTCGGGCGGGGTCCGCTGGTCGCTCGGCGAGGCGCGCGGGCTGCTCGACCAGTCGGCCGCCGAACACCCGGAGCTGGCCGACGAGTTGCTCCGCCGGGGCGGCCATCTGCCGCTGCTGCGGCTGCCGTTGCCGACCGAGGGCACCCCGCCGGCCGGCTACGACACCGTGGTGCTGCTGCCGCTGCGGGACGCCGCCGCGGAGGACCTGGCCCGCCGGCTGCTGGACGGGATCGACGACGCGCTGCTGCTCACCCTGCCCGGGATCGCCGAGCTGGTGGTGGAGACCCCGGAGGGCGGCCGCCGGACGCTGACCCGCTCGGCCGCCACCCGCACCGAGGACGGCCTCGGCACGGTCACCCTCGCCGACCGCACCGCGGACCGCATCGAGGAGTCCTTCTGGCAGACCGTCACCGTGACCGGCGCGCTGCCGCCCGAGCTGCTGGCGGACCGTCCGGTGGAGGAGCGGGCCCGGCCGTACTGGACGGTGACCTGGGCGGTCCCGGTCTCCGCCGTGGGCACCCCGCAGCCGCTGCCGGTCGCCCCGGTGCTGCACGCGCCGACCCCGAGCGAGGAGCCGCTGGGCATCCCGGCGCTGCTGATCGCCTCCTACCCGCTGGACCCGACCCGCCGGCACGTGGCGCCCGGGGCGCTGGCCGACTTCGTCACCGAGCGGGCCGCGGACGCCTACACCGACCTGCTGCGGGCCCGTGGCGCCGACCTCGGCTCGCTCGCGCTCGTGCCCGGGCCGCTCGGCCAGGGCGCGCTGGACAACGCGCTGCGCACCGCGGTGCTCGGCCGGCTGCCGGGCACCGCGTTCCTGCCGCACCCGGCGGCGGTCGAGCCGGGCACCCCGGCGCTGCGCCCGAAGGACGCCACCCTGCTGGAGGGGGCGGACAGTTCGGTGGTCGAGGCGCTCGCGCCGATCTTTCCCGGGCTGCTGCCGGCCGGCCTGGAGCGGCGGGCCGAGCTGCGCGCGCTGCAGGTGCGGCGGGTGCCGCTGGCCGAGGTGGTGGACCAGCTCGGCGGTCTGGAGCGGGAGCCGGCCTGGTGGCGCAGCCTGTACGGGGCGCTGGCCGGGGCCGATCCGGAGGCGCTCGGCGCGCTGCCGGTGCCGCTGGCCACCGGCCGGACGGTGACCGGCCCGCGCCGGGTGCTGCTGCCCTCGGACGCGGCCAACTGGGCCGGTTTCCCCGGCTACCCGGAGGCGCTGGCCGAGGCGCTGGCCCTGCTCGACCTGCGGCTGGCCCACCCCGACGCCGCGCACCCGCTGCTGGCCAAACTGGGTGCGGTCACCGCCACCCCGGCCGGGGTGCTGGAGACCCCCGAGGTGCGGGCCGCGGTGGCCCGTTCACTGGACATCGCCGAGGACGACGACGAGATGGCCGGTGAACTCGCCGACGCCGTCCTGGCGTTGGTCAAGGCGGCGGACGCGAAGCCGGGCGACCACCCGTGGTTGGCCCGCCTCGCGCTGCTGGACGACGAGGGCGAGCCGGTCCGGGCCGGTGAACTGGTGCTGCCGCACAGCCCGTTGGCGGCGCTGGTCCGCCCGGAGGACGCGCCGTACGTGGACGAGGAGCTGCTGGACCGCTGGGGCGTCGAAGTCCTCTCCGCGGTCGGGGTCCTGAGCGAGTTCGTGCTGGTCCGGGCGGAGGACGTGGTGCTGGACCCGGACGACCTGGAGCGGCTGGACCCGACGGTGCCGCACGACCGGGCCTCCGGCGGCGCGCCGACCGGTCTGCTGGACGAGGCGCCGGACGGGCTGGCCGACTGGTGCGAGGAGACGCTGGAGGCGGTCTACGCGGACGCCGCCGCGCTCGGGGTGCCGCCGGTGGCCGCCGAGCTGCTGGCCGTCCGCGACCTCGACCTGGTGGACGAGGAGGCCTGGCCGCAGGCGCTCGCGCTGCTGGCCCGGCCGCCGTACCGGGACGCGGTGGTCGCCCCGGTCCGCGCGCTGCTGGCGGACGGCCGGTACGCCGACCTGCCCCCGTACACCGCCTGGTGGCTGCGCGACCACCCGGTGCTGGACGGCCGGGAGCCGGCCGGGCTGCGCGCGGCCGGCGCCGACCCGCTGCTGCGCGGTCTCTACGACGAGGCGCGGACCACGCTGGACGAGGAGTTCCTGCACGCGCTGGGGGTGCGCACCACGCTGGCCGCGCTGCTCGCCGAGCCGCACGGTCCGGACGAGCTGCTGGACCGGCTGACCGACCCGGCGAGCGAGGTCGGGCACCGTCAACTGCACGGCATCTACTCGGCGTTGGCCGGGGTGGAGGTGGAGTCGGTGCCGGCTTCCCCCCAGGACGCGGTGCGGGCGTTGCCGCCGCTGGACCCGGCGACCGGCCGGCGCCCGGCGCACACCGTGCTGGTGGACGCCACCGAGGCGGTCGTCGCGGACGCCCCCGACCTGGTGCAACTGCTGCACCCGTACCCGCTGGTGCCGGTGGCGCCCGCGCTGGCGGCCGAGTTGGCCGAGCGGCTGCACGTCTCGCTGGCCAGCGAGATCGCCGGCGGCCGGGTGCTCTCGGACGGATCGCTGCATCGAGTCCCGGCGTTCGTGCGGGAGTTGCTGCCCGGCTGCCCGGTGGCCTACGAGGAGCACGAGGAGCTGCTGGTGGTCGGCCCGGACGGCGAGGAGGCGGCGGTGGACTGGCGCTGGGACACCTCGGCGCCCGCGCCGGAGCTGCCCTATGATCCGGAGTCCGCCGAACTCGCCGATGAGGACGACGAGTTCGAGAACGCGCCGGTTCCCGGGCTGCTGCACGCGGCGACCCCGGAGGGCCTGGCGGCCGGGCTCGCCTGGTCGGTCGGCCAGTGGCACCGCCGGTTCGAGGTGCTGGCCGCGCTCACCGAGCCGGACCGTGCCTACGAGCTGTCGGCGGCCCGGGACTTCGAGTCCTGACGCGGTAACCCACCTCTCCGGCGCGGCTGTTGTCGGTCTATTGATCCAGGCCGCGCCGGACGTGGTGCCAGACCACTTCCAGCAGCGCGCCGGCGACCAGCGCGATCGCGACCCCGGTCCACGGGTCGCGCTCGCCGACCAGCCTGAGTTGGAAGAAGTCGGAGAGGAACGGCACGGTCAGCACCAGGGTGAAGGCCAGTCCCATCGTGCCGATCAGCAACAGCCGCCACCAGCTGTACGGCCGGGCCACGATCGCCAGCACCCAGATCGCCACCAGGAAGAGCGTCAGGGTGGCCACGCTGGTGTCCGCGGTCAGGTCGGTGCCCCGGTCGGCGCGGGCCAGCGCGTACGCCGTGAAGGTGGCCGCGCCGGCGATCACCCCGGCCGGTACCGCGAGCCGCAGCACCCGCCGGACGAAGCCGGTCCGGGCCCGCTCGCTGTTCGGCGCCAGGGCCAGGAAGAACGCCGGGATCCCGATGGTCAGCGCGCTCAGCACGGTGGAGTGCCGGGGCAGGAACGGGTAGGGCAGCTGGGTGAAGACCACCAGCAGCGCCAGCAGCACCGAGTAGACGGTCTTCACCAGGAAGAGGCTCGCGACGCGTTCGATGTTGCCGATCACCCGGCGGCCCTCGGCCACCACCGAGGGCAGCGTGGCGAACCGGTCGTCGAGCAGCACGATCTGCGCGACCGCCCGGGTCGCCTCACTGCCCGAGCCCATCGCCACGCCGATGTCGGCGTCCTTGAGCGCCAGCACGTCGTTGACGCCGTCGCCGGTCATCGCGACGGTCCGCCCGCGCGACTGCAGGGCGCCGACCAGCGCGCGCTTCTGCCGCGGGGTGACCCGGCCGAAGACCGTGGTGCGCTCGGCGGTGTCGGCCAGCCGGCCGGGTTCGGCGGGCAGTGCCCGGGCGTCCAACGGGTGCTCAGCGCCCGGCAGTTCGAGGCCGGCCGCGACCGCGCCGACCGAGACGGCGCTGTCGCCGGAGATCACCTTGGCCTCGACCCGCTGGTCGGCGAAGTAGCGCAGGGTGGCGGCGGCGTCCGCGCGGACCCGCTGCTGGAGCACCACCAGGGCCAGCGGCTGCAGGCGTGCGGCCGGGTCGGGCGCGTCCAGCGGCACCGGGGTCCGGCCGAGCAGCAGCACCCGCAGGCCCCGCGCGCCCAACTCGTCCACCTCGGTCAGCGCCGGGTGCCCGACCGGCAGCAGCACGTCGGGCGCGCCGAGCAGCCAGCTGGCCTCGCCGCCGGTGGGCTCCAGCAGTTGCACCCCGCTCCACTTGCGGGCGGAGGAGAAGGGCATGGCCTCCAGCACCCGCCAGTCCTCGCGCTCCCGGCCGTCCGGCTGCCGGCCGTCCGCACCGAAGGCGTCGGCCACCGCCCGCATGCTCGGGTTGGGCCGGGCGTCCGCACCCGCCATCACCCCGAGCGCCTGGCGCAGCGCGCCGTGGTCCAGCGGGGCCCGGCCGCCAGGGCCGGTCCCGTCGGCGGCCGTGGTGAGGGTGGCGCCGTCCAGCGGGCGCAGCGCCAGCACGTCCATGCCGCCCTCGGTGAGGGTGCCGGTCTTGTCCAGGCAGACGGTGTCCACCCGGGCCAGGCCCTCGATCGCCGGCAGCTCCTGCACCAGGCACTGCCGGCGGCCGAGCCGCACCACGCCGATCGCGAAGGCCACCGAGGTCAGCAGCACCAGGCCCTCGGGGACCATCGGCACGATCCCGGCCACCGTCCGGCGCACCGCCTCGCGCCAGTCGTTGTGCTCCACCGTCCACTGGCTGATCACCAGGCCGAGCGCGGTCGGGATCAGCAGGTAGGTGATGAACCGCAGGATGCTGTTGATGCCGGTGCGCAGCTCCGACTTCACCAGGGTGAACCGGCTGGCCTCCTCGGCCAGCTGGGCGGCGTAGGCCTCCCGGCCGACCTTGGTGGCGGTGAACGCGCCGACCCCCGCCACCACGAAGCTGCCGGACATCACCGCGTCGCCCGGCTGCTTGAGCACCGGGTCGGGCTCGCCGGTGAGCAGCGACTCGTCGATCTCCAGGCCGTCCGCCTCGGTGACCTCGCCGTCCACGATCACCTTGTCACCGGTGCCGAGCAGCACGGTGTCGTCCAGCACGATCTCGGCGACCGCGATCTGCCGGGGCTGGCCGTCCCGGCGGACCTCGGGTCTCGCCTCACCGATCAGCGCCAGGCTGTCCAGGGTGCGCTTGGCGCGGATCTCCTGGACGATGCCGATCGCCGTGTTGGCCACGATCACCAGGCCGAACAGGCCGTCCTGGATCGGGCCGACCACCAGGATGATCGCGAAGAGCACGCCGATGATGGCGTTGAACCGGGTGAACACGTTGGCCCGGACGATCTCGGCCACCGAGCGGCTGGAGCGCACCGGCACGTCGTTGACCTGGCCGCGGGCCACCCGCTCGGCCACCTCGGCGCTGCTCAGCCCGCCGCGCCGGCCGCCGGACGGGCCGCAGGCGTGTGCCCCGGGGGCCGCTGCCGAGCCGGCGGCCGCCACGGCGTCGTCCGGGTCGGTGGTCTCCTCCGCGGGGTGCGTCATGGCACCGACTCTACGGGGGTGAAATGTCCGGTGCGTGCTACTAAAGTCCTATTTCCGGCCGACCGGGTGGGGGACTCGGGTGGGGGACTCAGGTGGGGGTCAGTCGGCCGCGGGGCCGGACTCCGCCTCCTGCTGCGCGCGACTGCGCTGGATGGCGGCCCGGCGGGAGCGGCAGTACCAGAGGCCGATCAGCCCGAGCAGGCCACCGGAGAGGCAGATCCACTGCCAGTTGCCGTGGCCGTCGGCGGTCAGCCTGTGGTGGAACGGGAGCAGCGCCAGGAAGGCGACGAACCAGAGCACCGTGCCGGCGCCGACGATCGCGACGTCGTTGGCTTCCAGCGGCGGGGGCGCGGGGCGCAGCGGGATCTTCGGCACGAGGAGCAAGCTTACTTGCTGCCCGGCCACCGGCCGGGCTGGCCGGCCGGGCCCCGGGCGGGAGGCGACCGGGTGCCAATCGGTAAGTGGCGATGCTCTACGCGCGAAGATAGCGCGGGCCCGAACGGCAATTCATACTAAAGACGCCGGTTGATCGCGGCGTGTCAGCTTGCCCGTCAGCCTGACCTGCTGCCTCGCCACCCCTGCCGCAGTGCCGGTCACCGTCGCCCCGGCCTCCTGCCACCGCCTCCTCCGCCCCCACCAGAGGACACCGCATGCCATCCGTGGCCCAGCCGACCATCGAGTCGCCCGAGCCCAGCCAGCAGTCGCCGAACGCCTCGGCCGGCGCTGTCGACCGCTTCTTCCGGATCTCCGAGCGCGGCTCCAGCTTCGTCCGCGAGGTCCGCGGCGGCGTCGCCACCTTCTTCACGATGGCGTACATCCTCGTGCTGAACCCGATCATCCTGTCGAACGCGGTCGACATCAACGGCACCCACCTCAACGGCGCCCAGCTGGTCACCGCCACCGCCCTCACCGCCGGGCTGACCACCCTGCTGATGGGTGTGATCGGCAACGTCCCGATCGGGCTGGCCGCCGGCCTGGGCGTGAACACCATCGTGGCGCTCCAGCTGGCCCCCAAGATGACCTGGCCGGACGCCATGGGCATGGTCGTGCTGGCCGGCTTCTGCATCATGCTGCTGGTCGCCACCGGACTGCGCGAGCGGGTGATGAGCGCGGTGCCGCTCGGCCTGCGCAAGGCCATCGCGATCGGGATCGGCCTCTTCATCTCCCTGGTCGGCCTGGTCGACTCCGGCTTCGTCAGCCGGATCCCGGACGCCGCGCACACCACCGTCCCGCTGCAGCTCGGGGGCACCGGCCACCTGCTGCACTGGCCGGTGCTGGTCTTCGTGCTGGGGCTGCTGCTCACCATGGTGCTGGTGGTACGCAAGGTGCCCGGCGCGATCCTGATCTCCATCGTGGCGATGACCGTGCTGGCCCTGGCGATCGACGAGCTGGCCACCGTCCCGGCCGACCTCTGGGGCCTGACCGTCCCGAAGTGGCCGGGCAACCCGGTCGCCGCGCCGGACTTCGGCCTGGTCGGCAACGTCAGCCTGTTCGGCGGCTTCCACCGGGTCGGCCCGCTGACCGGGATCCTCTTCGTCTTCACCGTGCTGATGAGCTGCTTCTTCGACGCGATGGGCACCATCCTCGGCGTCGCCGACGAGGCCCACCTGCTGGACGCCAAGGGCGACCTGCCCGGCATCAACCGGATCCTGATGGTCGACGGCATCGCCACCGCCGCCGGCGGCGCCACCTCCGCCTCCGCCAACACCTGCTTCGTCGAGTCCACGGCGGGCGTCGGGGAAGGCGCCCGCACCGGCTTCGCCAGCCTGGTCACCGGCGGCCTCTTCCTGGTCGCCCTCTTCCTCACCCCGCTGGCCACCATGGTCCCGGCCCAGGCCGCGACCCCGGCCCTGGTCACCGTCGGCTTCCTGATCCTGGCGAACTCGATCAGGGAGATCGACTGGGCCGACTTCACGATCGCCATCCCGGCGTTCCTGACCATGGTCCTGATGCCGTTCACGTACAGCATCACCAACGGCATCGGCATGGGCTTCATCACCTTCTGCGTGCTGCGCCTCGCCACCGGCCGGGGGCGCTCGGTCCCGGTCGCCCTGTACGTGGTGGCGGCGGTCTTCGCGTTCTACTACCTGATGCCGGCCCTGGGTCTGGCGAAGTAGCCCCCGCTCGCAGCCCGATTCCCCGGCCCTCCCGTGTCCCGCGCGGGAGGGCCGGGGATTTCGATATCTGAGTTCCGCCACTTTTGATATCGTTTCTCGTAGTCGGCTACTGAGGAGTGACCATGGCACGAACCGTCATCGACCTCGACGACGACCTCCTGGCCGAAGCGCAGCGCCTCTTCGGGACCACGACCAAGGTCGCAACGGTCAACGCCGCCCTGTTGGAGGTGGTGAAGCTGGCCCGCCGGATAGAGCTCGCGGACGCCATCGCCAACGGCGAGTTCAACCTTCTGGACGAGCCGGGCGATCAGGCGGCGGCGTGAGCCGGGAGCGCTATCTGATCGACAAATCGGCTCTCGCTCGGTGGGGCAAGCCCACCGTGCGGCCACTGCTCGACGACCTCTCGCAGCGGGCGCTGCTCGCCGTGAGTGCGGCAGTCGAGATGGAGGTTCTGCACAGCGCTCGCTCGGCCGCAGAGGCGGACCGGCTTCGACACCTCCTCACCGGCTTCGACTACCTCCCCTGTACGGACGAAGTCTGGGACCGTGCGAAGGACATCCAGCATCAGGCGCTGTTCCGGGGTAATCATCGCGCCTTGTCCATGGCCGACATGCTCATCGCGGCGACGGCCGAGCGCCACGGCGTCACCGTCCTGCACTATGACGGTGACTACGACATGATCGCGGCCATCACCGGACAGCCCACCCGCTGGGTCGTCCCGGCGGGCAGCGCCGACTGAGGCAGGGGGCCGACCGGTCGGCGAGCGTCTCTGGTAGCTTCCCGCTCTCCGAGCTGCGCGGCATGATCGACCGCCGGGAGATCGTCAGCAGCGCGACCTTGGTGGGCGTGCTGCAGCTGCTGCTGGATGCCGGCAACTCCCGAGCAGAGAAAGCGATCTGAGGCGTCGGGCGGCGATGCCGCCCGATCCTCCCCGGACCCGCGGCGCCGGTGAAGCCTACGCGCGGACGTTCCGCTCCACGGACGGCGCCGCCTTCGGGTCGGCCAGCCGGTGCCCCTCGCCCGCGGCGGCCCGGAGCAGGACGTCGGCGAGTTCGACGGGGGAGGAGAGCATCGGCCAGTGTCCGGTGGGGAGTTCGAAGAAGCCCACCCGGGGGTCGGCGAGCACCTGGAAGCGCGGGTCGCCGGTGGCGACCAGGCCCTCGGCCATGGCGATGCTCAGGCCGTTGTCGGTGCAGAAGACCCCGGACGTCGGGATCGCGGCGACCGCTCCGGACAGCCGCAGCGGCTGGGTGAGGGTGCCCAGTGGCTGCGGTGCGGCCAGGCGGACCAGCCGGGCCCGGGCGTCCTCGGAGATGCCGGCCAGGCTCCCCCAGATCTCCCGGTCCTCGAGTGGCGGCGGGGGGATCGACCGGCCGTCCCCGGACGCCCCGGCCCGCTGCCGCACCCGCTCGCGCAGCTCGCAGGGCGTCTGCTCGAGCACCGAGC
This sequence comes from Kitasatospora sp. NPDC052896, assembly GCF_044547075.1. NCBI lineage: Bacteria > Bacillati > Actinomycetota > Actinomycetes > Kitasatosporales > Streptomycetaceae > Kitasatospora > Kitasatospora sp. NPDC052896. The sequence goes on from NZ_JBITZU010000024.1 coordinate 107,912, forward strand.
GGCCGTCCTCCGGCATCGGCGCGTCCAGGTAGACGATCCGGGCGATCCGCTCCGGGCGCCGGTCGGCGGCGCCGAGCACCGGGTAGATGCCGTAGCAGTGCCCGACCAGCACCAGCCCCGCGTCGCCGGCGTCCACGTGGTCGATCAGCTGCACCAGGTCCTCGATGTGCGTCTCCAGATCGGTGCCGGGGCCCGCCAGGTGCCGGCGGTCGCCGAGGCCGGTGAGCGTCGCCGGGTGTGCCGCCGCCCCCGACTCCCGCAGCCGAGCGGTCACTTCACGCCAGATCCAGCCGCCGGTGTAGCCACCCGACACCAGCACGAACGTCGTCATGATCTCCTCCTCCTGCGCGGTGCTCCGCGCTCCCCGGTACGGTAGGAACTCCCCCTGAGGGAGGTTCAAGTCTTGTCCGGCACCTGGAGTATCGGAGAGCTCGCCGAGCGCGCGGGCGTCACCGTCAAGACCGTCCGCTTCTACTCCGATCGCGGCCTGCTGCCCGAGGCCGTCCGCAGTGCCGGGGGACACCGCCGGTACGGCCTCGAGGCGCTCGACCGGCTGCGCCTGATCCGCGCGCTGCGCACCCTCGACCTGCCGGTCCCGGAGGTGGGCCGGGTCCTGGCGGAGGAGGACGCGCTGGAGGACGTCATCGCCGGCCGGCTGCGGCAGGTCGGCTCGCAACTGGCCGCCCTGCGGTGGCGGGAGGCCGCGCTCCAGTTGCTCCGGGACTGCCCCGCCGAGGAGCGCGCCGATCGGTTGCGCCTGGTCGGTGCCATGACCACGCCGCCCAGTACGGACGCCCCGGCACGCTTCTGGCGTCGCCTGCTGCCCGCGCGGTTGCCCGCCCGGCTGGTCTCCGCGATCGTCGAGGCGGCGGTGCCGCAGCCGCCCGCGGATCCGACCCCGGCCCAGGTGCTGGCCTTCGCCCGGCTGCACGCTCTGACCTCGCGGGCCCGGTTCGACAGCGACCAGTGCCGGCCCGAGGACCGGCACGTGGGCGAGCGCCCGGCCGTGCTCTACGACGGGCTCGGCGAGGCGTACGCGCTGGCCTCGGCGGACCTGCGGGCGCGGCGGCCGCCGTACCAGGGCGAGGCGCTCGACTGCTTCGTCGCCGCGCACGCCCACTCCCGCGGCACCCGGGACACGCCCGCCTTCCGCCGGCAGCTCGGCGTCCGGCTCGCGCGGAGCGCGGATCCGCTGATCAGCCGCTACTGGGAGCTCGCCGCCGAGCTGTCCGGCCCGCCGGAGCCGACCATGGGGGCCGCCCACGACTGGCTCCGCACCGCGCTGGACGCTCAGTCCGCCTCGTCGGCTCGCTGAACCCGGACCCCTGCCGGTCCGGGCCCCTGCCGGTCCGGAACCTCGCCGACTCCGGCTCCCGGCCGCTCAGACCGGCAGCTGCCAGCCGGGGCCGTCCTCGGCGCCGAGCCGGACCAGCTGACCTCGTGGTGTCACCGTGATCCTGAACTCCCCTTGCCGCGGCGAGCCTCGGCGCCGCCACCGGAGGACCGCGTGCTCCACCTGGTCCCAGAGGCGGAGCGGTCCGCGTTGGGTGACGGTCCAGCCGCCGGCGACGTCCGGTTCGGTGCGGGCCTGCGAGCCGGTGGCGACGTCCAGCAGGATCTGGCGTTCGCCCGCGCCCGTGCGCTCCGCCGAGGGGGCGCCGAGCTGGGCGACCCAGGCGCCGGTCCAGGTGTCGAGTGTGGCGGGGTCGATCCGGCTGGGCCGCTGGTCGCCGGGGGCGAGGGTGACGCTCCGCCGGGGCGGCGGCGTGTGGGACCGGGCCAGCGGGAGGTTCGGGCAGTCGGGCAGGAACCGGCCGGCGGCGTGGCCGGGTGCCGTGACGGTGAGCAGGGCGAGCCCGGAGCCGTGCGACCAGCCGGACAGCGTGGCGAGGATCCTCCCGCCCGGCTTCACCTGGTGGAGCCAGCGGTGCGGCAGGTAGCGGACCGCGCGGGTGGCGATCAGCCGGTCGTACGGGCCGGCCCCGGCGTGGCCGTCGAGTTCGTCCCCGACCACCAGCGTGGGGGAGTACCCGGCGGTCCTGAGCGCGGTCGCGGCACGGTCGGCGGCCTCGGGGTCCGCCTCGACGCTGACGATGTTCTGGTCGCCGAGCCGGTGCGCGCCGAGGGCCGCCGAGTAGCCGGTGCCGGTACCGATCTCCAACACCCGGTGACCACTGCGGACTTCGAGCCGCTGCCACATCGGGAGGGCCAACTCGTCGAAGGCGTTGGAGGGGAAGGCTTCCCGGGGCACGGCCTCGGCGACCCTGTGCCACGTGGGGTCGACGGTGGTGAGCTGTTCGAGCGGGGTGGCGGGGGCGGTCACGTGTGGGGGCCTCTCGGGAGCTGATCGGTGTTGAGCGGTGAGCGGGCGAGGTCGCGCAGGCCGTTCGCGACCGAGGCGTGGAAGGCTTCGCGGCCGCGGTCGTACTCCTGGGGCGCGGTGCGTCCGCAACGGGGACACGCGCACGGGCCGTTCCCGAGTGGGGCGAAGCTGCCGCGGTGGTCGGCCCGGTAGGTCGCTTCGGGGGCCAGGTCGATCCGCTCGCCGGTGGTGGTGATCCGGTAGGTGCGGATCGTCATCCGGCTCACCGGCTCAACCCCATGCGCACAGTGGACAGTTCGGCCAGCCCAGCGGGCACGGCTGCGCCGGGGATGACGCGGGCGACGCAGAGCGCGTGCGCCAGGAGGTACTCGGCGATGGCCAGCAGCGTCCGGGCGCCGCAGCCGCCGAGCTCGACGTGCGCGCCGTGCCGGGTGTTGGTGATCCGGAACGCCTCCAGGCCGACCAGCGGCGGGAGTCCGGCCACCTCCAACGCTCGGACAAGGGTTCTCACCGCCAGTTCCGCTTCCGCTCGGTGGTCCAGCTCCTGGCGGAGCTGGGTCGTGTCCGGTACGAGGGTCGGCCTGGTGTGCGACATGAGTCCTCCCGAGGTGTGTTGTCCACGAACCCCGGGACAAGTCGGGCCGGCCGGGGTCACACTGAGTGTCGGCCGGTGACGAACCGACTACCAAGCGTTTCCGCAGGACGGACGATCTGTCATAGAGAGGACGGCGCGAGATGGCACCTCGCAGACGGGTGACGACGGACTCGACGACGGCCAACAGCGCGGCCGAACGGTTCGGCGCCGAGCTGAGGCACTGGCGTGAGTCGGTCGCACTGATGACCCAGGCCGAGCTCGCGAGCCGGATGCACTGCGATCAGTCCTGGATCTCGGCGATCGAGAACACCCGACGGACGCCGACCGCCGACTTTGCCAAATCGGCGGACCAAATCCTTGGCACGCAAGGAGTGTTGAGTCGAATGATCCCCGCGATTGAGTGCGAGTCGCAGGATCTCTACCCCGACTGGTTCCGGGCGTTCGTCGAAGCCGAACGGCGGGCCCAGGCGATCCGGGAGATGCAGACCGGCCGTATCTCGGGGCTCCTGCAGACCGAGGAGTACATGCGGGCGCTCTTCATCGACTTCGATCCCACCGCCACTCCGGCTGAGATCGATGAGCGCGTGACGGCGCGTCTGGAGCGGCAGCAGCGCCTGTTCGATCAGAGCGTGACGCTGGACCTCCTGCTCGACGAGGACACTCTTCGTCGCCAGATCGGCGGTCCAGTGGTGATGTACCGGCAGCTCCAGGCAGTCCTCGCGGCGTTTCGACGGCCCAACATCACCGTGCAAGTACTTCCGTTCGAGCTGGGCGAGTTAGCTGGGCCAGGTGTCTCAATCAACCTGCTTGAGATGGCAGATGGTCGGCATGTGGTCTATTCCGAAAGCCTTACGCGCGGACACCTCATTACCGATCAGACGGAGTATCAGAAGTGGCTACGCCGCTATGATCAGGCAAAAGCCCACGCGTTGAGCGTGCGTGAGTCGGCCCGCCTGATCCGCTCCATCCTGGAAGGGATGATCAACATGCTGCCGCCCAAGGAACTTCCGGGCGCCCCATGGCGCAAGTCCACCTATTCCGGTGGGAACAGCGGTCAGTGCATCGAGGTCGCCGACGGCTTCCACAGCGTCACCCCGGTTCGCGACTCGAAGGACCCGGACGGCCCCGCGCTGCTCTTCCCCGCCGGCTCCTTCGCCGCGTTCGTCGACGGCGTCAAGGCGGGCCGCTTCGGCGCGGTCTGATCGCGATCACTCGCGCCGTCACCCGCCGTGATCGAGGCCGGCGCGAAAGTGGTGAGTGCCTGCCCGCCGGACCCCGCCGCGTCGGCGGTCCGGAGTCAGGGCAGATGCTAGAAATGACGATATGTACAGGTTGGGTCGGTTTTCGGTCTTCCGTCGCCTGCCCTGGCCGTCGCGCTGCCCGCCGCCCGACAGGGGGCCAGGCCATCGGCGGGGCCACTCGGGCTCCGATCGAGGGCGTGGAGCCGGAGACGGCGGCCCGGCCCCACGTCGATCCGGCGGCCGGTCCTGGAAGGCGTCCCTGGCCTCGCTCTTCAGCCTGCGGAGCGTCGCTGGTCAGGCGTTCGTCTGGCAGCTGGCGGTCCTGGTGCTGCTTGCGGCCGCCGCGATCGCGACCCTGGTGCTCAGGACCACGTACGACGCCCGGAACGACGCCCGCCACCGGTCACTCGCTGTCGCGGAGGGCTTCGCGCACTCCCCGGGCCTGGCGCCGGCGCTGCGCTCGCCCGATCCCACAGCGGTTCTCGAACCGCTCACCGTGGCGGCCCAGCAGGGTTCGGGTGTCGACTTCGTCGATGTGCTGAGCACGAGCGGCATCCGTCTCACCGACCCGGTACCGAGACTGATCGGCCAGCGTGTCCAGGGCGACGTCGGACGGGCGGCGGCCGGGCAGCCCCTCACCGAGGTCTTCAAGGGCAAGCCGTGGGACGCGGTGCGAGCCCTCGTTCCCATCACCGACGCGCACGGCGTCGTGGTCGGCATCGTCTCCACGGGCGTGCAGACGGTGGACCTCGGTGCCAGGGTCGACCGTCAGCTGCCGCTCCTGTTCGGCGCCGCGGCGGTCGTGCTGGCCATCGCCACGGGCGGGGCGGCGGTGGTGAGCAGGCGGGTGCGGTCCCAGACCCACGGCCTGGGGCCGGTCGAGATGACCCGGATGTACGAGCACCACGACGCCGTCCTGCACGCGGTCCGCGAAGGCGTGCTGATCCTGGACGCGGACCAGCGGTTGGTGCTGGCCAACGACGAGGCCCGTCAGCTGCTCGGCCTGCGCCCGCCCGTGGAGGGGCTGCCGCTGCGGGACCTGGGTCTGGCCCCCGAGATGGCCGCGCTGCTGGCGTCCGGGCGCGCGGTCACCGACGAGGTGCACCCGGCCGGGGACCGCCTGCTGGCCGTCAACCTCCGGCCCACGGCGGTCGACGATGGGCCCGCCTGGTCCGTGGCCACGCTGCGGGACACCACGGAACTCCGGGCGCTGGCCGGTCGGGCCGCGGAGGCCCAGGACCGGCTGAAGCTGCTGAACGAGGCCGGCACGCGCATCGGCACCACCCTGGACGTCGGCCGTACGGCGCAGGAACTGGCCGAGGTGGCGGTACCCCGGCTCGCCGACTTCGTCAGCGTCGACCTGCTGGAGACCGCGCTGAGTGGGGACGAGCCGCTCCCGGGGCCGATCACGGGCGCGGTGCTGCGCCGGGTGGCGCACCACTCCCTCCTGGAGGGCACGCCGGAGTCCGTGGTCGGGGTGGGCGAGGTCGACCGCTACACGGAGCACTCACCGCACGCCCGCTGCCTGGCGACCGGGCGGTCCGAGCTGCACCCGGTGCTGGACCGGGCCATCGGCGCCTGGGTGGCGGAGGACCCCGTGCGTTCGGCCAGGAGCCGCAGCTACGGGTTCCACTCGTGGATCCAGGTGCCGGTGATCGCGCGGGGCATCACGCTGGGAGTGGCGGACTTCGTCCGCTACCGGCGCCCCGAACCGTTCGAGACCGACGACCTGGCTCTGGCGGAGGAGCTGGTCGCCCGGGCCGCCGTCTCCCTGGAGAACGCCCGGCGCTTCAACCGTGAGCGCACGGCGGCCCTCACCCTGCAGCACAGTCTGCTGCCCCGGCGGCCGCCGGCGCAGTCCGCCGTGGAGGCGGCCTTCCGCTACCTGCCGGCGGATCCCCGGCTGGGGGTAGGGGGCGACTGGTTCGACGTGATCCCGCTGTCCGGCGCGCGGGTGGCGCTCGTCGTCGGCGACGTGGTCGGGCGCGGCATCCACGCCTCCGCGACCATGGGCCGGCTGCGCTCCGCGGTGCGGACGCTCGCCGACGTCGATCTGGCTCCGGACGAGCTGCTCACCCAGCTCGACGACCTCGTCATCCGGCTGGCCGCCGAATCCGAGACGGACGCGGACCTCGCCGTGACCGGAGACATCGGCGCCACCTGCCTCTACGCGATCTACGACCCGGTCTCGGGGCGCTGCACCCTGGCCCGCGCCGGACACCCGGCACCCGTCCTGACCCACCCGGACGGCACTCCGGCCGTCCTGGACCTGCCGACCGGACCCCCGCTCGGCCTCGGTGGGGTTCCGTTCGAGGCGGTCGAGACGGTCCTGCCCGAGGGGAGCCTGCTCGCCCTCTACACCGACGGCCTGGTCGGGTCCCGGCAGCGTGCCATCGACACCGGGCTGGACGAGCTGCGGCGGGTGCTCGCCATCCCGGAACTCTCCCTGGACGCCCGGTGCGACCGGGTCGTCGAAACCCTGCTGCCGGAGCGCCCCGCCGATGACGCCGCCCTGCTGCTGGCCCGGGTCCGGCGCCTCGACGGCGGACGGGTCGCCACCTGGGAGGTGCCCGTCGATCCCGCGGCGGTGGCCGGGATCCGCGCGGACGCCGGCCGCCGGCTGGCGGCCTGGGGCCTGGACGAGGCCGCCTTCGTCACCGAACTGGTCGTCAGCGAGTTGGTCACCAACGCCGTCCGGTACGGTGGCGCGCCCATCCGGCTGCGGCTGATCCACGACCGGACGCTGATCTGCGAGGTCACCGACGGCAGCAGTACCGCACCGCACCTGCGTCGGGCCCGCGTGCTCGACGAGGGCGGTCGCGGACTGCTGCTCGTCGCGCAGCTCACGCAGCGCTGGGGCGTGCGACAGACCGCGAACGGAAAGATCATCTGGTGCGAGCAGGCGCTCCCCGTGAATGCCCCGGGACCGGACTGATGGACCGTCGACCCGGGCGGCCGGCCGCCGCTCGGGTGCACCCACGCCGGGGGGGGGGGGGGGGGGGGGGGGGGGGGGGGGGGGGGGGGGGGGGGGGGGGGGGGGGGGGGGGGGGGGGGGCGC
>NZ_JBITZU010000025.1:0-1592 GCF_044547075.1 Kitasatospora sp. NPDC052896
GACGCTCGGCTGGGAAACCCCAGCCGAGCGTCTGCATAAACTCATCGCGGCCTAGACAACCGACCACGTGTTGCGACGACCACTAGAAACCACCGGGTGGGAGGCCGCCCCTTCGTGCCGGCCGTCGGACGGTGCGTCAGGCCGGGTGTCAGACCGTGCGGAAGGCCAGCACCACGTTGTGGCCGCCGAAGCCGAAGGAGTTGTTCAGCGCGGCGATCGGGCCCTGCGGCAGCTCGCGGGCCTCGATCCGGACGATGTCCGCGTCCACCTCGTCGTCCAGGTCGTCGACGTTGATGGTCGGCGGGGCCAGCCGGTGGTGCAGCGCCAGCACGGTGGCGACCGTCTCGATCCCGCCCGCGCCGCCCAGCAGGTGGCCGGTCATCGACTTGGTGGCGGAGATGGCGACGTGGTTCAGGTGCTCACCGAGCACCTTGCGCAGCGCCTTGATCTCGGCGACGTCGCCCTGCGGGGTGGAGGTGGCGTGCGCGTTGACGTGCACCACCTCGGATCGGTCCAGGCCGGTCGACTCGAAGAGGTGCGCCAGCGCGCGGGCCACGCCGGAGCCGGTCGGCTCGGGCTGGGCGATGTGGTGGGCGTCCGAGGAGAGGCCCTGGCCGACCGCCTCGCAGTAGACCCGGGCGCCGCGCCTGGCGGCGTGCTCGGCGGACTCCAGGACGACCACGCCGGCGCCCTCGCCCAGCACGAAGCCGTCGCGGGCCTTGTCGTACGGGCGGGAGGCGCGCTGCGGCTCGTCGTTGTTCTTGGACATCGCCATCATGTTGGCGAAGGCGACGATCGGCAGCGGGTGGATCGCGGCCTCGGTGCCGCCGGCCACCACCACGTCGGCGCGGCCGGTGCGGATCATCTCGATCGCGTAGCCGATCGCCTCGGCGCCGGAGGCGCAGGCGGAGACGGGGGTGTGCACGCCGGCGCGGGCGCCGACCTCGATGCCCACGTTGGCCGAGGGGCTGTTGGGCATCAGCATCGGCACGGTGTGCGGGGACACCTTGCGGACGCCCTTCTCCTTCAGCACGTCGTACTGGTCGAGCAGGGTGGTGACGCCGCCGATGCCGGAGGCGATCACGGTGCCCAGCCGCTCGGGGGCGATCACGGAGTTCTCGTCGGTGGCCGGGGCCGGGTAGCCGGCGTCGGCCCAGGCCTCGCGGGCGGCGATCACGGCGAACTGGGCCGAGCGGTCCAGCTTGCGGGCCAGCGGCTTGGGGAGCACCTCGCCCGGCTCGACGGCGGTGCGCGCGGCGATCCGGACCGGCAGCTCGGCGGCCCACTCCTCGGACAACGCGGCCACGCCGGAGCGTCCGGCGAGCAGACCCTCCCAGGTGGTTGCGGCGTCGCCGCCCAGCGGCGTGAAGGCGCCAATACCCGTGACGACCACGGTGCGGTTTTCAGCGGTCATTGGTTTTCTTCTCTCACGTGTGCAGGGTGGGGCGGGCCGGGGGTGGGGGAGGGGGGCGGGGGGGGGGGGGGGGGGGGGGGGGGGCCGGGGGGGGGGGGGGGGGGGGGGGCAGGGCCGAGCGGTCCAGCTTGCCGTTGACGGTGGTCGGCAGCCGCTCCAGGGTGACGAAGACGCCCGG
>NZ_JBITZU010000025.1:1600-69305 GCF_044547075.1 Kitasatospora sp. NPDC052896
CCCCGCCCCCCGCCCCCCCCCGGGGGGGGGGCGCGGGGCGTCTGTCCTCCGCGCCCCCGCGGCGGGGGGGGGGGGGCGGGGGGGGGGGGGCGGGGGGGGCCCCGGGGGGGGCTGCCGAGGGCGCCCCCGCCGGGAGGATCAGGCGTTCTCGATGATGTAGTTCACCGCGTCGCCGACGGTCTTGAGGTTCTTGACCTCGTCGTCCGGGATCTTCACGTCGAAGCGCTCCTCGGCGGCCACGACGACCTCGACCATGGAGAGCGAGTCGACGTCCAGGTCGTCGGTGAACGACTTGTCGAGCTCGACGTCCTCGGCGGGGATACCGGCGATCTCGTTGACGATCTCGGCGAGACCTTCCAGAACCGCCTCGGGGGTGGTAGCCATGCTGGCTGCTCCTCGTTTGGTGTTGATTGGTGTTGACCGGTTCACCGCGCGGATGCGCGGCCCCGGTTCGACAGGTGGCGCGGATGTGCCTAAGGGAGGGTAACGACTGCGGCCGCGTAGACCAGACCCGCCCCGAACCCGATGATCAGAGCCAGGTCCCCGCTCTTCGCCTCGCCGCTCTCCAGCATCCGCTCCATCGCCAGCGGGATGGAGGCCGCGGAGGTGTTGCCGGTCTCGGCGATGTCCCGGGCGACGGGCACCGATTCGGGTAGCTTGAGGGCCTTGATCATGGCGTCGGTGATCCGCATGTTGGCCTGGTGCGGGATGAACGCGCCGAGCTGGTCGGCCCGCACCCCGGCGGCGTCCAGCGCCTGCTGGGCGACCTTGGCCATCTCCCAGACGGCCCAGCGGAAGACCGGCTGGCCCTCCATCCGCAGGGTCGGCCAGATCAGCTCGCTCCCGGTCCCGGCACCGTTGATCGCGTCCGGCTTGCTGAACGCGGTGTCCCAGGCCTCGGTCTGCGAGATGACGTCCTTCTGCGAGCCGTCCGAGCCCCAGATGACCTTGCCGATCCCCGGGGTGTCGGACGGGCCGACGACGGCCGCACCGGCGCCGTCACCGAAGATGAAGGCGGTCGACCGGTCGTGCTTGTCGGTCAGGTCGCTCAGTCGCTCGACGCCGATCACCAGCACGTACTCGGCGCTGCCGCCGCGGATCATGCCGTCCGCCAGGCTCAGGCCGTAGCCGAAGCCCGCGCAGGCCGCCGAGATGTCGAAGGCGGGCGCGGTGCCGCAGCCGAGCCGCTGGGCGATCTCGGTGGCGATGGCGGGGGTCTGCTTGAAGTGCGAGACGGTGGCCACGATCACGCCGCCGATCTGCGCCGGGTCGATCCCGGCCTGGGCGATCGCCTTGCCGGCGGCCTGCACCGACATCTCGGAGACCGACTCGTCCGGTCCGGCCCAGCGGCGCTCGGCGATCCCGCTGCGGGTGCGGATCCACTCGTCCGAGGAGTCGATCCACTGCAGCACCTCGGCGTTCGGGATCACCCGGACCGGCCGGTACCCGCCCACGCCGTGGATTCGCGAGTAGCTCGCTCCGCTGGCGGGGCGGATCTGCGGGGTGCTCATGCGGAGGTCTCCTCACCGGTGTGCTCGGCCATCAGTTCGCGGGCCTTGTCGAGGTCGGCCGGGGTCTTCAGGGCCAGCGTCGCGACGCCCTTGACGTTGCGCTTCACCAGCCCGGTCAGGGTGCCCGCCGGGGAGAGCTCGATGACGCAGGTCGCGCCGAGCTGCTCCAGGGTCTCCATGCAGAGGTCCCAGCGGACCGGGTTGGAGACCTGCGAGACCAGCCGGGCGAGCACCTCGGCGCCGGACGCCACGACCTCGCCGTCCTTGTTGGAGACGTACCGGGTCACCGGGTCGGCGACGGTCAGGGTGGGAGCCAGCTCGGCCAGCCGCTCGACGCCCGGGGCCATGTGCCGGGTGTGGAAGGCGCCGGCCACCTTGAGCGCGACCAGCTTCGCCTTGGCCGGCGGGTCGGCGCGCAGCGCCGCCAGCTGGTCCAGCGTGCCGGCCGCGACGATCTGGCCGCCGCCGTTGTTGTTGGCGGGGGTGAGGCCGTGCTCGGCGAGCTTCGCGGCGACCTCGTCCGGGTCGCCACCGAGCACCGCGAGCATGCCGGTCTCGGTGACCGCCGCCGCCTCGGCCATCGCCCGGCCTCGTTCGCGGACGAAGGTCAGCGCGTCGGCGGGGTCCAGCACGCCCGCCAGGGCGGCGGCGGTGATCTCCCCGACGCTGTGGCCGGCGACCGCGCCGACCAGCTTGGCGATGTCCTCCGCGCCCGGCAGCAGCGCCCCGGCGGTGACCAGACCGGCCGCCACCAGCAGTGGCTGGGCGACCGCGGTGTCCTTGATCTCGTCCGCGGACGCCTCGGTCCCGTAGCGCACCAGGTCGAGGCCGGCCACGTCGGACCAGCGGCGCAGCCGGTCGGCCACGCCGTCCACCTCCAGCCAGGGGCTGAGGAATCCGGGGGTCTGGGCACCCTGTCCAGGGGCGACGATAACGAGCACGGTTCAACCCTCTCTCGCCAGGCGCCCGAGGGCGGGTAGGCGACGGTAACGAAGAAAACTACGTCGGATTGTGGGGTCCCTACAGCGAGTCACCCCTGAGTGGGGCCGGATTCCAGACGGCCCAGGGCGAGGGCGATGCGCAGCGTGAACGCCGAACGGACGTCCGAAGGGGCGTACCCCGTGACGTCGGTCACACGCCGCAGGCGGTAGCGCACGGTGTTCGGGTGGACGAAGAGCATTCTGGCGGCCCCCTCCAGCGAGGAGGCCTGTTCCAGGTAGACACTCAGCGTCTCCAGCAGTGCGGAGCCGGCCTCGTCCAGCGGTGTGTAGATCTCCTCCACCAGCTGGCGGCGGGCCACCAGGTCGCCGGCCAGCGCCCGCTCGGGCAGCAGGTCGTCGGCCAGCACCGGGCGGGGGGCGTCCGGCCAGGCCGCGCAGGCCCGCAGGCCGGCGGCGGCGGCGTGTGCCGAGCGGGTCGCCGAGAGCAGGTCGCCGACGGTCGGCCCGACCACCACCGGGCCGGGCGCGAACTGGCCGATCAGCGCCCGGGCGGCGTGCACCGGCTCCTTGTCGCCGCCGACCACCACCACCAGCCGCTTGCCGAGCACCCCGGTCAGCACGTGCAGCCGGGCGTACCGGGCGGCCCGCCGGATCGCCTCCACCACCGCCTCGCTGTCCCCGTCCGGTGCGCTGCCCATCACCACCCGGACCTGGCTCGGCTGGCCCCAGCCGAGCGCGGCGGCCCGGGAGAGCACGCCCTCGTCGGCGTCGCCGGAGAGCAGCGAGTTGACCACCAGCGCCTCCAGCCGGGCGTCCCAGGCGCCGCGCGCCTCGGCGGCCTGGGCGTACACCTGGGCGGTCGCGAAGGCGATCTCGCGGGCGTAGACCAGCACCGACTCGCGCATGCCGGCCTCGTCGCCGGGGGCGGCGACCTCCGGGATCGCCTCCTCCATCACCTCGATCGTGGTGCGGATCAGCTCCACGGTCTGCCGCAGGGTGATCGCCCGGGTCAGCTCGCGCGGGGCGGTGCCGAAGACGTCGGTGCTGATCGCCTGGGGGGCGTCCGGGTGGCGGTACCACTCGGTGAAGGCGGCGATGCCGGCCTGGGCGACCAGGCCGATCCAGGAGCGGTGCTCCGGTGGCATCCGGCGGTACCAGCCGAGCTGGTCGTCCATCCGGGCGATCGCCGCGCTGGCCAGCTTGCCCGCGGACTTCTCCAGCCGCTTGAGGGTGGCGGCCCGCAGCTCGGCGTGCTCGGCGGCGAGCCGGCGTTCCACGGCGGTTCCGCCGGAACCGGTGGACCGTCGCGCGGTCCGCTTCCCGGCAGGCTGGTTCTGGTCGTTCGCGGCGGGGGCTGAGGCGGCTGGCACAGGACAAGCCTGCCTCACCGCGGGGGGTGCTCGTGCACACCCCCCGGGAAATCGCTTCTCGGCCGGGCTGCCCGCAGCGACTACGGTGGGCTGCTGTGACCGACCTTGGACGCCCCCGGGCAGATCTTCGCCGCACCGCCGAGCGCTACCGTTCCACCCCCGTCGAGGGGGTGGAGAGCCGGCACGCGTTCTCCTTCGCGGACCACTACGACCCGAGGAACACGCACTTCGGCGCGCTGCTCGCGTGCAACGAGGAGACCCTCGCGCCGGGCGCGGGCTTCGAGCCGCACCAGCACCGCGACGTGGAGATCGTCACCTGGGTGCTGGAGGGCGCGCTCGCCCACCGGGACGAGGGCGGGCACGCCGGGGTGGTCAGGCCGGGCATGGTGCAGCACCTCAGCGCGGGCAGCGGGGTGCGCCACAGCGAGCGCAACGTCGGCGGGGCCGACGTGCCGGTGCGGTTCGTCCAGATGTGGCTCCAGCCGGACGCCTTCGACGCGCCGCCCGCGTACGGGCTGCGCAAGGTCGAGCCGACGGTCGACGGGGTCACCCTGCTCGCCTCGGGGCTGGCCCGGGACGAGGGCACGCCCGCGTTGCGACTGCGCCGCTCGGACGCCGCGCTGCACCTGGTCACCGTCGGCCCGTGGCTGCCGCTGCCGGAGCTGCCGGAGGCGCCGTACCGCTACGTCCACCTGACCGCGGGCTCGCTGGGCTACCGCACGGTGCCCGGCCCGAAGGGCGCCGGGCGCTCGATGGAGCCCGGCGACAGCGTGCGGATCACCGGCGAGGCGTTCGTCGCGCCGACCGCCGGGCCGGACGGCGTGCAGTTGCTGCTCTGGGAGATGCACTCGCCGCTGAGCTACGGCTGAGCGCTGCCCAGTTCGGCGAGCACGGCGTCGGTGAGGACCGGCCACAGCTCGGCCGCCCACGGGCCGAAGTCGCGGTCGGTCAGTGCCACGCAGGCCACCCCGGCGGCCGGGTCGACCCAGAGGAAGGTGCCGGACTGCCCGAAGTGCCCGAAGGTCTCCGGCGAGCTGTGCTGCCCGGTCCAGTGCGGCTGCTTGCCGTCGCGGATCTCGAAGCCGAGCCCCCAGTCGTTCGGGCGGCGGTGTCCGAAGCCCGGCAGCACGCCGCTCACTCCGGGGAAGGCGACCTGCCGGGTGGCCGTGGCCAGCGTGGACGGGTCCAGCAGCCGGGGCGCCTGCAGCTCGGCGGCGAACCGGGCCAGGTCGGCCGCGGTGGAGACGCCGCCGGCGCCGGCCGGGGTGCGGTGGGTGGTGTCCAGCCGGGTCGAGGCCATGCCGAGCGGCTGGAAGACGGCCTCGGTGAGGTACTGCGCGAACGGGATCCCGGAGGCCTTGGCGAGCGCCTCGGCGAGCACCTCGAAGCCGGCGTTGGAGTAGAGCCGGCGGTCGCCCGGGACGGCCATCGGACGCTGCTCGTCGTAGGCCAACCCCGAGGTGTGGGCGAGCAGGTGACGGATGGTCGAGCCCTCCGGGCCGGCCGGGTCGTCCAGCTCGAAGACGCCCTCCTCGACCGCGACCAGCGCGGCGTAGGCGGTGAGCGGCTTGGTCACCGACGCCAGCGGGAAGGCGTGGTCCTGAGGCCCGTGCGCGCCCAGGACCGCGCCGTCCGCGCCGCGCACCAGCACCGCGGCGGCGGTCGGAACGGGCCAGTTCTCGATCAAACGCAAGCTCTGCATGGAGCGAACTCTAGTGTGGCCCGGCGCGGCGTCCGAGGCTGGCTTGCTTGGAGTGCACTCCAACTCGGTAGCGTCGGTGGTACGTCGTTACCGAATCACGTCGTTACCGACACCAGGGGGTTCCACCCATGGCTGCCACGGCCGGCACCGCCGCCTCCCAGGCGCTCTCGTTCGACCCGCAGGACTGCGGCCCGGCCTACCGGGAGCCGCGGGCCGAGCCCGACGGCGCCCCTCGGCACAGCATCAGCGAGGTCTCCGCCGCCAGCGGCCTGACCCCGCACACGCTCCGCTGGTACGAGCGGATCGGCCTGCTCGACCCGGTGGACCGCACGCACGCCGGCCAGCGCCGCTACAGCGACGCCGACCTGGCGCGGCTGGCCTTCCTCGGCCGGCTGCGGCAGACCGGGATGAGCGTCTCGGACATGCTCCGCTACGTGGAGCTGTCCCGGGAGGGCGACCGCACGTTCCAGGGGCGCCGCGACCTGCTGGTGGCCCACCGTGAGGAGGTCCGGCAGAAGATCGCCGACCTGCACGCCGCCCTCGCCGTGCTGGATTACAAGATCGATGTCTACTCAGCGAACTCAGCAGACTCGGGAAAGAAGTAGCGCACACATGAGCACCGCCAAACTCCCCACCGTCCCGCTCGGCACCGGCGGCCCGCTGGTCGGCGTCCAGGGCCTCGGCTGCATGGGCATGAGCGAGTTCTACGGCCCCACCGACACCACCGAGGCGCTCGCCACGCTGGACGCCGCGCTGGCGGCGGGGGTCACCATGTTCGACACCGCCGACATCTACGGCTCCGGCCACAACGAGGAGCTGATCGGCCCGTTCGTCCGGGCCAACCGGGACCAGGTGTTCCTGGCCACCAAGTTCGCCATCGAGCGCAGGGCCGAGGACCCGGCCTACCGTGGCGTGCGCAACGACCCGCCCTACATCCGGCAGGCCGTGGACGCCTCGCTGCGCCGGCTGGGGGTGGACGTGATCGACCTCTACTACATGCACCGGCGGGACCCCGAGGTGCCGTTCGCCGAGTCGGTCGGCGCGATGGCCGAGCTGGTCAAGGCCGGCAAGGTGCGTCACCTCGGGCTCTCCGAGGTGACCGGGGCGGAGCTGCGCGAGGCGCACGCGGTGCACCCGATCGCGGCCGTGCAGTCCGAGTGGTCGCTGTTCTCCCGGGACGTCGAGATCAGCCTGGTCGGTGCGGCCGCCGAGCTGGGGGTCGCGGTGGTGCCGTACTCGCCGCTCGGGCGCGGGTTCCTGACCGGCGCCTTCGCCAGCGCCGACCAGCTGGCCGCGGACGACTTCCGGCGCACCCAGCCGCGCTTCACCGGCGACGCCGCGGCCGCCAACGCCGCGTTGGTCGCGCCGATCCAGCGGATCGCCAAGGAGCGTGAACTGACCGCCGCCCAGGTGGCGTTGGCCTGGGTGCACCAGCGGGCCGAGGTGCACGGGCTGACCGTGGTGCCGATCCCCGGGACCCGCAGGCGCGGCCGGCTGGCGGAGAACACCGCCGCCGCGACGATCCGGCTGGCCGAGGCCGAACTCGCCGAGCTGGACGGGATCGTGGGCCAGGTGACGGGTGGTCGTTACACGGACATGAACTTCACCGCGCTCACTCGCGAGCAGCTGTAGCCGAGTGGGACCGGGGCGCGGGGGGGGGGGGGGCGCGCGGGGGGCCCGGGGGGGGGGGGGGGGGGGGGGGGGGGGGGGGGGGGGGGGGGGCGGGCTGGGGGGCGCGGGGGGGGGGGGTTCGCGGGGCGGCCCCCCGCCCCCCGCCCCCCCCCGCCCCCCCGGGGGGCGGGGGGGGCCCCCCCGCCGGCCCCCCCCCCCGGGGGGGGCCCCCGGCGGCGGTTGGCGAACGGGCTCAGCTGGTGCGGTAGCTGACGTTCTGGTAGGCGCCCAGCGCGATGGCGGCGAAGTTGTGCAGGCTGGCGGTGCCGGCGGCGAAGTAGCCGGTGTGGCCGACCGCGCCGGCCGAGGAGATCTCCTCGGCGCCGAAGTCGGAGCTGGTCGGGTCGGCGCCGTGGCCGAGGTTGCCGACCTCCACGTACGGCACGTCGCCGATCCAGTCGGTGGAGTCGCGGGTGGCCCACAGGTGGACGCCGCTCCCCAGCTCGCCGGCGTCCGACACGCCCATCCCCGGGCTGCCGAAGACCACCATGTCGGTGGTGGCGCCGTGCAGGGTGGGGCCGGCGATCCCGCAGACCACCGTGCCGTAGGAGTGGCAGAGCAGGGCCGGCGGGGCCACCGGGTGGCTGGTCTGCTTCAGGCCGTCCAGCAGCCGCTCCAGCCGGGGCGCGCCGGCTTCGGCGAGCCGGGAGGTGACGGCGTCCGGGCCCAGGCCGACCGGGGTGACGTAGCCGGTCCAGGCGATGACCGCGGTGCTGGTCCCCGGGGACTGCCGCCCCTCCTCGGCCTGCAGCGCGCGGGCCATCCCGGCCGGCGAGCGCAGTGGGTCGTCGGTGCGGTCGAAGTGGCCGAGGTCGGTGTCCGAGCCGGGCACGATCACCGAGACCCGGTCCGCGGTCGCCAGGTCGCCGAAGACCTCGCTGACCAGGCCGCGGCCGCGCGGGTCGAAGGCGAGGATCTGCCGGCCCGGGGCGAGCAGCGCCTGGCAGTCGTTGGCCCGGGAGACCGCCAGCGCGTGGCTGGCCGGGTCGAGCTTGGGGTCGGCGGCCTGGGCCTTGGCCTGGTCCCGGTCGGCGGTGATCGCCAGGGCGTTGGCGCGGTAGCGCAGCTGCAGCGGAGCGCCGTCCAGGTTGCCGACCACCAGCGGGTACTCGCGCACCAGCTGGTCCTGCTGGGCCGGGGTGAGCGAGGCGAAGAAGGTCGCCACGGTGGCGGCGTCGGCGGTGGCCGGGTTGGGCAGCGAACGGCCGAGCGAGTGGTCCTTGACCCAGGCGGAGCTGCCGGTCGGCGGAGTGGTGATGACGACCTGCTCGTTGGAGGCGGCGGCCTGGGCCGCCGCGGCGCCCGCGTCGGCCAGCACCGCGCAGGTGGCGAAGGCGCCGATCAGAATGCGCTTCAACCGCCTGCGCTGCATCGCGTCAACTCCTCGGGAACCTCGACCGTGACGACGGGCCGGGCCCGGTGGTCGTACGACTGTTGCTACGACCTGCCAGCGTAGATGTTCAAGAAGCGGGATGGCGGCGCATCAAACTGTGGGTTGGCTCACACCGGTGGCGGATTGACGGCGTCGAACTCCCGCACCAGGCGCTTGGGGGCGGTCCGGCGCCAGGCCTCGGTGAGCAGCCCGCGCAGCTCCTCGCGGTCCACCAGATCGAGCCGGACCCGCACCCAGCCGAACCGCCCGACGTACGGCGCGACGGAGAAGGTCTCCGGCTCGGCCGCGACGAGTTCGGCCTGCTCGACGGGGGAGGCCTTGACCGAGACGGTGTCGCCGCCCTCGGCGCCGAGCGCGAAGATCTTCTCGCCGACCCGCAGGGTGGTCTCACCCCAGGTCGGCCGCTCGGCGGCGCTGGGCAGCGCGAGGCCGAGCGCGCGGAACTCGTCGAAGGTGACCATGGCGGCAGCCTAGGGCGTGGCACTGTCACCCGAGCCGGGTAGCGCGCGCCCGGCGCACATTCAGCCGGAGATCAGCGCCAGTCGCTCGCCAGAGCCGGGGCGAGCTGGTCGACATGGCGCTCGATGATCGCCACCATGCTCTCCGGGCCACTGTCCGAGGCCGGTTCCTCGACCGTGCTCCAGGCCAGGTGGGAGACCCGCAGCACGGCCCCGAAGATCGCGGCCAGCAGCCGCGGTCGCAGGTCGGTGGCCGGGTCCAGACCCTCGCGCTCGGCCAGGATGCCGGCCACCACCCGCTCCTGCTCGGTGGTCCGGCGCAGGTGGGCGGCGAGCAGGGTGGGGTTGGTCTCGATCAGCTGGAGCAGCTCCAGCGCCGCGACCACCCGCCGGTGGCCGGAGTCGCGGGTGGAGCCGAAGCCCCGCCAGCAGGCGGTGATCGCGGACCGTAGCGCCTGGAGCGGGTTCTCCTCGGGGGGCCGGCGGCGCAGGCAGTCGATGAAGAAGTCCTCGGCGTCCGCCAGTACGGCGAGCGCGGCCTCCTCCTTGTTGGCGAAGTAGCGGAAGAACGTGCGCTGCGAGACGTCCACCGCGGCGGCGATCTCGTCGACCGTGGTGGCGGCGTAGCCCCGGCTCAGGAACAGGTTGTGCGCGGCGTCCAGCAGGGCGTCCCGGGTGCGCTGCTTCTTCCGTTCGCGCAGGCCCAGCACCTGGCAGGGGTGTGCGGCGGCAGCCGTCGGATTGGGGGCCATGAGATCCACGATAGCGCTCTGTCAGATGTCAGCAATGGTCAGAAGACAGTTATTGCCGATTGTCAGCTACTGTCATAATGTCGGAACGGTGGCGCCCGCCAAGGCCGGAGTGCTCGTGGGGACGGGCAGGGCCCGGGTGCCACCCGACCCTGCTCGCCAGCCTCCGGAAGGCCTCGTCGATGAGCCAGTCCGACCTCCAGACCGCCCGGGCGGGGGCGTCGCCCCAGCGCGACACCCCGCCCGCCGACCGCCCCGGCCTGCGTGGCCACCCCTGGCTGACCCTGCTCACCGTCGCGGTCGGCGTCATGATGGTGGCGCTCGACGGGACCGTGGTCGCCATCGCCAACCCGGTCATCCAGACCGACCTGCACGCCTCGCCCGCCGACATCCAGTGGGTGACCAGCGGCTACCTGCTGGCCCTCGCGGTCTTCCTGATCACCGCCGGCAAGATCGGCGACCGGTTCGGCCACCGGACCACGTTCCTGGTCGGCGCGGCGGGCTTCGCCGCCAGCTCGGCCGCGATCGGCTTCGCCGGCAGCATCCAGACCGTGATCGCCTTCCGGGTCCTGCAGGGCCTCTTCGGCGCGCTGCTCCAGCCCGCCGCACTCGGCCTGCTGCGCGGGGCCTTCCCGGCCGAGCGGCTCAACATGGCGATCGGCATCTGGGGCGGCGTGATCGGCGCCTCCACGGCGGCCGGTCCGATCATCGGCGGGCTGCTGGTCGAGCACGTGAGCTGGCAGTCGGTCTTCTTCATCAACATCCCGGTCGGGCTGCTCGCGGTGCTGCTGGGTCTGTGGATCCTGCGGGACGTCCGGAGCGAGAACGCCGCCAGGTCCTTCGACCTGCCCGGCATCGTGCTGCTCTCGGGCGCGATGTTCATGCTGGTCTGGGGCATCATCAAGGCCCCGGCCTGGGGCTGGGGCGATGCGTCCACACTGCTCTTCCTGGGCGGGGCGGTGCTCGCCATGGCGGCCTTCGCGTTCTGGCAGACCCGGGCGAAGGAGCCGCTGATCCCGCTCACCCTGTTCCGCTCGGTGCCGCTCTCCGCGGGCACCCTGCTGATGGTGCTGATGGCCTTCGCCTTCTTCGGGGCGATCTTCTTCGTCACCTTCTACCTCCAGAACGTGCACGGGATGACGCCGGTGCAGGCGGGCGTCCACCTGCTGCCGATGACCGGGATGATGATCGTCGGCAGCCCGCTGGCGGGCACCGCGATCGGCCGGATCGGGCCGCGGATCCCGATCGCGGTCGGCATGCTGCTCACCGCGGTGGCGATGTTCGGGATGTCCACCCTGGGCACCGGCTCCGGCGGCGCGGTGATGTCGCTCTGGTTCGTGCTGCTGGGCCTGGGCATCAGCCCGGTCATGGTCGGCGCCACCGAGGTGATCGTCGGCAACGCCCCGCTGGAGCTGTCCGGCGTGGCGGGCGGCCTGCAGCAGGCCGCGATGCAGGTCGGCGGCAGCCTCGGCACCGCGGTGCTCGGTGCGCTGATGGCCGCCAAGGTCGGTGACGTGCTGCCGGGCAACTGGGCGGCGAAGACCCACCTGCCGCTGCCGCAGGGCGAGCAGCTGGCCCAGCTCAAGCAGGGCGCCCAGGTCGGCGTCGCCGGGGCGGCCCCCGGGACCCCGGCGCCGGTCGCGCACGCCATCGCCGACGCCGTGCACAGCTCGTTCGTCAGCGGCATGTCGTTGGCCTTCGCGGTGGCCTCGGTGGTCGCGCTGGCCGCCGCCGCGCTGGGTCTGCTCACCAAGCGCGGGTCGACGGACGCGGGCCCCGCGGTGCACGTCTGAGCCGTCCCCCGAACGGGCGAACGCCGGCCGCTGCTCCAGCGGTCGGCGTTCGCGGTGTCAGCGGCTTTCCGGCGGCTCGTTGGCCGCCTCCTGCAGGGCGCGGGCGTGGTGCAGGTAGCGGGTGCGCTCCTCGCGTTCCAGGTCGGGGAAGTAGGCCTGCAGCCGGTTGCTCGCCTCCACCGGGGAGAGGTGCAGTTCGGTCAGCAGGAAGCGGGCCCGGGCGGTGATCTCCTCGTTCATGCGCCGATCATCGCCACCACGGGCCCCGCGGGCCTGCCGGGTTGGGCCGACCGGGCGACGACCCGTACGCCCGAGGGCCGGACTCCGCACGGGAGTCCGGCCCTCGGGGTGTCAGCTCGACCGACCGGTCAGGCGTCGCCGCCCGCGTTGCCCGGGTCGGCGGCGGCCACGTCCAGCAGCTGGTAGCGGTCCACCGCCTCCTTCAGCGCGTGCCGCTCGATCTTGCCCTGCTTGGCCAGCTCGGTGAGCACGCCGAGCACCACCGACTGCGCGTCGATGTGGAAGAACCGGCGCGCGGCGCCGCGGGTGTCGGCGAAGCCGAAGCCGTCCGCGCCCAGCGACTGGTACTGGCCCGGCACCCAGCGCGCGATCTGGTCCGGCACCGCGCGCATCCAGTCGGAGACCGCGACGAACGGGCCCTCGGCACCGGAGAGCTTCTGCGTCACGTACGGGACGCGCTGCGGCTCCTCGGGGTGCAGCAGGTTGAACTCCTCGGTCTCCACCGCGTCGCGGCGCAGCTCGTTCCAGGAGGTCGCCGACCAGACGTCCGCCCGGACGTTCCACTCCTCGGCGAGGATCCGCTGGGCCTCCAGGGCCCACGGCACCGCGACACCCGAGGCGAGGATCTGCGCCGGGATCTGGCCGGCGGTGCCCGGGGCGTACTTGTGGATGCCCTTGAGGATGCCCTCGACGTCGACGTTCTCGGGCTCGGCCGGCATCCGGATCGGCTCGTTGTAGACCGTCATGTAGTAGAAGACGTCCTCGCCGTGCGGGTGCTCGGCGGTGGAGCCGTACATCCGGCGCAGGCCGTCCTGCACGATGTGCGCGATCTCGAAGCCGTAGGCCGGGTCGTAGGCGACCACGGCCGGGTTGGTCGAGGCGAGCAGGTGCGAGTGGCCGTCGGCGTGCTGCAGGCCCTCACCGGTCAGCGTGGTGCGGCCGGCGGTGGCACCCAGCACGAAGCCGCGGGCCAGCTGGTCGGCCATCTGCCAGAACTGGTCGCCGGTGCGCTGGAACCCGAACATCGAGTAGAAGACGTAGACCGGGATCAGCGGCTCGCCGTGGGTGGCGTAGGACGACCCGGCGGCGATCAGCGAGGCGGTGCAGCCCGCCTCGGAGATGCCGTCGTGCAGCATCTGGCCGGTCGGCGACTCCTTGTAGGCGAGCAGCAGCTCGCGGTCGACCGACTCGTAGGTCTGGCCGAGCGGGTTGTAGATCTTCGCCGACGGGAAGAGCGAGTCCATGCCGAAGGTGCGGTACTCGTCGGGCGCGATCGGCACGAAGCGGTTGCCGATGCCCTTGTCCCGCATCAGGTCCTTGAGCAGCCGGACGAACGCCATGGTGGTGGCGATGGTCTGGTTGCCGGAACCCTTCTTGACCGCCTTGTAGGCGTCGTCGCTCGGGAGCTCCAGCTGCCGCGGCCGCACCTTGCGGGTGGGCACGTAGCCGCCCAGCTCGCGCCGGCGGTCGTGCATGTACTGGATCTCCTCCGAGTCACGGCCCGGGTGGTAGTAGGGCGGGTAGCCCTCCTCCAGCTGCTTGTCAGTGATCGGGATGTGCAGGCGGTCGCGGAAGCGCTTCAGGTCCTCGACCGTCAGCTTCTTCATCTGGTGGGTGGCGTTGCGGCCCTCGAAGTTGGGGCCCAGCGTCCAGCCCTTGACGGTCTGCGCCAGGATGACGGTCGGCTGGCCCTTGTGCTCGCGGGCCGCCTTGAAGGCCGCGTAGACCTTCTTGTGGTCGTGACCGCCGCGACCCAGGTGCTGGATCTGCTGGTCGGTCATGTCCTCGACCATCTTGCGCAGCCGCAGGTCGTCACCGAAGAAGTGCTCGCGGATGTACGAGCCGGTCTCGGTGGCGTAGGTCTGGAACTGGCCGTCCGGGGTCGCGTTCAGCTTGTTGACCAGGACGCCGTCGCGGTCCTGGGCCAGCAGCGGGTCCCAGGTGCGGTCCCAGATCAGCTTGATCACGTTCCAGCCGGCACCGCGGAACTGCGACTCCAGCTCCTGGATGATCTTGCCGTTGCCGCGGACCGGGCCGTCCAGGCGCTGCAGGTTGCAGTTGACCACGAAGGTCAGGTTGTCCAGGCCCTCGCGGGCGGCGAGCGACAGCTGGCCGAGCGACTCGGGCTCGTCCATCTCGCCGTCGCCGAGGAAGGCGTAGACGTGCGACTGGGAGGTGTCCTTGATGCCGCGGTGCTCCAGGTACCGGTTCATCCGGGCCTGGTAGATCGCGCCGAGCGGGCCGAGGCCCATCGAGACGGTCGGGAACTCCCAGAAGTCCGGCATCAGTCGCGGGTGCGGGTAGCTGGACAGGCCGTAGGGGGCCTTCGACTTCTCCTGGCGGAAGGCGTCGAGCTGCTGCTCGCTCAGTCGGTCCAGCAGGAAGGCGCGGGCGTAGATGCCGGGGGAGGCGTGGCCCTGGAAGAAGATCTGGTCGCCGGACTCGCCGTCGGCGTCCTTGCCGCGGAAGAAGTAGTTGAAGCCCACGTCGTACAGCGACGCGGAGGAGGCGAAGGTGGCGATGTGGCCGCCGACGCCGATGCCCGGGCGCTGGGCACGGGAGACCATCACGGCCGCGTTCCAGCGGGTCGCGTTGAGGACCTTGCGCTCGATCTCCTCGTTGCCGGGGAAGAACGGCTCGTCCTTGGTGGCGATGGTGTTGACGTAGTCCGTGCTGCGCATCTCGGGCACGGCGACACGCTTCTCGCGGGCGCGCTCGATCAGCCGCAGCATCAGGTAGCGGGCGCGCTCGCGGCCCCGCTCGTCGATGGCCGCGTCAAGCGACTCCAGCCATTCCGCGGTCTCCTCGGGATCGAAGTCCGGGACCTGACTCGGAAGGCCGCCAATGATGATCGGGTTGCGATCTGATCCGGAAGCCACGCTGTTCCTTCACTGTCGGTCGAAACTGAGGTGTGTCGCGCCGCCTCCATCGTGTACCGCAACTCGGAGATCCGTCATCTCTACCGATGGGTAACCGGGCCGCCCGGTAAGGCGGAACGGTCAGGGGGCGCGGACCGGGCGTCGTCGCCCGGGCCGGGCACCCCCGGGTGTTACGAAGAGGTGGTCCGACCAGGTACCTGTGCTGTCTGTCCGGCCCGGATCGGTCCGGGTCGGAAGGCCGCCAGGCTCCCCGTCCGTCCGATGGCGGAAGGCCGGGGTGAGGGCCAACAGGAGACTCTACGCCCGTGATCGCGGTGCCCTCGAATGACGTTCGTATCGCGGGCAGCCGCGCGGGCGCGGGGAGCCGCCGGCGGAATGGCATCCGCAGCATGGGCGAACGCCGTACAAAAGGGCAAATCGGTGTGATTTCCAACACGGGAACCGGCGTGTTGTGCCACGACACGTCAACCTTTGGGTGGGATCGGGGGTCGGGTACTTGCGCGAACCGCCGCTCCCGTGTGGACTACGGCCACAGCCCTGGCACCGATGCCGGGCCGAAATACTGGAGGTTATTCCCGTGAGCGCGACCGCGGACCCCGCGGACAAGTCCAACCCGGCTTACCGTCTGGGCTTCGAGGAGGGCCAGATCGTTCAGGAGCTCGGGTTCGACGAGGACACCGACCAGGAGCTCCGCGAGGGCATCGAGGACATCACTGGTACGGAGCTCGTCGACGAGGACTATGACGACGTCGCCGACGCCGTCGTGCTGTGGCACCGCGAGGAGGACGGGGATCTGACCGATGCCCTCGTCGACGCCCAGGAGTACCTGGCCCCGGAGGGCCTGATCTGGCTGCTGACCCCGAAGACCGGTCGGGACGGCCACGTCGAGGCCCACGAGATCAACGAGGCGGCGCGGACCGCCGGCCTCTCCGCGACCAGCTCGGTCTCGATCGCCAAGGACTGGGCCGGCACCCGGCTGGCCACCCCGAAGGCCGCCAAGTCCGGCAAGCGCTGAGTCGCTCCCGAGGCCGCCCGGCGGGCCCTCGGACCGGCCGCACGGGCCCCGCTGGAGCTTCCTCCAGCGGGGCCCGTCCGCATCGCCGCGCCGACTGTGCGGGCCGCCGGACGACCTGTTCGCCGCGGGCGAAACTCTGCCGAAAGGGACCGGTGCGCTCACTCGTCCGGTCGAATCCGGCGAAATCGATGCGAGGATGAGCGCGCGGTCCGCCGGCCCTGTGCGGGCCCGCGGCTACCGCGCGTTCTCCCGAGGCGTCCCGCGCGACGCGATCACTGCTGAGAAAGGTCGTCACCATGGCCGTCGAGGTCGGCACCCAGGCTCC
Source organism: Kitasatospora sp. NPDC052896 (assembly GCF_044547075.1). Lineage (NCBI taxonomy): Bacteria > Bacillati > Actinomycetota > Actinomycetes > Kitasatosporales > Streptomycetaceae > Kitasatospora > Kitasatospora sp. NPDC052896. The sequence goes on from NZ_JBITZU010000025.1 coordinate 17,648, forward strand.
GGACTTCGAGCTCAAGAACCAGCACGGCGAGCTGGTCAAGCTCTCCGACTTCCGGGGCGAGAAGAACGTCGTCCTGGTGTTCTACCCGTTCGCCTTCACCGGTGTCTGCACCGGCGAGGTCTGCGCGATCCAGAAGGAACTGCCGCGGCTGCAGAACGACGAGGTGCAGATCCTCGCGGTCTCCAACGACTCGCCGTTCACCCTGCGCGTCTTCGCCGAGAAGGAGGGCCTGGAGTACCCGCTGCTCTCGGACTTCTGGCCGCACGGTGCCGCCTCCCGTGCCTACGGCGTCTTCGACGAGGAGAAGGGCTGCGCGGTGCGCGGCACCTTCGTGATCGACAAGGAGGGCGTGGTGCGCTGGTCGGTCGTCAACGGCCTGCCGGACGCCCGCGACGAGCAGGAGTACCTGAAGGTGCTCGGCGCGCTCTGAGGCCACCGACGCGGCCCGGCGTGCCCGTCCCGAACGGGCCACGCCGGGCCGCGTCGCCGTCCGTCGGGGAACCCGGCACTACGATCGGGCCGTTGGCTGGGACGAGGGACCCGCTCGGTGCCTCGGACCGCACCACGGGGGTCTCCACCCGGTACCCCCCGATTCTTGGAGGATCCAGTGGGTGTCAGCCTGAGCAAGGGCGGCAATGTCTCGCTCACCAAGGAGGCCCCGGGCCTGACCGCCGTCGTCGTCGGTCTGGGCTGGGACGCCCGCACCACCACCGGCGCGGAGTTCGATCTCGACGCCAGCGCGCTGCTCTGCACCGAGGCCGGCAAGGTCGCGAAGGACGCGGACTTCGTCTTCTTCAACAACCTGCGCAGCCCCGACGGCTCGGTCGAGCACACCGGGGACAACCTCACCGGTGAGGGCGAGGGTGACGACGAGACGATCAAGGTCAACCTGGCCGCGGTGCCGGCCGGCGTGGCGAAGATCGTCTTCCCGGTGTCGATCTACGACGCGGAGACCCGGCTGCAGAACTTCGGCCAGGTCCGCAACGCCTACATCCGGGTGGTCAACCAGGCCGGCGGTCAGGAGATCGCCCGCTACGACCTGACCGAGGACGCCTCCACCGAGACCGCGATGGTCTTCGGTGAGCTGTACCGCAACGCCGGCGAGTGGAAGTTCCGGGCCATCGGCCAGGGTTACGCCTCTGGCCTGCGCGGCATCGCCCAGGACTTCGGCGTCAACGTCTGATCCCGGCCCCGCGCCACGGCGGCCCCGTCTCCGACCGGAGGCGGGGTCGCCGTCGTTTTCGGGCGTCCAGCGGCGCCGGCTTCGGCCGCCGGTCTGATTTGCGTTCATTCTCCCGTATCGCATCGTCTGAGAATTCCGTTAGGCACTGGCCGGTATGCCAGGCGTGCCCAGGCGCTGTCACCAGCCTCGCCGAGGTGGTGGGAGCGCCTGGGCGACCGTACGGGGCTGCCGCGCGACCGCCGCGGCGCCCGGGGCCACACCCCGCGCGCCGCAACCAGAGACCGCGCACCTCACAGGAATCCCGAACCAGACCTATGCCGCTGACTGACGACCGGGGGACCGCCGGGAGCGGGGTGAGCGGGCCGAGCGCCACCACCGGAGCGTGCTGGCCGCTCGCCCCCGCCGCCGCCGCCCGAACCCTGCTCGACGTGCTCGAAGCCACCGCCGAGACCACCCCGCACGCGCCGGCCCTGGACGCCGGCGGCACGACGCTCGACTACCGCGCACTGCTCCGGGAGGTCGCCGAGCTGGCCGGGCGGCTCGCCGGGGCCGGGATCGGCACCGGTGACCGGGTGGGCGTCCGGGTGCCCTCCGGCACCGCCGAGCTCTACCTCGCCATCCTCGCCGTACTGCGGGTGGGCGCCGCCTACGTGCCGGTGGACGCCGACGACCCGGACGAGCGGGCCGAGCTGATCTGGGCCGACGCCGGGGTCTGCGCGGTGCTCGGCGCGGGCGGCGTCCTGCGGCCGAGCTCGCGGGTGCGCCCCGGCGGCCACCCGGGCCGCCCCACGCCTCAGGACGACGCGTGGATCATCTTCACCTCCGGCACCACCGGGCGGCCCAAGGGCGTCGCGGTCAGTCACCGCTCGGCCGCCGCCTTCGTGGACGCCGAGGCCCGGCTCTTCCTCCGGGGCCGCCCGCTCGGCCCGGGCGACCGGGTGCTGGCCGGGCTCTCGGTCGCCTTCGACGCCTCCTGCGAGGAGATGTGGTTGGCCTGGCGGCACGGCGCCTGCCTGGTCCCGGCCCCGCGCTCGCTGGTCCGGGCCGGGGCCGACCTCGGCCCCTGGCTGGTCGAGCGCGGCATCACGGTGGTCTCCACCGTGCCCACCCTGGTCGCGCTCTGGCCGGTGGACTGCCTGGAGCGGGTCCGGCTGTTGATCCTCGGCGGCGAGGCCTGCCCGGCCGAGCTGGTCGAGCGGTTGGCCGGGCCGGGCCGCGAGCTGTGGAACACCTACGGTCCGACCGAGACCACCGTGGTGGCCTGTGCGGCGTTGCTCACCCCGGGCCAGCCGGTCCGGATCGGCGCGCCGCTGGACGGCTGGGAGCTGGCCGTGGTGGACGAGCGGGGCCGGCCGGTGGCCTGGCACGAGACCGGCGAACTGCTGATCGGCGGCGTCGGCACCGCCCGCTACCTGGACCCGGCCAAGGACGCCGAGAAGTTCACCGGCCACCCCGGGCCGCACGGCCCCCGGGTCTACCGCAGTGGCGACCTGGTCCGGGCCGACCCCGCCGGCCTGGTCTTCGTCGGCCGCGCCGACGAGCAGGTCAAGCTGGCCGGACGGCGGATCGAGCTGGGCGAGGTCGACGCGGCGCTGCGGGCGCTGCCCGGGGTGCGGGCCGCCGCGGCCGCCGTCCGGGACACCCCGGCCGGTGGGCAGCTGCTGGTCGGCTACCTGGTCCTGGAACACCCCGGCGCGTCCTTCGAGCCCGCGGCCGCGCGGGCCCTGCTGCTGGAACGGCTGCCACAGCCGCTGGTCCCGGTGCTGGCCGTGGTGGCCGAGCTGCCGACCAGGACCTCCGGCAAGGTGGACCGCGCCGCGCTGCCCTGGCCGCTGGCCGCCGCGACCGCCGAGGCCGCCGCCGGGCCGCGGCCGGCCGGCACCGCCGGCTGGCTGGCCGAGCAGTGGGAGCGACTGCTCGGCCTGCCGGTGACCGGGGAGAGCGACTTCTTCGCGCTCGGCGGCACCAGCCTGGCCGCCGCCCGGCTGGTCTCGGTGCTGCGCACCCGCTGCCCCGGCGTCTCGGTCGCCGACGTCTACGCGCACCCCGGGCTGGAGCGGCTGGCGGCCCGGCTGGACGAGCTGACCGGGCCGCCGCGCGAGCGGCGCCGGGTCCGGCCCACCCCGCGCCACGTCGGCGTGCTGCAGCTGCTGGTGCTGACCGTGCTGCACAGCGTCACCGGCCTGCGCTGGCTGCTCGGGCTGGCCGCGCTGGACAACCTGACCGGGTTGACCGGCGGCGGGCTGCCGTGGACCCCGCACACCCCCTGGTGGCTGATCCTGGCCGGCTGGACCGTGCTGGCCAGCGCCCCGGCCCGGCTCGCCATCGGGGCCGGCGCGGCCCGGCTGCTCACCGCCGGCCTGCGGCCCGGCAGCCACCCGCGCGGCGGCTCGGCGCACCTGCGGCTCTGGGCGGCCGAGCGGGTGGTCGGGGCCTTCAACGTGTCCGCGACGCTGGGCACCCCGTGGGCCCGGCACTACGCCCGGGCGCTGGGCTGCCAGGTCGGCGCGGACGTCGACCTGCACGCGATGCCGCCGGTCACCGGGCTGGCCCGGTTCGGCGACGGCTGCGCGGTCGAGCCGGGGACCGACCTGGCCGGCTGGTGGCTGGACGGCGATGTGCTGCAGCTGGGCAGCGTGGAGATCGGCGCCGGGGCGCGGGTCGGCGCCCGCAGCACGCTGATGCCGGGCGCCCGGGTGGGCGACGGCGCGGAGCTGGCGGCGGGCAGCTCGGTGCTCGGCGAGGTGCCCGCCGGGCAGCAGTGGTACGGCTCGCCGGCCCGTCCGGTGCCCGGCGGGGCGCCCGCGGGGACCGGTTGGCCGCTGCCCGCGCACCGCCACTCGCGCGGCTGGGACCTGGCCTACGGCCTCGGCCTGGTCGGCCTCGGGCTGATGCCGCTGGTCGCCGTGCTGCCCGCGCTGGCGCTGCTCTGCCCGCTGCTCGACGAGGACCGCACGCTGGGCGACGCGCTGGTCCAGCTGGTGGTCTGGACGCCGCTGCTGGTGGCCGTCTCGGTGCTCTGCTACGCGGTCCTGACGGTCGTTCTGGTCCGGCTGGCCGGGCTGGGGATCCGGCCCGGCCACCACCCCGCGCACGGGCGGGTCGCCTGGTGCGTCTGGCTGGTCACCCGGCTGATGGAGACCTCGCGCGGCGCGCTCTTCCCGTTCTACGCGAGCCTGTTCACCCCGGTCTGGCTGCGGCTGCTGGGAGCCCGGATCGGCCGGCGGGTGGAGCTCTCCACGCTGGTCGCGCTGCCCGGGCAGCTGCGGGTGGACGACGGCGCGTTCCTGGCCGACGACACCCTGGTCGCGCCGTTCGAGGTGCGCGGCGGCTGGCTGCGGATCGGCGCCGCGCGGGTCGGCCGGCGGGCCTTCGTCGGCAACTCCGCAATCGTCGGGGCGGGCCGCGAGCTGCCGGACAACGCACTGGTCGGGGTGCTCTCGGACGCCCCCGCACAGGCCGCGCCGGGGTCGTCCTGGCTGGGCCGGCCGGCGATCGCGCTGCCCCGGACGGCGCAGTCGGGCGACCCGGGCCGCACCTACGAACCGCCGCGCCGGTTGGTGCTGGCCCGGGCCGCGGTGGAGCTCTGCCGGTTCCTGCCGCTGATCTGCGCCGGCCTGCTGGGTGACCTGGCGTTCGGCGCGCTGCAGGAGGTGGTGGACCGGGAGGGGCTGGCGGCCGCGGCGGCCTGCGCCGGGCTGGTGCTGCTCGGCGCGGGGATCGCCGCCTGCGTCACCACCACGGTGGCGAAGTGGCTGCTGGTCGGGCGGTTCCGGGTGGCCGAGTACCCGCTCTGGTCCAGCTTCGTCTGGCGCAACGAGCTGTACGACACCTTCCTCGAGGAGCTGGCGATGCCCTGGCTCGGCCGGACGCTGCTCGGCACGCCGTTCCTCAACGTCTGGCTGCGCAGCCTGGGGGTGCGGATCGGGCGCGGGGTGTGGTGCGAGACGCACTGGTTGCCGGAGACCGACCTGATGACGCTGGCGGACGGGGCGTCGGTCAACCGGGGCACGGTGGTGCAGACCCACCTGTTCCACGACCGGGTGATGCGGCTGGACACCGTGCACATCGCGGAGGGGGCCACGCTGGGGCCGAACTCGATCACGCTGCCGGGCACGGTGCTCGGGGCGGGTTGCGCGGTGGGGGCGGCGTCGCTGGTGATGCGCGGCGAGGAGCTGCCGGCCGGCACCCGGTGGGCTGGCAACCCGGTGGCGGCCTGGCCGGAGCCGGACGCCCGCGCCGAGCGGGCGCCGCGACGGCGCGCGGAGCGCCACCCGGTGGACGCCGCCTCCCGCTGACCGCCGGCGGCGCCGTCCGACGCCTGGTCAGACCCCCTGCGCGGCTGCCGCCACCCCGCCCTTGGGCCGGGTGGGCGGCAGCCGCGCTGATAAGTTCCCCTAGTTCAGGAAGTTCAGTGCCGAGGCGGTGGCCGCGGGGCGGTACGGGGGGCTAGACCTGATGGTGCGCCTCTCCGTGTCACCGCGCGGTCCGGGCCCCGGCCGGTTGTCCCCGGAGTCCGGTAACTGACGGTGTCCCAGCCGGGGCGCCAGGGAGTGGGAGGAAGAACCACCATGAGTGTCACGCTCGCCAAGGGCGGCAACGTCTCGCTGAGCAAGGCCGCGCCGAACCTGACGCAGGTGCAGATCGGCCTGGGCTGGGACGCCCGCTCGACCACCGGCGCGCCCTTCGACCTCGACGCCAGCGCGCTGCTCTGCGCCGGCGGCCGGGTGCTGGGCGACGAGTACTTCGTCTTCTACAACAACCTCAAGAGCCCCGAGGGCTCGGTCGAGCACCTGGGCGACAACCTGGTGGGCGGCACCGAGGGCGACGAGGGTGACGAGGAGGTCGTGCTGGTCAACCTCGACCTGGTGCCGGCCCAGGTGGACAAGGTGGTCTTCCCGGTCTCGATCTACGACGCCGAGGCCCGGTTGCAGAGCTTCGGGCAGGTTCGCAACGCCTACATCCGGGTGGTGAACCAGGCCAACGGGCAGGAGATCGCGCGCTACGACCTGACCGAGGACGCGTCCAGCGAGACCGCCATGATCTTTGGTGAGCTTTACCGCTACCAGGGGGAGTGGAAGTTCCGCGCCGTGGGCCAGGGGTACGCCTCCGGTCTTCGCGGCATCGCCCTCGACTTCGGCGTCAACGTACAGTAAAGGGACCGTCAAGAACGCGCCCTGAATTCGAGGGCAGTGCGGGGGGCCTGCCCGGGAACACGCCCGGGCGGGAGGGGCGCCCCGGCGCCTCCTGAACCGAAAGGCATCCCCGTGTTTCTCCGCACCTTCGGCTGGTCGTTCGCGGTCACCGTGGCCGGCCTGATCGCCGCCGGGCTGATCTGGGGCGCCCAGGGCTTCGGCCTGGTACTGATCCTGGCGATTCTGGAGATCTCGCTCTCCTTCGACAACGCGGTGGTCAACGCCACGGTGCTGCGGCGGATGACCCCGTTCTGGCAGAAGGTCTTCCTGACCGTCGGTGTGCTGATCGCGGTGGTCGGCATGCGACTGGTCTTCCCGCTGCTGGTGGTCGGGCTGACCGCGCACATCGGCCCGGACACCGTGCTCGACCTGGCCCTCCACTCGGACCACACCTACCAGGGGCTGACCTACGGTCAGCACCTGGCGGCCGCCAAGCCGGCCATCGCGGCCTTCGGTGGAACGTTCCTGCTGATGATCTTCCTGGACTTCGTGCTCGGGGAGAAGGACTTCCACTGGCTGCGCTGGATCGAGCGGCCGCTGGAGCGGATCGGCCGGCTGGAGGCGCTGGCCTCGGTGATCGCCCTGGCCGCCCTGGTCCTGGTGGCGCGGTTCTTCGCGGGGGCGCACGCCGAAACGGTTCTGCTGGCCGGCGTGCTCGGGTTGGCGAGCTACCTGGCGGTGGGCGGCCTCTCCGGCGTCTTCGAGAACTCGCTGGAGGCCGAGGAGGAGGTCGAGGAGGAGGCCGAGCGGCAGGGCCGCCCGCTGGCCGCGGTGGCCGGCAAGGCCGCGTTCTTCCTCTTCCTCTACCTGGAGGTGCTGGACGCCTCGTTCTCCTTCGACGGGGTGGTGGGCGCCTTCGCGATCTCCAACGACATCTTCCAGATCACCCTGGGCCTGGGCATCGGCGCGATGTACATCCGCTCGCTGACCGTCTTCCTGGTCCGCAAGGGGACCCTGGACGAGTACGTCTACCTGGAGCACGGCGCGCACTACGCGATCGGCGCGCTGGCGGCGATCCTGCTGGTCTCCATCAAGCACGAGATCCCCGAGGTGGTCACCGGGCTGATCGGGGTGGCCTTCATCGGGGCCGCGCTGGTCTCCTCGATGGTCCGCAACCGGCGCGCGGAGGTGCCGGCGGAGACCGGGTCGGCGGCGGTGGGAGCCGGTCGCGGCCACGGCGGCTGACCCGCTCGGCCGAACGGGGCCGGACACAGAACGGCGGGGGGGGGGGGGGGGGGGGGGGCGCGCCCCCCCCCCCCCGCCCCCCCCGCCCGCCGCCGCCGCCCCCCCCCCGCGGGCGCGGGCGGCGCCCCCCCCCCCCCCCCCCCCCCCCCCCCCCCCGCCGTCGGTCCGTCCGGTCGCTCAGCCGAGGCGCTGCTCGATGGCGCGCAGCTTGCGCTCCAGGGAGTCGAGCGGCGAGTCCAGCCGGGGCAGCGAGAGGGTGTCGTCCTCCGCGGTCAGATCGATGCTGGTGGACGGGCGGTCCGTGCCGGCGCGCCGGCTGGCCCGGCCCGCGGCGACGGGCTCCAGCGCGGCCGGACGGTCGCGGTCGGTCGGGCCCTCGGTCGCGGCTAGTGCAGGCTCCGTAGCGGCCTGGCCGTCGCCGGCACCGGCGGTCAGCGCGGGCACCTGCCGGCCGCCGCGGGCCCGGGCGAGCATCCCACCGCCCTGGCGGGAGATCGCCTTCAGCTCGGCGCGCTCGCGCCGGTCGGCACTGCGGGCGCGGACCTTGGCGTCCAGCTTGGCCTGCCGCTCCTCGCGGACCTCCTCGACCGCCTCGTCCAGGCTGCGCACGTTCTCCAGCAGCATCAGGGACCAGGCCGCGTAGGTCTCGCGCGGGGCCCGCAGCCAGCGGACGATCCGGATCTGCGGCAGCGGGCGCGGTATCAGGCCCTGCTCGCGCAGCGCGGCCCGGCGGGTCTGCTTGAGCGCCCGGTCGAAGAGGATGGCCGCCGAGATCGACATGCCGGAGAAGAACTGCGGGGCGCCGGCGTGCCCGCCGCCGCGCGGGGCGTGCACCCAGTTGAACCAGGCCGAGGCGATCGCGAAGACCCAGACCAGCAGGCGGGAGCCGAGCGCGGCGTCACCGTGGCTGGCCTCGCGGACGGCGAGGACGGAGCAGAACATCGCGGCGCCGTCCAGGCCGAACGGGACCAGGTACTCCCAGCCCCCGGAGAGCCCGAGGTTCTGGGTGCCGAAGCCGACCAGGCCGTGGAAGGAGAGCGCGGCGGCGACCCCGGCGCAGCAGAACAGCAGGACGTAGGAGGCGATTCCGTAGACCATCTCCTTGCGCCGGCGGCGCTCCTCGCTGCGCTCCCAGGAGTCCCCGGTCTCCTCGGCCTGCTTCGTCTTGTAGCGCAGGGTGGCCACCAGGATGGCCGTGAAGAGCAGGGCCGCGCCGCCGACGACGGCCCAGACCAGCTGTATGGAGGAGAGTGTCATGACGGCGTGGGCCTCTGCTTTCCGCAGGTCAGAGCAGGGTTTCGGGATTCCGGTGACTGGTGCAGACCGGGTGGCGCCGGCCTCCCCACCGGGCACGGCCCCCTGACGGTGCGTCGCGCCGGCGTCGGCCGGCGGGGCGTGCCCAGGTGTGACGGAAGGACACCTGTGCGGCTAGACGATATCGCGTCCGGAGCGCCGGCATGCTACGGGATCCGAGGTTGACCGACCATCCGCCGAGTGGGTGTCCGAACCGACGGTGACTCAGCAGGCCGGGCGGGTATGGACGCAGTGCGCGGATTCCGGTCGGCCGTCGGTCGGTTCGGTACGGAATGATCGGTCAGACGAAGGCCCGTCAGGCGCGGGCCACGAGGGGTTGGGGGCGGTCGGCATGGTCACGGTCTGGGAGTTCCTGCGGGGGGAGCGCCACCTCGCGGCGGACCCGGTGAGCGTCGGGGGCAAGGTCACGCTGACCAAGTCCCGGCCCCACCACCCGATCACCGGGGACGGGCCGACCACCGGCACGCTCTACGTGAACCTGCACTGGTCGCAGCGGGCCGACACCCGCTCGCAGGGTCAGTTGCGCCGCCGGCTGCTCCAGCCGCGGCTGCTGCGCCCGACCGAACCGGACGGCTTCCAGAGCGGGCAGGTCAACGTGGACCTCGACCTGGCCTGCATGTACGAACTCACGGACGGCACGCGGGGCGTGGTGCAGCCGCTCGGCCAGTTCTTCGGGGACCTGCAGCACCCGCCGTACATCAAGCTGAGCGGGGACGACCAGTACGGTGCGCCCTCCGGCGAGACGATGTACGTCAACCTGGAGAAGAAGGACCAGTTCCGGCGGCTGCTGATCTTCGTCTACATCTACGACGGCACGCCGGCCTTCGAACAGACCCACGCGCAGATCCAGATCGTGCCGCCGACCGGGCCGCGGATCGAGGTGAACCTGGACGAGCGGGCGCCGTCGGCGCGCTCCTGCGCGGTGGTGCTGATCGAGAACCAGGGCGGGCAGCTGACGGTGCGTCGCGAGGTGCGGTACGTGCACGGGTTCCAGTCGGACCTGGACCGGCTGTACGGCTTCGGGATGCAGTGGCAGCGCGGGTACAAGGAGCCGCAGGGGTGACGGCCCGCCCGGCCCGCCCGTTCCGGGGCGGGCCGCCGGGATCAGCGGGACTGGAACTGCGGGCCCTGCGGGGGCAGCACGAAGGTCGGGTCCGGCGGGGGGAGCGGCACGGTCTGCGGGGCGGGCTGCGGGGGGTAGCCGTAGCCGGGCTGCTGGGGCGGGTAGCCGTAGCCGGGCGGCGGCGGAGCGGTCGGTGGGTAGCCGTAGGCCGGTTGCGGCGGGGCCGGGTAGCCGGTGGTGGTGGGCTGCTGCGGGTAGCCGTAGCCGGGCGGCGCACTGGGTGGCGGGAGCGTCGGGGGCGCGGTGGGGCGCGGCGGGGCGGCGATGGTCGGGGCCGCCGCGGCCGCTGCCGGGGTCGGCACCGGCGGCGGTGTGGCCGCGGCGGCGGAGGCCGGGACGGCGGGGGCCAGCGGGTAGGTGCCGGGCTCCTCGCGCGGTGCGCGGGCGGGTGCGGCCGGGGCCGGGACGGCGGGGGCGGCCGGCTCGTCGTCGTCCACCGCGATGCCGAAGTCGGTGGCCAGGCCGCCGAGCCCGGAGGCGTAGCCCTGCCCGACCGCCCGGAACTTCCAGCTGCCCGCCCGCCGGTAGAGCTCGCCGCAGACCAGCGCGGAGACCTCCTCGACGTCGGCCACCGGGAACTCGGCCAGCGGCGCGGCCCCGGCCGCCGTCGGGGCCGCGTCGTACAGCAGCACGCGCAGCCCGCGCACCGCGCGGAACGAGCCCTCCTCGGCGGACCCGGCCAGCACCACCCGGTCGATCTCGGCCGGCAGCTTGGCCAGGTCGACCTCGATGCTGTCGGCGATCTCGTCGCTCTCGGTCAGTCGCTGCTTGGGCAGGTGCCGGACCAGGCCGGAGGGGTGGCGCGGCTGGTTGTAGAAGACGAAGTCGGCGTCGGAGCGGACCCGGCCGTCCACGCCGAGCAGCAGCCCGGAGGCGTCCACGTCGGGCCCGCCCGGGGCGCCGCCCCAGCGCAGCACGAGCCGGACCGCCGCCACGGCCAGCGAGATGTTGGCGCCCTTGGCCATCACGTGCGTCATAACGGCCCATCCTGCCCGTTCGGCGCCGTCGTGGACAACGCCGGGGGCCGCCGGGTCGTGGACGCGGACGCTTGCGCGCCGTCGCAAGTGGTTTGTGAATGGCGAATCGGACGGTAATCTTCCGAAAATTCGACGCTTCAGGATGATGGGCCGAGCACGGGAAGCCCGGTTTCCGCGTTCCCCTCCGGGAGTTCACCTTGCGCCATTTCGGCCACCTCGGCGCCGACGCGCGCCAGCGGCTCTTCCTGTCCGAGCCGGCGCCGTTCGACCGCCACAGTGCCGCCGGCACGCTCGCCACCGCGCTGGGTGCCACCCTCTACTGCCCCGCCACCCGGCCCGCGCTGGCCGAGGACCTGCGCAAGCAGGCGGCCCGCGGGGTGACCTCGATGGTGCTCTGCCTGGAGGACGCGATAGCCGAGGGCGAGGTGGCCGGCGCCGAGCGGAACCTGGTCGAGCAACTGTGCGGGCTGCGGCCGGTGGACCGGTTGCCGTTGCTCTTCGTCCGGGTCCGCACGCCCGGGCAGATCACCGGGCTGGTCCGCCGGCTCGGCCCGGCGGCCGGGCTGCTCAGCGGGTTCGTGCTGCCCAAGTTCACCGACCAGGACGGCGCGGAGTACCTGGAGCGGCTGGTCGCGGCCGAGCAGGCCTGCGGGCAACGGCTCTTCGCGATGCCCGTGCTGGAGTCGCCGGTCCTCGCCCACCTGGAGAGCCGGCGGGCCCGGCTGTTCGGGATCGCCGCGCTGCTCGACCGCTACCGCGAGCGGGTGCTCGCGGTGCGGCTCGGGGTGACCGACCTCTGTTCGGCGTACGGGCTGCGGCGTTCGGCCGGGGTGACCGTGTACGACCTGGCGGTGGTGGCGGGGGTGATCGGGGACGTGGTCAACGTGCTGGGCCGGTCGGACGGGACCGGGTACACCGTGACCGGGCCGGTCTGGGAGTACTTCGGAGTGGAGGGGCTGCTGCGGGAGCTCGAACTCGACCGCGTCAACGGGCTGGTGGGCAAGACCTGCATCCACCCGGGTCAGGTACCGGTGGTGCACGCCCGGTCGGTGGTGACGCACGAGGAGTACTGCGACGCGGGCGACGTGCTGGTGCAGCAGCGGCGGGGCGGCGGGGCGCGGCGGTCGGCGTACACCAACAAGATGAACGAGGCCGGCCCGCACCGGGCCTGGGCGGAGCGGGTGATGCGGCGGGCCGAGGTGTTCGGGGTGGCCCGGGCGGGTGTCGGGTTCGCGGAGCTGCTCGCGGCGGCCTCGGGCGCGGAGCTCGGTGTGCTGGCGGGGGCGCGATGAGCGGGGTGTGGAGCGGCCGGTGGGTGACCGAGCGGCTGGGCATGGCGCTGCGCGGCCCGGCGGAGCTGCCGGAGCTGCTCGGGCTGGCCATCCGGCACGGCAACGAACGGCGGGCCCAGCTGTTGGTCTCCCGGGTGCTCGGCAAGCACGTGCCGCAGCGGCCGGCCGTGGTGCGCGGCGCCGGGCACCGACTCGGCGGGCGAATACGGGAGTTGATCGGCCCGGCGGAGGTCGGGCGGGCGGTGGTGCTCGGCTACGCGGAGACCGCGACCGGCCTCGGACACTGCGTGGCCGAGGCGCTCGGCGTGCCGTACCTGCACTCCACCCGGCGATCGGTGGCCGGGGTGGCGCCGGCCGGCGGGTTCGAGGAGGAGCACTCGCACGCCACCTCCCACCTGCTGTTGCCCGCCGACCCCCAACTGTTGGCCGGTGCAGGCACGTTGGTCCTGGTCGACGACGAACTGTCCACCGGGCGCACGGTGTTGAACACGATCGCCGCCCTGCACCGGCGCCGGCCGCGGGAGCGCTATGTGCTGGCCTCGCTGGTGGACCTGCGCGGACCGGCGGATCGCGACCGACTGGCCGCGTTCGCCCGGGAGTTGGGCGCCCGGGTGGAGGCGGTCGCGCTGGCCGAGGGGAGGCTGGAGCTGCCCGAGGGGACGGTCCAGCGGGCCGGCCGGCTGGCGGCGGCGCTGGTCACGGGCTCGGAGCCGGCCACGGACGCGGTCACCGGGACGGCCGGCGGAGGAGGCGCGCCGGTCGTCCGGGTCGACCCCGACTGGCCGGCCGACCTGCCCGACGGCGGACGGCACGGCTTCACCCCCGCCCACGGCGAGCTGCTGGCCCGCACCCTGCCCGGCCTGACCACCCGGGTGGCCGCCGCGCTGCGCGGTGACGAGCGCCGGGTCCTGGTGCTGGGCTGCGAGGAGCTGATGTACGTGCCGCTGCGGCTGGCCGACGCGCTCGCCGAGCGGCTGGGGGAGCGGACGGACGTCCGGTTCTCCAGCACCACCCGCTCGCCGGTGCTGGCCGTGGACGACCCCGGCTACCCGATCCGGACCGCGCTGACCTTCCCCGCCCACGACGCCCCGGCGGACGGGCCGCGGGAACGGTACGCGTACAACGTCGCGCCCGGGGCCGACCCGGCGCGGCGGTTCGACGCGATCGTGCTGGTGGTGGACTCGGTGGGCGACACGCCCGAGCTCGCGGGGCTGACCGGGCGGCTGGCGGGGGTGACCGACCGGGTGCTGCTGACGGTGCTCCCGTCCTTCGTGCCTCCGTCCGGCCCGCTGCTGGAACCCAGCTCGCGGCCCGTACGTTTGGCCACCCGGTGACCGGACTCCCCGCGCCGCCGCCCGCCCGACCCCTGCCGTCTACCCCGACCAGTGCCCGACCGGGTGCCCCCTCGAAGGCGAGCCTCCCGATGCCGACCGACCTCCCGCCGTCGCTGCCCCGGCCGCTCCACGGTCCCGAGTTCTCCTCGTACGCGGCCGCCGAGGTCGGCTGGCTGCTGTCCGACCTGTCGGGGATCGCCCTGGAGGCGCCCGTCGAGGAGCGCGAGGAGGCGGTGCAGTCCGGCGGCGCGCACTACGCGGAGTCGCTGCCGGTCGAGTACCAGCCGAGCCCCGAGTACCAGGAGCTGTTCCACCAGGCGCTGCGCGGCTCGGCCCGGCGGATCGCGCTGGCCGTCGGCACGGTCACCGAGGCGCTGCTGCGGGAGCGCGGGCGGGGCGTGGTGATCGCCTCACTGGCCCGGGCCGGCACGCCGGTCGGCATCCTGGTCCGCCGCTGGCTGGTCGCCGTGCACGGGATCGACGCGCCGCACTACGCCGTCTCGATCGTCCGCGGCAAGGGCATCGACCGGGTCGCGCTGCGCTACCTCGCCGCTCACCACGACCCGGCCGACGTCGCGTTCGTGGACGGCTGGACGGGCAAGGGCGCGATCGCCCGCGAGCTGGCCGACGCGCTGGCGGACACCCCGTTCGACCCGGAGCTGGCGGTGCTCGCCGACCCCGGCCGCTGCGTGCGCAGCTACGGCACCCGGGACGACTTCCTGATCCCGTCCGCCTGCCTCAACTCCACGGTCTCCGGCCTGGTTTCGCGCACCGTGCTGCGTGACGACCTGATCGGCCCGGGCGACTTCCACGGCGCCAAGCACTACCCGGAGCTGGCCGGCGCCGACGTCTCGCACGCCTTCCTGGACACCGTCACCGACCACTTCCCCGCCGTGCGCGAGGAGGCCGCCGCGGCGGCGCTGGTGCTGGCCGCCGAGGACCGCACGCCCACCTGGGAGGGCTGGGCGGCGGTGGAGCGGATCAGCGCGGAGTACGGCATCGGCAACGTCAACCTGGTCAAGCCCGGGGTCGGCGAGACCACCCGGGTGATGCTGCGCCGGGTGCCCTGGCGGGTGCTGGCCCGGCGCGGGGCGGGCAGCGACCTGGAGCACGTGCGGCTGCTGGCCGCGCAGCGCGGCGTGCCGGTGGAGGAGGTGGACGGGCTGCCGTACTCCTGCGTCGGCCTGATCCACCCGCGGTTCAGCCGTGGCGGGGTGACCGACGAGACGGGCCTGGCGTTCGCCTGATGGAGCATCAACTCGCCCTGGTAGCCTGCGATCTGGATCGCACGCTGATCTACTCCCGGCGGGCGTCGGGGTTGGGTCGAGCCGACCACTCCACGCCGCTGCGCTGCGTGGAGTGGCGCGAGGGCGCGCCGCTCTCCTATCTGACCGAGCAAGCGGCTCGGCTGCTGGGCGAGTTGGCCGCCGAGGCGATCATCGTCCCGGTCACCACGCGGACCCGGGAACAGTACGCCCGGGTCAACCTGCCGGGCCCGGTGGCGAATTGGCGACCGCCCTACGCGATCTGCGGCAACGGCGGGCGGTTGCTGGTGGACGGTGCGGCCGACCCGGAGTGGGACGCCGTGGTGGCCGCCCGGCTCGCCGGCGACTGCGCCACGCTGGGCGAGGTGGTCGAGCAGCTGGCCCGCCGCGCCGACCCGGCGTGGACCCGCGGGCTGCGCACGGCCGAGGGGCTCTTCGCCTACCTGGTGGTCGAGCGGGAGCTGCTGCCGGCCGGGTGGCTGGTGGAGCTGACCGGGTGGTGCGCGGAGCGCGGCTGGACCGTCTCGCCGCAGGGAAGCAAGGTGTACGCCGTGCCGAAGCCGCTGACCAAGAGCGCGGCGCTGGCCGAGGTGGTCCGGCGGGTCGGCGGCTCGCCGCTGGTGCTGGCGGCGGGTGACTCGCTGCTCGACGCGGACCTGTTGCTGGCGGCGGACCAGGCCTGGCGCCCCGGGCACGGCGAGCTGGCGGAGCTGGGCTGGCCGGCCGGGGGTGGTGGTTCGGTGACCGCGCTGACCAAGCGCGGGGTGCTCGCGGGCGAGGAGATCGTGCGCACCCTCCTCGCCCGCGTCCGGGCCGAGCGGTCCTAACCGCGGCAGCGGGCCCTCAGCCGCAGCAGCCGCCTCCGCAGCAGCCGCCACCACCGGCGGGTTGCGGGGCGGACGCGCCGGACGCGCCGGTCACCGCGACGGTGGAGAGCAGCTTCACGGTGTCCGGGTGACCCTGCGGGCAGACGGCGGGGTCGTTGGCCTGCGCCATGGTGCGGCGCAGTTCGAAGGTGGCGCCGCAGGCACGGCAGCGGAAGTCGTAACGAGGCATGCCCGCAGCGTACCGCCGGTCCCGGTCGCCGGGCCGGTGCATCCGGCAGGATCCACAAGACCGGCCTAGCGGCCGGCGTGCTCGCCCCGGATCATCGCCACCACCTGCGCGGCGGTCTCCCGCACCCCGTCCAGCTCGGTCAGGAACCGCCAGTAGTCCGGGTGCCGGCCGGCCTCCGCGAGCGAGGCCACCGCGCGGTCCAGCCGGCCGACCGCCGCGTCCAGCGGGCCGGCGTGCCGCGGGTCCGGCGTCTGACGACCCGCCATCGCGAGCCGCTGGGCGTCCCGCAGCGCGAACCTGGCCCGCTCGACCTCCGCCTGCGGGTCGCGCTCCGCCTCGTTCAGCCGGCGCAGCCGTTCGGCCACCGCCGCCACCGAGCCGTCCGCCGTCCCCAGCAGCGCGCGGATCGTGCCGATCGTCGCCGTGGCGTCGGCCCAGCGCTGCTCGTCCCGGGCGGTGGACGCCTCGGCCAGCCGCGTCCGGGCCGTCCGGACGGCCTCCGCGGCCTGCTGCGGCACCCGTTGCAGGTCCTGCCAGCAGGCCGCCGAGAAGCGCCGGCGCAGCTCGCTCAGCACCGGCTCGATCGTGCCGGCCCGGTTCTCCAGGGCCTGGATCCGGGTCCGCAGGCTGGCCACCCGGCGGTCGATCTCCTGCGCCCGGGCCGGCCGCTGCTCGGCGTCGGCGCGGATCGCACCCGCCCGCCGCTCGACGTCGGCGGCCCGTTGCAGCGTGGCCGCCACCCCGTGCCGGGCCGCGCCCTCGTTCAGCCGGGTCAGCTCCGGCGCCAGCCCGGCCAGCCGGGCCGCCAGGTCGTCCGCCCGCAGGCCGGCCGCCCGCACCGCGTCCAGTGCGTTCGTGGCGCCCAGCAGCTCCTGCTTCGCCCGGGCCACCGCGGGGGCGACCTTGACCAGCTGCGCCTCCGCGTGCTGGACGAGGGGCTGCAGCCGCTGGACGAACGTGCCCAGCTCGGCCAACTGGGCCGCCAGCTCGGCGCGGGCCTGCTCCAGCCGCCGGCGCGCCTCGGCGGCGGCGCCGGGCGGCAGTTCGACGGCCTCCAGGTCGCAGGTGTCGAGCGCGGCGAAGTAGCCGACGCTCACCTGGTCGATCCGGGCCGACAGGCTCTGGAAGTTCTCCACGGCCTGCCGCGCGGTGGCGGTGTCCTCGGCCGCCCGGACCGTCTCGACCGCCAGTTCCGCCTCGCGCTGCGCCGTGTCCAGCTGGTAGAACGCCTCCTGCGCGGCATCCCGCGCGGCCAACGCGTCGGCCCGCTGCTGGTCGTTGCCACCGCGCCGCCACCAGGCCCCCCGGCCCCCGCCGCCCGACCCGGCCCCGGTGAACGACCCGGCCCCGGCCGCCACGGCCGCCATCGCGAGCGCACCGGCCACCGCCACCGGGGTCAGCACCAGCTCCGTCGCGAGCCGCGTCCCGTACCCCCGTGTGCTTCCCGCCCTCACGCGCGCTCCCTGCTCCGCAGCCGATCCGGCCCCCATTGTCGCCGACTCCGGCCCGCATCCCCCGACCCGACCCCACCCCGCCGGCCCACCCTGCACCCCACCGCCGACCGGACCAGGTACTCTTACCTTTCACCGCGCGGCCACCCCCTTGGCAAACCGCGCCGGGGGCGCGTAGCTCAGTGGTAGAGCGCTGCTCTTACAAAGCAGATGTCGGCGGTTCGAAACCGTCCGCGCCCACCAGCCAAAACGCCCCGGACCGATCAAGGTCCGGGGCGTTTGACATCTCCAGCTGACATCAGTGACGGCGCTTGAGCAGCCGGTCCATGTTGCTGATCGCCTCCCACTGGGTGTCTTGGGTGACGTGGGTGTAGACGTTCATGGTCAGGCCGATCTGGCTGTGCCCGAGGATCTCCATCACGACGCGCGGCGGGACGCCAGAGGCGACCAGCAGCGTCGCGCACCCGTGCCGGGCGTCGTGCAGTCGGATGGCCGGGACGTCGGCAGCGCTGGAGACGCGGACGAACGAGCGGTAGAGGTTGGTCGGCTCGATCGGGCGGCCGTGCCGCGTGGTGAAGACGTAGCCGGTCTCCTCCCACTTCTCACCTGCCTTGCGCTGAGCCTCGGCCTGACTCAGGCGTTGCCAGCGCAGCGCAGCGACCACGATGCGGGGGAGAGGGACCGGCCGGCGCTTGCCGGACACCGCGACATGGAGCGCGGCCTCCCACACCAGGAAGAAGAAGGACCGTCCCGGTTGCCAGAGCGCCTCCTGCCGCTGCATGCGGGCCCGCACAGCGTCCTCGGTGTCACGCGGTGTCCCAAGGAACAGCGAACTCATGGTCAAAATCGAGCGGGCGTAGTCCGCGGTCTGGAGCAGGCCCGGAATGCGGGCTGACTCGAACGCGCGGATCGTGCCAGTGCGCTTGGTCTCCGTGACCGCGTCTTCCTGGCGCACGCGGTGCCCGGCCGCGAACTGGCGCTGCAAGGACCGGTAGGTGGTCTCCAAGCCCCGGAGGCGAGCCTTCAGCTCGTCCCCGAGTTCGGGATAGCCGGTGGCCTCGGCCCAGGCCTCAAGGTCAGCTGGCGTCGGCGTTTGCCGCCCGCTCTCCAGCTTCGAGACCTTCGACTGCACCCAGCCGAGACGCTCGGCGAGCGCACGGCCGGAAAGTCGACCACCAGTGCGTGCCTCGGTGCGCAACTCGCGAAGCCGCGCACCCAGTGCAACGCGGGCCCTCTGGAAGTCCGTGCTCACGCAGCCGACGGTACCGCCTTCATGAACTCGGCGGTGGCCGTCGCGAAGCGCCAAGCTGCGTCCCGAGCTTGGCACGCAGCCAGGACCGCCTCGGCGTCGGTGACCAGCTCAACTCCGAGCGTGCGATCGTCATTGTCGAAGTGGAACCGCGCCAGGAGTCGCGAGTCAAAGAGCCAGTAGTCGAACGTCGGCAGGCCTAGCCGCTCGGCGTCGGACCGCCAGAGGTTCCGGATGTCCTCGCCGGCCTGCACGTTGCCGAGGCCCGAGGCCAGCAGGAAGCGCCGGCCGTCAGTGGGAGGCGAATCCACGATCCGAACGCGCTCGAACCTCTTGCCAGCCGCCACTTGCTCGCGGACGAGCACGCTCCAGGCGGCATCGGGTTCGTATTGCGGCTGCTGCCCGGCCATGAACGCCTGGAAGCGGGCGCCGTTGTGGTCGGTTGCATAGCCGCGGCGCGTCTCCAGCCGAAACGCTGCGTGCTCGAAGTCGGTGAACAGGTGGCCAGCCTTGCTGAACGGGATGATGTCGGCCACTGGCTACTCCTTGGGGGCGAAGCGGGTGAGCAGGGCGGGAGATCAGCTGGCCGACGCGCTGAGCCCGCGGCTACGCTCGGCGCACCGAGGAGAGGAGTGGGCGGTGGACGACCAGGACGAGCCGCTGGAACAGTGGGCAGCACGCCGTCAGCAGAGCCTCCGCCCCATCGGCACGAAGAAGATCGAGCCCGTGCTCGGAGGCGCAACACACGTCAACCCGCGGGAACCAAGGCTGATCCTGGAGTGGAACGGGTTCCAGTGGGTGCCCGTCACAGTCGCCGAGAACCATGCGGCGGCCTGCCGACTCGTGTACCCGCCTCCGAAGATCGACACAGCGCAACCCGAGCGGAAGACCAGAGTCGGACGCCACCGCAAGCCGTGAATGAGCGCCAGCCCTCGCATTGTTGAAGCCGCCCTCGCCATGGGCAGAACCGGGACGGGGGCGGCCGTCCATGGCGCGACAGCAAGTCGAACGTCGGCACGATAATGGCGTACGCCAGATCGGCCCGCGTCGGCTCTGGGACGTGGTCGAGGAACTGCACGGCCTGTTCAACGTGGCGCCAGCTCGCGACGAGTTCGGACTCACGATCACCCCCGAGGGCCAGCCGGCATGGTGGCGCGCGGAGGACGGCCCCGGCTGGGACCTGCCCGAGGTAGCGTTCGCTGCGTAGCCTCGTCGGCACGACGGTGTAGGAGGGCGCGGTGGAGGAGTCACTGGAGGACTGGTACGCCCGGCGGCAGCAGCGCCGGCGCTCACCTGGCACCCTCCGGATACTCCCGCTCGCCCCTGGGGCGCAAGCCGCCCACCTCCATCCGGAAGCACCGAGGCTGGTCCTCGAATGGGACGGCTACGGCTGGGTGCCTGCTGCGGTGGCCGATGACTACGCCGCAGCCGGCGCTCTCCTACGGCCGCCCACTGGGCGGCACCGCAAGGTCTGAACAACAACGGACCCCGGCATTCCGCCCTTCTCTCACGGCACCTCTTCCGCAGGCAGTCCACCTGTCCCAGGGCTTCGCGCCGGGCGTCCTCGTGCACACGTCGAGCTCGACCGGCCAGCCGGTCCGCGTGGTGAACGCCTACCCGGCACCCTCCCCCCGGCTGCCGGATTCGCCGTCGGGAACGCCGGCCCGATTCCGGCGGGCCGGGGTCCTTCCGGTGCTCCGGGCGGCACCGTCACCACTCGTCGTAGTCGCCGATCACCCGGAAGCTGCCCACGACGCCATCGTCACCGAACAACAGGCCCCCATGGACGGTACTGGTCACAACGCCGTTGGTGTCGCCGTACGGACCCACGGTGGCGACCGGAGCTCCGTTGTCACAGGTGAAGCCGCGGAAGACCTCGACGGTCTTCCGGCTGTCGTTGAAAATGCTGAAGCTGCTGGAGCCCAGCCCGCTGACCGCGGAGATGCAGCCCTCACCGGCGGCGGCGTACTCGCGTTCGTTGAAGTAGATCCTTCCCACGTCCCGGTGGCGGTCGCCGCGTTCGCCGCCCCCGTGGTCGCGGTCCCGGTTCCGCTCTTCGCCTCCGCGTCCGCCGTCCTGGTGGTCGCGGCTCTCGCTCTGCTCTCCGCTCGTGCTGCCGCCGGCCGGAGCAGCCGCGGCAGCCGCGGCAGGGGCGGCCTGCTCGACAGGCTGAGCCGCCTGTTGGACCGGTGGGGCCGCCTGCCGGACAGACGGGGACGCGGGGGTGGATCCGGAAGTCGAGGCGTAGGTGATACCGGTGGCCGCGAGTACCGCCGCGCCTAATCCGGCAGTGGTCACGGTGAACGTACGCGTACGCATGTCACTTCTCTCTGTCTCACGGGACGTCGGCCGGGCGACCGACCTGCGACGAACGTAACGAGAGCCCCTATGGCTGTCATTTCGGACATGTCCGAGGTGTGATGCCATGAGTCCAGCCAGGTGGAAATGCGGCTTTCAGCGCATACCGCTGAAGCATCCGTACCTCGCAAGCCTCTTCCGGGTCGAGAACCGCTCCGTGTGGGGCCCTCCCGTTGCGAGTGACGCCACCTGGTTGTCCTGGGCCGGCGCCGGGCGGGTGGCGGCCGGCGGGTGCCGGCGGTGCGCTCGGCGCGCCCGACGGCGGCGAGGCGGCGGGGATTTCGATCGTCGTGGGTGGGGCGGCACCCTACGATGGCGGCATGAACGGTGAACGGAGTGTGCTGGAAGGGCTGTTGGGACGCTACCGGCCGCAGGGGGAGCGGGAGGTCGCGGATGTCGCGCGGGTGCGGGCCGTGCTGGCGGGCGGGGGCGACCCGTGGTCGCGCGAGACGGCACTGCATGTGACCGGGTCGGCGTTGGTCGTTCATCCGCCGACCGGGCGGGTGTTGTTGCGTTGGCACCAGCGGCAGCAGGCGTGGTTGCAGGTCGGGGGTCATGGGGACCCGGGGGAGACGGATCCGCTGGCGGTCGCGCTGCGGGAGGGGCGGGAGGAGACCGGCCTGACCGATCTCCTCCCGTGGCCGGACGCGGAGTTGGTGCAGGTGGTGATCGTGCCGGTGCCGGCGAACGAGCGGGAGCCGGCACACGAGCACGCCGACCTCCGCTTCGTGCTGGCCACCGACGCACCGGAGACGGCTCGCCCGGAGAACCCGGCCGCCGCGCTGCGTTGGCTCACCCTGGCGGAGGCCGGGGAGCTCGCCACCGAGCAGAACATGCGGGAACTGCTCGCCAGGGCAGGGGGGTTGTTCGCCGCGTGGCGGGCGGGGTGAGGTCCGGACGTGGTCGTGCGGCGCGCCCGGGCGGCGGAGGGGTTCGACGGGCGGGAGCGGGGCGTTGCCGTCGTGGGACCCTGCCGTTCGGTGGGCGCTCGGGTGCGGTGCTCAGTACTCCAGCCCGGGGTACCAGTCGCCGCGACCTTGCGGGGTGAGGTCCAGCAGGTGCCAGACGGGGGAGAGCAGGTCGATGCCGCGCTGGTCGATGTCCTCGGCCATCCGGGGGCGGCTCGTGTAGCGATGGCGCACCGCGCCGTCCTCGTCGCGGGTGAAGACCGAGACGGTGGCGTCCTGGTTGCCCTCGGCGTCCTCGCTGCCGAGGTCGTACTTGAAGGTGTTGGCGCCGCAGCTGAGCAGTCGCAGCCGGTCCCAGCCGCGACGGCGGGCGTGGGCGCGCAGCGGGTGCGGGTCGGCGGCCGCGACGATCGCGAAGTCGACGTTGCGGGCCAGGTGGTGCGCGACCGCGTTGTAGCCGTCGATCCACATCGTGCACATCGGGCACGGGCTGGTCTGCCGCTTGCCGTACATGAAGTGGTAGACGATGAGCGGCCGGTTGGTGGCGGTGAACAGCTCGCTCAGCCGCACCTCCTGTACCGGGTCGTCGCCGTCCTCCAGCAGGGCCGGCCCCTCCAGGAAGGTGTACTCCGCCAGCGCCGGGCCCGGTGGGAGGGCGCGGCGCCGAGCCGCGACCCGTTCCCGGTTCCGCATCAACTCGACCTCAGCAAGCCGGAGTTCCTCGCGGGCCGCGAGGTAGGCGGGGGTCTCGCCGGGGAGCCGGGTGCCGTACGGAGCGAAGGGGTCAGCGGGCGTCATGGACCGATCCTGGGACGACGGGCCGTCGGCGGGTGCCGCCGCGACGGTCGGGCGGGTACTCCCGGCCAGCCTCGGCGCTGCCCGCCGGCCGGGCAACCGGGGCTGCGCCGTCCGGGGGCGGGGGTGGCCGCCCGGATCCCGGGCGGCCACCCCCTTCAGGACGGCGATCAGCGGTGGGCGGGGAACTGCACCACCTGCTGGTAGGTGGGCCGGTTCTGCCAGGTGATCTTGTCGTCGGTGATGCCGCCCAGCGGCCGCTGGATGATGGTGTCGGCGCACCACTGGTCACCGGCCGAGCAGTCGCTGTCACCCGGATAGACCTGGGCCGGGGTCTCGGCCGCGGCCTGGGAGAGCGTGGTCAGCAGCGTCTGCCGACAGGCGGAGAGGTCGCCGCCGCCGCAGAACGGCTGGGCGAGCGGGCCTGCCACCGGCTCGCCGAGGACGGCCCGCAGGTCCTTGTCGACGTAGCTCCACCAGCCGTACTGGAAGGACGAACCCTTGTGCGGAATGGACTCGTTGGCGCTCACCGGGCCGCCGGCGGTCGGTCCGGTCTGGCCGCCGGACGGTGACTCGTTGATCTGCAGCGCCCCGGTCAGCGCGCTGAACAGGGCGTCGCCCATGCCGGGTTGGAACTCGCCCTGGGCCAGCAGCGGCCACCAGGCGTCCATGACCCGGATCGCGTCCGAGTCGGCGTAGCTCTGGCTGCCCGGTGAGGTCTCCCTCAGCTGTGTGCCGTCCGCCTGCCAGGTCTGCAACTCCTGGACGATGGCGGCCTGTTGGGGATCGGTCACCGGTGCGCTGGTGATCACCTTGAGCAGGTCTGGCAGCACGTCCTCGCCGCGCAGGTCGGTCAGCGCCGCGCTCTCCATCGCCTGGACGACCTCGGCGCGGGTCACGTCGCCCTTGGCGACCAGCGCCTTGACCCGGCTGTCCAGCAGGTTGGCCCGGTACACCGAGCCGTCGCCGAAGCCCGCGGCGCCGTAGGCCGGGGCCTGCTTGTTGTTCCAGGAGACGTAGTAGTCCTGGTCCACTGACTGCGGATGCTGGGCGGGTGGGGTGTAGTCGGCGGTGTTGGTGGCCGGGTCGAAGTTCTGCCACTCGTAGGCGGGTTCGGCCCAGATCGGCAGGCCCGGGTCGACGCCGGCGGCACGGACCGGGTTGGCGCCCGAGTTGTAGTAGGCGGTGTCGGTGGAGTCCGCGTAGAACCAGTTGAAGGTGTAGTCGATGTGCTGCACCGCCTGTTGGAAGGTGGCCGCGGAGTGCACCACGTCCGGGTCGTTGAGCATCTGGAAGCCGATGATCGAGTCGACCTCGTGGTCGTAGGTGGAGCGCAGCGAGGTGAACGCCACCGGTTTGCCGCCGACCGTGCCGCGGGCGGTCACCAGGCCGTAGTCGGAGCGGTACATCACCAACGAGTAGGAGCCGTCCGGGGTGGAGTCGGCGGCGGTCGGGGACCACTGGTCGGTCTGCGTCAGCTTGTCGAAGGGCACGCAACTGCCGTGGTAGAGGTAGTCGTTGGAGGCCGTGGTGACCGGCGATCCGTCGGTGGTGCAGAGCGGGACGGCGTAGGTGTCGGTGATGTCCTGGCCGGCCGAGGTGGCGCTCCAGGCGTAGTCCTGGCCGCGGCCCAGCTCGACGTAGAAGCTCAGCCCGGCGAAGGCGGCGCCGCGGGCACTGATCCCCGGCCCCTGCAACTCCTCCAGCATCAGCAGCTGCGGTGCGAAGTAGCCGGTCTGCGGGCCGAAGACGGCGATCGGGTGGCCGTCGTCGGTGTACTTCCCGGACACCACCAGGGCGTTGGACATCCCGTGCTTGGCGGTGAGCAGGTTGCCGGGCAGCACACCGGGTGCCGCGGTGGTGTTCGAGGTGGCCGATCCCGTCGCGTCGTAGATGAGTTGCTCGGGGACCACCGAGCCCGGGTCGGGCATCGCCACGCCCTGCGGGTCGGCGGGCGGCAGCGCGTACGGGAACGACTGGCCGTCGTGCACCGTGCTGACCGCCTCCGGGTCGTCGGCCTCCCGCAGCGACAGCCAGAGCTGATCACCGGCCGCCGTGCCGTACTTGGCGTCGGCCGCCTCCTTGACCTCGGCGGACTGCAGTTGGCCGCCGCCGCCGGAGCCGAACAGCGCACCGATCACCGAGGCCAGCGCCACCAGGTCGGTCAGCGTGAACGGTTGGATCGAACCCTCGTTGGTGATCGCGTTGATGTGCCCGGTCAGGTCGTACTCACCCGGGAAGTAGCGGCCGTTGTAGGACTCGTTGATGTACTGGTTGATGCCGTCCACGTAGGCCTGCGCGTCGGCCAGCGCCTGCTTGCCGGCCGGGCCCTCGGTGGCGACCGCGTTGATCTGCGCCTGCAGCTCGTCCTCGGTGTACGGCGCGGCCTGCCAGAAGCTCTGCTCGAGCTGCCGGTTGGCCGCCGCGCCGCCCGCGAAGCCGGACAGCTCGCCGCGGCCGACGTGCCGGAACAGGTCCATCACCCAGAGCCGGTCCTGGGCCGCGGCGTAGCCGGCACCGAACTCGGTGCCGTAGCGGGTCGTGCCGGTGATGTGCGGGACGCCGGTGGCCTTGTCGCGCACGATGGTGACGTCCGGGCGCGGGCTGATGCTGCTGGCCACCTGGTCGGCCGGGACGCCGAACGAGGCGTCGTTGAAGAAGTCGGTCAGCTGGGCGTCGGTGAGTCCGGGGTAGCTGTTGGCCAGTGCGGCGTAGGTCGAGAGCTGGTCCTCGGTGTGGGCGGGCCGGGTGCCGAAGACCTTGTTGGCGAGGATGTCGGCCAGCGTGGCGTTGCCGTTCTCGCCGGGCGGCAGGATGTCGTCGCACTGGCCGCCGCAGTAGTCGACGGCGGTGGTTCGGGGGGTGGCCGAGGCCCGGGCCGCGGTGGCGGAGGCCGGGACGGCGGTGGCCGGCAGGGCGATGCTGAGGGCGACCGCTAATCCGGTGCCCAGGAGTCGGAGGTGCCAGGGGCGTCTGCGCAAGACCTGCTCCTCACTGTGGGGGTGGGGAGTTGACGGTAAGGGCGCTACTGGTCGGTTGGCTAGCCGGTGTGCGCGGATTTGTCATGATTCTTTGTCATGTCTTGATCGAATCTGATCGGAGTTCGAGCGGGGCTGCGGCAAAGTGCTGGCCCCCGTTCGCCTGTGCGACAGATCCCTTTGGCCCGGCGCACGTCCGGTGCGGCAACAACCATGGCATGCGAGTCGCCATCGTCACCGAGTCCTTCCCTCCCGAAGTCAACGGCGTCGCCCACAGCGTGCTGCGCACCGCCGAGCACCTGGTCCGGCGCGGGCACCAGCCGCTCGTCATCACTCCTGCCCCGGCGCGCGGCGCCAGCTGCCCGCCGGGTTCCTTCGCGCCGGGCACCGGAAGTGCCGTGGAAGCCACCGAACTGCCGGTGGTCCGGATCCCGTCCGTCCCGCTGCCGGGCTACCCCCAGGTCCGGCTCGCGCTGCCGAGCACCCGGCTCGGCGCCGCGCTGGCCGGGCACCGGCCCGACCTGATCCACCTGGCCAGCCCCTTCCTGCTGGGCGCGCGGGGGATGGCCGAGGCCGCCCGGCTGGGGATCCCTGCGCTGGCCGTCTACCAGACCGACCTGGCCGGCTACGCGCAGGCCTACCGGGTCGGCGGCGGCCTCGGCGCGACCGTGGCCTGGCACCGGATCCGCGCGGTGCACCGGGCCGCCGCCCGCACCCTGGCCCCCTCCACCCCGGCCGCGCAGGACCTCACCGCGCACGGCGTGCCCCGGGTGCACCTGTGGCCGCGCGGGGTGGACTCGCTGCGCTTCCACCCCCGGCACCGCGACCCGGCGCTGCACCGCGCGCTGGCCCCCGGTGGCGAGGTGCTGGTCGGCTACGTCGGGCGGCTGGCGCCGGAGAAGCGGGTCGACCTGCTCGCCGGGGTCTGCCGGCTGCCCGGCGTCCGGCTGGTGGTGATCGGCGACGGCCCGAGCGGGCCGGGGCTGCGTGCGGCACTGCCCGGCGCGGTCTTCCTCGGCCGCCGGACGGGTGAGGAACTGGCGCGCTGCTACGCCACGTTGGACCTCTTCGTGCACACCGGTCCGCTGGAGACCTTCTGCCAGACCGTCCAGGAGGCGATGGCCAGCGGGGTGCCGGTGGTCGCCCCGGCGGCCGGCGGACCGCTCGACCTGGTCGGGCACCGGCGCACCGGGCTGCTGGTCGCACCGCGGGACGGCCGGGCGGTCACGGCGGCGGTCGCCGAGCTGGCCGCGGACGGTCCGCGGCGGGTGGCGTACGGGCGCGCGGGGCGGGCGGAGGTGCGCGGCCGCAGCTGGGAGGCGGTCGGCGACCTGCTGCTGCGGCACTACGAAGAGGTGCTCGCGGAGTGCGGGCGGGCGGTGGAGGGGGTTGCTCCTGCCGTTCCGGCTCCCGCTCCTGCCGTTCCTGCTCCCGCCGCTCCCGCTCCTGTCACTCCGGCTCCCGCTGTGCTGCCTCCGGTCGCCGAGCCCGTCGCGGAGCAGCCGGTATGACCTCCTCGCTGTGCATCGTCCGGCTGGCCAACTTCGTCACGCCGGTCTCCGGCGGCCTGCGCACCGCGCTGCGCCACCTCGGCGCGGGCTACCTCGCGGCCGGCCACCGGCCGGTGCTGATCGTCCCCGGTCCGCGCCGGCGCGACGAACTCACCGACCAGGGAAGGGTGATCACCCTGCCGGGCCGTCCGTTGCCCGGCAGCGGTGGCTACCGGCTGCTCGCCGACCGCCACGCGGTGGCCGCCGAGCTCGCCGCGCTGGCCCCCGACCGGCTGGAGGTCTCCGACCGCACCACCCTGCGCTGGACCGGGAGTTGGGCCACCCGTCGGGGCATCCCGGCAGCCATGGTCTCGCATGAGAGCGCAACCGGCCTGCTGCGCACGCACGGTGTGCCGTCACCGGTCGCCCGGGCGCTCGCCGACCGGCTCAACTCCCGTACCGCGCGGTGCTATGACACCGTCGTCTGCACCACTGCCTGGGCCGCCGCCGAGTTCCGCCGGCTCGGGGTGCGGAACCTGGTACGGGCACCGCTCGGGGTGGACCTGGCGCTGCTGCACCCGGACCGCCGCGACCCCGCCGTCCGGGCCCGGTACGCGTCACCCGACCGCACCCTGCTGGTGCTCTGTTCGCGGCTCTCGGCGGAGAAGCGGCCCGGGCTGGCGCTGGACGCGCTGGCCGAGCTGCGGGCCTGCGGGCACCGGGCGGCGCTGGTGGTGGCGGGCACCGGACCGCTGCGCGAACGGCTCGAGGCGCGGGCCCGGCGGGCCGGGCTGCCGGTCCGGTTCCTCGGGTACGTCTCCGAACGGCGGGAACTGGCAGGGCTCTTGGCGAGTGCCGACGTGGTGCTCGCGCCCGGTCCGGTGGAGACCTTCGGGCTGGCCGCGCTGGAGGCGCTGGCCTGCGGAACGCCGGTCGTGGTCAGCCGTTCCTCCGCGCTCCCGGGGATCGCCGGGCCGGCCGGCATGGCGGCGGAGGACAGCGGCGCGGGCCTCGCGGCGGCGGTCCTCGCGCTGCTGGCCCGCCCCGAGCCACAGCGCCGCGCGACCGCCCGGGCGCGCGCGGAGGGGTACGGCTGGCCGGCTGCGGTGGCGGCGTTCCTGGCGGTACACGAGTCGGCGCGGGCGTCCGTCGAGGTGGGGGGAGT
Organism: Kitasatospora sp. NPDC052896; assembly: GCF_044547075.1. NCBI lineage: Bacteria > Bacillati > Actinomycetota > Actinomycetes > Kitasatosporales > Streptomycetaceae > Kitasatospora > Kitasatospora sp. NPDC052896. The sequence continues at coordinate 45,966 of NZ_JBITZU010000025.1, forward strand.
GCGATGACCGTTCCCGTGCGCTTCGCGGCGCTGGGCGACTCGCTCACCGAGGGGGTGGGCGCGCCCGCCGCCGACGGCTGGCACGGCTGGGCGGCGCTGCTCGCCCCCGCCCTGGCCGCGGAGCCGGTGGGCTGCCGGTTGCGCAACCTCGCCACCAGCGGCGTGCTCGCCGCCGACCTGCCCGCCGCCCAACTCCCATCCGCCCTGGCCTTCCAGCCGCACTTCGCGGCCGTGCTGGCGGGCGGCAACGACACCCTCCGGGCGGGCTTCGAACTGCGACGCACCGCTCTTGCGTTGGACACCACGCTGCGCGAACTGTCGTGCTCCGGAGCGGTGTTGCTCACCGCCTGCCTTCCCGACCCCGGGGCGCTGCTCGGCCTGCCGAGCCCGCTGGCCCGCCCGCTGGCCCGCCGGATGGCGGCCGTCAACGCCGTGGTGCACGGACTGTCGCGCCGCCACGGTGCGGTGCACCTGCACCTGGCCGACCTGCCATGGCGCACCGACCGCGCACTGCTCAGCGCGGACCGGCTGCACCCGAGCCCGTCCGGCCACCTGCTGATCGCCCGCGAGTTCCACACCCTGCTGACGGCGGCCGGCCACCACCTCGGCTCCCCACCCGCCGCCGTCGCCGCCCCACCAGCGCCGAGCCGGGCCGCCGACCTCTGGTGGCTCGCCACCCGCGGCACGGCCTGGGTGGCCCGCCGCAGCGTCGACCTGCTCCCGGGCCTGCTCGCCCTGGCGGCGGCGGAGACCCGCCAGCGGCTGCGCGGTGCGGGGGCGGAGCTGGACGCCCGGTCGGCGGCGGTGACGGAGGAGGTACTGGCGGAGCTGGGCGGTGGCCCGCCCAGTGGTGACGGCGGTCGTCCGGCGGTGGTGTCCCTGCCGAGATCACCCTCCGGCCGGGCCGCGAAGCTCTACCTGGCGGAGTAGTTGGGCAACGCGGTCAGGAACTGGCTCACTTCGGCGGCCTCGGCGGGCTCGAACGCCCTCTTGGGCACGGACACGACGGTGACCTTGGCGAGGTACAGGTGGAAGAACTCCTCGCTCTCGGCCACCTTGACGAACCGGTACCACTCCACCTCCGACTTGCTGCCGGGCTTGCGGAAGACGGCCTTCTCGTCGTCGAGAACGACCTTCATCGACCCGGGGGACTGGCGCAGGGCCCGCGCGATGGCCCGCTTCACCCGCACGGTGAACTGCAGGGCCAGAACGACACCGAGCGCCGCCCAGAGGACACCCAGCAGGGTTCTCCCAAGCGCGATCTGGGCCCCGCCCGCCAGCAGCAGCGCCACGGAGCACGCCCACCAGATGCGGCGCCTCGCGCGCAGTGCCACCCTCGTGCCGCGGTAGGCCTCGGCGGCGCTCTGCTCGTAGGTGGCGGTGATGTGCACGGTCCCTCATCCCAGTCGATTCACGCGGCAGCGCATCATTCCAGTGGACCACGGGCCGGGACAAACGGGTCCGACCAACTGAGCGGGGACCTGTCCCGCACTCGACGGCTTCCACTCCGGGCAGGGCGGCCCGCCGTGATCGGTGTGGCGTCAGGCGCGGGCGAGGTGGTGCAGCATGAGCAGGGCGGCTACCGCGTTCGCGCTTCGGATCTCGCCTTCCGCCACCAGTGCCGGCACGCTGCCGAGCGGTACCCACGCTCTGCGGTCGGACTCGAAGTCGTCCTCCGGGGCGCCGACGTACTCGGCGCTTCGAGCCCAGTAGACGTGGTGGCGGCCATCGGCGAGCCCGTTGGACGGCTCGACGGTCAGCAGGTGCCGCAGCGGCCCGGGGCGCCAGCCGGTTTCCTCCAGCATCTCCCGGGCGGCGGCGTCCTCCACCCGCTCGCCGTCCTCCACGACACCAGCCGCCAGTTCCCAGCCCCACGTGTCGGTGATGAAGCGGTGGCGCCAGATCAGCAGTGCTTCGTTGTGCTCGTTGACCGCGGTGGCGAGCGCGACGGGCCGCTGGCGCAGCAGGTAGTGGTCGAGGTGGCGGCCGTCCGGGAGCTCGACGTCGGCCAGGTTGACCTTCAGCCACGGGTTCTCGTAGACCGTGTGCTCGCCCAGGTTCCGCCACACCGACGACATGCGTTGCTCCCACTCTCGACCCTGGCCCGTTGCGCCCAGCCCAGGAAGGCTACGGGGGCACCGAGAGCGAGGCGCCGAGCAGCGCTCCTGACAGGTGCGGAACGCCTCGCTACGCTGCAGCCATGACGACGATCAAGGCCGTGGTGTTCGACGTGGGCGAATGCCTGGTGGACGAGACCCGCGAGTACGGCACTTGGGCTGACTGGCTCGGTGTTCCGAGACACACGTTCGTCGCGCAGTTCGGCGCCACCATCGCTCGCGGGCTCGACTACCGGGAGACGTTCCAGGTGTTCGCCCCGGGGTTCGACCTCTATGAGGAGCGGGAGAAGCGCGCCGCCGCCGGCCGGCTCGAGACCTTCGACGAACAGGACCTCTACCCGGACGTCCGACCCGCGCTCGCCGAACTCCGCGCGGCCGGCCGGTGGCTCGGCATCGCGGGCAACCAGACCGTCCGCGCAGGTCGGATCCTGCGCGAGTTGTTCAGCGGCGACGTCGACCTGATCGGCACCTCGGACGACTGGGGCGCCAGCAAGCCCGACCCCGACTTCTTCCGCCGCGTCGTTGCCGTCACTCCCGCCGAGCCCGGTGAGACCCTCTACGTTGGCGACCGCCTCGACAACGACATCCAGCCGGCCGCCGTGGCCGGGATGCGCACGGCGCTGATCCGGCGCGGCCCGTGGGGTTGGATCCAACAGCACGACCCGGCCGCGGGAACGGCCACCTTCCGGATCGACTCCCTCCATGAACTCACCCACCTGATCGCCGAGTTCAACGCTGGAGAGAGCTGAGCGCCGTAGGTAGCCTGCCTGCATGCCCATCTCCTCCGTCGTCTTCGACATCGGCGAGACCCTCACCAGTGACACCCGCTACTGGGCCGACTGGGCGCGATGGCTCGGTGTTTCCAGGCACACTATGTCCGCCCTGGTGGGGGCCGTCGTCGCCCGGGGGCTCGACAACGCCGAGGCGATCCGACTGGTCAAGCCGGGCTGCGATGTCTCGGCCGAGTGGGCGGCGCGGCGGGCCGCCGGCCAGGACGAGTACCTCGACGAGACCGACCTCTACCCGGATGTCCGGGCGGCTCTCCAACAACTCAGGGACGCCGGGATCTGGGTCGGCGTAGCGGGCAACCAGAACCTGCGCGCCGGGGAACTCCTGCGCAGCATGCGCCTCCCGGCCGACGACCTCGCCACCTCGGCCGAATGGGGTGTCGCCAAGCCCGACCCGGCCTTCTTCGAACGGATCGCCGCCTGGGCTCCCGGCGAGCGCCACCAGATCGTGTACGTCGGCGACCACCCCGCCAACGACATCGCTCCCGCGCACGCTGCCGGGTTCCGCACCGCACACATCCGCCGCGGTCCCCTCGGCCACCTCTGGGCCCGCCGCCCCGAAGCCGCAGCCGCCGACTGGCACGTCAACTCCCTGACCGAACTCGCCGAGCAGCTCACCGCAGCGTGATCGGCGCGCTACCGTGCACCCATGCCCGGCACCAACGCCACCGCGCTCGGCCTACGCATCGCCACCGTCCGCAACGCGCGCGGTTTGACCCAAACGAAGCTCGCCGCCACCGCACGCGTCTCGCTCAGCATGCTCCGCAAGATCGAGAGCGGGGCTCGATCACCCAGCGACGACGTCCTGCACGCCATCGCCGGGGCTCTGCAGACCACCGCCGACCACCTCCTTGAAGGCCCGGGGCACAGTGACAGCCGGGTTCACCGGGCCATCCCGGCCATTCGTGCCGCGATCACCACCTACGACCTGCCTGACGACGGTCCGATCCGGCCCCTGGTCGAACTCGGGGCCGTCGTCCGGCGCACCGTCGACCAACGCCTCAACTCCGAATACGCCCACCTCGTGGAGGGCCTCGACGACCTCATCAGCGAGTTGCAGCGAGCCGTCCAGCACCACCGCGGTGGCGACCGAAAGCACGCCGCACGGCTCCTCGCCGCCGCCTACCGGGCTGCCGACGGAGCCGCCTACAAGTACGGCCACCCCGATCTGTCCGGCAGACTCGTCGAGTTGGTCCGCTGGGCGGCTCGTACCGCCGAGGATCCGGCTCTCGAAGCCGCCGCCGCATACGTTCGAACCGAAGTGTTCTTCGCGAGTGGAATACTGCCCGCCGGGCTCCGTGCGCTCCAGCAAGCGATCAACGCTGCCCCTGCGCCGACCACCTGCCCCCTTCGGGCGGCCGTGGGAGCACTGCACATGCGGGCCGCAGTCGTCGCCGGCCGCATGCACGACGCCGCGATGGCGCAACTGCACCTCGCCGAGGCCGGTCGCCTTGCCGGGGGTGTCCCGGAGGGCATCTACCACGGCACCGCAGTCGGGCCCGCTTCCCTGCGGATCCACGACCTCGCCGTGGCCGTCGAGCTCGGAGTCACGGCCGGCCTCCGGGTCGCAGTCGATGCGGCCGGTAGCTGGGTGCCACCACGAAGCCTGCCCGCTGAGCGCCGCTCCCACTACTACATCGACCTTGCCCGGGCTCAGATGCAACTCGGCCGCCGCGACCATGCCTGGGAGTCGCTACAGGTTGCCCGCAGGATCGCGCCCCAGCATGTGCGGGAGCACGGGCAGGTGCGGGCGGAGCTGGCGACGCTGGTCCGACTGGGCCGGAGGCGCGACGAGCGGCTTCTCATGTATGCGCAGTGGGTCAAGGCAATCTGACGGAGTGACACCGACTGTGTCACTTCGCCTCCTTCGTGGCGGCCAAGCTCGAAGGGTGACAGTGAACAGTGACGATCGCCGCTTCCAGGACGCCATCAGCCCCGCTCGGTTGCACGGCGAAGCCTGCATCGAGTGCGGCAGGAGAGAAGGGCTTCTGACACCAGCGGGACACCGGTACACGGAGTCCTCCGCCGGTGGCCGGCTCGGCTGGGCCGTGGTCGCCTGCCCCGAGCACGTCGAGGAGGAGCGGTGACCCCTGCGCGGACCGCCGACCTGTGGGCGTCGTTGCCGGCTACGACGTGGCTCGCCGGGGTCATGGGTCGGGCGCGACATGACACCGTGCTCGGTTGGGCCCAACGTCCAGGTGGGATCACGCTGTTGCCGTGTGGGGTCCGGTGGGACGCGGTGCGGATGCCCGGGGTGATCGGGCTGCCGGTGTTGCGGGCGTTGCGTGGAGCCGAGAAGCCGACCCTGGGGCCGGTGATGCACGATCGGCGCGGGGATTTGGTGTACTGGCTGGTGCCCGTCGGGCGGTGTGGCGATGGGGAGCCGCCGCACCCCGGTGTCGTGTTGCTCGGTGTCGGTGCGCACCTGGCGGCGCCGGATCCTGATCCGGTTGTCGCGTCTGGGTGGCCGGCCGTGTGGGTGTACTGGCCGCCGGTGACCGGCACCTTGACGGCGCTGGCCGACCTGATGGACGCGGTGCGTGCGCAGCTCGGACCGTCGGAGGAACGATGAGCGTGCAGGGGCCGGCCTGGCGCCTGGCGGTCGCCCATCGGCTCGGCCGGACCGTGGTGGGCCGGGCTGAAGGAGGGGCGGCCCGGCGATCGGGCGGCGGCCCGGCCGACCGTCGTCGTCCTGCTCCCGGCATGATGGGATCATGCGGCTGTCTCCGATCACCTGGCCCCGGCTCGTCACCCAACTCGCCGACCGTGTCGAGCGGCTGACGCCCGCCGATGGTGGGCTCTGGCCGCGGGTCGCCGTGGACGGGGCGCCGGCGGCGCGGGCGGGATGGGTGGCGGCCGGGCTGGCGGAGGAGTTGCGGTTGCTCGGGCGGCAGGTGCGGCGGGTGCCGGCGGCCGGGTTCCTGCGGCCGGCATCGTTGCGGTTGGAGTACGGGCACCAGGACGCCGACGCCTACCACGACCTCTGGCTGGACGGCGACGCGCTCTTCCGCGAGGTCTTCACCCCGCTCGACCCCGGTGGTACCGGCCGGATCCTGCCCGACCTGCGGGATCCGGTCACCGACCGCTCGACCCGCAGCCCGTACGTCGAACTGCCGCCCGGCACCGTGGTGTTGGTGGACGGGCCGCTGCTCCAGGGGCGCTGGTTCCCGTTCGACCTGACGGTGTACCTGCGGATGTCGGCCGCCGCCCTGGCCCGCCGCACCCCGTCCGAGGAGCAGTGGACCCTGCCGGCCTTCGCCCGCTACGAGGAGGAGACCCGGCCGGCGGAGTCGGCCGACATCGTGGTTCGGGCGGACGACCCGGAGCGCCCGGCCTGGTCGGGCGGGTCAGGCTGAGGCGGTGATCGCGGCGACCAGGTCGTCGCCGGTGTACGCCCGGCCGCCGATGCCCCAGCCGCCGTCCAGGGCGTTCAGGACGTTGACCCAGGTGTCCTCGCGGTCGTGGCCGGGGACGGTCGCGGCGTCGACGATGTCGGTCGCGGCGTCGATGAAGGCGGCACGCGCCTCGACGGTCGGCAGACCGATGTTCGGCAGCTTCAGCTCGACCATGACCACCGGCCGGTTCACGCCGCCGGCGTAGACGTGTTCGGGGGCCAGGACGTGGACGGTGCCGCCGACGACGGCGGTGAAGAAGTCGTTGCCGGTCAGGCCGCTGACCCCGATGAGGGCTTCGGTGAGGCGCGGCAGGATCGAGCGCTCGCCGTCGGCGGTGAGGACGCCGCGCGGGGCGGTGACGGTGATGGGCATGGGGTTTCCTCTCTCGGCACGGGTACGGGCACGGGCAGGAACAGTGCTAGCTAGTACGTGCGTACTAGGTCGCTGCCACCAGCCTGGACTAGGATGGCCGTACTAGTCAAGGTGGGAGGGCTGCGGATGGCCGGCGGAACCCGGGACCGGATGATCGACGCGACGGTGGACGCGCTGCGGCGCAACGGCGTGGCCGGGATGTCGTTCACCGACGTGCTGCGGCAGAGCGGGGCGGCGCGCGGCGCGATCTACCACCACTTCCCCGGTGGGAAGGCGCAGCTGATCGCCGAGGCGGCGGAGCGGTTCGGCGCGGAGGTGCGGGGGCACCTCGCCGCCCTGCCGGGTGGGGATCCGGAGGCGGTGGTCGAGGCGTTCGTCGAGCTGGTGCGGCCGGTCGTGGCGGCGTCGGCGACCGGCAGCGGCTGCACGGTCGCCGCGGTGAGCGTGGGATCGGGGGACGACGACGCTCTGCGGCAGGCCGCGGGGACGGCCTTCGGCTCGTGGACCGATGGGCTCGCGGCGCGGCTGGTGATGGCCGGGGCGGAGCCGGAGGAGGCGAGCGGCCTGGCCGCGTTGCTGATCGCCGTGCTCGAAGGCGCCCAGGTGCTCTGCCGGGCGGCCGGGGACACCGAGCCGTTCGAACGAGCGGCTCGGACGCTCAGGGCCGTGGTGCGCAGCCGCTGACGCCGAGCCGCCGAGCCGTCGGACGGAGGTCCGTCAGGCGTGGGTGGTGGAGCCCGGGCGGAAGACCATCAGCACCGTCACCGCGGCCCAGAGCAGCGAGAACATCCCGGTGCTCATGGTGAGCAGCTTCAGGCCGCTGAGCGCCTTCGTCGAGTCGGCGTCCTCCGCGCCCGCCAGGGCCGAGACCACGGCCTCCTGCCGGGGCAGCACCAGGACCAGCAGGATCAGGGCGGCCAGCACGGTCAGCACCAGCGAGGTGATCAGCCAGGGGCTGCCCATCACGCCCATCATCTGCGCGGTGCCGATCCCCAGCACCGGCACGGCGATCCCGAGCATCGCGTAGACCTGGGTGACCCGGTACAGGATCCGCACCGAGGCGGCGGCGTCGGCCTGGTCCGCGCCCTCGACCGCCAGCGCGGCCCGTGCCTTGCGCGGGAACATGCTCGCGGCGACGGTCACCGGGCCGATGGCCAGGATGGCGGCCAGGACGTGCAGGCTGAGCAGAAGTTTGGTCATGGGAGAGGGGCAGCCTTCCGGGGGTGACGGCGACGTGGCACAGTCGCCCGCCTGGCACGCTAACACCCGCTTATCCGCCCTCGAGCACCCGGTCCGGGCTCGGCCGTCCGGGAAGGCAACCACCCACCAGGGCTCGGCCGTCCGGCGGATCTTCGCCGGGCACGCGGCGCTGCCTGCCGACCGCCCGGGCCCGGCCGCCCTTGGATGTGCCCCGCGATGACGGCGCAGTGACGACCAGGGTGGAGGGCGACAGTGGCGGTGGGTGGCATGGGACGGGCAGGCAGACAGCGACGGTCAGGCAACTCCAGGAGAACGGGCAGGCTCGCGGTGGCGACGGTGACGGCGGCCCTGGTGCTCCAGCCCCTGACGGCGGTCGCCGCGCCGTTCCCGCCGCTCGGCGCCTGCTCCGGGCCGGACTGCCCGGCTTCCTACCCGCCGCCGAACAACGGTGACTTCGCGGGCCGGGACGCCACCATCAACGTCTTCGCGGGCGGCAACTACACCGTGGAGGGCCGGGCCGCCGAGGCCGAGGGCAAGATCGTCACGCTGGGCAACCTGACGGTGGCCAAGGTCGGCGGCGGGGCGTTCAACATGGGCGTGGTGGGCGTCGGCTCGCGGGTCCCGCCGCCCAGCGGGACGGATCACGTGACGGTCGGCGGCAACGTCCTGGTGTACGCCGGAAACCGGGTGCTGATCGGCGGCTCGGACTCGAGGACCACGGTCTGGGGCAACCTGCGGTACGGCGGTACGACCACCGGCACGGTCGAGCTGGTCCCCCCGGGCGCGCAGATCCACGACCCGACCGTGGGCACCGCCTTCGCCCCGGTGCGGACCACCATCGCGCGGCTCTCGGCCTGCACGGCCACCGCGGCGGCCACCGGGACGGTCACGGTGACCAACAGCGAGGCCACCTTCACCGGCGACGGCACCAGCACGCGCCAGATCTTCGACGTCAACCAGAGCCTCACGAGCGCGTCCGGCGGGCAGATCGGGCTGGTGTTCCGGAACATCCCGGCCGGGGCGACCGTGGTGGTCAACATGCTCCCGGAGAACGCGGTGATCAACACGTACTCCGGCACCGGGCAGCCGGGCGACCCGCTCACCGGGCTCCGGCCGAAGCTGCTGTGGAACTTCCCGGCCGCCAGCAGTGCCCGGATCACCGGTGGTGCCCAGTTCCAGGGCTCGGTGCTGGCGGGCAACCCGAACGGGACCACCCGGGTGGACGTCGCCGGGCTGAACGGGCGGGTGTACCTGGCCGGCAACCTGGTCCAGGCGGGCACCGGCGGGTACGAGATCCACGCCTACGACTTCACCGGAGACCTGCCGGGGTGCGGCATCCCGACGCCCACTCCCACCCCCATGCCGACTCCCACGCCTCCGATCCCCACGCCGACCCTGACCCCCACACCCACCGCCCGGCCCAGCTGGCCGGGCAGCCACACCCCCTGGCCCACCGGCGGCGGCTCCGGCTCGGGTGGTTCGGGCTGGGGCGGCCACCCCAGCGGCGGCGGTGACGGCCAGCACCTCGCGAACGCCGGTGACGGGCTGGCCGACCCCGGGCTCACCGCGGCGGGCCTGCTGCTGGTGGCCGGCGGAGTGACGCTGCTGGTCGGCCGTCGCCGCGGTCGCCACGGTTAGCGACAAAGCGACAAAGAGAACCGTCGAGGGCGCTCTCCGGGACGATCCGGGGAGCGCCCTCACCCGTCCGGCTCAGGTCACCGCACCGCGCCGGCGGAACCGCTCGTCGTCCCACTCCCCGCTCGCCAGCACCTCGCGCAGCGCCCGGGCCGCGTCCCACACCTCGGTGTACGAGAGGTAGAGCGGGGTGAACCCGAACCGCAGCAGGTCAGGCGCCCGGAAGTCGCCGATCACCCCGCGGGCGATCAGCGCCTGCACCACCGGGTAGCCGTCGGGGTGCCGGATCGCCACCTGGCTGCCCCGCAGCCACTCCTGGCGGGGCGTCACCACCTCGACCTCGCCCACCTGTTGGATGAAGAGTCCGGTCAGCGCGAGGCTCTTGGCCCGCACCTGTCCCAGGTCCACCTGGTCCCAGATCTCCAGGCTGGCCCGGAGTCCGGTCAGTGACAGCAGCGGTGGGAAGCTGGTGAGGAACTTCCCGATCCCCGGCGCCGGTTGGTACTCGGGCCGGAAGGCGAACGGCTCGGCGTGTCCGAACCACCCGGTCAACGGCTGTTCGGCGACGGCGTGGTGGCGCCGTGCCGCATAGAGGAAGCCCGGTGCGCAGGGACCGGCGTTGAGGTACTTGTACGTGCAGCCGACCGCGAAGTCCACGTCACAGGAGGCGAGTTCGATCGGCAGCGCGCCCACCGAGTGGCAGACGTCCCAGATCATCAGCGCGCCCGCCCGGTGCACCCGGGCGGTGATCTCCGCCATGTCGAGCAGCGCGCCGGTGCGGTAGTCGACGTGCGACAGGACGACGGCCGCGACACCGGAGTCGAGGTGGGCGTCCAGCTCGTCCGCGGACGGCAGCTGCACGCTGCGCGCGCCGTCGAAGAGCCGGGTGACCCCGTCGGCGATGTACAGGTCGGTGGGGAACGCCTCCCGCTCGAGCAGCACGGTCCGCCGCCCCGGCCGCAGCCGCAGCGCGGTGGTGAGCACCTTGAACAGGTTGACCGAGACGGTGTCGCAGACCAGCACCTCGCCGGGCCCGGCGCCGACCAGCCGCGCGATCCGGTCGCCGAGCCGGTACGGCAGCTCGGTCCAGCCGGCCGTGTTCCAGCTGGTGATCAGGCCCTGTCCCCACTCCTCCTCGACGGTCCGGCGGAGCAGCTCCGGGGTGCGGACGGGCAGTGCGCCGAGCGAGTTGCCGTCCAGGTAGACGGTGTCGGCGGGGAGGGTGAACTCCGCGCGGAACCGGGCCAGCGGGTCGGCGGCGTCCAGCGCCGCGCACTCCTCGCGGGAGCCGGGCAGCGGGAGAGCGATCGGGCGGGTGACCGTCACAGCTCACCCCGCACGGTCCACAGCTCCGGGAAGACGTCCTGGTCGGCGGCGGTCTTCAGCCAGCTCATCCCGCTCGACCCGGCCGTTCCCGGCTTGGCGCCCATCGAGCGCTTGACCGAGGCGTAGTGCCGCTGCCGCCACAGCGTCACCCGTTCGGCGGTGTCCAGCAGCACCTCGGCCAGCCCGAGCAGGTCGGCGTGGGCCGGGCCGGTGTAGACGGTGTGCCAGGCCGCGGCCACCGCCGGGTTCGCCCGGTACGCCGTGGGGCCCGGGGCGGGGACGTCGGCCAGCAGGCCGCGCCGCCCGAGCAGCGCCAGCACGTCGTCGTAGAGACCCGGCCCGTGCAGCGTGGCGGTCAGCTCCTGGTGGACGGTGCCGTCGGCCGGGTACATCGCCAGCAGCCGCTCGGACTTGTTGCCGAGCAGGAACTCCAGCTGCAGGTAGGCCGAGGACTGGAACCCGGAGGCCTCGCCGAGGACCGGCCGGAAGGCGCTGAACTCGACCGGCGTGAGCGTCGCCAGCAGGTCCCAGGAGCTGGTGAGCACGTCCTGGACGTGCGCCCCACGGCGCAGCGCGGCGAGCGCGTCGGGCAGGTCGTCCGCGCGCAGCGCCCGCTGGGCGAGCGTCCACTCGTGCCGCAGCAGGCCGAAGAGCAGCTCCATCACCTGGGTGGTGACGATGAACGACAGCTCGGCCGGGACCTTGCTGCGCGGCTGTTGCAGGGTGTGCAGCACGTCCAGCCGGGCGTACCGCTCGTACGGGGTGGCCGGGCCGAGCCCGTCGCCGGCGCCGCCCGCCGCCGTGCCGGCGTCCCCCTCCGCGTCGAACGTCAGCTTGGGTGTGCTGACGGTCTGCTGGCCCATGGCGTCTTCCTCCTGCTCGCTGGTGGCGACTATTGTGCGGCGGTGCCGGGCGCTCTTGAATGGGCAACGGGCATGTGATCCGGGGCGTCGCCTTCCATTCTCAAGGTCTTCTGCCGACCGCACCTGTCGATCGGCAAGCCGGCCCGAAACCCGTTCCGGAACCCGTCCCAGGCACCCCAACCGAACCTTCCAGCACTCCCCGGAGCAGCCATGGACGCCGTCGACCACCGTCTGCTCGCCGAGCTGCAGGCCGATGCCCGGCTCTCCTACAACGAGCTGTCCCGACGGGTGAGCCTCTCCGCCCCCGCCGTCGCCGAGCGGGTGCGCCGGCTGGAGGCGGAGGGGGTGATCCAGGGCTACCACGCCCACGTCGACCTGGCCCGCAGCGGGCTGCCGGTGACCGCGCTGGTGCAGGTCCAGTGCTACGGGCCGCGCTGCGTGCTGCGCGACCCCGAGGTGCCGAACTGGCCGGAGGTGCTGCAGCTGCACCGGGTCACCGGCGGCGCGTGCTGCGTGCTGCTGGTGGCGGTGCCGGGGATGGCCGAGTTCGAGGCGCTGATCGACCGGCTGGCCGGGTACGGCCGCCCGGCCAGCTCGATGATCCTCTCCAGCCCGGTGCCCTGGCGGCCGGTGACCCCGCGCTGAGCCCCGGCCGGGCTCAGTGCACCTTGAACGTCAGCGGGACGCCGAGTTTGGCCAGCCCGTTCAGGAACAGCTCGACCCCGACCGCCGCGAGCAGCAGGCCGAGCAGCCGGGAACAGACCTGCAGCGAGGTCTGGTGGGTGCGCCGCAGCAGCGGGATGAGCAGCAGCACACAGACCAGGTTGATCGCCACCACCGCCAGGTAGGCGCTCGCGATGGTGGTCCGCCAGCCCCAGGTGTTCCTGGTCAGCGACTCGACCAGCACCGCCGTCATCGCCAGCGGGCTGGCCACGTACGGCAGCAGCAGCTCGCGCACGCCCTCGGCCAACGGGTTCTTGAGCCGGTCGGTGTTCTCGTCGGGGGCCGTGCCCAGGTGCAGGCCGAGGACCAGGGCGACCGCGTAGATGAAGAAGATCACCGCGCCGGCCAGTTGCAGCGACTCGTCGCTGACGTGGAAGAACTCGGTCAGCGCGTCCGCGCAGTACGCCATGACCGCGCCGACCACGGCAGCCAGCGCCGAGCTGACCAGGGTCAGCCGGCGCATCTCGGCCGAGCTGCGCTCGCGGCTCAGCTGTGCGTACGTCAGCAGCACCTTCGGCGGTCCCACCACGGCGAAGAACGTCACGAAGGCGGTACTCAGATTGAAGACCGACACCCCCTCAGCATGGCCGAGCCGGCCCGCCGAACCGCGGACCAACGCAGCACGAGCGGCTGGCGGTGTTCCCGCCACTGGCCGCGCTCGGGCCGCTGGTCCTGGTCACCGCGTCACGCCACCTGGCAGAGCCGCAGCACGGCCGTGGTCGCCGCCGCCGCGACCACCACCAGCGGGAACGGCGCGCGCCGGACCGCCAGCACCCCGCCGACCAGCACGCCGGCCGGGCGGGCCCAGCCGGCGAAGCCGTGCCCGGTGGTGAGCGCGGCGGTGGCGACCAGGGCGACCAGCAGAACGGCGGCGGCCGTGCCGAGCAACTGCTGGACCCGGTCGGACAGCCGCAGCCGGTGCCCGAGCAGTGGGCCGGTCAGCCGGAACGCGTAGGTGCCGGCGGCGAGCAGGACGATGGCGAGCAGCGGCATCAGTGGTGCACCTCCCGGGGCACGTTCGTGGTGACCGGCCCGCCCCGGCGGCGGGTCGCCAGTAGCCCGGCCAGTGCCAGCAGCACGGGCAGCCCGGCCGGCAGCCAGGGCGTGGCCGCGACCGCCAGCACCGCTCCCAGCAGCGCCGCGTACCGGGTGCGACGGTCGCCCAGCGCGGGCAGCACCAGCGCCAGCAGCACGGTCGGGAACGCCGCGTCCAGCCCGAGCGCGTCGGTGTCGTGGATCGCCCGCCCGGCCAGCGCGCCCACGACCACCGCCGCGTTCCAGGCCGCGAAGAGCGCCACCCCGCAGGTCCAGAACGCGGCCCGGCGCCGCCGCCGGTCGGGCTGGCGCAGCGCGAAGGCCACCGCCTCGTCGATCATCAGGTGCGAGCCCAGCAGCCGGGACCACCAGCGGCCGTCCAGCACGTCGGCGACCGCGAAGCCGAACGGCAGGTGGCGCGCGTTGAGCACCAGCCCGGCCGCGACGGCGGCCAGCGGGCTGCCGCCGGCCAGCACCACGCCGACCGCGGCGAACTGCGCGCCCCCGGCGAAGACCAGCACCGACATCGCGATCGGCACCCAGGCGGGCAGTCCGCCGGAGACGGCGATCGCGCCGAAGGAGGCGCCGACGATCGCGTCGGCGAGGCAGACCAGGGCGATGTCGCGGCGCGTGTCACGATCGAGGGTTCGCGAGAGGGTTCGTGATAGCGAACGCATGTCCACTAGAATGAACGCATGGTCGATCGTTCGTCAAGGCGAACGAGGAGAAGTCTGGAGCGAACGTATGGCCACTGACGACGCGGACGGCGGCGCCTCCTCCCTCGCCCTGATCGGGCTGATAGCGGCGGCCATCCGTCGCGAGCGCGAGCGTGCCGGCCTGTCGATGGCCGAGCTGGCCCGGCGCGCCAAGATCGCCAAGTCCACCCTCTCCCAGCTGGAGTCGGGCACCGGCAACCCCAGCGTGGAGACGCTCTGGGCGCTCGGCGTCGCGCTGGACGTGCCGTTCAGCCGGCTGGTCGACCCGCCGCGGCCCACCGTGCGGGTGATCCGGGCCGGTGAGGGGCCGGTCACCTACTCCGAGCGGGCCGCCTACGCCGCCACCCTGCTGGCCTCCTGTCCGCCCGGCGCCCGCCGCGACGTCTACCGGATCGACGCCCAGCCGGGGGAGTCCCGTGACTCCGACCCGCACATGCCGGGCACCCAGGAGCACGTGGTGCTGAGCGCCGGCCGGGCCCTGGTCGGCCCGGCGGACGACCCGGTCGAACTCGGCCCGGGCGACTACGTCTGCTACCCGGGCGACGCCCCGCACGTCTTCACCGCGCTCGCACCGGACACCACCGCGGTGCTGGTGATGGAGCACGTCTGAGCGGTGCGCCGGGCCGGGGGCGGCTCAGGCCAGCTCGACGGTGACCCCGGACCCGCGCAGCAGGTCCACCACCGCCTGCGCGTAGCCGGGCGGCAGGTCGGGGGCCCGGCGGGCGGTGGCGAAGGTGTGCCAGACCAGGGTGAACGGCGGCTCGGGGCCGAAGCCGCCGCGCAGGCAGTCGGCCAGCGCGTCGAGGTTGCGGCCGTAGTAGCCGCCCGGGCCGTTCACCGCCTCGCCCAGCGCGGCGTAGAGGCCGCCGCGGTCGGCGACCCGGCTGCCGTCCAGGTGGAACGTCGGCGGTGCGGGCTGGGCCATCGGGACTCCTCTGCCGGTCGGCCGGGCCGACTTCTGCTGCCACCCAGCATCCCCCGGATGGCCTGCCCCGGTCGAGGAGCCGCGAGTCGTCGGCTGGGATGGGAGCGCACGGGGCCCAGCAGGAGAGAAGAGGAACATCATGGGCTGCTGCTTCAACCGCAAGGACCTCGGGCTGCTCGCCCTCCGCTCGGCCGTCGGCGGGGTGCTCTTCACCCACGGTGCCCAGAAGCTGTTCGGCTGGTTCGGCGGCGGTGGCATGGAGGGAACCGCGCGGGCCATGGAGCAGATGGGCTTCAAACCGGGCGGCCGCAACGCGCTGGCCGCCGGGCTCGGCGAGGCCGGCGGCGGTGCGCTGCTGGTCGCCGGCCTGGCCACGCCGGCGGCCGGCGCGATCGTGGCCGGCACCATGGCCGGGGCGATCTCGGTGCACTTCTCGCGCGGCTTCTTCGTCACCCAGGGCGGCTACGAGTACCCGGCGGTGCTCGGCGCCTGCGGGCTGGCCGTCGGCCTCTCCGGAGCCGGCCGCTACTCGCTGGACGACCTCACCGGCTACCGGCTGGACCGGGCGGCGATCGGCCTGGTCGCCTTCGTGGCGAGCGCCGCGAGCGCGGCGGCGGTGGTGTCGAAGCGGCAGCGGGCCCTGAAGGAGGCCGCCGCGGCGGAGCGCGCCGGCGCCTCATGATCAGTAGGTGAGCAACAGATGAATTCCCGGTCCCTGGGCGCCGGACGTCTACAGAACTGTAGTACGTTCGCGCTGGCAGGGGCCTGAGGCTGCACCGGCACGCCTGGGTACGCTGTCCGCTTCCGACGGAACTCCGTACCGCAGAGCTGAAGGTGTGCTGCCGATGTCCCTGACCTACCCGGAATCGATCGGCGTGGGCCTGCTGCAAGGCGTCACCGAGCTCTTCCCGGTCTCCAGTCTCGGACACAGCATCCTGATACCGGCGCTGATAGGCGGGCACGTCCAGCAGGACCTGAACATGACGGCCGCCAAGTCGCCGTACCTCGCGGTGCTGGTCGGGCTGCACCTGGCCACCGCGCTGGCGCTGGTGGTGTTCTTCTACAAGGACTGGATCCGGGTGGTCCGCGGGCTGATCAGCTCGATCCGCGAGCGCCGGATCCAGACCTCCGAGCAGCGGCTGGCCTGGCTGCTGATCGTCGGCACCGTCCCGGTCGGCATCGCCGGCCTGGTCGCCGAGAAGGCGCTGCAGGCCGCACTCGGCAAGCCCGTCCCGTCCGCGATCTTCCTGGCGCTGAACGGCCTGGTCCTGCTCGGCGCCGACCGGCTGCGCCGCGGCGGCGGTGGCCGCCGCCGGGCCGGCCAGCAGATCGCGCACACCCCGGGCGTCGACCCGGCCATCGAGTCGGACCACCGGATCACCAAGCTGACCTTCCGGCAGGGCATGTGGATCGGCGCCGCCCAGGTCCTCGCCCTGCTCCCCGGCATCAGCCGCTCCGGCGTCACCATGAGCACCGGCATCCTGCGCGGCCTCAACCACGAGGACTCCGCCCGCTTCGCCTTCCTGCTGGCCACCCCGGTGATCCTGGCCGCCTCGGTGCTCAAGGCCCCCGAGCTGCTCGCCCCCGAGAACGCCGCCATCCGCGGCCCGATGCTGGCCGGCTCGCTGGCCGCCTTCCTCGCGGGGTACGTCTCGGTGCGCTTCCTCACCAAGTACTTCGAGAACCGCAGCCTCACCCCCTTCGCGATCTACTGCATGGTCGCGGGCATCGGCAGCGCCGTGTACCTGAGCATGTGACGCGGGACGGCGGCACGGCGCGGGTCACTCCCTGGAGTGGCCCGCGCCGATCTCGTTCCCGGTGCCCTGACGATCGCGACGAAGGACGACGCCCGTGGGTCTCCGCGTGGTGCGCGGGACGACCCTCACCCTCCGGGACCGGGACCGCCCCGAGCCGGACACCACCGTCGTGCGCGCCTCCGTCGTCAGTGCGGACGCGCACGAGACGAGCTGCCTGGCGGTGATCGACCCCACCGCCATCGACCAGCTGTGAGGCAGTGCCTCAGGCCGGTCTGACCAGGTGGTTCTCGTAGGCGTAGACGACGGCCTGGACGCGGTCGCGCAGGCCCAGCTTGAGCAGGATGCGGCTCACGTGGGTCTTGACCGTCGCCTCGGCGAGGTAGAGCTCGGCGGCCACCTCGGCGTTGGAGAGGCCGCGGGCGATCTGGACCAGGACGGAGCGTTCGCGGGTGGTGAGCGCCTCGACGGCCTGCTCGCTGCGGGTCGGACCGGCGCCGTCGGCGGGGAGCTGGGAGGCGAAGGTGTCCAGCAGCCGGCGGGTGATCCGGGGGGCGACCACGGCGTCGCCGGCCGCCA
This sequence comes from Kitasatospora sp. NPDC052896, assembly GCF_044547075.1. Classification (NCBI taxonomy): domain Bacteria; kingdom Bacillati; phylum Actinomycetota; class Actinomycetes; order Kitasatosporales; family Streptomycetaceae; genus Kitasatospora; species Kitasatospora sp. NPDC052896. The sequence goes on from NZ_JBITZU010000025.1 coordinate 63,394, forward strand.
CCGAGCGGATCGCGCTGAGCAGCTCGTCGGGCTGGGCGTTCTTCAGCAGGAAGCCGGAGGCCCCGGCGCGCAGCCCGGCGAAGGCGTACTCGTCCAGGTCGAAGGTGGTCAGGATCAGCACCTGGGTGTCCGGGCACTGCTCGACGATCTGCCGGGTGGCCTCGATGCCGTCCAGGCCGGGCATCCGGACGTCCATCAGGACCACGTCGGGCCGCAGCCGGGTGGCCAGCCGGACCGCCTCCGCGCCGTCCTCGGCCTCGCCGGCCACCTCCAGGTCCGGCTGCGAGTCCAGCACCAGGGTGAAGGCCACCCGGAGCAGCGGCTGGTCGTCGACCAGCAGGACGCGGATGGTCATGACGGTGGAACCTCCTGAGGCTGCGGACGGAGATCGAGGGCCGCGGTGACCCGCCAGCCGCCGCCGGGCAGCGGGCCGGCGGACAGCTCCCCACCGTACGCGGCAACCCGCTCGCGCATGCCGGCCAGGCCGTGACCGGCGCCGGACGGAGCGCGGCCACCCCCACCGCCGCACCGGCACGATACGCCCGCATCGTTGGCGGCCTGCGCCGCACCCCCGCCGAGCGCCCGTCCGTCGTCCCGCACCTCCAGCTGGACGGCCTCCGCCGAGCAGGTCACCCGGACCACCGCGCGGGCGCCCGGCGCGGTGTGCTTGAGCGTGTTGGTGAGCGACTCCTGGACCAGCCGGTAGGCGGTCAGCTGGGCGCCCGGCGAGATCGTGCCGTAGTCGCCGTCGAGGCGCAGCTCGGTGGGCAGCCCGGCGGCCCGCACCTGGGCGGCCAGCGCGGTCAGCTGCCCGAGGCCGGGCTGCGGGTGCCGCGCGGCGTCCGGCTCGTCGGCGCGCAGCACGCCGAGGAAGCGCCGCATGTCGGTGAGCGCCTGACGCCCGGTCTCGGCGGTCTGCCGCATCGCGGCGGTGGCCTTCTCCGGGGCGTGCGGATTGGCGTAGACCGCGCCGTCGGCCAGCGCGACCATCACGGACAGGTTGTGGGTGACGATGTCGTGCATCTCCCGGCCGATCCGCGAGCGCTCCTCGGCCACCGCGAGCGCCGCCTGTTGGTCGCGCTGCCGCTCCAGCTCGCGGGCCCGCGAGCGCAGCGCGACCAGCTGGGCCCGGCGGGCCCGGATGTTCAGGCCCAGCACGGCGGCCGCGGTGGTGGCGCCGGAGAGCATGAAGACGGCCTTGAGCCAGCTCTCCACCGGGTCGGGGTTGAGCTGGTACGGGAACCAGCGGTTCACCGCCAGCACCACGCCCAGCTCGGCCACCGCGTAGGCGGCCAGCGTGTGCCGCCAGCGGCAGTGCGCGGCGACGGTGTAGAGCGCGAGCAGCACCGTGATGTCGGCCGGCATCACCGGGCTGGTCAACCACTGCAGCAGGGCGACCGCCGCGGTCGCCGCGAAGACCGCGAGCGGGGCCCGGCGCCGGAAGGTCAGCGGGAGCACCAAGGCGGCCTGCAACGCCCAGAGGAGCGGGTGCCCGTTCAGGTAGTGGCCGTGCGGTGCGGCGGTCAGCGTCAGCACGACCAGGGCGAAGCCCAGGTCCACGGTGGTCGGGTAGCGCTCGGTGAGCACGCGGACGCGCAGACCGGCGAGCCCTCGGGCGACGGCCGGGAACCGTCGCCCGAGGGCTGCTGGGGAGAGGTCGGCTGTGGTCACCGGGCCATTCTCCGTCCTGCCGCGTTCCGCGCGCGGCCGTCCATCGGGGCGGGGCCGTCAGGCGTCCCGCCGCTTGAGCACCACGGCGGCGCCGACCAGCGCCACCGCGACGTAGCCGCAGAGCACGCCGTAACCGGTCCACGGCGCCAGGGTGTGCGCCTCCTGGTGCAGGGTGGCCAGCGACTCGCCGGCGTGGCTGGGCAGGTACGGGCTGATCGCGTCGCCCCAGGAGCTGGGCAGCGCCTCGGCCAGCACCGGCAGCACCAGCAGCAGGCCGAAGACGGTGGCGATGCCGCCCGCGGTGTTCCGGACCAGGGTGCCGATGCCGACCGCGAGCAGGCCGATCGCGGTGAGGTAGAGCGCGGTGCCGAAGACCACCCGGGGCACGCCGGGGGCGGAGAAGCTGGTGTCCAGGTGCTTGCTCGCGAGCACGGCCTGGCCACCCAGGAACGCGACCACCACCGAGACCGTGGTGACCACCCAGGTCACCACGCCGAACACGATGGCCTTGGCCCAGAGCACCGGCAGCCGTTTGGGCACCGCGGAGAGCGAGGCACGGATCATGCCGGTCGAGTACTCGCCGGTGACCACCAGCACGCCGAGCACGCCGACCGCGAGCTGCGCGAGGTAGTAGCCGCGCAGGCTCTGGTCGGCGGGGCTGAAGAAGGCCCGCTCGTCGGGCTGCATGTGGTCCCAGCGGTTGACCGTGACGTAGCAGATCAGCAGCCCGAAGCCGACGGTGGCCAGCGAGGCGGCCAGCAGCGTGATCCAACTCGAGCGCAGCGTACGGAACTTGATCCACTCACCGGTGATCACCCGGGGGAGCGTCACCTTGCCGCCGACGGCGTCGACGGTGGAGCTGCGGGGGGAGACGGTGGCGGTGCTCATGCGGTGGCCTCCTCGACCTTCGCGGACGGGGTGACCGAGGCCTCGTACTCGACGGCGTCCCGGGTGAGTTCCATGAAGGCCTCCTCCAGCGAGGCCTGCTGCGGGGTCAACTCGAAGAGCACCAGGCCGTGTTCGGCGGCCAGCCGGCCGATCCGCTCGTTGTCCGCGCCGTCCACGGTGAGGATCCGGGCATCGGCCGGGTCCTCGCTGACGGTCACCTCGGGCAGCGCGCGCAGCAGTTCGGCCAGCCGGATCGAGTCCGGGGTGCGGACCAGCACGCTGCCGCGGGAGGCGCTGCGGGTGAACTCGGCGACCGAGGTGTCCGCGATCAGCCGGCCGCGGCCGATCACGATCAGGTGCTCGGCCGTGAGGGCCATCTCGCTCATCAGGTGCGACGAGACCAGGACCGTCCGGCCCTCGCCGGCGAGCGACTTGAGCAGGTTGCGGATCCACCGGATGCCCTCCGGGTCGAGCCCGTTCACCGGCTCGTCCAGGATCAGCGTGGCCGGGTCGCCGAGCAGCGCGGAGGCGATGCCGAGCCGCTGGCCCATGCCGAGCGAGAAGCCGCCGGCCCGCTTGCGGGCGACCTCGCGCAGTCCGACCAGATCGACCACCTCGTCCACCCGGGAGCGCGGGATGCCGTGGGTGGCGGCCAGCGCCAGCAGGTGGTTGAAGGCGCTGCGCCCGGTGTGCACGGCCCGGGCCTCCAGCATCGCGCCGACCTCGCGCAGCGGCGCGGCGTGCTCGGCGTAGCGGCGGCCGTTCACCGTGGCGTGCCCGGAGGTCGGGGTGTCCAGGCCGAGCAGCATCCGCATGGTGGTGGACTTGCCGGCTCCGTTGGGGCCGAGGAAGCCGGTGACGACGCCGGGGCGCACGGTGAAGCTCAGGTCCGCGACGGCGGTTCGGGGGCCGTAGCGCTTGGTGAGGCCAACGGCTTCGATCATGGAGGGTCCCTGGGACGGGGCGGGCGGGTCGTTGCCAGGCTAGGCGGCGCCGCGGCCCGGAACGAGTGGCCTGAGGAGGAGCGCGGCGAGCGCGGGCGTGGGCCGCGGGATGCACCCGGGCTACATCTCAGGACGGACCCGGGACGGGTGGAGCCGGTCCGGGGACGGCCCCAATCCGGAGATCAGCTCTTGACCGCGCGGGTTGGTCTAGTCCATTTTAATCTCCCAGGTGCAGGGAGTCCCTGAGCCGGTGTCAGCGTTCCGTGGTCGCTGGCGCCGGTCCAGGCGTTCCCTGCACCGGTCCGCCCGTAGGACCGTGCACGCTTCTTCTCTGTCATGCCCATGGCCGGACGGCCCCACCCCGCCCGACCGACCCCCGGGCCCGGCAGTCCCCCACCGTCAGGAGACGCAACGATGCTCTCTCGCACCCTCCCACCGGATCCGGCCACCGAGCCGGCCCGGCGCCGCCGCCCGAAGGGGCTGGTCGCGCTCGCCCTCGGCGGCACGGTCCCGCTGCTGCTCGGCGCCGCCCTCGCGCTGACCGCCGGCAGCTCCGCGCAGGCCGCCGTCGCGGCCACGACCGCGGGCAACGCCACCGCCGGGAACACCACCGGCGCGGCGGCGACCAGCGGCGGCCTCAAGGTCGCCTACTTCGACCAGTGGTCGGTCTACGGCAACGCGTTCTACCCGAAGACCATCCAGGACACTGGCGAGGCCGGCAAGCTGGACTACCTGATCTACGACTTCGAGAACATCGACCCGACCAGCGGGAAGTGCTTCGAGGCCACCAAGGCCGCCTCGCAGGACGACAACAACCCGAACGCGGGGGACGGCGCGGCCGACGCCTTCGCCGACTACGAGAAGTCCTACGACGCGAGCACCAGTGTCAGCGGCGTCGCCGACACCTGGAACCAGCCGATCGCGGGCAACTTCAACCAGCTCAGGGAGCTGAAGGCGAAGAACCCCAACCTCAAGATCCTGCTGTCGATCGGTGGTTGGACCTACTCGAAGTACTTCTCGGACGTGGCGGCGACCGACGCCTCGCGGAAGGCCTTCGCCTCCTCCTGCATCGACATGTTCATCAAGGGCGACCTGCCGACCGACGCCGGCTACGGCGGCCCGGGCTCGGCGGCCGGCATCTTCGACGGCTTCGACATCGACTGGGAGTACCCGGGCGGCGGCGGCCACACCGGCAACCACGCCTCGCCGGCCGACAAGCAGGACTACACCGCGCTGCTGGCCGAACTCCGTTCCGAGCTGGACGCCCAGGGCAGGGCCGACGGGAGGACCTACGCGCTCTCCGCGGCGGTCGGCGCCGGTCAGGACAAGATCCAGAACTACGAGACCGACAAGATCGGCCAGTACCTCACGTTCCTGGACGTGATGACCTACGACATGCACGGCGCCTGGGACGCCACCGGCCCGACCAACCACCAGGCCGCGCTGTACTCGGACCCGAACGACCCGATGACCCCGGTCGCGCCCGGCAACGCCAAGTACTCGATCGACGAGGCGATCAAGGCCTGGACGGTCGGCGACCCGCAGTACGGGATCAAGGGCGGCTTCCCGGCCAACAAGATCAACATGGGGGTGCCGTTCTACTACCGCGGCTGGACGGGCGTGCCGGCCGGCGGTGACAACGGGCTCTTCCAGAGCGCGACCGGCCCGGCCGCCGGTGCCGCGATGTCCGGGAACGTCAACGGGATCCGGATGTACAAGGAGTTGAACGGCACGGTCGACAACCCGGCCGACACCTACTGGGACCCGGTGGCGCAGGCCGCGTACTTCTACGACGGGACCAACTTCTGGTCCGGTGAGGACGCCCAGTCGATCCAGGCCAAGGCCGACTACCTGCACTGCAACGGGCTCGGCGGCTCGTTCGCCTTCTCGCTGTACGACCTGGGCACGCAGACCGCGCTGTTCGACAAGATGGTGGACGCCACCAACGGCTCGGCCGCCAACTGCCCGGCCCCGCCGGCCGCTTCGCCGACCGCCCCGGCCTCGCCGACCGCGACGCCGACCCCGACCCCGAGCGGTACCCCGACCCCGAGCGGTACCCCGACCGGCCAGCCGACCAGCACCGCGACCCCGACCGCCCCGGCCGGTACCTGCACCGTGCCGGGCTGGTCCGCCACCGCGGTCTACGCCACACCCGGCACCCAGGTCTCCTGGCAGGGCCACCTCTACACCAACAAGTGGTGGACCACCAACGACAATCCGAGCCAGAGCGGCTCCTGGGGCGTCTGGACCGACAACGGTCCCTGCTGACAGCGGCACCCGCACCGCGGCGGGGGGGCCCGCCCCCCCCCCCCCGCGCCCCCGGCCCCCCCCCCCCCCCCCCCCCCCCCCCCGCCCGACCCCCCCCCCCCCCGGGGGGGACCCCGGTAATAGCACGCGAGCCGCCCCCGC
>NZ_JBITZU010000025.1:69315-108573 GCF_044547075.1 Kitasatospora sp. NPDC052896
AACAAACTACCACCCCCCCCTCCGGGGCTCGGGGGGGTTGGGCCCCCCCACGCGCCCCTGCTGCCCGGGCCCCCCCCCCGGGGGGGGCGGCCCGCCCCGCGCGGGCCGGGCCCGCCGTGCCCGCTCCCGCTCCCGTTCCCGGGCCGGGACGTCAGGACGTCAGGACGGCGTGGGTCCCTGTGCCGCGATGATCCAGAAGGGCCCGCCCTGCGGGTCCCCGATCGAGGCCATCCGCCCGACCGGGCTGTCGAAGGGTGCCGCCAGCAGCGTGCCGCCCGCCTTCACCGCCGCGTCCACCGTGCTGTCGACGTCGTCCACCGAGAAGTAGGTGGCCCAGTGCGAGGGGGTGCCCGGCGGCTGGTTGGCCAGCCCCTGCAGCCCGCCGACGGTCCGCCCGTCGACGTTCAGCGCGAAGTAGCCGTCCATGCCCTCCATCGGGGCGACCCCGACGCCCAGCGCCGCGGGGTAGAAGGACGAGGCGGCGGCCGGGTCGCTGGTGTTGAGCTCGTTCCAGATCACCGCGCCCGGCTCGTTGACGATCTGCGCGCCGAAGAAGTCCAGCGGCTGCCAGACGCCGAAGACCGCGCCGGTCGGGTCGGTGGCGATCAGCATCTTGCCGGCCGTGCCGACCTCCATCGCCGGCACGATCAACGCGCCGCCGGCGCCGGTGATCCGGGCCGCGGTGGCCTCCGCGTCGGCCGAGGAGAGGTAGGTGGTCCAGGCGGTGGGCGGCGGCGGGTTGTCGCCCATCGCCATGGCCGGGCCGATCCCGGCCACCGGCTTGTCGTTCAGGGTGAGGATCGCGTAGCCGCTGAACTCCTCCGGCCCCTTCTCGCCCTGCCAGCCGAAGAGATCGCGGTAGAAGTCGATGGCGGCCTGCTGGTCGGGGGCCATCAGGTCGACCCAGCACGGGGTGCCGGGCGGGTACGGGGTGCTGACCACGGGCATCGGTGTCGCCTCCAGGGCGGAGTGGTCCGGTTGTTGCCCCCCGGCTACACCCTCACCCAGGCTCCCGGGGCCCGCCACTCAGGCCACCGCCGACTCGCGGCGTCCCGGCCGCCCCTCAGGGCGTGCCGTCCTCGATCCGCCGCAGCATCCGCCCGAGCATCCCGGCGAGCACGCCCCGCTCCTGCGGAGCGATGTCCTGGAGCAGCTCCTCCTCGAAGACCGCCGCCATCCGCATCGACTCCAGCCACTTGTCCCGGCCGTTCTCGGTCAGCTCGATGATCACCCGGACCCGGTTGGTCTCGTCGCGCTCCCGGGTCACCAGGTCCTCGGTGACCATCCGGTCGATCCGGTGGGTCATCGCCGCCGGCGTGAGCCCCAGCCGCTTGGCCAGTTCGCTCGGTCCCAGCCGGTACGGGCTGCCCGCGACCACCAGGGCCTTGAGCACCTCCCACTCCGCACTGGTGATTCCGAGCACAGTCAGCTGCCGGCTGTAGGCCACCCCCATCCGCCGGGCGACCCGGGACAGGGAGGACACGATGGTCTCCACCTGCGGGTCCACGGTGGGGAACTCCCGCTGGTAGATGGCGACTTGCTCGGCGATGTCCAGCTCGGTGCCATCCGCCGGCGCGGTTTTGCGTGCGCTCATGCGCCCAGTCTCCCACGTGCGGCTGCCCCGGTTAAGCCTTTGACAGGACAGTCTTACGGTTCTTATATTTTAGCTCTGAAGTCTTGCGGTCCTAATCGTCGAAGGGGTGTCTCCCATGAACCAGCAGAAGTACGGAACGGGCGGCGCCCTGCGCCGGGTGCAGGTCGGCAACGCGCTGAGCGCGTTCGGCAGCGGCTTCACGATGCCGTACATGTTCGTGTACGTGGACCAGGTGCGCGGGCTCGGTTCGCTCGCCGCGGGGCTGGTCTTCACGGTCTTCGCGCTGGCCGCGCTGGTCGTGCTGCCCTTCGCGGGCCGCGGCATCGACCGCTACGGCCCGCGCCCGGTGCTGCTGGCCGGTTGCGCGCTGGCCGCCACCGGCGCGTTCTCCTTCGGCCACGCCACCACCACGACCGGGCTGCTGATCTCCTCGTTCCTGTTCGGCGGCGGGATCACCACCACCCAGCCGGCGCTGGCCACCATGGTGGTCCGCTGCTCCGGCGCGAGGACCCGCTCGCACGCCTTCGCCCTGCAGTTCACCCTGACCAACCTGGGCATGGGCCTCGGCGCGCTGGTCGGCGGCCAGATCGTCGACGCCGCCGACCCGGCCAGCCTGACCCGGCTCTTCACCATCGAGGCGCTCTCGCTGCTCGGCCTGGCCGCGGTCACCGGCACCGCCCGGATCCCGCAGGCGGCGCCGACCCTGGTCGAGGTCCCCGGCGGCCCGAGCGGGCTGCGCGCGCTGGCCGCCGACAAGGCGATGGTCCGGCTCTGCCTGCTGGCCGGGCTGATCTTCTTCACCTGCTACGGCCAGTTCGAGTCCGGCGTCGCGGCCTTCGCCACCGACACCGTGAAGACCGCTCCGGCCACCCTGGGCCTGGCGATCGGCGCCAACGCGCTGACCATCGTGGTGCTGCAGATGTTCATGGTCCGGGTCACCGCCCGGCGCCGGCGCACCACCGCGATGGCCGCCACCGGCGTGATCTGGCTCGGCGCCTGGGGGGCCGCGCTGCTGGCCGGCCTGGTCCGCGGCGAGGCACTGGCCGCGACGATCGCCGTCGTCTCGATCTACGTGCTGTTCGGCGCCGGCGAGTCGCTGCTCGCGCCGACCCTCGGCCCGATCGTCGCCGACCTGGCGCCGGCCCGGCTGCTGGGCACCTACAACTCGGCGTTCGCGCTGGTCAAGCAGCTGGCCATCGCGGTCGGCCCGGCGGTCGGCGTGCTGCTGGTCGGCTCCGGCACCTGGCCGCTCTACCTGGCCGCGATGACCTGCTGCACCCTGCTGGTCATCGCCGTGGCGCTGCGGCTGCGCCGTCACCTCACCCCGGCCCAGGACAACGCCGAGCGGCCGGAGCCCGTCCTCGTGCCGGTCCGCGAGCTGCAGACCGCGGCGTGAGAGGGTGACGCGGGGGGCGGCCGGGGCATAGGGTCGCCCGCGAGATCAAGAGCGTCGACCTCGGTGGTGTCATGGCAGAGACGGTTGTCGCCGAACAGGTAGCCGATCCGCAACCGCCCAGGAGCAGCACCGTGGCATGGACCCGGCGCCTCTCCTGGGCGGCCCGCTACTCCGGCTGGCTCGGCCCGCTCGCGGTCGCGCTCTTCGCCGGGGTGCTGCGGTTCTGGAACCTGGGTTACCCCAACGCGTTCGTCTTCGACGAGACGTACTACCCCAAGGACGCGTGGTCCCTGCTCCACCAGGGCTACGAGGGGTTCTGGACCAGCACCTCGAACGACCAGATCCTGGCCGTGCCGCAGGTCGTCCCGCTGAGCCCCGAGCCGGCCTTCGTGGCCCATCCGCCGCTCGGCAAGTGGGTGATCGCCCTCGGCGAGTGGGTGTTCGGCCTGCACCCGTTCGGCTGGCGGGTGATGGTGGCGCTGCTCGGCACGCTCTCGGTGCTGATGCTGGCCCGGATCGGGCGCCGGCTGTTCCGCTCCACACTGATCGGCTGCACCGCCGCGCTGCTGATGTCGGTGGACGGCCTGCAGCTCGTGATGAGCCGGGTCGGTCTGCTCGACGGCATCCTGATGTTCTTCGTGCTGGCCGCCTTCGGCTGCCTGCTCATCGACCGGGACCACACCCGGGCCCGGCTGGCCGCGCCCGGTGTGGACGGCGACCGGATCCGGCTCGGCCTGCGGCCCTGGCGGCTGGCCGCCGGGCTGCTGCTCGGCGCGGCCTGCTCGACCAAGTGGAACGGCCTGCAGATCCTGGCCGCCTTCGGTCTGCTCACCGTGCTCTGGGACCAGGCCGGCCGGCGGGCCGCGGGTGCCCGCCACCCGCTGCGCAGCATGCTGCGCCGGGACGCGCTGCCCGCCTTCGCCTCGCTGGTCCTGGTGGCGGCGGGGACCTACCTGGCCTCCTGGAGCGGCTGGTTCGCCACCGACAGCGGCTACGACCGGATCTGGGCGCTCGGCCGGACCGGTGGGTTCTTCCCGCCCGCGCTGCGCAGCTGGTGGCACTACCAGGCGGAGATGTACACCTTCAACACCACGCTGACCACCCCGCACACCTACCAGTCCAACCCGTGGAGCTGGCTGGTCCAGGGCCGTCCGGTCAGCATGTACTGGCAGACCGTGCCGACCGGGCAGCAGGGTTGCCACGCCTCCGGCGGCTGCACCACCCAGATCCTGGCGCTGGGTACCCCGCTGCTCTGGTGGCTGGCCTGCTTCGCGCTGGTCTACCTGCTCTGGTGCTGGTTCTTCCGGCGGGACTGGCGCTCCGGCGCGGTGCTCTGCGCGGTGGCCGGGATCTACCTGCCGTGGTTCCAGTTCCAGCAGCGCACCATCTTCTCCTTCTACATGGTGGTGCTGGTCCCGTTCCTCTGCCTGGCCTGTGCCCAGCTGCTCGGCGCGATGCTCGGCCCGGCCGGGTGCGGCCCGCGCCGGCGGGCGGTCGGCGCGGCGGCGGCCGGCGGGCTGGTGCTGGCGGTGATGGGCTGTTTCCTGTACTTCCTGCCGCTCTACACTGCCCAGGTCATTCCGATGACCGATTGGCAGGATCACATGTGGTTCGTCAGCTGGATCTGATGGCGGCACCTCCGGGACTGGCGGCGGGGGCGTCGAGCGGTCAGCTACTGCCGGTCACCCCGCTGCTCTGGGCGACCATGGCGGTGCTGTTGGTGGCGGGGATCGCGGTGGCCGGCTGGGGCATGCTCGGACACGGACGGTCGGTGGCACGGGCCGGCGTGCGGGCGGTGGTCCAGCTGGGCGCGGTCGCCTTCGTGATCACCTGGGTGGTGCACTCGCTCTGGTGGACCGCGCTCTTCGTGCTGGTGATGTTCTCGGTGGCGGTCCGCACCGCCGGGCGGCGGATGACCGACGCCCCCGGCTGGCTCTGGGCCTGGGCGGCGGCGCCGATCGCGGCCGGGGTGCTGCCGGTGCTGGCGCTGCTGCTCGGGCTGCGGCTGCTGCCCTGGCAGGGGCTGTCGATCGTGCCGGTGGCGGGCATCCTGATCGGCGGCGCGCTGACCGCCACCTCGCTGGCCGGGCGGCGCGCGCTGGACGAGCTGACCCAGCGGAACGGCGAGGTGGAGGCCGCCCTGGCGCTGGGCCTCGCCGAGCGGGACGCCCGGCTGGAGATCTGCCGGACGGCCGCCGCGACCTCGCTGGTGCCGGCGCTGGACCAGACCCGCACGGTCGGGCTGGTCACCCTGCCCGGCGCCTTCGTCGGCATGCTGCTCGGCGGGGCCACCCCGCTGGCGGCGGGCGCGGTGCAGCTCTTCGTGCTGATCGCGCTGCTCGCGGTGGAGGGGGTGGCGATTGTGGTGGTGCTGGAACTGGTCGGGCGGGGGCTGGTACGGCGTCCGGTACAGTGGAGGCGTTGAAGGGGAGTAGCCCAGAGCATCCCTCCACCGGACCGTCGACATACTGGCCGCCCTGCTCCCGCAGACGGTGGCCCGGCGCCCGGGACACCAGGTCGGTTCGACCGGGTGTCGGCGAGACCTTCGGCCGCAGTGCTGTGACCATGAACCAGCGCTGTCGGGCCGAGGTCTCTTTTTTTGTCGGACCGCAGGCCGGACAGCCCGACCGTAGGGACACCGACTCCTGATGGACCTGACCGTTTTCGCCGTGACGTTCGGCATCATCTTCCTGGCCGAGCTGCCGGACAAGACCGCACTGGCCGCACTGATGCTCGGCACCCGCTACCGGGCGGCGTACGTCTTCGCCGGGATCGCGGCGGCGATGGCGCTGCAGGTCGGCCTGGCGCTGGCGGCCGGCTCGCTGCTGGCGCTGCTGCCGCACCGCTGGGTCGAGGGGGTCACCGGGGCGCTCTTCCTGGTCGGCGCGGCGATGCTGCTGCTGCACAAGCACGACGAGGAGGCGCACGAGGCCAAGGCACCCTCGTCGAACGGCTTCTGGAAGGTCGCCGGGGCCAGCTTCCTGGTCGTCGCGGTCGCCGAGTTCGGCGATCTGACCCAGATCATGACCGCCAACCTGGCCGCCAAGTACGCCGACCCGCTCTCGGTGGGGCTGGGCGCCTGGCTGGCGCTCTGCGCGGTGGGCGGCCTGGCGGTGCTGGGCGGGCAGAAGCTGCTGAAGCACGTGCCGATGAAGGTGATCATCCGGGTCGCGGCGGCGGCGATGCTGGCGCTGGCGGGGATCAGCCTGGTGGGCGCGGTGACGGGCTGACCGCAGCGGTCAGCAGGTGGCGCCCTGTTGCAGGGCCTGCTGGGTCTGGCTGTCGTACACGCCCCGCTGGTACGAGCCCCAGGGCAGGTTCTCGTCCTGCAGGGTGCTGACCGCGTTCCGGGTGCGTTTGTCGAAGACACCGGAGGTGTAGCGGTCCTGGTCCAGGCAGCCGGCGGCGACCAGCTGGGACTGCAGGGCGGCCACGTCCGGTCCGGTCATCCCCGAGCTCAGGGATTGGAAGGCCGGGCTGGGGGCCGCGCTGGTCGGGGCGGCCGTGGTCGGCGGGGGTGGGGCGGCCGTCGTGGGGGCCGGGGGTGCGCTGGTCCTCGGCGCCGGCGGCGTGGTCGGCCGGGGCGCGGCGACGGTGCGCGGCGCGCTCGGGGCGGCCGGCGCGGTGGTCGCCGGCGCGGCGCTGGCGGTGGGGGAGACGTCGGCCGGCGGGGCGCTCGGGCTCGGCGTCGGGCTGAGGTCGGGGGCGCCGGTCGGCTGCGGGGCGAGCGCCTGCTTGTGGCCGTCGGCCGAGGGGGAGAGCAGGAACGCGACACCGACGCCGACCGCGGCCAGCCCGGCACCGGCGGCGGCCAGCACGCCGGGTCTGCCTCGTCTGGCGGCCCGGCGGGAGGCGGCGCGCCCGGGCGCGGGGGCGGACTCGCCGGCGAGCGGGAAGAGACCCAGCTCGCGCTGGTGCGGCGGGCCCGGCGGCATCGGCGGTACGGGGGGCAACGGCGGCTGGGCCGGTACGGGCGGCAGCACGGTGGTCGCGTGCGCGTCGGCTCGCGGTGCCGCGGGTTCGTACGAGTGCGGTTGGCCGGCGCCGACCGGGGGTAGGACGGTGGTCGCGTGTCCGTCGGCCGTGGGCGGTCCGGCCGGGAACGGCGGGAACGCCGGGAACACCGCCGTCGGGTAGCCGTCGGCCGGCTCCTCGGGCACCTCCGGGGCGTACGGCCGGACCAGCGGCGTCCCGTCCAGCGGCGGCAGCACGGCGGTCTCGGTGACGTCGGGGTGGCAGCCGCAACCGCCGGTGGTCCGATCGGTGCCACATGCGGGGCAGTGCTCTCCCGGCATGGGCCGGCCCTCCTCGGAACGCTGACGGGGTGTGGTCGCGCCCGATTATGCAGGACACCGCTTAAGCCGAACAGTGCGGAGACCCCGTCCGGCACTTACGGATGGCCCAACCAAAGCGCTCATACCATCCCAAATCTGACACGATCAGAAGTCGGAATGATGATCAGCTAGGAGGACTCCGATGGCGGACCTGACGTTGGAGACCGAGCCGCCCGCCTCCCCGGCCCAGCAGCCCGTTCACAACCTCTGGGTACCGATCGGGGCGCTGCTGCTGGCCCTGCTGCTCGCAGCCCTCGACCAGACCATCGTCTCCACCGCGCTGCCCACCATCGTCAGCGACCTCGGCGGCCTGGAGCACCTCTCCTGGGTGGTCACCGCCTACCTGCTGGCCTCCACCGCGGTCACCCCGCTCTGGGGCAAGCTCGGCGACATGTACGGCCGGAAGCGGTTCTTCCAGGCCTCCATCGTGATCTTCCTGGTCGGCTCGGCACTCTGCGGGCTGGCCCAGAGCATGGGTCAGCTGATCGCCTTCCGGGCTCTGCAGGGGCTCGGCGGCGGCGGGCTGATCGTGCTGACCCAGGCGATCGTCGGAGACCTGGTCCCGCCGCGCGACCGCGGCAAGTACCAGGGTCTGTTCGGCGCGGTCTTCGGCGCCACCAGCGTGCTCGGGCCGCTGCTCGGCGGCTTCTTCGTGGACCAGCTCTCCTGGCGCTGGGTCTTCTACATCAACCTGCCGATCGGCGTGGTCGCGCTGGCCGTCATCGCGGTGGTGCTGCACGGCGCCCAGACCCGGCAGCAGCACCGGATCGACTACCCGGGCATCGTGCTGATCGCCGCGGTCGCCACCTGCTTCGTGCTGATGACCTCGCTCGGTGGGGTGACCTGGTCCTGGGGCTCCTGGCGGATCATCGGCCTGGGCGTGCTCGGGGTGGTGCTGCTGGTCGCCTTCGTCGTGGTGGAGCGGAAGGCCGAGGAGGCGGTGCTGCCACCGCGGCTGTTCGTCTCACGGACCTTCAGCCTGGTCGCGGTGATCTCCTTCGTGGTGGGCTTCGCGATGTTCGGCGCGCTCACCTACCTGCCCACCTTCCTCCAGGTGGTGCAGGGCGTCTCGCCCACGCTCTCCGGGGTGCACATGCTGCCGATGGTGCTCGGCATGCTGGTCACCTCGGTCGGTTCCGGTCAGATCGTCGCTCGGACCGGTCACTACCGGGTCTTCCCGATCGCGGGAACGGCCGTGGTGACGGTGGGCCTGGTGCTGCTCTCCCGACTCACCGAGGCCACCTCGACCACCGTGATGAGCCTGTACTTCCTGGTCTTCGGGCTCGGGCTGGGCCTGGTGCTCCAGGTGCTGGTGCTGATCGTGCAGAACTCGGTCGGCTACCAGGACCTGGGGGTGGCCACCGCGGCCGCGACCTTCTTCCGGTCGATCGGTGCCTCCTTCGGCGTCTCGATCTTCGGCACCATCTTCACCAGCGGGCTCAACCACCGGCTCCGGGACGCCCTGGCGGGCGTGCCGCTGCCACCGGGCTTCTCGGCCGGCGCGGTCACCTCCGACCCGCGGGTGCTGCACGCCCTGCCGCCCGCCGTCCGGCACAGCGTGCTGCACGCCTTCGCCGCCTCGATCGCCCACGTCTTCGTCTACGCGGCGCCGATAGCGGCGGCGGCCTTCGTGCTGGCCTGGTTCATCCGGGAGCAGCCGCTGCGGGCCTCCGTCACCGCGCCGGACCTGGGCGAGTCGATCGGCATGAACCCGGTCGAGCGTTCCTCGGTGGACGAGATCGCCCGCGCGCTCTCCGTGCTGAACACCCGGGAGGCGCGCCGTGACCTCTACCGGCGGATCACCGCCGAAGCCGGGCTCGACCTGATGCCCGCGTCCAGCTGGCTGATCCTGCAGATGCACCGGCAGGGCTCGGTGGAGCCCGCCGAGCTGGCCGAGCGCAAGGTCGTCCCGCCGCAGGTGGTGGAGGCCGCCGCCCGGGAGGTCGAGGGACGGGGGCTGGCGCTGCGCAACGGGCTGCCGATGCGGCTCACCGTGGCGGGGGAGGAGGTGGCGAAGCGGCTGGTGGCCGCCCGGCGTCACCAGCTCTCGCAGCTGCTGGGCGACTGGGACGAGAAGCAGTTCGACGACCTGGCCCAGTTGCTGAACCGGCTCAGCACCACGCTCTGCGGTGACGAGCGGGACCGGCCGGACCCGACGCCGGAGCCGCACGTGCCGCACAGCGAGGGGCGCTCGTTCTGAGCCGGCTCAGCGCGCGCGGTCGTCGCCGGTGGTGATCTCGTTCTCGGGTGGCACGGTCTTCGCCCGCCCCTTCCGCCGGGAGAGCAGCAGCGGGAGCGTGGAGACCACCACGATCAGCAGGATCACCGGCAGCAGGTAGTTCTCCGTCCCCGGGAAGGACGCCCCCAACGCCCAGCCGGCCAGCACCGTCCCCTGGGTCCAGGCCAGGCCGCCGATCACCTGCCAGAGCGTGAACGTCCGGGTCGGCACCCGCAGCGCGCCCGCCGCCGGGCCCAGCACGGTGCGCACCATCGGCACGAACCGCCCGAGCACGATCGCCTTGCGGTGCCCGTAGCGCGCCAGCAGCTCCGCGGAGCGGCTCGCGGTGCTCTTCAACCGGGCGCTGCGGCTGTGCGACAGCAGCGCCTGACCGCCGCGCCGGCCGATCACGAACCCCAGCTGGGTCCCCGCGATCGAGCCGACCGCCGCGCAGAGCAGCACCTGCCAGAGGGTGAGGTAGGGCCCGTGGTGGGCGGCGCCGGTCGGGTCGCCGGCGCAGAGCACGCCGGCCGGGAAGAGCAGGGTGTCACCGGGGACGAAGAACCCCACCACCAGCAGCCCGGCCTCGGCGAACGTCACCAGCAGCACCGCGAGGGCGCCGTAGGCGGCGAGCAGGGAGGAGCCGCTCGTGAAGTTGAGCGCCGCGGTCATCAATCACCCCTACCCGGCCACGCGGACGGTGGGCTGCGTGATCTCCTCCCCACTTTAGACCGGCATTCCACGTGCCCGCTTTCGGGTGATGAATATTGATCGTGACCACCCGTTGACGGTGAGCGGTCGAGTCAACACCGGGCGCTCGCGGTCACCTCCGGCCGGCCCGAGCGGACCAGGTGGGTCGAGACGCGCAGGTCACTGCGGTGGATCTCCAGCACGTGGTGGTAGGGCAGCACGGACCAGCCCTCCTCGTGCTGCGGCCCGATGCCGCTGGAGGCGACCACCACCCGGTCGGGCCGTGCCTGGTAGCGCAGCCGGAAGAAGTCCGGGCCGCGGCGCCGGCTCACCTCCGAGTCCGGGTTCTCCTCGGAGTAGGCGTAGAGGGCGTGCTGGGTGAGCAGCAGGCAGTTCAGGCTGGCGAACCGGGCGCGCCCGCGGATGTCGGCGGCGGCCAGGGCGAGGGCGTCGACCGGGTCCTCGGCGTGCAGCCGGGAGAGCACCCGCAGGAAGTACCGCTCCGAGTCGGTCTCCCCGCCGGCGCCGGCCAGCAGGTCGGGGTCTATCAGGTCGTCGACCGCGTCGACGGGTGTGAAGTAGCCGTTGTGCGCGAAGGCGATCGCGCCGGCGCTGAAGGGGTGCGTGTTGTGGGGTTCGGTCGCGAGGCCGGGGCTGGCCATCCGGATGTGCAGGATGGCCGCGTCGGTGACCGAGCCGGCCAGCGTCTCGGGGAACCGCGCGCTCGCGTGGGCGGGCACCAGGTCCCGGGTCACCGCGAGTTCGCCGCCGGCGTGCCAGGCCGCGACGCCCCAGCCGTCGCGGTGTTCCCGGGAGAGCCCGGCGAACGGCTCGATCAGGTCGGTCAGCGAGTCGGCCAACCGCGTCGGGTCGGGCGTGACCACGCCGAGCAGGCGGCACATGTTTCAACCAATCTGATGCGTAGGGGAGTTGCGGGACCAGCCGCGGCGGCGTTCGAGTCGGCTCGCGAGTCCCGACAGGCTCGCGTTGATCAGTACGTAGCAGGCCGCGCCGACCAAGTAGCTCGAGAGCACGGTGTGGTAGTACTCGCCGAGCACCTGGGTCTTGTGCAGCAGCTCCAGGTAGCTGACCACGTAGCCCAGCGAGGAGTCCTTGAGCAGCCGCACCAACTGGCTCACCAGCGCGGGCAGCAGCCCGCGGACGGCCTGCGGGACCACCACCCACCGCAGCGCCTGCCAGTGGGTCATCCCGAGGCTCTGTGCGGCCTCGCCCTGCCCGCGCGGCAGGGCGAGCACGCCGGCCCGGAAGATCTCCGCGATCACCGGCGCGTTGCTCAGCGCGATGGCGAGCACCAGCTGCCAGAAGACCGGGAGGGTCACCCCGGCCCTGGGCAGCGCGAAGAGGAAGACGTAGAGGAGCAGCAGCAGTGGGACGGCCCGGAACAGCTCCACGTAGCCGCGGGCCAGGGCCCGTGCCGCCCCGCTCCGACTGAGTCGGACGAGCGCGAGCAACCCGCCGAACGGGAGGGCGAGCGCTGCGGCGACCACCGTGACCAGCAGCGTCTGCCCGAGCCCGGCCAGCAGGAACTGGATGATCGGCCACTGGCCGTACATCGACCACTGATCGGCCGAGAGCTGTCCGTGGGCGGCGAACTGACGGATCATCAGTGCGGCCAGGCCGACGATCACGACCAGCGAGACGCCGGTCGCGGTCCGGATCCGGCGGCGGGCCCGCGGGCCCGGCGGGTCGAAGAGCAGGCGGCTCTCGTCGCTCATCGTCGGATCGCCACCTTCCGTTCGATCCGCCCGGCGATCAGTCCGGACGTCAGGGTGATCAGGACGTACACCACCGTGGTCACGGCGAAGCTGGTCAGCGGCTGGTCATAGGTGAGCGTCACGAACTCGGCCCGGCCGGTCAGTTCGGCCACGCCGACCGCGGCGGCCAGCGAAGTGCCCAGCGCCACCCCGATGAAGACGTTGGCCAGTGGCTGCACCATCGACCGCAGCGCCTGCGGCAGGATCACCTCGCGGATGCTCTGACCGGCGGTCAGACCGAGGGCGCGGGCCGCCTCGGCCTGACCGATCGGCACCGTCCGGATGCCGGCCCGCACCACCTCGCAGACGAAGGCCGCCCAGTACAGCGCCATCGTCACGGTGACGGTGGCGAAGAGCGAGAACAGCAGGCCGATGTCCGGCAGACCGAAGACGAACAGCACCAGCAGGACCAGCAGCGGGACGTTGCGGAAGACCGTGACGTAGACCGCGGCCACCGCGCGCAGCGGCGGCACCGGGCTGATCCGGAGGACGGCCAGCAGGACGCCCAGCACCAGTGCGCCCGTGAAGGCGAGCCCGGTCATGGCGAGCGTCAGCAGCAGGCCGTGCCCGAGTGACCCGAGGGTGTGGTCGGTTGCCGTGGGCAAGGCCGTCAGCTGCCCTGCGCGGAGCCGATCACCGGCGGGGTCGGCGGGTTGCCGTCCTGCACGGTGCCGATCGTGGCCTTCCAGAGCTTGGCCCACTCGCCGTCGGCCTGGATGGTCTTCAGCCAGTCGTTCACGAAGGTCTTCATCTCGGGCGAGTCGAGCGGCAGGCCGATGCCGTACGGCTCGGTGGTGAACGGCTGGCCGACCACCTTGACCTTCGGGTCCCGGTACTGGTCGCCCAGCAGCAGCGACTGGTCGAGGACGTAGGCGTCCGCGCGGCCCTGCTCCACGGCCTGCTCGCACTCGGCGTTGGTCTGGAACAGGATGACGTGGGCGGTCGGCGCGAACTGCTCGAGGTCGTTGGCGGCGGTCGAACTCGACTCCGTGCAGACCGTCTTGCCGGCCAGGTCGGACACCTTGGTGATGTCGGTGTTCCCCTTGGCGACCAGGATCGCGTCGCCCGAGGAGTAGTACGGCCCGGCGAAGGCGACCTTCTGCGCCCGGGCGGGCGTGATCGTGTAGGTGGCCAGCACGGTGTCGACGGTGCCGTTCTGCAGCAGCGCCTCGCGGGTGTCGGTGCTGACCTCCACCAGGTTGATGGCGGGCTTGCCGAGCACATACCTGGCGAGCATCTGCGCGAGGCCGGCGTCGAAGCCGGTGAGCTTGCCGGAGACCGGGTCCTTGAGGGAGAAGAGCGCCGAGGTGTCGGTCCCGCCGACGTTCAGCGTGCCGCGGGCCTTGATCCTCGCCATCAGGCTGCCGGCCGGGATGGCCGTGGCGGGGGCGACCGGGGCGTCGGCGATCACCTGGTCCAGGCTCTCGCCGGAGGCCGAGCCGGAGCCCGAGTGGGCCGGCGAGGGCAGTGAGCCCGACGAGCCGCCGCACGCCGCGAGGGCGGTGGCCAGGGTGGCGGTCAGCGCGGTGGCGGCCAGGGCGCGCAGGGGCGCTCTCATGTGTGGTGTCCTTGCTCTGTGAGGTGCCGTCAGTGGCTGAGGATCTTGGACAGGAAGTCCCGGGCGCGTTCGGTGCGCGGCGAGCCGAAGAACTCCTCCGGCGTCCCGGTCTCCAGGATTCGGCCGCGGTCCAGGAAGACGATCCGGTCGGCGGCGCGGCGCGCGAAGCCCATCTCGTGGGTGACCACGAGCATCGTCATCCCCTCGGCGGCCAGCTCGACCATGACGTCGAGCACTTCCTTGATCATCTCCGGGTCGAGTGCCGAGGTCGGCTCGTCGAAGAGGAGCAGCCGGGGGTCCATGGCCAGCGCGCGGGCGATCGCCACCCGCTGCTGCTGCCCGCCGGACAGCTGGGCCGGGTACGCGTCGGCCTTGTCCGCGAGCCCGACCCGCGCGAGCAGTTGGCGCGCCCGGTCGGCGGCCTCCCGGCGCGGCACGCCGTTGACCCGGACCGGTGCGAGGGTGATGTTCTCCAACACGGTCCGGTGACCGAAGAGGTTGAACGACTGGAAGACCATGCCCACCTGGGCGCGCAGCCGGGCCAGTTCGCGGCCCTCGGCGGGCAACGGCACCCCGTCGAGGGTGATCGACCCGGAGTCGATGGTCTCCAGCCGGTTGACGCACCGGCAGAGCGTCGACTTGCCGGAGCCGGAGGCGCCGAGCAGCACCACCACCTCGCCGGTGTGGACGTCGAGGTCGATGTCGTGCAGGACCTGCTGGTCGCGAAGGACTTGTTCACCTTCTCCAGGCGTACGAGCGCGGTCGCGGCGTCAGGACGCACCGGACCGTTCACCCCCTCTCCGCTGTTGTCTCGTGCTCGCTCTTGCCGCGTTCCTTGATCCGCTCGGATCCGCGTCCGCACAGCATGGCGGCGGTGTAACTCATATGTCCAGTAGAGCTTTTTGGGTGTATTGATAAACGTTGTTTATTCTTACCGCGTGTTCGACATCCGCCAGCTCCAGGTCCTCACCGAAGTCGCCCGAACCGGCACCTACACGGCCGCCGCCGACGCCCTCGGCTACAGCCAGCCCGCCATCAGCTACCAGATGCGGACCCTGGAACGGACGGTCGGCGCCGCGCTGGTCACCAGGAGCGGGCGCGGAATCCGGCTCACCCAGGTCGGGCAGGCCCTCGCCCGGCACGCCGACACGGTGCTCGCCGCCCTGCGCACCGCCGAGGACGAGGTGGCGGCGCTGACCTCGACCGGCGGCGGCCGGGTGCGGCTGGCCGCGATGCAGAGCGGCTGCGTGGCCCTGGTGCCGGCGGCGCTGGGCGCGCTGCGGCGGACCCATCCGGAGCTGGAGGTGGTGGTCACCCAGACCGAGTGTCCGGTCTCGCACCGGTTGGTGATGGGTGGTGAGGTCGAGCTGGCCATGATGTGCGACCTGGAACTCGACCAGATCGACGGCCAGGGCGTGCTCCCCGATCCGCGGCTGCTGCGGCTGCCGCTGCTCAGCGACCGCCGGTGCGTGCTGCTGCCCGCGGACCATCCGCTGGCCGCCTCGCCGACCGTCGCGCTGGCCGACCTCGCCGACGAACGCTGGGTCCTGGAGAGCGGCCGGGCCCGCTTCCTCGCCGCCTGCCAGGACGCCGGATTCACCCCGCGGATCGCCGCCACCTCGGACGACCAGCTGACCATCCACTGCCTGGTGGCCAACCGGATCGGAGTGGCGATCATGAACGAACTCGGCGTCGGCGCGCACATCGACCCCCGCGTGGTGGCCCGCCCACTGCGGGACTGGCCGGCCCGCCGGATCTTCGCCCTGCTCTGGCCGGACATGGTCCGCGTCGCCCCGGTCGCCGCGCTGCTGGACTCCCTGCGCGCGACGGCCGACGACCACGGCCGCCGCCTCCCCGCGGTCGACGCGCACTGACGGTGCGTCACCGGCGGCGACGGCCCGCGACCCCGCGGTCGCGCTCGACGCCGGCGGCGGGGCGGCGGTGACGGTGGACCAGTCGGGCCGCGTCCCGCCGGTCGACCCGGCTCGGCGGTCGACCGGCTCGGGGGTCAGCAGTGGCGTCGGGGCGGTCGTCCTCACGCTTCTTTGACCGTCGGATGTAGGAGACTGCTCGCACATGGTCCGGATCGGGTGCCCAGGTCGGGCCCCTGCCAACGAGAGGTGTCATGTGCCCAGCGTCGTGAAGATCAACGTGCTGACCGTCCCCGCGGAGCAGCGGGAGGTGTTGGAGCAGCGGTTCGCCTCGCGGGCCGGGGCGGTGGAGAGCTCGGACGGATTCGAGTGGTTCGAACTCCTCCGCCCGGTGGAGGGAACCGATCAGTACCTGGTGTACACGCGGTGGGCGTCCGAGGAGGCGTTCCAGGCGTGGATGACCGGGCCGATGCAGGCGGCGCACCGGCCGGCCGGGGACGGGGCGCAGAAGCCGGCGGCCTCGGGGTCGACGCTGTGGTCGTTCGAGGTGGTTCAGTCGACCGGCCCGAAGGCCTGAGGCGAGGGGGCGGAGGGTCCGGGGTCGGCGGGGCGGCCCCGGACCGGGGGGTCGAAGTCCAGCACCGGGTCGACCCGCTCGCGGCCCGGCCGGGCAGGGGTGTTGGCGCAGAGCGCGAGGAAGTCACCGGTGGTGCCGGTCAGTGCCCCGCCCGCCGGTCGCCGCTGCTCTCGGGGCGCTGACCGGCCTGGCCGCGCTTGCGGTTGAGGCTGATGAAGAGGCCGCCGCCGATGCCGGCCAGGGCACCGACGCCCGCCATCCAGAGCGGGGAGGAGTCGCTGCCGCTCTTCTTCGCCGCCGCGCTCTGCCGCGGCGCCGGCCCGGCCGCGGTGAGCTGGGCGACCAGGTCGGTGCCGCCGGAGTCGCGCGGGTCGTGGCCGGTCGCCTGGGCGGCCAGCGCGGGGCCCGCGGCGAGACCGACCAGCACCGCGGCGGTGGCGACGGCGGCCGCGCCGCGCGCGGCGGAGCGCCGCCGGGGGGCCCAGGTCGTCGTGACGGCACCGGTGCGGACGGCGGGGAGCATGCGGGGTCGGCCTTTCGAGCGGCGGCTGGGGTCGCGCACCGCGGAACGGGCGCGGGCGGGATTTCCCGACCCTATCCGGAGCCCTCCGGGCGCACGGCATCCGGTTGGGCGGTGCCCCGGTGGCCGGTCCGTCCCAGCGTGTCCGGAATCACCAACCCTGGCTCCGATGCGGAAGCTACGGGCCGGTATCTTCGAGGTCTCTCAATGACGAACTGCGCACCACCGTGACAATTGATCTGGGCAGAAGGGTCCGAGCATGACGGGGCAGCCACCCTCCACGGCCGACCGGCGTCCGCTGCGGATCGCACTGCTGTCCTACCGGGGTGACCCGTTCTGCGGTGGCCAGGGCGTCTACGTCCGGCACCTGTCGCGGGAGCTGGCCCGGCTGGGCCACCACGTGGACGTGATCGGCGCGCAGCCGTTCCCGGTGCTGGACGAGGTCGCCGGGCCCGGCTCGGTCCGCCTGGTGGAGCTGCCCAGCCTCGACCTCTACCGCGCCGACGACCCGTTCCGCACCCCCGCCCTGTCCGAGTACCGCGGACCGGTGGACCTGCTGGAGGTCGCCACGATGTGGACCGGCGGGTTCCCCGAGCCGCTCACCTTCTCGCTGCGCGCCCGGCAGTACCTGGCCGCGCACAAGGGCCGCTACGACGTGGTGCACGACAACCAGACCCTCGGCTACGGCCTGCTCGGCCTGGCCCGGCACGGCTTCCCGCTGGTCACCACGATCCATCACCCGGTCACCGTGGACCGCCGGTTGGAGCTGGAGGCGGCCCCCACCCCGCTCAAGCGGCTCTCGCTGCGCCGCTGGTACGCCTTCACCCGGATGCAGCGCCGGGTGGCCGCCCGGCTGGACCAGGTGATCACCGTCTCCGGCAGCTCCCGGACCGAGATCACCGAGCAGCTCGGGGTGGCCCCGGGCGCGGTCTCGGTGGTGCCGATCGGTGCGGACACCCGGCTCTGGTCGCCGTCCGACGAGGTCCCGGTGGTGCCCGGCCGGATCGTCGCCACCTCCAGCGCGGACGTCCCGCTGAAGGGGTTGGTGTACCTGGTGGAGGCCCTGGCGAAGGTGCGCACCGAGCGGGACGCCCACCTGGTGGTGGTCTGCAAGAAGCAGGGCCAGGGCCCGGTCGCGGACGCCGTGCGCCGGTTCGGCCTGGAGCCGTTCATCGACTTCCGCACCGGGCTGACCGACCAGGAGCTGGTGGACCTCTACCGCTCGGCCGAGGTGGCCTGCGTGCCCTCGCTGTACGAGGGGTTCTCGCTGCCCGCCGCCGAGGCGATGGCCACCGGAACCCCGCTGGTCGCCACCACCGGCGGGGCGATCCCCGAGGTGGCCGGCCCGGACGAGGAGACCTGCCTGGCCGTGCCGCCGGGCGATCCGGGTGCGCTGGGGCAGGCGCTCGGCCGACTGCTGGACGATCCGGGGCTGCGCGCGCGGCTCGGCGCGGCGGGCCGGCGGCGGGTGCTGGAACGATTCACCTGGGAGCGCGCCGCCGAGCTGACCGTCGACCGCTACCGGGCGGCCATCGCCACCGGCGTCGGGCAGCGTGCCCGGGCCGGAGCCGGCTGGCGCTACGTCGCCTGACCGTGGGGTTGCCGCGGCATGCCTGACCCGTCGTCACCCCCCCCAGTACCCTCAGTGATGCAGTAACGAATGGGAGTCCCGCTGTGCTGACCGTCGACTTCTCCCGCTTCCCGCTCGCCCCTGGCGACCGGGTGCTCGACCTGGGGTGCGGCGGTGGCCGGCACGCGTTCGAGTGCTACCGCCGCGGCGCCAACGTGGTCGCCCTGGACCAGAACGCGGCGGAGATCGCCGAGGTCCGGAAGTGGTTCGACGCGATGGCCGCGGCCGGCGAGGCCCCGGCCGGCGCCTCCGCGACCGCGATGGAGGGCAACGCGCTGGCGCTGCCGTTCGAGGACGAGTCCTTCGACAAGATCATCATTTCCGAGGTGATGGAGCACATCCCGGACGACAAGGGCGTGCTCGCCGAGATGACCCGGGTGCTGAAGCCGGGCGGGCTGCTCGCGGTGACCGTGCCGCGCTGGCTGCCGGAGAAGATCTGCTGGGCGCTCTCCGACGAGTACCACGAGGTCGAGGGCGGCCACATCCGGATCTACCGCGGCGACGAGCTGCTCGACAAGCTGCGCGAGGCCGGGCTCAACCCGTACGGCACGCACCACGCGCACGCGCTGCACTCGCCGTACTGGTGGATCAAGTGCGCGGTCGGCGTCGACAACGAGAAGGCGCTGCCGGTCAAGGCCTACCACCAGCTGCTGGTCTGGGACATCGTCGGCACCCCGGTGATCAGCAAGCTGACCAAGGCCGCCGAGGCCGCGCTCAACCCGGTGATCGGCAAGAGCTTCGTCGCGTACGCGAGCAAGCCGAACCGGGCCGGCGCATGACGACGGCGGACGGGCTGGCCACGCCCGAGACCCTGCTGCTGCCCGGTGTGCTGGACGCCGGGCAGGCCGCCGCCACGGTCCGCAGCATCCTCGCCGAGCAGCGCCCGGACGGCGCGATACCGTGGTTCACCGGCGGTCACCTGGACCCGTGGGACCACACCGAGGCCGCCATGGCGCTGGACGCGGCCGGCGAGCGCGCCGCCGCCGAGGCCGCCTACCGCTGGCTGGCGGACCGGCAGAACCCGGACGGTTCCTGGTACGCGGGCTACTTCGGTGACGGCGCCGAGCTGGTGAGCAACCCGGCCAAGGAGACCAACTTCTGCGCCTACGTGGCGGTCGGCGTCTGGCACCACCACCTCAGCACCGGGGACGACGCGTTCCTGGAGCGGATGTGGCCGGTGGTCCGCCGCGCACTGGACTTCACGGTCGGCCTGCAGCTGCCCGGCGGCCCGATCGCCTGGCGGCTCGACGAGGACGGCAGCGCCGTCCAGGAGGCCCTGCTGACCGGCTCGTCCAGCATCCTGCACGCCCTGCGCTGCGGCCTGGCCATCGCCGAACACCTCGAGGAGCCGCAGCCCGACTGGGAGCTGGCCACCGGCCGGTTGCGGCACGCGGTGGCCCATCACCCCGAGCGGTTCCTCGACAAGGACCGTTACTCGATGGACTGGTACTACCCGGTGCTGGGCAGCGCGCTGCGCGGTCCGGCGGCGCACGCCCGCCTGGCCGCCGGCTGGGAGCGCTTCGTGGTGCCGGAGCTGGGCGTCCGCTGCGTCAGCGACCGGCCCTGGGTGACCGGCGGCGAGAGCGCCGAACTCGCGCTCGCGCTCTGGGCGGTGGGCGAGTCCGACCGGGCGGTGGAGATCCTGCGCTGGATCCAGCACCTGCGGCACGAGGACGGCTCGTACTGGACCGGGTACGTCTTCGAGGACGACGCCCGCTGGCCCGTGGAGCGCACCACCTGGACGGCCGGCGCGCTGCTGCTCGCGGTGGCCGCGCTGGGCGGGGACCCGGCGACGGTCGCGGTGTTCGGCGCCGACCAGCTGCCGGTGGGCCTGACGCCGGAGGGCTGCTGCTGAGCGGTCGGTGCGGACGACGGACGGGCCCGGCGGGAGGTTCTCCCGCCGGGCCCGTCCGCGCTCGCGTGCGGCGGGTCAGCCGCGCTGGATGCCCGAGGTGTCGGTCAGCAGGCCCTGGGTGCCGTCCTGCAGCTGGGCGACCAGGGCGCTGCCGCGCTGGTCCACCGCGAGGTACCAGGTGCCCGGGAGCAGCTCGCCGACCGCGGGGCCGGGCGTGCCGTCCTTCGGGGTGAGCTGGCGCGGGACCGGCACGGCGAACCAGAACGGCGCGAAGTCGGCCGGCCGGGCGGCCTCCGGCTCGGCGGCGGCCGGCGCCGGCTCGGGGGTCGACGCCGCGGGCTGCGCCTGGGCGGCGGGCTGGGTGAAGGGGTTCTCCGGTGCCGGGGTCGGCTGGGCGAAGGGGTTCTCCTGCGCCTGGGCGGGCTGGGCGAAGGGGCTCTCCTGCGCCGGAGCGGGCTGGGCGAACGGGTTCTCCTGTGCCGGGGTCGGCTGGGCGAACGGGCTCTCCTGGCCGGGGGCCGGGTAGCCGTAGCCGCCCGGGACCGGCTGGCCGCCGAAGGTCTGACCGTTCGCCTGGCCCTGGGCCTGGCCCTGGTTCGCGCCGGGCATGCCCGGGTAGCCGTAACCGGTCTGCTGCGGGCCGCCGGGGTAGCCGCCGGTCGCGCCGGGGTAGCCGACCTGCGCCGGGGCGGCGGGCTTGTCGGAGAGCAGCGGGGTCTGCAGCACGGGGAGCAGCGGCCCGGCCACCGCGGCGCCGGCCAGCACCAGCGTGGCCAGCAGGCCCAGGTAGGCGCCGATGCTGTGGCTCACGGCCGAGCCGCCGCCGCCGAGCGCCCAGATCGCGGTCCACAGCGCGGCCACCGAGAACGCGGTGCCCCACTGGTCCAGCCGCAGTCCGAGGATCTGCCGGGTCTTCGCCGCCTCGCCCTGGAACCGCTGCAGCAGGATCAGCGCGGCGGCCGCGATGCCGAGCAGGTAGATCGACGGGAGCACCGGGAACAGGGAGGTGTCCCAGGCGCTGTTGGACTGGCAGCTGTTGAGCAGGCAGACCGAGTAGTACGGCAGGAACGATGAGATGAGAAGCAGGACCGCCGCACCCGCGACGGCGGCGTCTCCCTTGGTGAGAGCGCGCAGATTCACTAACGTTCCCCTCGTTGGTGTGTCGTGGACGGCGTGACGGGCTGTGATTGTACTGACGACCAGCACAGTCGGCCCGGCACCGAGCCTATGGCCCGTGGATTCGGCCGCCGACAGGGGGCTCGCGGGCGGCGGCGTGGCGGAGGGCCGGCCGGTCTGGTGACACCGGGTCAGCCGGCGTCGCCGGTGAGGTAGGCGGTGAAGCCGTTCGCGATGCCCTGGGCCGCCTGCTGGCGCCACTGAGGATCGGTCAACCGCTGGGCGTCACCGGCGTTGCGCATGTTGCCGCACTCGATGAAGACCTTGGGCACCTTGGACAGGTTCAGCCCACCGAGGTCACCGCGGGTGTCCAGGCCCTGGTCGGCGACGTAGTCGGCGAACTGCTCGCCGGTGGCGGCCTTGAAGTCGTCCCGGATCAGCAGCCCGAGCCGGCGGGACGGTCCGACGATCGCCGTGGTGTCGGCCTGTCCGGCCACCACGGTGGCGGGCAGGATCACGTGGAACCCGCTGCCGGAGGCCGGTCCGCCGTCGGCGTGGATCGAGATGGCGGCGTCCGCGTGGGCGTTGTTGCCGATGGCCGCGCGCTCGGTGACGCAGGGGCCCCAGGGGCGGTCGCCGTCCTGGGTGAGGATCACGGTCGCGCCCTCGGCCCGGAGCAGGGCGCGGACCCGGTGGGCGACGTCCAGGGTGTAGGCGGCCTCGGTGTAGCCGGCGTCGGTCTCGGTGCCGGTGGTGTCGCACTCCTTGTGGCCGTTGCCGACGTCCACCTGCTGGTTGATCTCGGTGGTGTGGTCGACGTTGCCGGGGTTGTGGCCCGGGTCGAGGACCACGGTCCTGCCCGCCAGCGGCTCGGCGGCGGACGCGCTCGGGGCGGACGAGGCGGTGGCGGTGGGCGGCCGTGCCGCGGGGGTACTGCCGGCGGCGGTTCCGCAGCCGGTCAGGCCGGCCAGGCAGAGCGGGGCGGCGAGCAACAGCCGCAGGGCGGGGGAACGGAGGTGCGAATGGTTCACGGGCGCGTCAGATCCTGTCCGTACTGGGGGACTGCAGGCCGTAGGTGGGGGCGAGCTGGCCCCACCAGGTGACGAACTGCTGCTTGTTCTGAGTGGCGAGCTCGGAGCTGGTGTCGGCGTTCTGCTTGTCCGTGGTGGTCGGGGCCATCCCGCTGCACCCGCTGACACTCCTGGCCCAGCTGGCGTACGAGGTGTCGGCGTCGCCGGCCTGCTGCCAGGCGGTCGACAGGTACTGGGCCGCCGCCGCTCCGCCGGGCAGGTCGTTGAGGTCGAGCTTGCTCAGCTTGCCGAGCAGCGGGGCGAGCCGGGTGACGTCCGAGGTGAAGACCTGCACGTCGCCGTCGATGATGGGCTTCGCCGGGCAACTGGCCACCTGCGCCACCGTGTTGCTGATCGAGGTCGGGGGCGCGGCCCCCGTCAGCAGGTCGTTCAGCGCCTGGGCCTCGGCCTGGGCGTTCGGTCCGGGCGCGCCGCCGCTCGGGACGGCGCTCGGGCTCGGCGTCGTGCCGGCACCGCCGGACGTGGCGCCGGTGGTGGCCGGGGGCGAGGCGACGGTGGGCGGGGGCGCGGCGTTGAGCGGGGGCCGGGCGCTGCCCGCGGTGCCGGAGCCGTGCTGCAGGGCCAGCACGCCGCCGGCGCCGACGCCCACGGCCAGCAGCAGGCCGGCACCGATCAGCAGTGGATTGCGGCGGGAGCCGGGGCGCGGCCCGGGCGTGTCACCCGGCGGCCGAGCGGGCGGCGCGGGGGCGGTGGCCGGTGGTGGCGGGACGCTGGCCGGCGGCGCCGGGTGGTACTCGGGCGCGGGGGGAGCGGCCGGCATCGGGCGGTGCCCGGGTACCGGGGGCGGGGGAAGCGGCGGCGCGGCCGGGGGGCTCGGGCGCCGGGCGGTGGACTGCTCCGGTTCGGCCGCCGTCCCCGCGCCCGGGCGTGCCGGCCGGACCCAGCCGCCCGCGCCGCCCGCCGCGGTGGGATCCCAGACCGCCGGGATCGGCTCGCTCCGCTGCTCCGTCATTCGCTGGCCCCCGCCTTCACGCCTCGGCTGCTCGGCGGACGCCCGTCGGTGGTGCCGGGGACGTCCGCCGACACCGTACCGGCCGGGGCCTTGCGAGCGGGTGTCGCCGCTCGGGAAACCGGCGTGGCCGCTACCCGAGGGCCGGCCGGCGCAGCACCCGCAGCGAGCCGGTCACCGAGACCTCCGCGAAGCCGTCCGCGAGTGCCCGCAGGTAGACCCGGTACGGCGCCTGGCCGCCGTCCGCCGGGTCGGGGAAGACGTCGTGGATCACCAGCAGCCCGCCCTCGGCGAGCTTCGGCGCCCAGCCCAGGTAGTCGCCGGTGGCGTGCTCGTCGGTGTGCCCGCCGTCGATGAAGACCAGGCCGAGCGGGCCGCCCCAGACCGCCGCGACCTGCGGCGAACGCCCGACCAGGGCGATCACGTGCTGCTCCAGCCCGGCGGCGTGCAGGGTGCGGCGGAACCGGGGGAGGGTGTCCATCAGGCCGACCTCGGGGTCGACCAGCGACGGGTCGTGGTACTCCCAGCCGGGCTGCTGCTCCTCGGAGCCGCGGTGGTGGTCGACGGTCAGCGCCACCGTCCCGGTCTCCCGCGCGGCGGCGGCCAGCAGGATCGCCGAGCGGCCGCAGTAGGTGCCGATCTCCAGCAGGGGCGACCCGGTCCGGGTGGCCGCCTCGACGGCCGCCGCGTACAGCGCGAGGCCCTCGTCGGCGGGCATGAAGCCGGTCGCCGCCTCGAACGCCGCGAGCACCTCGGGGGCGGGGGCGCTGCTGGCCAGGGTGTCGGTCATGCTGCTCCTGTCGTGGTGCCGGCGGCTCTGTCCGGGACCTTACTCGATCGTCGTCGCTCCCCTTCTACTGGCTGGTAGCCCCCGGGTCCGGGGCGGGTGTGGTGTGCCGCCGGGGCTGGGAGGAGAATCCAGCCGGACAGTACGGGACCACTCCGGGAGGGCCGGCATGCGCGCAGCCGTTCTGCACACCATCGGGCAGCGGGAACTGGAGGTGCGGGACGACGTCGAGGCGGTCGGGTTCGGCCCCGGCCGGGTGCGGGTGCGGATCAGGGCCACCAGCCTCTGCCACTCCGACCTCTCCGCGATGAGCGGGGTGCTGCCGCAGCAGGCGCCGTTCGTGCCGGGGCACGAGGGAGCGGGCGAGGTGGTCGAGGTCGGCGAGGGGGTGGCGGACCTCGCGGTCGGCGACCGGGTGGCGCTCTGCTGGATGGCGCCCTGCGGCCGCTGCCCGCACTGCCGGCGTGGCCAGGGGCACCTGTGCACGGCCAGCCTGGTCGGGCTGGGCACCCCGTCGTTCCGGATCGGCGGCGGCATCGACGCCTTCGGCTTCTACAACACCGGTACCTTCGCCGAGGAGGTGGTGGTCGCCGCCGAGGCCGCGCTCAAGGTGCCGGCCGACCTGCCGTACGAGCTGGCCGCGCTGCTCGGCTGCGGGGTCACCACCGGGCTCGGCGCGGCGGTTAACACCGCGCGGGTGGAGCCCGGTGCCTCGGTCGCGGTGATCGGCGCGGGCGGGGTGGGCATCGCCGCGGTGCAGGGCGCCCGGATCCGCGGCGCGGGCCGGATCAGCGTGGTCGACCCGGTGGCCTCCCGGCGCGAGCGGGCGCTCGCCTTCGGCGCCACCGACGTGCTCGCCCCCGACGAGCTGAAGGCGGCGGCCAAGGGGCTGCCGTCCGGCGGGTACGACTACGTGTTCGAGGCGGTCGGCCGGGCGGAGACGGTCCGGGCCGGTTACGGCGCGGCCCGGCGCGGCGGCGCCGTGGTGGTGGTCGGCGCCGGGGCCAGGGACGATCTGGCGCAGTTCAGCATGGCCGAGCTGTTCTACAACGAGAAGCGGCTGCTGCCCTCGCTCTACGGCGGCGCCGAGGTGACCCGGACGATCGCGCTGGCGATCGAGCTGTGGCGGTCCGGGCGGCTGGACCTGGCCGGCATGCTCACCCACCGGGTCCCGCTGGCCGAGGTGAACCGGGCACTGGAGCAGATGCGGGGCGGCGAGGCGCTGCGGACCGTCATCGAGTGCTGAGCGTGCCGACGGCCCGCTGACAACCGAAACGCCGGGGCCCGGGTGCGGTGATCGCACCCGGGCCCCGGCGGAATCGGCGACTCAGGAGGCGTTGGCCCGGTGACGGCCGTGGGCGTCGCCCTCGGGAGTGTCGTCGCTGGCGGTCAGGCCCCGGTGTCGGCCGTGCGCGGTGTCCTCGGAGGTGGCCTCGTCGGCGCCGTGCTCGGTGGTGTCGGTGAGGGTTTCGGACATCTTCTCGTCTTCTTCTCCGTGCGGGTGCTGGGTGTGGTGCCGCGCGGCACCGCCGACCGCGGAGGTCGGCCGTGGGGTGTACCGACCGGCCCGGCAGGCCACGGGACCGCGACACGCCGGGCGGAGCACGCCCCGTCCGTCCGTCACCCTAGCGGCCGGGTCGGACGAAAGCCTATCGAGATCCTTACGGCCGGCCTAAGGGGCGGTACGGCGGGCCCGGGCGCGCGGCGGCGCGCGTGACCGTCGCGGGCGCACCTCGCGTGCCCGGGTGGCGGTGACGGCTACCCACCCGCCCGGCCGGTCCGCAGGAAGCCGGCGAGCAGCTCGTGCAGCACCGCCGCGCCCTCCTCGGCGAGCAGGTCGTGCCCGGCGCCGGCCGCCTCGACGTACCGGAAGTCGGCTCCCTCGACCCTCCCGATCCGGAGCAACTCCTGCCGCAGCAGGCGGGACTGGCCGATCGGGACCACCTCGTCCCGGTCGCCGTGCAGCAACAGCAGCGGCGCGCGGAGCAGGTGCGCCAGTCGCAGCACGTCGCGCGGCCCGAGCTCGTCGTCCACCGGTGTGGCGCCGCCCAGCCGGCCGGTCAGCGTCCGCACCGTCGGCGTGCCGTCGGCCAGCAGCCGGGCCCCGGAGAGGAAGGGAGCCACCGCCGCGCAGCGCGAGACCTGCCCGGCGGGCGCGTGGGCGGCCGTCAGCAGTGCCAGGAACGCGCCGTAGCTGATCCCGAGGAGCGCGGGCGGCTCCAGCCCCAGCGCCGACCGCTGCCCGGCCAGCCCCGCCAGCAGGGCGAGCAGGTCGGCCAGGTCCGGGCCGCCCCAGGCGCCGTGGATCGCCGCCGCGTGGGCCGGTCCGTAGCCGGTGCTGCCGCGCTGGTTGGGTGCGAGCACGGCCAGCCCGGCGTCCGCCATCCGTTGCAGTGCGGGGTCGAACTCCAGTCGCCAGGCGTCGGCCGGGCCGCCGTGCAGCGCGATCACCAGGTGCTCGCTGCTCAGCCAGGCCTCGCCGCCGTACACCACGGCCTCGATCGGTCCGGCCGGTCCGGCCAGCTCCAGGGTCTGCGCCGGGTGCCAGCGGCCGCCGTCGGGGCGGGCCGGGCTGCCGTCCAGCCGCCAGCCCCGGCCCGGCGCGGGCGGCCAGGGTTCGCCGCGCGGCAGTCCGGTCGGCAGCCGGGGCCCGCCGAGCGGGGCGAGCCGCAGCGGCAGCGGCGCGCCGACCGGCGGCCGGCCCGCCGCCCCGAGCAGCACGTCCACCTCCAGGGTGACCACCCCGGCCGGGCGGTCCGGCGCCGAGTACGGCATCCGCAGGCCGGCCGCCGACCAGTGGCCGACCCCGCCGAGCCGCCCGGGCGGCACCGGCAGCGGCTCCAGCCGGCCGCCGTCGGGCCGCCAGAGCGCGAGGGCGGAGGACGCGCCGTGGTCGAGCTGGATCGCCACCCGGCTGCCGGCGGCGGTCCGGGCGGCCGGGTCGAGCGCCACCGGTCGCAGCAGCAGGCCGGGGACGTCCAGGCAGTCCGGGAACCGCACCGGCTCGGCGCTGCCCAGCACGCCCCAGCCGAGCCGGTCGGTGCCCGGGGCGTCGCTGCGCAGCAGCAGCAGCCCGGTCGCCGGGTCGACCAGCAGCAGCCGGTCGTTGCTGTCCGCGGTGATCTCCAACAGTGGTGTCAGGGTGAGGAGTTGGAGGTCGAGCACGACGGTCTTGAGCACCCCGGCACGGACCCGGTCGAGCGCCAGCAGCCGGCCGTCGCCATCCAGCCAGACCCCGCCGCCGAAGGCGCCGGGGAACTCGGCGACCGCCTCCGGAGTGCCGCCGTCGCCCGGCACCAGCCAGAGCGTGGTCACCGGGCGGGTGTCGACACCCAGCGCCACCGCCACCGGGCCCCGGCCGGCCGCCGGCGAGGGCAGTGGCAGCAGGCACAGCGCGGGGGAGCGCAGGGTGACCGGATCCGGCTCGGCGGCGGCCGGGTGCGGGCCGCGCAGCAACAGCTCGTGCCGCTCGCCGGCGGAGCGGCAGAGCAGCACCCGGCCGTCGGGCAGCGAGTGCGGCCGGGCGTACAGGCTCTCGGCGCGGTCGCCGGGCAGTGGCAGGGCCGTCGGGTGAGCGGGTCCGGGACCGTCCAGCCGCCAGCTCTCCGGGTACCAGCCGCCGTCCGAGCCGGCCGCCAGGCAGGCGGCGTGCGAGCCGTCCGGGGAGAAGGTGAAGCTCAGGCGGCGCAGGACGGGGGCCGCGGTGCGCAGGACGGTCACGCGGTGGCTCCGGGGGTTCTGCCGGGGGCTCTTCCCGGGGTGCCGGGAGCTCCTCCGGGAGCGGGGGTGGACGGGAGGTCGAGCCAGAGCCGGGGGCCGCCGTGGCAGAGCCGGAGCAGGAAGCCGAGCGTGTCGGCCCCACCGCCGGGCTCGCCCGGGGGGAGTGGCAGCCCGTCCTCGTGCGAGGTCGCGCGGGAGGCGAGCAGCCGGCCCAGCCGCTCGGCGCCGGCCTTGAAGCGCTGCTCGCCGGTGGCCTCGGCCAGGTCGAGCAGGTACTCGCCGTCGCCGGCCGGGCCGTGGCAGAGGGTGCTGCCGGGGTACGGGCCGGGCGGATCCGGTTCGTCGAGCCCGTCCAGGACGGCCTGGCCGACCGAGAGCGCGACCGCGCGGACGGCCGGGTCGCCGGTGGCGCGCCAGAGCCGGACCAGGAACCCGCCCACCCCGGCCGGCCCGGCGCACCAGTGCGCGAGCCGCCTCTCGTCCGGCTCTCCGGTGCCCGGCGACCACCAGGCCTCCGGGCCGGCCGCCGCCCAGCCGGTCGCCAGGCTCCGGGCCGCCTCCGCGGCGGCGGCCAGCGGCGCGGGGTCGCCGGTGGCCCGGTGGGCGGCCAGCAGGAGCGCGCCGCGCCCGGCCGTGTCGGGGCCGAGCCGGAAGTCGCCGGACCTCGTGGTCGCGACCGACTCGCCCAGCCGCAACCGCAGGAAGCCGGTGCCCGCCGCGCAGTGCCAGGGTTCGGCGGGCTGGGAGCCGGGCCGGGGCCGGACCGGCGGCAGCCGGGTGGCGAGCCGGCGGGTCCGGGCGGCGAGTTCGCGGTCGGCCAGCGCGTCGGCGGCGTCCAGCAGTGCCCAGAGCGGGCCGGAGCGGCCGAAGTGTCGGCCGGGCAGCAGCAACGGCTCGGTGGCGCACCGCCGTTCGAGCCAGCCGGCGGCCGTCCGGGCGGTCCGGCCGACCGCCGCGCGCAGCTCGGGCGGCAGGCCGGGGGCGACGGCGGCGCGGGCCAGCACGGCCAGCGCCCCGGCCGCCTCGTGCCGGCCGGCGGTCGGGTCGGTGCGCTGACCGCCCGGCGGCTCGGGCCAGAGCCGGTCGGGGCGCTGCGGGGTCGCGGTCTCGGCGAGGTGGCGCAGGCTCTCGTGCAACACCCGCTCGGGCGACGGGCCGGCGACCGCCGGACCGCGCCGGGGGAGCGCGACGGCCCTGGGCGACGGGTCGGAGGTCGCGGCGGCCCGCGCCAGCTCGGCCCGCACCCGGGCCGGTGTCCAGCGCCGCTCCGGCTGCTCGGCGCGCAGGGCGAGCACGGCGCGCGCGAGCCGGCGCGCGGTCCGACCCTCTCGGGCCGCCAGCTCGAGCCAGCGCGCCAACCGCTCGGTCTCGGGGCGCAGCGGCGGTCGCTCCGCGGGCAGCACCGGGTCGTGGCCGGTGGCGAGCAGGAAGAGCAGACCGCCCAGTGCGTACAGGTCTGCCGTCGGCTCGGCCCGACAACCCCCGTACGGGACCACACCGTTCACGGTCGCCCGGCCGGCCGGGCGCTCCGGCGCGCGATAGCCCGGGGTGCCCGCCGGAGGGGCCACCGTGCCCGGCACGCAGGCGAGTTCGAGGTCCAGCAGGCGCAGCGAACCGTCCGGCCGGACCAGCACGTTGGCCGGTGCGAGGTCGCGCAGCACCAGCCCGGCCGCGTGCACCCGTTCGACCAGGTCGACCAGTGCCAGCGCCATCGGCCCGGCCGCCTCCCACGGCACGCCCGGCGCGCCGTCCCCGGCCAGTCGGGCGCTGACCCAACCGGCCAGCGGCCGGCCGGGGACGCGCTCCTGCACCAGCAGCAGCGAGTCCGTCCGCTCGATCAGCGCCAGTGGCCGCGGGGTGAGCCCGTGCGCCGCCAACTCGGCCAGCAGACAAGCCTCGTGGCGCAGCGCGGTGCGTGCGTCGAGCCCGTCCGGCCCGCCCGCCCGGGCCTGTCTGATCAGCACCTCCGCGCCGGTCCGCAGGTCCCGGCCGAGGAAGAGGTCGCCCCGGCCGCCGCGCCGGACGGCCGTGGTGAGCACGTAGCGGTCGGCGACCGGCAGCGGGCCGGCCGACCCCCTCCCCTCGACGGGGCCGGCCGGCCGCACCCGCACCCGGCCGGCCGCGGTTCGCTCCCCACCGGTGCCCGGCTCGGCCCGGGGCGCGGCGTACCCGAGGTGGACCCGGCTGCCCGGCGCGTACGGCCGGCCGGTGGGTGGTCGGGTCGGGCCCGGCAGGCCCTCGGTGGCCCGGTGCAGCTCGCCGGCCAGTCGGCGGGCCTGGGCCTCGTCGAGCGGGTGCACGGTGATGAAGCCGTCCGAACCGTCCTCGCCGGCACCGGAGTCGAGCTGCCGAAGGCGCTCCCGGTCGGCGGCGAAGCGGAACGGGCACGGGTCCTCGGCGAGCACCCCGGCGACCTCGGCGAGCACCTCGGCGGCCACCGTGCCGGCCGCGCCGACGTGCAGCGGACGGCCCGCCGCGGGCGGTCCGGCGGGGGAGCCGGGAGGACGGACCGTGCACCAGAAGCCGTCGAAGGCGAGCCGCCAGCCGCGCTCGGTGCCCCAGCCGGCGCCGCCGGTCAGGGCGCTCCGAGCCACCTCCGGCAGCGTGTCGTCGGCCGGCGTGCTCTCCGTCTCGCGCGCTGACTGGCCCGGCTCTCCGGCCGCCCGCGGCGGCGTGCCCACCCCCATCCGCTTCACACCCTTCCGCACGGGAGCAGGCCCGCACGGGCGGTGCCGAGGAGGCCGGCTGCTCCGGATCGATTCCCGGCCGGGGTCGGTTCCCGAACGGGGTCAGTTTCCGAACGTGGCGAGAGCGCCGGTCCCGTCCGCTTCGGTCCGCGGCCCCCGACCACCGGCGACTCTGGGCAACTCTCTTTCGCACCGCTGAAGTTACTGATCGTCTTCGGAACGGCTCAATGCCAACCGGGTCACTTCACCCGTAAGGGTGATCGAGGCGCGTTTTCACCCGTGCTTCCGCGATCGCCAGGAGCGCGCACCGCCCGGGTCGGCCGCGCCGAGCCGCGGTTCCGATCGGCTGTTCCGGCCGTCCCGGGCCGCCGGTCGCCCTCGCGCCCCGGTTGACGGGCGGCTGTGCGGTCGGTCGCACGGTCGCGGTGGCCGCCCGCGGCCCCGGCCGGGCCCCCACGCGCGGTAGTCTCAACGGGTGCCGAAACTGTCCGACGTCATCAGCCAGCTGGAAGAGCTCTACCCACCGAGCTGGGCGGAGTCCTGGGATGCCGTCGGCCTGGTCTGCGGCGACCCGGACGCCGAGGTGCGCCGGGTGCTGTTCGCCGTCGACCCCGTGCGGACCGTGGTCGAGGAGGCCGTGGCGTGGGGCGCCGACCTGGTCGTCACCCACCACCCCCTCTACCTGCGCGGCACCACCAGCGTCGCCGCGACCGGCTTCAAGGGCCGCGTGGTGCACGAGCTGATCCGGGCCGGGATCGCGCTGCACGTCGCGCACACCAACGCCGACCACGCCGCGCCGGGCGTCTCCGACGCGCTGGCCGAGGCGGTCGGCCTGCGGATCACCGGCCCGCTGGTGCCCGACCCGACCGACCCCGAGGGCCGCCGCGGTGCGGGCCGGATCGGCGAACTGCCCGAGCCGCTGCCGCTGGCCGCGTTCGCCGCCCAGGTGGCCGCCGGACTGCCCGCCACCGCCGCCGGCGTCCGGGTGGCCGGCGACCCGGACCGGCCGATCCGCCGGGTCGCGGTGGCCGGCGGTTCCGGTGACAGCTTCTTCGCCGCCGTCCGGGAGGCGGGCGTGGACGCCTACCTCACCGCCGACCTGCGCCACCACCCCGCCTCGGAGGCCGCCGAGGCCGCCCCGGTGGCCCTGCTGGACGCCGCACACTGGGCCACCGAGTGGCCCTGGCTGAACCTCGCCGCCCGCGACCTGGGCGCACTGGCCGCCAAGCACGACTGGCCGCTGGAGACCCGGGTGTCCACCCGGGTCACCGACCCGTGGACGGCCCACGCACCGATGCCGCACCCCGCCACGCACTGATTCGTCTCTGCTCGACCCCGTCATCCACAGGAGCCCCCCGCTTGAACGCCGCGCCCGCCGACCAGATCCGCCTTCTCGACCTGCAGGCCATCGACTCCAAGCTCGACCAGCTGGCCCACCGGCGCCGCACCCTGCCCGAGCACGCGGAGATCGACAAGGCCACCGCCGACCACACCGCGCTGCGCGACCTGGTGGTCGCCGCCCAGGCCCAGCAGGGCGACACCGCCCGCGAGCTGACCAAGGCCGAGCAGGACGTCGACCAGGTCCGCACCCGGTTCGCCCGCAACCAGCAGCGGATGGAGTCCGGCGCGGTCGGCTCCGCCAAGGACCTGGAGAACCTCCAGCACGAGAACGAGTCGCTGGCCAAGCGCCAGTCCGCGCTGGAGGACGTGGTGCTGGAGGTGATGGAGCGGCTGGAGAGCGCGCAGACCCGGGTCACCGAGCTGACCGCCCGGCTGGAGCACTCCGACGTGGTGGTGAAGGAGGCGGTCGGCCGCCGCGACGCCGCCTTCGCCGAGATCGACGCCGAGGCCGCCAAGGTCGCCCGCGACCGCGAGGCCGTCGCCGTGGTGATCCCGGCCGACCTGCTCAAGCTCTACACCCGACTGCGCGAGCAGCAGGGCGGCGTCGGCGCGGCCCGGCTCTACCAGCGCCGCTGCGAGGGGTGCCGGGTGGAGTTCGCGATCACCGACCTGAACGCCATCAAGGCCGAGCCCAAGGACGCCGTGGTGCGCTGCGAGAACTGCGGGCGGATCCTGGTCCGCACCGCCGACTCGGGCATCTGAGCTGATGGCGGCGCGCAGGCTGATCGTCGAGGCGGACGGCGGCTCCCGGGGCAACCCGGGGCCGGCCGGCTACGGGGCGGTGGTCCGGGACGGTGACACCGGCCAGATCATCGCGGAGGCGGCCGAGTACATCGGCCGCGCGACCAACAACGTCGCCGAGTACCGAGGCCTGATCGCCGGCCTGCGCGCCGCGTACGAGATCGACCCGTCGGCCACCGTGGACGTCCGGATGGACTCCAAGCTGGTGGTCGAGCAGATGTCCGGACGCTGGAAGATCAAGCACCCGGACATGCGGCCGCTGGCCGCCGAGGCCCGGACCGTCTTCCCGTGCGAGCGGGTCGGCTTCTCCTGGATCCCGCGGGAACGGAACAGGGACGCCGACCGGCTGGCCAACGAGGCGATGGACGCGGGCAGGGCCGGGCGGCAGTGGGAGCCGAAGGCGCGGCCGGCGGCTCCGCTGCCGGCGCCGACCGAGCCCGGCAGCGAGCCGGTGCCGCCGGCCGTCTCCGTACCCGTCCCGGCGCCCGCCGCCGAGACCGCCGCCGAACCCGCCGCGCCGCCGGTGGCCGGCTGGTCGATGGCCGGCGACGCGGCGCTGGCGACCACCCTCGTGCTGCTCCGGCACGGCGAGACCCCGCTCACCCCGCAGAAGCGGTTCTCCGGCAGTGGCGGCAGCGACCCGGAACTCTCCGCGCGGGGCCGCTGGCAGGCCGAACGGGCCGCCGACGCGCTGGCCGCCCGTGGCACCGTGCAGGCCGTGGTCAGCTCGCCGATGCTGCGCACCCGGCAGACCGCCGAGCTGGTCGCGGTTCGGCTCGGGTTGGAGGTGCGGGTCGAGGAGGGCCTGCGCGAGCTGGACTTCGGCGCCTGGGAGGGGCTGACCTTCGCGGAGGTGCAGCAGCGGTACCCGGAGGACCTGAACGCCTGGCTGGCCTCCAGCAAGGCCAAGCCGACCGGCAGCAACGAGAGCCTGGCCTCGCTCACCCAGCGGTCCGGGGTGGCCCGGGACAAGATCCTGGCCCGCTACCCCGGCCGGACCGTGCTGGTGGTCACCCACGTCAGCCCGATCAAGGCGCTGGTCCGGGTGGCACTGGGCGCCCCGCCGGACGCCGTGTACCGGATGGAGTTGTCCGCCGCCTCGTTCAGCGCGGTGCAGTACTACTCCGACGGCAACACCTCGCTGCGGCTCTTCAACGACACCGCCCACCTGCGCTGACGGCCGCCCGCGCCGACGCCCGCCCGTGCTGGCGGCCCACCACCCGGCGCAGCCCGGCACTTCGGCGCGGCCCGGGAGGTCAGTGCAGCTCGGTCACCACGACGTCGAGCTGCCACGGCTTGCGCGCGGTGCCCTGGGCCGCGACCTCGACGGTGTGCCCGAGCCCGCGCAGCAGGTCCACCAGCTCGCCGGGGGAGTCCGGCTCGGCGCCGCAGTTCAGCAGGTCGCGCACCAGCCGGCCCTTGGTCGCCTTGTTGAAGTGGCTGACCACCGAGCGCTTCCGCACCCCCGCCACCTCGCGCTCCTGGAGCACCCGCACGGTCGCGGTCCGGGCCACCAGCTCACCGGCCGGCTTCCAGGAGGCCGCGTACGCCGCGCTGCGCAGGTCCAGCACCAGCCCGTCCGCCTCGGCCGGCAGCACCTCGGCCGTCTCCCGTCGCCAGTAGCCGCCCAGCGCGCCCAGCGGCGGCAGCTTCACGCCCCCCGAGCAGCGGTACGGCGGAATCCGGTCGCCGATCCGCACCGCGCCCCACAGCCCGGAGAAGACCAGCAGCGAGCGCTCGGCCCGCGCGTACGCCGCCTCGTCCAGCTCGGCCAGCCCGAGCGCGTCGAAGAGCACACCGGTGTAGACCTCGCCGGCCGGCAGCGCGGCGGCGGTGCGCAGGCCGGCGTTGCGGGCGATCTCGCCGCGCAGGCCCGGGCTCAGCCCGAGTACCTCGGCGGCGGTGTCCTCGTCCCCGCGGCAGAGCTCCACCAGCGCGTCCAGCACCCTGGCCCGGGCGGCGGTCAGCCCGGGCAGCGAGAGCGCGTCGAGCTCCAGCGGCGCGCCCTCGCCGGCGGTGGCCTTGCCCTCCGACGGCGGCAACAGGACCAGGAACGGCATCGGTTTCCCTTCGGGACATGCGGGTCGGGACATGCGAGACATCGGTTCTCCCGGTCCGGAGCGTAGAGCATCGGCCATCCGCACCGGGACCGCGCCCGCGCGCCGGACGGACGGCCGTCCCGGCCCGCCGGCCACAATTCATCCCACCAATGCGACAATGGACGGGTGATCGAACCGACTCCTCAGCTCAGCCGGCAGCGAAGGCTGCTCATCCTCGGCATCTGCTGCCTCAGCCTGCTCATCGTCGGCCTCGACAACACCATCGTGAACGTGGCCCTGCCGTCCATCCAGCGGGACCTGCACGCGCCCACCTCCGGGCTGCAGTGGATCATCGACGCCTACACCCTGGTGCTGGCCGCGCTGCTGATGCTCTCCGGTTCGGTGGCCGACCGGATCGGCCGGCGCCGGGTCTTCCAGACCGGACTGCTGCTCTTCGTGGTCGGCTCGCTGCTCTGCAGCTTCGCGCCCAGCCTCGGTTGGCTGGTGGCCTTCCGCGCGCTGCAGGCGGTCGGCGGCTCGATGCTCAACCCGGTGGCCATGTCGATCATCACCAACGTCTTCACCGACCCGCGCGAGCGCGCCCAGGCGATCGGCGTCTGGGGCGGCGTGGTCGGCCTCAGCATGGCGCTCGGGCCGCTGCTCGGTGGGGTGCTGGTGGACCACGCCGGCTGGCCGTGGATCTTCCTGATCAACGTCCCGATCGGGCTGGTCGGCTGCCTGCTGGCGGCCCGCTTCGTACCCGAGTCGCGGGCCGCCCGGCCGCGTCGGCTCGACCCGGTCGGCCAGTTGCTGGCCGTGCTGGTGCTCGGCGCCGGCACCGCCGTGATCATCGAGGGCCCCGGTCGCGGTTGGACCTCGCCGACCATCCTCGGCCTCTCCGTGATCGCGCTGGCCGCCCTGGTGGCCTTCCCGCTCTGGGAGCGGCGCTGCCCGGAGCCACTGCTCGACCTGCGGTTCTTCCGCAGCGCACCGTTCACCGGCGCGACCGTCACGGCGGTCTGCGCGTTCGCCGCGCTCGGCGGCTTCCTCTTCCTCAACACCCTCTACCTCCAGGAGGTCCGGCACTACAGCCCGGTCGAGGCGGGCCTGTGGACCCTGCCGATCGCCGGCTTCACGCTGGTCTGCGCGCCGATCTCCGGACGGATCGTGGGCGCCCGCGGCCCGCGGATCCCGCTGCTGGTCGCCGGTGCCGCCCTCACCGCCAGCGGCCTGCTGCTGACCCGGCTGACCGCGCACTCCTCGGCCGGCCTGCTGCTCGCCGCCTACGCGCTGTTCGGCCTCGGCTTCGGCCTGGTCAACGCCCCGATCACGAACGCGGCGGTCTCCGGCATGCCGCGTGCCCAGGCCGGGGTGGCGGCCGCGGTGGCCTCCACCAGCCGCCAGGTCGGCCAGTCGCTCGGCGTCGCGGTGCTCGGCACGGTGGTCACCGCCGCCGTGGCCGGCCCGCTGGTCACCGGCTTCGCCCCGGCCAGCCACGCCGGCTGGTGGATCATCGCCGGCCTCGGTGTGGCCGTCCTGTTGATCGGCCTGCTGACCACCACCCGCTGGGCCCGCGGCACCGCGGCCGCCGTCGCCGCCCGCCTGGACCCCGAGCAGGCCCCGGCCGCCCCGGTCCGGCCCGCCCCCTCCGACCGGCTAGGATGACCACACGGCGGACGAGCCGGCCGGGCGGTCGCGTCGGGTCCCAGCAGGGGCCCGCCGAGGAACGTCCGGGCTCCACAGAGCAGGGTGGTGGGTAACGCCCACCCGGGGTGACCCGCGGGACAGTGCCACAGAAAACAGACCGCCTGCTGCTTGCAGGTAAGGGTGAAACGGTGGTGTAAGAGACCACCAGCGACCGAGGTGACTCGGCCGGCTCGGTAAACCCCACCCGGAGCAAGGTCAAGATCGGTGCCCTCGGGCACCGTGCGCGGATGTTCGAGGGCTGCTCGCCCGAGTCCGCGGGTAGACCGCACGAGGCTGTCGGCAACGGCGGCCCTAGATGGATGACCGCCTCCCCGGCGGCCGCAAGGCTCCCGGGAGACAGAACCCGGCGTACAGGCCGACTCGTCCGCTGCCTGTATTTCTGCAGGTCAGAATCTGTGCTCTGTATGCAAATTGATCATGGGGGCCATTCGGGGGCGAAATCGACCCCTCTGGCGGAGGCTTGAACGCCTGCGAACTCATCGTGGGTAATCATTTGGTCTCATGTTGTGATCATTGCGATCCCTCGCCTCGTCGGCTGGACAGGTATCTGGGACGTCTGCCCGATGCCGTGATCAGCGGTCGCTAGCGTGAACGAGTGCTGGTCAGATGGTGCGGGAAGTCGAAGGCTGGCGGGCGCAGTCGGGGTTTGCGCGCGCCGGGTGCCAGCTGCGGGGCACGGAGGCGGGGGCCGGAGCCCTGCGGAGGACGGAAACGCGATGGGCTTGTAGTTCAGTCGTTTTCGTCCCCGTCGTCGCAGATCATGCGGTTGTTCTCCGGGGCATCTCGCGTTGCCTGCAGGTGTGGCGGTCTCGGGCCGGGGCCTGTGTTTCCGCAGCTCGGCTATGTTGCCGGTCCGGTGGCAGTCAGCTGGATGTCTAGCGGTTCGGGGGATCGGAACGCGTTGCTGAACGCCGTTACCGTGACGCCTTCCACTGCCATCGGCGGGTGGGCGTACGTCTCCCAGGTCTGGGAGAAGTCGCCGTGCCTGGACAGGGCCTGGACGGTCTTCGGGTCGTGCTGGCCGCAGGCGCCGAGGACCGTGGTGTAGAAGTGCTTGAGGTCGTGGAAGCGCGTGCCCACGGGAAGGCCCGCGAGTCGAACGGTGGTGCGCCACTTCCTGTTCAGGTCACTGCGCTGTACTGGCCGACCGAATCTGTTGGTCGTCAGCAGTCCTTCGTCTTCGGGGCCGATGGTCGGCTGTCCGCACGCGGCACAAGGGTAGTGCGTGGTGGGGTGGGTGAAGCGGGCGTGGTGCTCTGACAGGCGCTCGATCAAGAAGGGGTCGACCGGCAGGGTTGCGTAGCTTGCCTTGGTCTTCAGCTTTGCCGCTCGGCCGCGCAGGCGCTGTTCGTCGATCTGTAGCAGGTCGGCCGCCCAGTTCACTCGGGCGGTCTTGAGGCCGAGTGCTTCGCCTGTGCGCAGCCCTGCGCATGCGCCGAGCCAGACGAGGATTTCGTAGCGGGGTTCGACCTGCCGCATGGCCGCTGCCAGCGCTGCCACCTGCTCTCGGTTGAGCGGGATCTTGACCCGCGGCTCTACGTCGGGCAGTTCGATGCGCGAAACGATGTTGGGCGGGAGCGGGACGTCCTCGTCGATCATGTAGGTGATCAGAATGCGCCAGGTCTTGAAGACCTGGACGACCGTGTGGTGGGAGTCGATGCCAGGCTTGTCGAGGAGGTAGTCGACGAATGCGGCGGAGTCTCTGCGCCGCAGCGTGCGGGCGACGCGCTTACCCGCAAACGGCAAGACGTGGTTGCGCAGGTGGCTGTCGTAGGTGTCGACGGTGTTGGCGTTCTTCTTGCGCCGCCGCTTGCGCTCGATCATCTGCGTGGCGAAGAACTCCACGCTGCGGTTGCCCGCGTCGAGGTGGCTCCAGGTGCCGTCGCGAATCGCCTCATGCACACGCACCAGGTACCGGTGCGCCTCTTCCCGGCTGGCGAAGCCTGGGCGGTGATGCCGGCCACTGGGGTCCGTGTACCGGGCCTGCCAGCGCTGCCCTCGTCCGTGGTCCGCTGACGGCAGCAAGAGTTGACTGTCGGCATCGCAAGTGCAGGGCGTTGCGCTGGTTCCTGGCTTCGGACGTCTCCGGTGCCACCGGTCAAATGGTGCAGGGTGCCCTCTTCCGTTTGCTGCGGTCTGTTCTTGGCTGCGGTGGTCGCCTGCGGTTTCTCCGCTCGTCTGCGGCGGATGCGTGTGAGGGTGACGGGGGCTTGGCGTGGTTCGCATGACCAGGGCATCCCCGTGACTCAGCGTGATTATGCACAGCTGTTCATGGTTTCGGGATATCGAAAACGGTCGAGTCGCGGTGTGTCATCCGGAAGCTCCGACCTGCCCGATCCTCAGCTGCTGGCCATCGGCATGCAGATCCGCCGACTACGAGAGGAAGGCGGATACAGCCTCGAACAGCT
Source organism: Kitasatospora sp. NPDC052896 (assembly GCF_044547075.1). NCBI lineage: Bacteria > Bacillati > Actinomycetota > Actinomycetes > Kitasatosporales > Streptomycetaceae > Kitasatospora > Kitasatospora sp. NPDC052896. Next base: position 107,980 of record NZ_JBITZU010000025.1, read on the forward strand.
CGCCGAGCGTAGCGGCCTGAGCTTCCGCGGCCTGATCTACATCGAGCACGGGCAGCGTAACGCGAGCGTCCTCACCCTCCTGCGGATCGCCGCGGGACTCGATGTGCACCCTGCCAGGCTGTTTGACGGTCTGTCCTGTATGAGCTCTCCTGCAGAGGCTGGGGGTTGATGGCACCAGTAGCGATCCATTCCCTTCATGTCGCGGGAACGTGGAAGCGAATCAGGAGAGTGCCGCCCTTGCAGGCCTCGCGGGAACCGTCATCTGACGAGTCGTAGCGCGGGAGCGACTGCCCGCGCCTGAGTTTTCGTACGGGGCACTGTCAGTACCTGACGAAGCGGGCCGGTTCGTTGAGGACGTGGGTGGCGTGGTCGAGGTCGGCGAGCCGGGCGGCGAGGGTGGCCTCGGCGAGGCGCTGTGGCAGGGCGGCGCTGAATTTGAGTCCGTTCAGAGCCCGGGGGTCGACCTCTGGGAGGCAGAGGCGGTCTACGGCGTCGGCGGGAGTAATTGTCAATATGTGTGGATGGGCCGGTCTGGGTGATGCTTGTTTCGTCAGTCGGCCGTGAGGTTGCTCGGCTCCTCCCCGCGATACGGTA
>NZ_JBITZU010000026.1:0-92781 GCF_044547075.1 Kitasatospora sp. NPDC052896
ATGTCGCAATCCACACCGAGCCAGAAGGCCCTCACTCATTTCAAGATCACATCACCGTGAACCCCGTCACCAACCTCCGTGGTCAATACACCTAGGTCGTGGTCGCCCAGGCCCCGCAGGCCAGGGCGCAGCGGCGGGCGCAGCAGCTGGTCACCGTCGTAGGGCCAGACCGGGGCCGGCGGCGGCTCGGCCTGGTCGCCGGTGCGGGGCGTAATTTCGCCCTGCGGGGCGGAACCCGGCCGGGGTCGGCCGTGGCGCGGGCAAACTTGTTCTCCTTCGCGTTCGGCCGCACCAGGCGCCAGAGCTGGTGACCGGTCACGATCTTCAGGACGGCGACGGCGCGCAGGACGTCCGCGCGCAGGTCGTTGGAGGAGCCGCCCGGGTTGGCCTTGGGGGTCTTGCGGACGCGCCCTCGCGGCGCGGCGGCCGGGGCCTGGCCGTCGGGGTCGCATGTGCCACCGGCCATCGGCCCTGCTCAGGGGACGACGTTGATGAAGCTCATCATGCCGTTGTCCTCATGTGCCGCGATGTGGCAGTGGAACAGCCATCTGCCGGTGTAGTCGGTGAAGGGGACTCGCAACACCACCTCTCCGGGCACGCCGTTCACGGCGTGCGGCACCAAGACGATGTCCTGCTGGTGGGTGTAGGGCTGGGGCATGCCGTTTACCGACATCACCTGGAAGTGGTTGGTGTGCAGGTGGAAGGGGTGGTCCTCGCCGCTGAGGTTACGGACGGTCCATTCCTCGACGGTGCCGAGGCGGGCGGGTGTGTCGAAGACGGAGGTGTCCATCGAGAACTGTGTGCCGTTGATGTAGAAGACGGTCCCCGCGTCGTTCTCGGACAGGTCCAGGGAGCGGTGCCGGGCGATCGGCGCGGGGGAGAGGTCCCTCGGTGCGGTGGGCATGGCGCCGGAGACGGTGGGCAGCCGGTGCACGGGGTGGCCGGCCACCACGATGTCGGCCAGGGCCACGTCGGGGTAGGAGTCCCCCTGGGGGCCGTTGCTGTACGCGGTGGTGCGCAGGATCGCTTTGCGCGGGCCACCGACCGCGGTGACGAGCACGTCGTAACGCTTGCCCGGGGGCAGCAGGAGCGTGTCGGCGGTGGTCGTCCGCGCGACGGGAGTGCCGTCCTCGCCGATGACGGTGAAGTGACGGCCGTCCAGCTGCAGTTGGTAGAAGATGTCGGCTCCCGCGTTGACGAGGCGCCACAGCTGTGTCTGCCCCGGCTTCATAAACAGGACCGGCCGCAGCTGTCCGTTGACCAGCCGCACCGTCGGCGCGTTCGAGTCGATCGACGTGGTGGCGGTGTTCTGGACGATGTGACCAGAGGCGTCGATCTGTGCGTCTTTCAGAACGAAGGTGTGTGCGGGGATGTGCCGCAGCGGCCGGGGGAGCAGCGTGCGGTCGTCGCCGACGAGCAGCGCACCGGACAGACCCGCGAAGATCTGGTTCTCCACGTCGCCCGGGACGAAGTCGGAGGCGGACATGTCCCGCGCGGCCGGTGAGCCGGACGGCGGGCAGGCGGTGCTCATGGCGTGGCTGTGATACCAGTACGTGCCGAGTGGATGCTCGGCCGGGATGGCCAGCGAGTAGGTGATGGAGCTGCCCGGAGACACACACAGAAAGGGGTTGTCCGAGTGGTCCGACGGTGAGACGTGCAGGCCGTGAAAGTGCAGGTTGGTGGCGACCGGCAGGTGGTTGACCAGATGGACGACGACGATCGAACCGGGTGTCACGCGGATGGTGGGGGCAACGAACACACCGTTGTACGACTGGCCCCACACCTTGCGTCCGGACAGGTCGAACCGCGTCGAGGCCGCGTCCAGGGTGATGGTCAGATCCTGGTGGGTTTCGGTGTCGACGGGGTCGCGGAAGGGCGCTCCAGCGGTCATCCCCCCTTCCTGAGCGGCGGTGGACGGCGGCGAGTCGGGCGACGCTGTCGATACCGCGACGGCCTCGGTCCAGAAGGTCGCCGACATCAGCAGGACCACCGCCGTCAGCGCGCGGATCAGGCGTCTCCTTCGTGGCGGCAGGAGGTGTTCGGGGTGGGGCGTTCTTCCGGGGTCGTCGGACATCGGTGCTCCGTTTCGTGTCGTGCGGCAGGAGGTTCCACACGGCGCGGCATCCATCGATCGTCGGCCGAGGAGACGGCTTGTTCGCCCGTCAGCTCGCGCGGGATGGCCCGGCGGTGCCGACTGTCGGGGAGTGCCGACGCGCGGATCGGTGCTGCGGCCGTCAGGTGTACGCGGGCTGTTCTTCGAGGATCGCGGCGATGTGGCGCGCCTTGTCGCCGATGGCGGCGGGCAGCTGGTCGAAGGCGCGTGGGTCGTCGGCGTGGGGATAGCGGAAGGCCTGCAGGACCGTCTGTGCCTCGGTCGCGGGGCGTTCTTCCTCGCCGGTGGCCTTCCGGCAGACGCGCTGTTGGGCGATGAAGTGCCAGGTGGACCCGGTCTCACCGTCACGGATGGCGCGGCGCAGGGGCTCGGGCATCGGGTCGTTCTCGAACATGGCCGGACTGTGCCGCAAGCCGGGGCCGCAGGCGCAGAGCCGCGCCGCCGCGGAAGCTGATGGATTCCCCGAACGGGTGAGCTGCGTTCCATGCGGCCGCCGCCTGGGGTGAGTCGCCTTGCTCAGGCCCGGGGGCTTGCGTTTCCATCGGCTCGGGCCTGTGGGCGTCCGGCCGCGCAACGGACGACCCCCCGTTGGGAGTTCGGTCGCCCTGCTGTCCTTCGGCCAGGCAGGTTCCGTTACCTTGCCGCATGTGACCAAGAACCCTTCACCAACCTCCCCGCTCAGACAATTGGCGGCCTATGTCGACCTCGTCCACCCTCCCGGGGGAGAGCCGCTTCCCGGGGCACCCAGGAAGTCCCGCTTCGGTCCGGTCTCTCCGCGCCTCGACCAGGAGCTAGAGAAGCTGCGGAACCGAGTCGCGGCGCTCGAAGGACTGGAAGTTGCTCAGCCGCAACGTCGTAATCTTCACTCGTGCTCCCCACGCTCACCGCACCGGCCCAGCCGTAGGCTATCGGCGATCTGACGCACCGTCCGAAACTTCGGGCTGGCGGCAACCGCGGCCCGAAGCCATGTCCGACCCTGCGCCATCAGGCCGGGGCGGAGCCCGGCCCGGGAGCGCCCCGTCCAACGCCCGCCGAACACCACAGTCGACAGCTTTCACCGGACACGGACCGTCAGAGCCCGCTACGGCGAACCGTCAGACGGGCGGCCGAGGCCTGCTCGGTGCCGCGCAGTGCGAGGGCGGCGGTGCGGGTGCGCTCCAGCCAGCTCATGACCTGGCGCAGCGGGGCGGGGTCGAGGCCTTGGGTGAGGTCGCGGACGGCCTGGTAGTCGTCGTCGGTCGCATGTAGAAGCCGGCACGCTCCAAGGCGGTGTGGAGGGGCTGGGCGGGGGTGACGCGTGCCCGGCGGGCCTGTCGCCGGGCGCGCGTGTCACGGCTTGGTTGCTCAGACCTGTGCCATGCCGCCGTCGGCGAAGAGTTCGACGCCGGTGATGAAGCTGGAGGCGTCGCTGGCCAGGAAGGCCGCTGCCTTGCCCATCTCGCGGGGGTCGGCGATCCGGCCGGTGGGGTTGCCCTCGCCCATCTTCTGGACCGCGGCGGGGACGGCGTCGGCGCCCTGCGCCATGGCGAGGGCGCTGCGCAGGGACTCGGTGTCCACGGCGCCGGGGCTGAGGACGTTCATGCGGATGCCGGAGCCCTTGATGTCCTGGATCCAGGACCGGATGAAGGCGCGTACCGCGGCCTTGGAGCCGCCGTACAGGCCCATGCCGGCCGGGGGCTGGATGGACGCGGTCGACCCGATGATGACGATGGTGCCGCCATCCGGCAGCAGCGCGATCGCCGGTTGGACGGTGAACAGGACGCCCTTCGCGTTGACGTTGAAGGTCCGGTCGAACTGCTCCTCGGTGATCGCGCCGAGCGCGGCGTGGGCGCCGATGCCGGCGTTGGCCACGACCGTGTCGAGGTGTCCGTGCCGTGCGATGACCTCCTGGTACATCGCCTCCATGTCCGCGAGGTCGGTGACGTCGGCCACGATGCCCGAGGAGTTCGGGCCGATCTGGGCGACCGCCTCGTCCAGCGGCTTCTGCTGGAGGTCGGTGATGACCACGCGGGCGCCCTGGTCCGCGAATTCCTGGGCGATTCCCAGGCCGACGCCGGACGCACCGCCGGTGACCACGGCGACCTTGCCTTCGAGCGGGAGACTCATCGTTTTCTCCTCGGGGTTGAGTGTGTGTCCGCACCCTGCGGACGACGGCGGGTTGTGCTCTACACTCGGAAGTGGAGGCGCCGCCGCTTCTTCGACTGTAAGTGGGGACGCCTCCACTTAGCAACCTCTGGTGAGAAAGGGACCCTCTCGTGACCACGGACACCGAGCGCCCACTGCGGGCCGACGCGCGGCGCAACCGGGAGAAGATCCTCTCCGCGGCCGTGCGCGTCTTCGCGGAAGAGGGGCTTGAGGCACACCTCGAGCGCATCGCCAAGGAGGCGGGCGTAGGCTCCGGCACCCTCTACCGGAACTTCCCCACCCGGGAGGCGCTGATCGAGGCCGCCTACCGCAACGAACTGAGCCGACTGTGCGACGCCGCCCCCAACCTCCTGGCAGCCATGCCACCGCGTGAGGCGCTTCGCGCCTGGATGGGGCGCTTCATCGACTACGCCACCGCGAAACTGGGGATGGCCGAGGCCCTTCGCGCCGTTGTCGACTCCGGCGTCAACCCCTACGCCCAGAGCCGCGAGCTGATCATGAACGCCCTCACCTCGCTCCTGGACGCAGCGACCGCCGCCGGGACCATCCGATCGGACATCAGCCCAGCCGCCATGTTCGCCGCACTCACCGGCGTCGCCCTCGCCTCAGGCAAGCCCGAGGAGCGCGAGCAGGCCGAACGCCTCCTCGACCTCACCCTGGACGGACTCAGGTACGGCACAACGGACTGACGCCGACCCGGAAGTGTCGGCAGAGGACATTCTTCTTGTCTCCGTTTCCGGAGAAGATCTGGTAAGCCTCCACGATGATCTCGGTGCAGTCGAAGGGTGAGACCACGCCCAGGTCAAACCCTCCTCCGCCCGCTCGCGCTCGGCGGCCTCCCGTGCCAGCCGGTCGGTGTCGGCCTGACGGCAGCCGGCGCACAGACCGTCGTCGCCCCAGGGGCCGGCCTGCTCGCACTCGTCCCACCGCTCGTCCGGGAACGGCGCCAAGCAGCGGCTGCAGGCCGGGCGGCACCGCTCGCGCTCCGCCCCCTCCCGCTCCCGGCGGGCCTGCTCGGCGGCGGACCGGTCCAGCAGCGGCTTCATCGGCTCAGGCATTACCGCTCCCCCACACCGGTCGGTGTCCGTCTGCTTCACAACAGGCCTCATTGAGGCCAGGCTGTCCACCCCCGGTGCGCTACCGACACGCCGCACGGCAACACCCGATCGAAGGCAAACCACCGCTGTGGAGTTTCACCACACGCCGAACCCCAGCACCATCACCCCATCATCGACCTGGGCATTCGGCCCGGGACGTTCACCCGCCACGCCCCGCACACGATGTCGAGTAGACGAAGACCGCTCGAGCAGGCAACCATGCCCCGGTGAGCAACGGGCGCCGAGGTGGCCGGCTGCGGGGCGGGCCGTGTTTCCCCCCGGGGATGAACGGGCGTCGGCGAGGCCTGCGGCCGGGCCGGGGCCCGCGGGCGGGGGGAGTTTCGCCTCGGGGCGCGACCGGCACGGGCCGGCCTGCGGGACCGGGGCCGCCGGTCGCCGGCCCCGTTGCGGGCGCGGCCGACGGCGCCGGTACGTCCGTGCTCACGGGGGTGCCGGACGAGGCCCTGGTTTCACCCCGGGGCGAAACCGGGGGCTGCGGGGCGCTTCCGTCGGGGCCGGCGGTCTGGGTGGAGTGGGTGCTCAGGATCCGCTCGGCGAGCTCGCGGTGGCGCGCGGCCAGGTCGTCGGCGGCACGGAGGATCTCCTCCAAGGCTTGGTGGGCAAGGACCCCGTCGCTCTCGCGCTCCGCGCGCTCCAGTTGGAGGAGGAAGCGCTCGTCGTGCCGGCGCAGCGCCCCGCCGAGCTCCAGCAGCTCAACGGCCGGGCCGTCGGCGGGCAGGTCCGCCGGGGGCGGAGTTTCGCCCCGGGGGTTTTCGGCGGCCGCGGTGAGCGCCCGCTCCTGCTTCTCCTTCTCCCGGGCGCGGTCCGCCCTCGACGAGCACGCCTTCGAGCAGTACTTCCTCGGGCGGCCCGTGGCGCTCGGCTCCATCTCCGTGCCGCACACAGTGCAGGTCGGCGCGCCGAACAGCATCGGCTCGGCCATCGACTTCTGCCCCGGGGGAGAAACTCATGATCGGGATGCTAGTTCGGCGCAGCGTCGCCTGTGACTGCGATCGATAGATTGCGAATGCGAGCTGTAGTTTGCGAGCGGTGGTCCGGGCTTCGGTCGAGTCACTGAGTCGTGACACGCTGGTTGGAACCTGGTCACGAGAGGTGGAACCAGTTCGACCGTCGCCGACGCGGAAGCGATCCGGACGTGGCTCGCCCGGACGGTGAGTCGACCGCGGCTCCGGACTCCAGCTCCCGCCGCTGGCGGCTGGGTCAGCGGCGGGTCTCAATCCGCAGGTCGCCCGTGGTCACCCGGCGGATGGGCTCGCTCGCCAGCAGCTCGTGCGGCTGGCCGAGGGCGATCGCGCCCGCCGCGTCGAGCCGGGCCAGCTGGGCGTCCGTCAGCTCGACCGCCAGGGCGCCCAGGTTGTCCTCCAACTGGGTGGGGGTGCGGGCGCCGAGCAGCGTGCTCGTCACGCCCGGCTTCCGCAGCGTCCAGGCCAGCGCCACCTGGGCCGGGGTGTACCCCAGCTCGCCGGCCACCTCCCGGACCACCTCGGCCACGCCGAGGCTGCGTTCGGTGAGGGTGCCCAGGGCGAGATTGTGGCTCCGGCGGGTGCTCCCGTCGGGGCCAGCGCCCGTTGCGCCCACGTCGTCCCGGCCGTACTTGCCGCTGAGCACCCCGCCGCCGAGCGGCGAGTACGGGACCACGCCCAGGCCCAGTTCCCGGGCCATCGGGATCAGGTCGCGCTCCGCGGTGCGTTCGATCAGGCTGTACTCGAGCTGCAGCGCGACCAGCGGCGACCAGCCGCGCAGGTCCGCGATCGCCTGCATCCGGGACACCTGCCAGGCCGGGGTGTTGGAGATCGCCACGTACAGCACCTTGCCCTGCCGGACCAGGTCGTCCAGGCCGCGCAGCACCTCCTCCACCGAGGTCCGGAAGTCCCAGACGTGCAGGTACAGCAGGTCGAGGTAGTCGGTGCCGAGCCGCCGCAGGCTGCCCTCCACCGAGCCGAACAGCGCCTTGCGGTGCCCGCCCCCGGAGTTCGGGTCGCCGGGGCGGCGCAGGGTCGAGTACTTGGTCGCCAGCACCAGGCGTTCGCGCTCCTCGTGGGCGAACTCGCCCAGCAGGCGCTCGGAGCTGCCGTCGGTGTAGGTGTCGGCGGTGTCGAGGAGGTTGCCGCCGAGCCCGACGTAGCGGTCGAACAGCTTGCGGGCCTCGGTCCGCTCGGCACCCCACCCCCATTCGGTGCCGAAGGTCGCGGTGCCCAGGGCCAGCGGTGAGACCCGCAGTCCCGAGCGGCCCAGCAGCCGGTAGTCGTCGAGGGCCAGTGCCATCAGGTTCTCCTGTGCTCGCGTGTGTTCGTGTTCCGTTGCCGGGACCGAGTCTGCGGCGGCGGCGGGCCCCGGATAAGGGAGGGACTTTCCTGGGAAGGCCGGTCCCACCCTGGCGGTTGGACCGGTCATGACGACACGAACCGTGGACACCACCGAGGAGCTGGCCGCCTTCCTGCGTAGCAGGCGCGAACGGCTGGACCCGGACCGGCTGGGCCTGCCCGCGCACCGGCGGGCCCGGCGGACACCCGGACTGCGCCGCGAGGAGGTCGCCGAGCTGGCCGGGGTCAGCACCGACTACGTGGTCCGGCTGGAGCAGGGCCGGGGGCTTCGGCCCTCCGCAGAGGTGCTGGCGGCGCTGGCCCGGGCCCTGCGGCTGGCACCCGGCGAACGCGACTACCTCTTCGACCTGGCCGGACGGCGCCGCCCCGGCGGCACCCGCGGCGGGGCAGCCACCGGCCCGGCGCCGTCGCTGGCCCACCTGGTCGACGAACTCTCCCCGCTGCCCGCCGCGCTGCTGGACCACCGCTACGACCTGCTGGCCTGGAACCCCGAAATGGCCCGGCTGCTACCGGAGTTCGACGCCGTTCCGCCGGAGCGGCGGAACGCGATGTGGCTCTGCCTGCTGCACCCGCCGATGCGCGGCTTCTACGCCGACCGCGAGGGGGTGCTGCGGGACGGCGTCGCCCATCTGCGCGCGGCCTGGGCCGCCCATCCGGAGGACCGGGCACTGGCCGGGCTGATCGCCGAATTCACCGCGCAGGACGAGGACTTCGCCCGGCTCTGGGCCGAGCGGGAGGTCCGCGTCAACGGCCGCGGCCGCAAGCTGCTGCGGCACCCGGCCGTCGGGACGATCGCCGTCGACTTCGAGGTTCTGCTCCCGCTGGAGGACCCGGAGCTGCGGCTTCTGGTCTACCGCGCCGCGGACGACGAGAGCCGCGCGGTCCTGCACCGGCTGTGCGGCGGTGACGGGTGCCAAGAAGGCTGACAACTCACGGTTGGTTGCAAGAAGCGTGACCACTTGGTGCCAACAAGCGTGTCCCACGGACCAGAAACCACAGCTCACCGACCCTCACTGGTTCCAACTGACGTGTCCAGGCTCAGTCACGTTGAGTAGTGGTCATGCGCGGTCTCTGACAGCGCTGCGGCTTGGATCACCTGTCGTCCCAGCGCCGTCCGCTGTCGGACCGGCTCGGTCTGGAGGGAGAGCTGCTGGCAGTGGCGCCGCTGCGGCTCGGTGAGCTGGGGGCGGCGACCAGGCTGCCGACTGTCGCCCGCGCGCACGCGACGCATCTGCTCTGGCAGCGGCACCTGGGCGTCGATCTGGGTGTACGTGGGTCAGAAGGGCTGTCGTAAGGTCCAGAGATCCAGAGACGTCGGGTATGGCTTTCAGGCGGTTGCGCGCGATGGTTCCCGGCACCCGGCCGTCCGGGGTCTCACGACGACTCGACCGCTGATTAGCTGCGGGCCCCTTGGGTGCATCGCTGGGTAGGACCACGCTGGCGGCGGATCAGGCAGATGAGGCTGTCGTGGAGCAGGACCGCGCAGACCCGCACCCGGACCGGCTCGGCAACCGGGCTGGTGGTCACCGCCGGCGGGCCCAGGCGGGTGAGGGCAGGTCAGGACCGGCGCCACCACGAACTGGTGCGCGCCTGTTCGGCGGCCACGGCCTGGACGGCGGTTTGCTCGCGCCCGGCGGCCTCCCGCGCCTCCCAGTCGGCGTCGGCCTGGCGGCAGCCGGCGCACGGCCCGTCGTCGCCCCAGGGGCCGGCCTGCTCGCGCTCCCCCACCGCTCGTCCGGGAACGGCGCCGAGCAGCGATTGCAGGCCGGCCGACGCTGCTCGCGCTCCGCGGCCCCCCGCTCCCGGCGGTCCCGGTCGGCGAGGCCGAGGCGCGGCGAGCAACCGGTCGCCGTCCGGACTGGCCAGCGCCTGGTCAAGGGTGTGCCAGCCGTCCCGACCGAACCGGTGCCACACCGCCCCGTGGCGGCGCAGCAGCGGCAGGGTGGTGGCCACGACCGGCAGCGCCTGGTGGTGGTCTGGGCGGTGATGCCGCGGCCGCCGTACGCGGGCGCGTGCCAGGACGTCTTGGAGCCCGTCTCGACCCCGGTCATGCGGTTCAGCAGGCGCTGGTGGGCCCGCTTGGCCTTCTCCTCCTTCTGCGCCGGGGTGAGCCGCTTCGCTCCGGGCCGGTCGCGCTTGCGGCCGGCCTCCAAGACCAGGGCGACCGGCGGCAGGCCCTCGCGGGCGAGCGCCCATACAAGCCGGCGCTGCCGGAGAGCCACGCTTGGCTGGAGATGGACCGGCTGATCGCCGACATCACCGCTGACCAGTTCGAACCGCCGGGCGCGGCGGTGTGGGTCACCCTCGACCGTAGTTGGCACCAGAGGTTCGGCAATGTCGAGCCGTGCGGGCGGCTGTGGCGGCCGCAGGACGACGAGCTCCTCGACGCCTACGACGAACTGCGGGCGATCGCCGACGCCCGATAGGACGCGCGCCCCTGCCCCTGGGTCACAGGTTCAGCACGTGGGCCCGCTGGATCGTCAAGGCCGGAGCTCAAGCTGCGCCGCGGAGACGCTGATGCGCCCGACGTGATCATCTGTAAGGGTGACATTCGGACGGGGCGTCAGGCACCTCCCTCCCAAATGCTCCTAGCCTGACAGGCATGACATCCACGACCACCGAGACCTCCCAGACCGAGACTTCCCAAGAGGGAGGCCAGCTATGGGTTCAGACCGGTCCGCTCGGCTTCAACAGCCGCGCCCTCACCACCACCTACGCGCTGGTTCCCGAGGTCCCGGCACTCAAGATCCCCTTCCCCGGCGTGTGGGCGGTCTCCTATCACGCCCGCGCATCGTTCCAGTGGAACGAGCGGGGGTCGCTGTGGGTCACAACAGCGTTGTACAAGAACAACGAGATCATGCGCGGCAGTGAGGCAGTATCCGGCATGCAGTTCCCTGAGTGGCAGGGGACGGTGCCTCCGGCGGGCCAGCTCACCGCCGGGCAAACGTTCCTGCAGTCCTTCGACACCGGGGACGTCGTGACGCTGCACGCGCACCTCAACGGAGTCGGCTTCGCCACCATCGTCAGCCAGGACGACGGACGCACCGGGGTCATGGCGCACTGGGTGAGCCCAGCCTTCTGAGCAGGGTGGCGTTCAACGAGCGCCGAACCAACCGCACGGCGGCCGGCGCCGGATGCCGTCCTACCGGCTGACCGACGCTGCGGACTTCCTGGGCCTGGCGGCCAGCGTGCACGCCGCCTATCCACTGGAGACCGGCACGCCCGAGGACGACATCTGCTCCTACCTCCAGCTGAACCACCGGAAGCAGCGCAGCATCGATTCGCAGGCGGCCCGCGAGTACCTGGACGGCCTGCTCGGGTGCCCCGCCCGCCACACGACCATGCGGGCCGATCGCCGACTCTGTCGGCCAGGACCCGGATCACGCCGCGGCGGCGGTCACGCGACCGGCCCGATGCCGAGCTCGGCGAGCAGGCCGCGGATGCGCTGCTCGATCCGGTCGCGGATCGGGCGGACGGCGTCCACGCCCGGCCCGGCCTGCCGCGAGGGCTGATGGCGCCAGGCCCGGCGGCAGGCGGAAGGCCGGCAAGGCGGAACCGCGGGCACAGCCCGGCGCCGAGCCCGGCACGCACCGCGCCGACAGCACCCGGGCCGGCGGCCGGGCATGGGAACCGGCACCCTGGCAGCGGCCGACGGGACCGCGACGAGCCGATACGCACCCCGGCCCAACCGACGGCAACGCGCACCAGGACGACGGGCCGAACGGCACCCCGGCCAAGACGGGCGGGCCTTGAGCGGCACGCCGCAAGCACCGTCGGCGGCGAGACCGGCTTCTTCAACCGGGTCGATCAGCTCCAGCTCCACGCCCGCGACCGGCACGTCGCCAGGATGCTCGCCACCGTCCCGGCCGGCGTCGCCAGACTGGAGGACCTGGAGATCGAGGGCTACGACGGCCAGGTCTGGTGGCCGCTGGTCGATCCGGACGCCGAGGCCATGCCCTGGTGGAAGCTGACCAGCGTCGGGCGCTGACCGGCAGCGCCGCCGATTCCTTGATGGCCGGCCCAGGGTCCGGGGCGGGACATCAAGGAATCGGCGCGAGCCCCGGGGTGACCATCAAGGTGACGGCCTGGCCGCGGTCGGGAGCACAACGCCCTCCCCCACCCGCCCCGCTCCCAACTCTCTCGCCGGTGGCGTCGCGAAGCGAGGCCGCCGGGCCGCCGCGCAGCGGACAACCCGTCACCCCGTCGGCGCGCAGCATCAGGTTGCCGGGATCTTGTCTCCGCTCCTGCTCTGCGCGCCGACTCCCCTGCTCCTCTTCTTCCTCGACGTTCCGGTGCCGGACTTCACCCAGCACCCACTGAGGTGCCCCAGGGAGAAGTAGTCGGCGCCCGCCGACCCATGGACAAACTGCTCTGAGCTGCGCAAACGCCACTTCCGGCGGCACCGCTGACGCAACCCCGAGTAGCAAGCTCAAGTAGCAACCCCGAGTAGCAACCTCCAGAAGCAACCTCAGAGGCAACACGTATCGGGTCGGCCGCAGCCTTGTGCCTTTGCATCACAGTCGGCCACTTTGCAGGGTTGGTGGCCATCGTTTCCGCGCCACTTGGCCAGCCTGAGCACACCGATCGGCCAGCACGTCAGCTCACCCCGCCCCACCGGTTCCAACGACGTCCCGGCTCATGACTACATCCCATTCGAGCACCCTGTACGGATATCGATACATAGGTGGCTTTGATCACGGTCTGGGGCCGGCGAGGCGGGCGTTCTTGTCTCCGTAGCGAGGGTCTGTGGAGGGTGCAACGAGTCGGTCACGGTCCTTCCGAAGGAAGGAGGCCGCATCCACATCGCCCCGCCCTTGGAACCAGCCAATTTTGCTGTTGTACACGGCTATCGCCGCCTGGTAGGCCTCCTCGCAGGTGGCTTGCCCCATCAGGGCCAGGTCTATCTCTATGTCAGGGCGACAGAACTCCCTGTGCCAATCCTTGAGATTGATGAACTTGTCGGAGTATCCGAAAAATGCGACCGCTCCTTTGTCGACAACGTCGAGACCCAGGGAGTAGCCGCAATCACAGGCAAGCATGTGGATGATCTTTCCGGCGACCTCGGCAGGGTCATACTTTCCCACCCTCAAGACTTCGGCGAGTGGACCCGAGTTCCCTTCCTTGTACCATCCTTGCAGGATGGACGACTGTCCGTGGCCACCCGCGGTGACATAGCCACCGTTGAAGGACAGCAATGCCTCCTCCACTTTATCTCGCTTGTCGTCCTGGCCGATGATGCGCTTTTGGTTCTTGTTGAAAATACTTGTTGTCACCGCCGGGTAGAGATATTCCTCCCGCGCTTCGTATATCCACAAGGTGGCGTTATCGTCGTCGGTGTTCGCGTCGATGAGCAACAGCATGTCCGGCGAGACGAGAAAGCCCGCCATGCCGCCGACCTGCATCGAGGCCTGATACAGGTCATTGTGGTCGAGCTGCCCTATGGCCACATTCGCCTCCACGTATGTCACGCTCGCGAAGGCCATAAGGCCGTAGAGGATCGCCGGGATTGCCGTCCCGCCGCTGAGCACGGTGATCGCTGCCACCGCCACCCCGACGACCACCGCGACCGCGACCTGCACCAGTACGCTCAACCAGCCTGTGACGTCTCCCTCCGCGATACCGGGAGCCGGTCCGTAGAGCGGGTAGAGAGCATCTTCAATGGTCTGGACCACATCGCTCGTTGGGCAGGTCTGGAGTTGAAGCACGAAGCCGACGGAGGGCGGGGCGGTGACCGAGACCACCCAGTGGCCCGCTTGTGGGTTCACGACCGCGACGGCCCACGGCTGTCCGTCCTGCGTGAGGACGAACACCCCGTCGCTGTTCGTGTCCTGGTCGTAGACCTGGTTCGCGGGGTCGATCAGCATCACGTACGAGCCGGCGGGAAACGCCGGCTGGTCGCCGTCGGACATGATCGAGAAGAACAAGGCGGGCACGCCCTCCTCCACCTGGATGGCGCGGACCTGGCTGATCGACTCACCCTGGGCGCCGCCCACGCTCATCTGGCAGAAATCGTAACCATTCGCCCCGCTCGTCCACACACAGCTGACGCAGGGGAGGAATGCGACGGATCCGACCTCCACGGCCCCGTTGTTGTTGGGCGACAGGTCCGCAAAGGTGTTGTCGAGAGTCCAGTAACCTCGCAGAGTTTCGTTTTCCTGCACGTTATGGGCGAACGAGGCCTGTACGATCTGGTCGCCCTGGAGCGCACAGTTCCAGACTCCCACGTTCATCACCATGCCGACCAATTTCTGGTCGCTCGAGTTCGCACCGATCAGGATCGGCGACGAGTTGTTCACATTGAGCGGCGGACCGCCCGCCCCCGAATGCAGCACCACCCCGTCGAACAGGATCTGCATCGAGACGCCCTGGCGAATGGCGACGAGCGTGTGACAGGCGCCATCGAAGATCAGCGTCGGGCCACTCCCAAGCTGGTAAGTGACGGAACCGTCGCTGGTGAGGAACGTGATGCTCGAGTCCGGGTTCACGGTCAGCGAGAATCCGCCCTGCTGGTCGATGCGTGAGACGACTGGACCACCGGCATCCATCATGACCATCGCCGCGACGGAGAAATCGCCGATCCAGAAGTCGTATGCCGGGTCGGAGCCCACCGAGAGGTACGATCCCGACCCGAGTGCGGCAGCGTACAAATCCATCCCAGGTCACTTCTTCTCACTGTCCGAAAAACAGCTTCTTCATCGTCGCTGAAGCACTCTCTCCGATCCCCCGGGCATGCCTGCGCGGGTCGGAGAATCTACGAGGAGCGACTTTCCTGGACAACCTCCACGGACATCTCGATCGCGCCTTGCACGATCTCGAGCAGGTCCTTTCCCATGGCGCTCTGCGCCTCCAGCTCCGCGATAGCGGTAGTGAGGTCGACCTCTGTGTGACCGTAGAGGATGTCGTGCCACTCGCCCGCCAACCACCGCGCACGCACAAGCGCGATCCACTCCTCGGTGGATACCGTCTGTGGCGCGGCCACCGTCTCCGGCTGCCCGAGCACACGCTCAAGGGGCACCGGCTGCCGCGTCCTGCGGTCGATCCCAGAGGGGAGCCCGAGCAGCCTGTTGCGTACAGCTTCGTCCATCGTTACCCCTCGTGTTGGTAGCGCCCGGTGCAAGCCGGCACAGCGCCATCACGCCTTGTGCTCCATCCCGCTATCGGGCCTCGATGGCTGATCATCCGTGTCCCTACGCACGTGGGCGTCACCAGCAGACCAGGGCGTCGACCGGCAATACGCCTTCCAGCCTGCGCCTGTCGCTCAGCAGATGCATGTCGAAGAGCCACCGACAGCCCGTCAGCCCCGGCGGCTCGGACCGAACGGTTGGTCCCCACACCGCCATCGCTGGACCGCTGCCAGGACGAGCGGTGACAGTTCGGCGACGTGCCGCGGCGATGGCTGCTTGGTTGGCCAGCCTGAACACACCGCTCGGCCAGTACGCGACGGGCCGAACCGCCTGAACGACGTGGTGATGTCGCCCGGCGAAAGCCGTAGCGCCGCTTGGCCGATTCACCCTGGTCAACGAGGCGCCCACCCGTTGGCTAAGCAGGCGCGCGGCGCCCACCGGCGCGGCCGGTTCCCCGAACATCACCCCGCCGGTCAGCGCCACTGGTAGGGACGCGCGGAGCATGCCAGGCTCGGGATCGCTCTCACGGGTCGTGCACAGTCGCAGCGGGTTCTGATTGGCGAACAGGGCGGTTCCGCCAGGGGTACAGATCTCCGCCAGTTCGTTCCAGGTCGCTGTCGTACAGACCAGTTCGGCGTAGGTGACTCCGGATGCTTTCACCATTCGCTCCCGGCAGACCGGGTCCCGGTCCTCTGTCGCCTTCTGGGCGGGAAGGCCCAGTAACTCCCGCAAGCGCTCGATCATGCGCCACTCTCTCCTCGTCTTGGCGACGCCGGGACCGTAGAGCCCATCGGCGTCCGTCATGGGGCTTCGCTGGAAGATCGGCAGTCAGCCGATGGCTGCTTCGGCGACGTCGGCGGCCGGGGTGCCGGTTCGCTGCGCCCACGTCTGGACGGTGGCGGCCAGGGCGAGGGCGGCGCCGTCGGTGACGTGGTGGCCGCCGTGCTGGACGATGAGCTTCTGGACCGAGCGGTGCGCGCGGCCCTTGCGCGCGAGGGCAAGGATGTCGCGGGCGGCCCGCTCGCCGCGCCAGTGTCCGGCGGGCAGGGCGGTGCCTTGGAGCAGGCCGGCGGGGATGTCGCTGGTGGTGTTGGCCGACCAGGCGCCCAGCAGGGACAGGGCCAGGCCGGCGGCGTGCGAGGTGGTGACCGGCTGTTCGGCGGTGGAGTCCGGGCCGAGGGAGTCGAGTAGGCGGGCGGCGTGCTCAGTCTCGTCGGCGGCGATCGAGGCGACGACCTGGCGCAGCAGCGCGGCCGCGTCGCTGCGGGCTCGTCCGGTAGGGGTGAACAGCGCGGTGTTGTAGCGGGCGACGGCGCGGTCCAGGGCGGCTTGGAGCGTGGGGAGGTCGGTCGGGTCGGTGTCTTCGGTGATGCCCTCGTCGGCGAGCAGCGGGGCGATCTCGCGCCACATCTCGTCGGCCATGCCGGTGCGTTGCTGGATGGCGATCAGAGCGGGAGACTCAGGGGCGTCGAGTCGCAGGTCGGTCATGGCGGCCATGGTCGCACCTCGGTTTCGGCGGCAGGGCTCGAACAGGGGGATCCGCTCGAACGGGGAGTGGCTGGAGAGGATCCGCTGCCCTGTGGGCGGTGGCGGTGGTAGGGGTGTGGGGCGGCCGTCCGGCGGCGGAGAGCGATCAGGGCGAGAGCAGCGGGACCTGCTGGCGGCGCTCGGCATCGACTCAGTCATCCGGCGGTCTCGCACTCCCTAGACTTGCTACATGAACTCGACTTCCGTGCGCCCGAGTTGGGACTCGATGCCGCCGATGATCCGGTCGTATGTAGAAGCCCGCTTGAACACCGGTGTGGTGCGGGACTCGACGGCCGGCGGCGGGTACACGCCGGGGCTTGCCTCGCGCCTGGTGCTGGCCGACGGCCGCGAGGTCTTCCTGAAGGATGTCGCGCTCCTCCTCCAGCTCGCGGATCCTCTTGCGTGCGGCCGCGAGCTCGGCCTGGACCGTGTCTCCGTCCGGGGCCGGCGCGAGGGAGCCCGCAGCTGAGTGCGAGACGGGACGGCGTCCGTCGGCGGCCCGGATCCAGTTGCGCGGAGTCCCGGTGCTCACCCCGAGATCCTCGGCGACCGACTTGATCGTCGCGCCCGGCCGGGACCGGTACAACGCGACCGCGTCCACCTTGAACCGCGGCGGGTAGTGCTTCATCACCATCTGTGCGGGACTCCTGTCCACCTGGACCATCAAGATCCAAGTGTCTCTGGCGTCCAACATCCGGGTTCAGGGCCCAACTTCGCGGCGACCCGGGCCTTGGACATGGTGGAGCGGTCGACCTCGACCAGGAGTACCGGCACCCCGATCTCCGGGGCCTGGAACACCGTGTCCGGGCGCACCTTGCGCTTACTGCCCGGCAATGCGAACTCGACCTCCGTCGTCCAGGACGTCACCGGGCCGATCCCGCCCGGGGAGTCGGTTGTGAGTGCCCCGGTCTCGGCGGCTTGGCAGTGTCATGAGGAGGTGGGCGGGGTCCAGTTGGTGGGCAGACCGGACTGGGTGAGGACGGCGTTGAGGTTGTAGTAGTCCTGGTTGGAGGTGATCTGGCGGTGGCTGTCTAGGTCGAGGAGGGTGGCCATCGGCACGGCGAAGGGCTTGGGTGCGCCCTTGAGGTGGCCGGAGTAGATGGCCTCGATGGTGATGTGATCGCCGTCGTGGTAGGCGGCTCGTACGGTGACGTGAACGTTGTCGATGCTGCTGTCGGCGCGGGCCTTCCAACCGGAGATCTCCTGGCGACCATGGAAGGTGACGCCCACAGCCTGATCGGTGTAGGTGCCGTCTGTGGCGAACAGGGCGCCAAGCGCCTGGGGGTCAGTGCCGTTCCAGGCGGCGGCCCAGCTGGAGACGATCCTCGGCAGGTGCTGCTTGGCGGGCTGCGCGGCAGCGGCGGTGCTGGTGAGCGCGGTGGCGACCGCCGCTGCGCCGATCAGCGTGGTCATGGCGCGGGGCGAGCTGAGCTTCATGGTGACGTTCTCCTTCGGGTGCTGGCATACCGCCCGGGCCGAGTGACCCGTTCGCGTTCGTTAGAAGTTGTAACACCATTGATCTGCGAGAGTCAATAGCGAAAGTTACATGCTCTAACAGAGTGCGGTTCGGCCAGTCGCCGGCGAGTGTTCAACGCGCAGAACAGCCGGCCACCAGGGCCAAGCAGGCGACGTCGGCCTTGACCTTGTCCCGGGCCTGATGGGGGACTGTAGAATCTCGCGGCTCATGGCATGAGAGACAGCCTGCTGCCCGTCCCTGGCTCCGACCCGGGCGGTGGAGGTCGCTCGGCAATGGGTGCGCTCGGGCTGCTCGTTGTTGGAGCTTGAGGAGTGGATGGCGGGGCTCGGCGTCCACGGCGCTTCGGTAGCAGGCGACTGCCTCGAGCGGGGGCTGTCAGTGCGGTCCTTGAACGTCGTGGTCGACGGGATGCACGTGCGCCGCCGCCTTCGCGGGGGCGAGAGCGTCGACAGCGTCCTGGCGCTCGCCGCCATCCACGGCAACACGCTGGCCGACTGCCCCTGACCTGTGACGGCGAAGTTGGGACGGTTGTCACCGAAGTTGGGAACAGTACCGGTTTGTGACAGCGAAGTTGGAAAGCACTGGCGCAAGCGGTGCGCCACCGATCGGTGGCCCCGTGGATCCGTCGCGCTGTCGGGCATGAGCTCAATCGGACGGCGTGCCCGGGGACCACACGCCGAGCCACTGCTCGGCGCCGTAGTCCTCGAACCGCTCCACCTCGGTGAACCCCAGCTTCGCCGCGACGCGCATCGAGGCCTCATTGGCGGTCTGGGTGGAGAGCACCACCGGCTCGCCGGGAAGCGCGCCGGCGAACCAGTTGAGCGTCGCCGCGCACGCCTCAGTTGCGTACCCGCGTCCCCATACCTGCGGCAGAAACATGTAGCCGAGCTCGACCTCCCCGCCTTCCGGACGGATGTGGCCCTTGCGTTCCGGGTCGCGCCGATCGAGCGTGATCATGCCGATCGTTGTTCCGTTGAGCCCGACCACGAAGAAGCCGAAGCGCTGCCCGGGCACCTCGGGCATCGCGCGCTCGAGCTCGTCACGCGGTCGGGAGCCGCCGACGTAGGTGCCCACCTCTGGCGAGGCGAACAACTCGATGAACGCGGCACGGTCCCGGGCCTCGGACTCGCGGAGCACGAGCCGATCGGTCCTGATGGGGGCAGGTGGCCAGGCGACGGGGTGCACCGTGATCTCATCCGACATGGAACGGCTCCTGATCCTCTCGGCCACACGGTTCGACCTCGTATGACCACTGCGGGCAACGACTTCTGACGTTGCCGCACATCGAGACGCGCTCCGACGAGATGCCAGTTGCGTGCGCCCGGAAAGATCCGCCGGGCAGGAGCTTCAGACGCCGGCAGCGGCAGCGGCTTCTGACCCGTCGGCCCGATCTGGATGTCCGTCTGCATCAGCCTACCCACCAGATCCGTGACCAGGGCTCCGGACCACAGCAGGTGGAAGAGGACCGGCAGCCGGTCCCTGACCCGTTGTCCCAACTTCGGTGACAACGCTATTTTGTGACACCAAAGTTGGGCGAACTGAGCAACCGGTACTCCCGCCCTGCCCGGGCCCCCGGCCGCCGGGCATGGTCGCGCCGGTCACCCGCTGAGTCGTCCCCGCGTAGCAGGTCGACCAGTCGCTCGGCCGCGTCCGGGCGCCCGTGGGCGCGGGCCTGCTGTGCCATGGCGGCGATCAGCACCACAAGGATCACGACCCAGACCACAGCGGGGAGCCTGAGGACCTGCTCCTCTCGGAGCGACCCGTCAGGCTCGGTCGGCTTCTCCTGGGCGCGCCCGGCATCCGGGGCCTGCTGTGGCTGCAGCGCCCCCACCCGCTCCGGGGCCGCAAGGCCCCGGAGCCCACTTGGAAGAGGCCGGGCCGGACGGCGGTTGGGGGCGGCGACACCGTACCGGTCAAGCTCGGGGTCTGGATCTCCAATACCAAGACCTGGCGGACCAAGCTCACCGAGGCGCAGCTGACCGCGCTCGCCGAACTCGGACTCGACTGGCGCTGACCCGCGCAGGCCCGGTGCCCGCCGAGAGGCGCTCCAGGCCGTCGCCGCCAGCCTGTGCCCGGGCCACCCGCGTGCCCCGGCCCCGTGGGAAGCTGCATCCCGCCGGCCAGCGGACACGACATCGGCTTGACGCCCAAAACCGCACCACGATGACGTCGTACTCGCTAATGCCGCCGCTGACCAGGCATCATCCCGCCGGCCGCCTCGACAAGCCGTTGCAGCCCACGACGACAGCGAAACGCAACCTCACAGGCATCGCGGCTCCTCACGTCCGTCGGCCTCGCGTAGCCTCCGCGCCCGTAGAAGACGCCGGGCACGGGAACCGAGGAAGAAGCCGAGGAAGCCGAGACCAGCCGTGACCAGACCGTTGACCACCGCATTCGCATCGTTCACCGCGCCAGTGTGCCCGCCCGGCTGAGAGCTTGGGTACTCAGGGCGGCGGTTGGCCATCCGATGGCAGCTGGTCGGCGAGGCACTGGGCCGGTGGGTGTGGGCGCAGCGGGCCGGCTGGGCCGGGCTCGGCCAGGAGCAGCGGGACCTGCTGGCGGCGGTCGGGATCGAGGAGGACCAGGGGCTGGCAGCCACGCGGGCGGCGGCTGCGGCGAAGCCGAAGGTGTCGCGGGCGGACCGGTTCGGGCACCTGGCGGCGCCGGCCGTGTTCGTCGAGTGGGAGGGGCACGCGAAGGTGCCGCGCACGCACAAGACCGCGGAGGGGCTGTCGCTGGGCGCCTGGCTGAGCAACCAGCGCGCCTGGCGGGACAAGCTGAGCGAGGAGCAGCGCGGGCGGTTGGAGGCTTTGGGCGTGGCCTGGTAGGCCGTCCGGTCAGGGGTTTTGTGGCCCGGGCGGTGTTGTCCTGTGACGAGTCGGGTTCGCCGCCTGGCGTGCGGCCCCGCGTGGCAATTTCATGCCGGTACACCACCGGCGGCCGCACATGCTCGCCCGCAGGCAGGATCACTCGGACGAAAAGGTGTTGAACCGCCATATTTCATACTGCGGTGCTTACGCTGACGCGCGGTGGCCTGTGCTCTTTTGGGGTCCTGTCAGCGCGGTGGCGCAGCCCGCCCCAGGCCGGTGAGGCACACGGCTGTGGGCCCGGGTGGTGGCTGTCGTGGCGGGGCGGGCCGTGGCGGTCGCGTCTGTCGTCATGGCACGGGCCGTTCCGGCCCCCGGGGGCCTGCGTCGCCACATCCTTGGGTTCTTCGAGCGAGAGGTACGGCGATGATCAGTTGTGGGAGACGACGACTGCCCGGCCCGGCGGGGCACGATGCAGGCGCTTGTCGGGCCCCGCGGTGGGCGGCACGGGCACGCGCCATGGTGGCGGGGCTGGTGCTGCTGGGGGGCGTGGCACTGCCGGTGACGGCGGCCGTCCCGGCCCGGGCCGCGACGTCCGGGACCTTCGCCTATATCGCCAACGCCGTCTCGAACACCGTGTCGGTGCTCAATCTGGCCACCAACACCGTCACCACCACCATCCCCGTCGGCACCCAACCCGAAGGGGTGGCGGTCAGCCCGGACGGCACCACCGCCTACGTCGCCAACCTCGCTTCGAACACCGTGTCCGTGATCAACACCACTACCAACACCGTCACCACCACCATCCCCGTCGGCACTTCGCCGTTCGCGGTGGCGGTCAGCCCCGACGGCACCACCGCCTACGTCACCAACGAGAGCTCGGGCAACGTGTCCGTGATCAACACCGCCACCAACACCGTCACCACCACCATCCCCGTCGGCACTTCGCCGTTCGCGGTGGCGGTCAGCCCGAACGGCACCACCGCCTACGTCAACAACCTCGGCTCGGGCAACGTGTCCGTGATCAACACCGCCACCAACACCGTCACCACCACCATCCCCGTCGGCAGCAACCCCGAAGGGGTGGCGTTCAGCCCGGACGGCACCACCGCCTACGTCACCAACGGCCTCTCGAACAACGTGTCCGTGATCAACACCGCCACCAACACCGTCACCACCACCATCCCTGTCGGCTCCGTCCCCCAGGGAGTGGCGTTCAGCCCGGACGGCACCACCGCCTACGTCACCAACGGCCTCTCGAACACCGTGTCCGTGATCAACGCGGCCACCAACACCGTCACCACCACCATCCCTGTCGGCCTTTCGCCGTTCGCGGTGGCGTTCAGCCCGGGCGGTACCCGCGCCTACGTCACCAACAGCAACTTGAGCACCGTGTCGGTGATCGACACGGCCACCGACACCGTCACCACCACCCTCTCCTCTGGCATCGCCCCCCGTGGGGTGGCCACGGCCAGGGTCCCGGTGGTGGCCACCGCCACCTGTCCCGCCGGCCACGTGATCACCGGCGGCGGATACCAGCAGAGCGGCGGCGCCGTCCCACCCGTCCAGGTCACCAACCGACCCGCCGGCAACACCTGGCAGATCCTCGCCGACAACCAGAACACCAACTACACCAACGTCACCCCCTACGCCGTCTGCGCCCCATAGCCCACCCAGCTCCCGCAGCCGCCGTGCCAGCTGCGGGGAGCCACGGGGGCCGCGGAGACACGACCACAACGACCAGGCACAGCCCCGTGATCGCCACTCGCCGCCGCACGACCCGGCAGAGGACCCGGCCGGGACACGGGCCTCATGGACGTGCCCCGCCGTTGGGCACAGGCGGTTGGGCTGTCAGTGGTCGTGGCGCTCGCAGTGCTCGTCGTGCCCGTGGCGCTTGATCTTGGTGAGGTCGGCGGCCGTGTGGCTGCTGGTGTCGCCACCCCCGAGGACGGTGGCGCGGTTCGTCACCTCGGCGTGGGCCCTGCAGGAGACGTCGACCTTCAGGGTGATGGGAGGGTAGCTGCTCCCGGCGGGGAGGACGTCGCTACGAGTGCAGGTGAGGATGTTCAGGGTGCAGGTCCATCCCGTACCGGTGATGCTGTCGGCGCGGAGCCCGGCGGGGAGGGTGTCGTACACGGTGACCGTACTGCCGTTGGTCGGCGCGGCCCCGGTGGCATTGCCCACGGTGATGGTGTAGGTGCCGTCCCGCCCCTGGGTGAAGTGCTTGGTGTGGGTCTTGCTGATGGTCAAGGACGGGAGCGTGTAGGAGATGGTCACCTGGCCGTTGTGGTTCGCCGTCCCGATCGTCGAAAGCGCATAGGACGTGCCGGTGCCCGTGGGGGTGGCGAAGCTGCTGCCCCCACCACCCCCGCCCCCACCCGCGCTGATGCCGAATTTGTTGACGGCGGCGCTGCCGCCGCCCCCGCCGGCGAAGTACCCACCCCCGCCGCCCCCGCCACCACCGATGGCAGCGGCGGCGCAGCCGCCGTCGAAGCTGCCCCCGGCGCCACCGGTCCCGACCGTGGCACCGGAGAACCCGCCCCCCGGCTTACCATTCGTGACCACACAGGATGCAACGATGCCGGAGGCCCCGCCGACACCCCCGGTGCTGGTGCTGGTGCTGCCACCGACACCACCCAGCCCCGGCGAGGCCCCAGGGCCGGTGGCACTTCCCGCGTTACCGCCGACGGCATCCGCCGTCGTGCCGTTGCTCCCGTTGCCTCCGTTCCCCCCAGTGGAGCCCGCGCCGGTGCCGCCGGCGGCGCCGCCGCCCCCGGCGACCACCAGCAAGGAGCCGCCCGTGCTGACGCTGGAGGCCCCACCCCCACCCGGACCTTCGAAATGAAAACCAGTGAGCGGGAAGCTCCCGCCAGGGGCGCCGCCGTTGAAGCCGCCGGCACCCCCCGTCCCGGTGCCGTTGCAACCCTTGCCGCCGGTGCCGCCGACATTGACGGTGAACGTCGTCGGGGCGACGGTCTGCGGCAGAGTGGTCACCACCCGCGCCCCCGCCCCACCAGCCCCCGTGACGGAACAGGCGGTGCCGGTGTTGTCGGCGCCACCGGCGCCGTCCGCGGTGATCGTCACCACCGCCGCCGCCGGAACCGTCAAGGTCTGCGCAGCGCCGGTGAAGGTGAAGGTCTGCGACGGATCAGCCCGCTGCGCCCGCACCGGCACGGCCCCCACCGGCGCGGCGGCCACCGGTGGAGCCGTGGCCGCCAGCAGCGCCATACCGGACAGCACCGCGCACCCCACCGACGCCACCCCCACACCGCGCTCCCCACGCCGTCCACCCAAGCCAACCGGATCGGACGCACCGACGGCACCAACCGGGGCCGTCCCACCGACCAGAGCCCTGTTGAACACGGCCACGGGCCACTGACGGCCGACCCGGTACCACGACAGATCGCCCTGTCCACGAGTACCAGCACTCATCCGCGGGTTCACCTCTCCTCACAACAAAGCGCCCCGCACCCCCCGCGCGACAAGACACAAGCACCACAGGACACCTGACGGAAAATCATGACAAACCACAATTAGATACCCCGATCCGATCACTTCGAGGTAGCGAGGTGGCGAGAAACCTCGTGTGTCGCAGTGCCCCGCGCGAGCCGGTGCGAAGGATGAGTCACATCACCGGCCCGGTCCCCGCCGAACGCGCGCAGCGCCTGACCTGGCTGGGCATGCGCTGGGATTAGCAGGTACAGGCCCGGATCATCGACCGGCCGGCGGCGCGCAGCCAGCTGGCCGCACCGCGATGACACCCAGCCCGCAGCCACGCCCAGGGCCCCTGTCGCGCGCAGCTGTCGCGCCCCGACCTCGCATGGGGGTAAGCGCCTATCCGCGCAGGTCACAGGGCGCGACAGCACCCCCTCCCGCGACAGGGGACGGTCCGTAATCCCGTCCGCTAACCAGTCCCTATCTCGGGGCCTCTGCCGGTCCGGTCGGCACGTCTCTGACCTGCCTGGCGGAGTTCGCGCCCCTGCCGCAGACCGGTACACCACCGGCGGCCGCACATACTCGCCCGCGGGCCGGATCACTCGGACGAAAAGGTGTCGAACCGCCATATTTCATACTGCGGTGCTTACGCTGACGCGCGGTGGCCTGTGCTCTTTTGGGGTCCTGTCAGCGCGGTGGCGCAGCCGCGGGCCGGTGAGGCATCAGAGCACGCGACTGGGGGTACGGGTGGTGGCCGCGATTGCGGGGCCGGCCGTGGCGGTCGCGTCTGTTCGTCATGGCACGGGCCGTTCCGGCCCGGGGCCTGCGTCGCCACCCTTTTGGGATCTTCGAGCGAGAGGTGCGGCGATGATCAGTTGTGGGAAACGACGGCTGCCCGGCCCCGACCGGCAGGATACGGGCCCGAGCCGGCCCCCGCGGTGGGCGGCGCGCGCACGCGCCCTGGTGGCGGGGCTGGTCCTGCTGGGGTGCGTGGCACTGCCGGTGACGGCGGCCACGCCGGCCCAGGCCGCGACGTCCGGGACCTTCGCGTACGTCACCAACTACGTCTCGAACACCGTGTCGGTGATCAACGCGGCCACCAACACCGTCACCACCACCATCCCCGTCGGCAGCCGCCCCAACTGGGTGGCGGTCACCCCGGACGGCACCACCGCCTACACCGCCAACTTCGTCTCGAACGACGTGACCGTGATCAACACCGCCACCAACACCGTCACCACCACCATCCCCGCCGGCAGCCGCCCCAACTGGGTGGCGGTCAGCCCCGACGGCACCACCGCCTACGTCACCAACAGCGGCTCGAACACCGTGTCGGTGATCAACACCGCCACCAACACCGTCACCACCACCATCCCCGTCAGCGCCGCCCAAGGGGTGGCGTTCAACCCGGACGGCACCACCGCCTACGTCAGCGGCTCGAACACCGTGTCGGTGATCAACACCGCCACCAACACCGTCACCACCACCATCCCCGTCGGCTCCCTCCCCAAGGGGGTGGCGTTCACTCCGGACGGCACCACCGCCTACACCGCCAACCTCAATTCGAACAACGTATCCGTGATCAACACGGCCACCAACACCGTCACCACCACCATCCCCGTCGGCACCCTCCCGTACGCGGTGGCGGTCAGCCCCGACGGCACCACCGCCTACGTCACCAACAACGGCTCGAACAACGTGTCGGTGATCAACACGGCCACCAACACCGTCACCACCACCATCCCCGTCGGCTTCTCCCCCGAAGGGGTGGCGTTCAGCCCGGGCGGCACCCGCGCCTACGTCACCAACTACGGCTCGAACACCGTGTCGGTGATCGACACCGCCACCGCCACCGTCACCACCACGGTCACCTCCAGCAGCAACCCCATCGCGGTGGCCACCGCCAGAGTCCCGGTCGTGGCCACCGCCACCTGCCCCACCGGCCACGTCATCACCGGCGGCGGATACCAGCAGAGCGGCGGCGCCGTCCCACCCGTCCAGGTCACCAACCGACCCGCCGGCAACACCTGGCAGATCCTCGCCGACAACCAGAACACCAACTACACGACCGTCACCCCCTACGCCATCTGCACCCCATAACCCACCCAGCCCCCGCAGCCGCCGTGCCAGCTGCGGGGAGCCACGGGGGCCGCGGAGACACAACCACAACGACCAGGCACAGCCCCGTGATCGCCAGTCACCACCGCACGACCCGGCAGAGGACCCGGCCGGGACACGGGCCGGAAGGCCCGGCGCACCAGGCCGCGCACAGCCGCCGAAGTACCCCACAAGAAGCCCCCAGCACTGGATCCGGCCCACCGGGCGCAGCGGCAGGAGATCAATCCGTTGGTGGTATCTGGCATGGCATGGCCCATCACCCGGCAGTGGACCTACGCGGTCGCGCGGCAGCGGTGGCCGGAGTCCGACGGCCACGTCGACTGGGCCGTGCTGCCGCTGGAGACCGCGTTCGAGGGCGGGCAGCTCGGCCGGTGGGTGCGCACCCGGCGGGCCGGCTGGACCGAACTCGGCCAGGAGCAGCGGGACCTGCTGGCGGCGGTCGGGATCGAGGAGGACCAGGAGCCGGCGGCCGCGCGGGTGGCAGCCGCGGCGAAGCCGAAGGTGTCGCGGGCAGACCGGTTCGCGCAGGGCCTGGCCGCGCTGGCCGCGTTCGTCGAGCGAGAGCGGCACGCGAAGGTCCCGCGCACGCACAAGACCGCGGACGGGCTGTCGCTGGGCACCTGGCTCAACAACCAGAAAGCCCGCCGCGACAGCTCAGTGGCGGTGCCGGCGACCAGGCTGTGTGGGCCCCGATCAGGCCAGGGCTGCTGGACGGGCAGGCCTGCGTCCGAACACGTAGGTGCTCCTTCCCCCGTGAGGTGTACCGGCGTGTACGTCGCGCTTGGCGCGGTGTGGCAGATACTCGGGCGCTCTGCCGGACCGGCCTCCCCGGGGCAGGGGGCCGAACCCCACGCCCGGCCCGGGTGCCCGGCGGGGTCGTCAGCCGGGCAGCCCTGGGACGACCAGGCCGGATTCGTAGGCGATCACCACGGCGTGGGTGCGGTTCTGCGCGCCGAGCTTGGTCAGGATGTTCCCGACGTGGGTCTTGACGGTCTCCGGGCTGACGGTGAGCGCGTGGGCGATGTCGGGGTTGGAGCGTCCAGTGGCCATCAGCCGGAGCACGGCCTCCTCACGGAGTGTCAGGCCGGCGTCCGGCAGGGCCTTCACGGAGTCCAGCGGGCGGGCGGTGACCATACGGCGCAGGTCGGCCGGGAAAAGGATCTCCTCCCCCGCCGCGACGGTCCGAACGGCTTGGGCGATCCGGGGCACGGGGAGGCGTTTGAGCGCGAACCCGCTGGCCCCGGCGCCGAGCGCGGCGGTGACGTGGCCGTCGTTCTCGAACGTGGTGATCACCATGACCTTGGGCGGGTCCGGTACTTCCGCGAGGATCCGCCGGGTCGCCTCGATGCCGTTGCAGCGCGGCATCCGCACGTCCATCAGCACCACGTCCGGCCGCAGCCGCCGGGCCCCCTCGACCGCTTCGAGGCCGTCGGCGGCCTCGCCGACCACGGTGATCCCGGGCTGCGCCGCGAGCAGGACGCGCAGGCCGCTGCGGGTCACCGCGTCGTCGTCGGCGATCAGCAGCGTGGCGCTCATGCGGGAGTCCGGACGGGGAGGCGGGCCTCCAGGACCCAGCGGCCGGCGCCGTCCGGCCCGGCCCGGAACTCGCCGTGCAGCAGGCGCACCCGTTCGGCGAGGCCCGGGAGTCCGTGGCCGGAGGTCGGGAAGGCCGCCCGCCCGCTCCGACCGCGGCCGGTCCGGTTGGCCACGCCCAGGGCCAGGCCGTCCAGCGAGAGCGCCGCCGTGACGCGGATCGGACCGTCCGCGCCGTGCCGCAGCGCGTTCGTCACCCCTTCCTGGAGGATCCGGTAGGCCGCCCGCGACAGCGCCGCCGGCACCCGGGCCAGGTCGCCTGACAGGTCGGGCTCGACCACCGTGCCCGTGTGCCGCAGCCGGTCGAGCAGTTCGGGCAGGTCGGCCAGCGTCCGGGCGGGTGCCGTGCCCGCAGCCTCCTCGCGCAGCACGCCCAGGACGTAGTCGAGGTCCTCCAAGGCGGCCCGGGTCGACTCCTCGATGCTGCGCAGGGCGGCCCGGGCGGCCATTGGATCGCTGGTGAGCACTTCACCGACCACCGCCGCCTGGATGGTGGCCGCCGTCAGGGTGTGTCCGATCGAGTCGTGCAACTCCTGGGCCAGCCGGTTGCGTTCGGCCAGCCGCCGTTCCCGCGCGGCCGCCAGCGCGAGCCGTTCGGCCGGGGAGGGGCCGAGCAGGCG
Source organism: Kitasatospora sp. NPDC052896 (assembly GCF_044547075.1). Classification (NCBI taxonomy): domain Bacteria; kingdom Bacillati; phylum Actinomycetota; class Actinomycetes; order Kitasatosporales; family Streptomycetaceae; genus Kitasatospora; species Kitasatospora sp. NPDC052896. The sequence continues at coordinate 28,402 of NZ_JBITZU010000026.1, forward strand.
CGGTGCCAGTCGGCGCAGGACGCCCGACACCGCCACGCACACCAGCGCCGCCAGCAGCACGCACAGTAGGGCCGCCGCCCAGCTCGCCCAGCCGTCCCCGGAGCGCAGCGTCCGGCCGAACAGCGACAGTTCCGCCTCGTCGCCGAGCCAGCGCCCCGGCAGGGCCAGCGCCGTCAGCAGCAGCAGGTTGACCGTCAACGTCGCGGTCCAGCCCGCGGCGACGTGCAGCAGCAGCCACAGCGGGGTCCGCCGCCGGTCCACGCCGAGCGGCCCGGCCGACTCCGGCAGCGGCGCGTCCAGCAGGCGGCGGGCCCCCGCGATCAGCACCCGCCGGGTGGTGCGGGCCAGCCCGGCCGCGGCGATCAGCCCCGCCCACACCACCAGCACCAGTGCGGCCCGCACCCCGTACGGGCCGGACTCCCACAGCAGCGCGGGCAGCACGGCGAACGGCAGCAGCACCGCGCTCGCCGCCGCACCGAGGAACGCGAACAGCACGCCCGTGTATGTGGAGCCGCGTAGCAACGGCCGGATTCCCCAGGTCATGGACGCCAAGTATGACGTCCCGCACTGCCGGCCTCCTCCCCCGATCGGGGGAGCACGGTTTCCCTCCCGCCCGGGAGGCGCGCACGGGGCGCCGTGTTCCAGGATCGGTCAGGCCCGGAGCGACCGGGCCGATCACGGAAGGACAGCGGATGCCCACCCCTGGAACGACGGCCGCCCGGCCCGCGGCAGCACGCAACACCCCGGCGACGGTGACCGTGGTGCTGGGCACGCTCGGCCTGTTCACCTCGTTCGCGGTCGTCGGCGGCCTGTTCGGCGCCGCCGGCCTGGTCACGGGCACCATCGCCCTGCGAGTGTCCGGACGCACCGGCACCGGCCGGGGCCGCGCGCTCGTCGGCCTGCTGCTCTCGCTCGCCGCGATCGCGGTGTCCGTCCTGGCCGCCGCCTTCATCGCCTGGTACGCGAACCACACCCAGGAGTGCTACCGCCCCGACGGCCTCCACCAGTACGTCGAGTGCGTCCGCCGCAACCTCTCCGGGCACTGACCGCGCCGGGAACCCCGGCGAACACCAAAACCGCACACACCATCAGAGGTGACATTCCATGAACTCACGTACGCCGCTTCGGTTCCACGTCCTGCGTCGCAGGACGACTCACACTGCCGTCGCCGTGGCCATCGGAGCCCTCGCCCTCGGCGCACTCGCCCCGTCCGCCGTCGCCGCCCCGGGGGCCGCCAGGCCGGACGCCATCCAGCAGCGTCTGAACGCGATGGTGAGCCCCGATCACGTGCCTGGCGCTCTGGCTGCCGTCCGTGACCAGGCCGGCCACACCCGTACCTATGCCGCGGGCGTCGGGGACCTGGCCACCGGTGCGAAGGTGCCCCGGGACGGCGAGGTGCGGATCGGCAGCGTCACCAAGACGTTCACCGCGGTCGTCGTGCTGCAACTGGTCGGCGAGGGCAAGATCCGCCTCGATGACCCGGTCGAGACCTACCTGCCCGGCCTCCTGCGCGGGCAAGGGATCGACGGGCGCCACATCACGGTGCGTCAGCTCCTGCAGCACACCAGCGGACTTCCCGACTACGAGGACGACGTCACCGACGACATCCTCCAGCGCCGCTACCTCTCTCCCCGCGACACCCTGGACATCGCGCTGCGACACGAAGCCGTCTTCGCCCCGGGGACGAGTTGGGGGTACAGCAACACGAACTACCTGGTGGCCGGGATGATCGTGGAAAAGGTCACCGGACGGCCCCTTGCCGAGGAGCTCGACAAGCGCATCATCAAGAAGATCGGGCTGCGCCACACCTACCTCCCCGCCCCCGCCGAGACCACCCTTCGAGGGCCCCACCCCCACGGCTACCACAAGGACGGCCCGGACGGATCGCTGCGTGACGTCACCGAGATCGACCCCTCCGCGGCCTGGGCGGCGGGCGCGATGGTCTCCACCAGCTCCGACCTCACCCGGTTCTTCTCCGAGCTCATGAAGGAAGGCCACCTCCTCAGCGGCCCCGAGCTCGAGCAGATGCGCACCACCGTCCCCACGGGCGTGCCCGGCTACGACTACGGACTGGGGATCATGAGGACACAGCTGTCGTGCCACAAGACCGTCTGGTGGCACGACGGCAGCATCCCTGGCTACGGAACCTGGAGCGCCGCCACCGACGACGGACGCGCCGCCAGCGTCGCGACGACCGTCGACCCGACCAGCATGGCGGACCTGCGGCCAGCCGAGGACGCCGTCGACGCGGCCCTGTGCGGCTGAACCACGCCCCCCTGAGAACCGCGCGTAGGCGGCACGGTTGTCCGGGTTGTCCAGGGCCTCGGTCAGGAGGAGCACCTCGGCGAGGAGCTGACGCTCGACCTCATGGCCCGGCGCATCGGATTGGTCGCCCGTGCGACCCGCACAGTCGAAGCGGGAACCTGCTCACGGGAACGGGGACGAACGGACAACGCGTACCTCACCACCAGGTCGGCCTGCACCACAGCCACGAGCCTGCCCACTGATCACGCTACCCAGCCAGGGAATCCCCAAGATCACCGACAGAGCCAAGCTACTGACCTCGGCGCTTGAAGGTGACGGCAGTGGCAGATCTTGGGAACGGCTGCGCCGGTCACTGCGACGGTCCGCCAGTAGAACGCGCCGATCCATCACCCCGAAGCGCCGAAGTCAGCGGCCGGGACGGGGGCCTGCTGCTCGCGGGCCTCGCGGAGGTCGCGGCGGAGCAGGACGACCCAACCGGTCGGGATCAGCGCGGCGAACAGCCACCACTGGATCGCGTAGGGCAGGTGGACGCCCTGGCCGACCACCGCGTCGTCGTTGGTGGTGGTGACGTTGGGGGCCGGCACGAGCTCGGCCTCGTCGGCGGCCGGTGGGGTGGGGCTGGTGGAGACCAGTTCCAGGTAGCCCGCGACGACCGGCCGCTTCAGCCGCGCGGCCTGCACGCCGCTGTCGATCCGCATGAACATCCGGTCCGGCAGGCCGGCGGGCTCGCGGATCCCGGTGGTCTTGAAGGTCTCGTCGGGCCGCAGCCGGCCGGTCACGGTCAGCTCGCCGGAGGGGGCCGGCGGCACCGTCGGGTAGACGGTGGCGTCCGCGCCCGAGCTGACCCAACCGCGGTTGACCAGCACCAGGTTGCCCGCGTCGGTGACCAGCGGGGTGATCACGTAGTAGCCGACCGTGTCGCCGTCCGCCGCGGTGCGATGGCGGATCACGAACTCGTCCGACGGGTCGTAGCGCCCCGTCGCGGTGACCGGGCGGTACGTCTGCGTGCTAGGCACGGTCCGGCCGGGGTGCGAGATGACGTCCATCGCGACCGGCGGCGCCTTCATCGCGGCGGCGGTCACGGCGTTCTGCCGGTTGGTCTGCTCATAGCGGTGGTACTGCCATCGTCCGAGCAGGACCATCGCCGGGGTGATCGCGAAAAAGACGAGGGTCAGGACCAGCCAGCGCCGGGTCAGGAGAATACGGAACAGCACCAGGTGACGGTATCTCCCCTCGACCCGCCGCCCCGAACCGGCCTCGAACCCGCCCCTCGGTTCGAGCCCTCAAGCGCTCGGTTCGGCATCAGCCAGGCAGGTCAGCGTCTTTGCCGGTCCTTGGTGTTGCCGTCAGAGGCGACCAGGCCGTGCAGCGCGAGATCGCGCAACGCCTGCCGGACCGCCTTGTTCGACGCCGCCCCGGGGCGCAGCCGGCGCACAGCCCGTCATCGCCCCGGGCGGCGGCCCGCTCGCGCCCGGCCCACCGCTCGTCCGAGAACGGCATCGTGGCGTCGGTTTCGCAGCGGTCTGGTCGGGCGGTCACCGGACCGGGGGCCCCGGGCTGCGAAGCGCCCGTCCGCCACGCATAGCGCCGTGCTCGGGTGACTCATCTGCGTCAACTGAGCCGTTGGAACCGGCCAAGCGGAAGCGAAGTGACCACGCGACGCAAAGCTTCGACTACAAATGGTGATGCTACATTCACTCAGAGTATCGATGGGGTTTCCGTGGCCGCGTCTCGGGTCGCCAGGCACCGGTCTTACGCCAACGGCCCGAAGGAATTCAGCGGATGCAGGGGTCCAACCACTCCTGTCAGGGCCCATCAGTCGTCAACAGGAAGAAGGCAGCCACGGTGAGCAACGAGCAAGCGCAGCTGATCTACGGCCAGGGAGAAGAGGCGTGCCCCGAGGGAAGCTTCGGCCTCTACCGCGCCACCAACTTCAACATCGGCCAGGCCCCGGGAGTCGGTGACAAGATCCTGGTCATCCCGGTCGGCACGTCCGTCAACGACTTCTCCGTGTACGGCTTCGACCACAGCGGCGACGGGGTGAGCAGCGTCGTCAACCGTACCGACGAGGACAACGCGCTGTTCTCTGCCGCTGACCAGCGGGGGCATTCGTTGCCGGTGGACCGCAGGTCCTCGATCGCGAACCTGGCGCGGATCGCGATGGCCGACAGTCCGAACGGCAGCTGGAACGACCAGCCGCAGTCGGCGCTGGCGGCTCCCTTCCTGGGGAACCTGATCGTCGAGCAGTCTTTCCTGAGCAAGTGGCAGGACTGGGAGACCCAGAAGTGGATCTACTCCTACCGGATCACGGTGCGTGCCGCCGAGACGCGCGTCGTGAAGTGGGCGCTCGGCTTCGGTGACCTGCCCGAGGGGACTGCCCTGTACAAGGGGTTCACCGATGTGTTCTGGGGCCAGATCCTGCGGGACGGCACTGAGGGCAGTGTCCTGCTCGGCTCCCCGGCGGGCGGCGGACACACCATCGACCCCGGTACCGACCTCGCCCTCGACATCCAGGTCCTCTACGCGAAGGAAAGCCCCGCCCACGAACACCTCACGAGCCTGAACGCCCAGCAACTGGGCTGAGCGCAGACTTCACCGACCCCCCAGCCACCGGCCGTTCCCCACCAGGGGACGGCCCGCGCGCAACCCCACCCACCCCAGCCGTCGTCCAGAACCGCTGTCGGACACGGCCCGGCCGCTACGGGAGAGCAGGCCCGGCCGGCGCCGGGTCAGGAGCGGCGCCACCAGGGGCCCGCGAGCTTCGCTCCTGCGGCGGCCTTCGCCGCGGCCTCGGTCTCGGGCCGCCGGATCGCCCCGCCCCCTCACCCCCGACCCTCGATGGCTCGCCACGGGACTGGGCCGGCCGCTGGCTGGAGCGCCAACGCCGGCACATCGTCTGGCGGGTCCTCAGCACAGCGCGAGCGCCTGGCCGAGTTGGGTGTCGAGCCGTTCCCGGCGATCTGATCGCGGTCCGACGTTCGAGCGACCGCTTGTCGGGGCGTCGCGGCGACCGGGCGGTTGCACGGTCGCCGCGGCGGTCTGGGGCCTGCGGTGCAGGCGGGGGTTCTAGGCGAAGACCTGTTGGAAGGCCCAGATGGCGTTGTCGGAGCCGCGGTGGAAGACCACGATGCGGTTGTCGTGGAACTTCGCCGGCACGGGCAGGCCGAGGAGGTTGCCGCCCAGCTGGGCGGCGTCGGCGAAGTCGGAGACGTTGACCTTCTTCTGCGCGCAGACGTAGAGGCTGCGGTCGGTGGCGATGACGAAGTCCTCCAGGCGGCCGTCGCCGCCCCGGGCCGCGGTGGGGGCCCATCTGTTGTTCGCGCCGGTGTTTCCCAGCAGGCTCAGCTGCGGATCCCACGCCCAGTAGTCGACGTTCTGCTCGGCGACGTGCCACCTGGCGCCGGCGCGTAGGCGACGCGGGTGGAGGGGTTGTCCAGCGCCTCGGTGAGGGAATGCCGGCCGGGGCAGCCAAAGCGCCACCACCTGGGACAGGCACTCGGAGCGGCCCGGCACCTGGGCAACAAATCGAACGAGGGCGCTTCAATTTAAGCGCCCTCGTTCGATTTCCAAGGCCGTCCGAGCGCTCAGTGGGCGGTGCCGGTCAGCCGGTCGGGCCGAGGCGGCTGGAGGCCCATCGGAGTACCTCCTGGTCGACGCGGGTGCGGCCGGTGCGCTGGAGGGCTGTGTGAGTGTGGGCGGTCAGACTGGCCCAGTTGCGGAAGTTGCCGTGGGCCGCGTGGTGGTGGTCAGCGAAGGCGATGTCGCCGGGTCAGCGAACTGATGAAACCGTCAATGACCATGTCAGGACGGATAGATGAGCGACCCGAGCGGCGGACAGGGATTGACCAGCGTGCTGACGCCAGGGCGCTCGACGAAGGCGCGGGCGGCGGCGGCCTGGCGGCGCTGGGACTCCAGGTCGTCGGCGCGCCAGGCATCCCGCCGGGCGCGGGCGTCGTCCCAGTTGTAGGAGACAGCACTGACCGAGGCGTTGCCGGCGGCGCGACTGATGTCCGCTTTCATGATGGCGCGTTGGAGCACGGTCTGCGTGGCGGCGAGGTCGATCCGGGTGATCAAGACCCCGGAGGTGTTCGGCACCCGGGTCGGAATGGGGGCCTTGGGGAGCAGGGAGATCCCGGTGTCATGGAGCGCGGCCGCGACGTCGAACAGCACGCCTGCTACAGCGTCGGGCAGTTGCAGGACCTCCTCGACGAATGGCTCGTCCACTGGCACCACCGCCCCCACAACGGGCTGCGCCACCCCGTGCTGCCCAGGACCCGGCTGACGCCGAATGAGATGTGGGGCGCGCTGACCGCCGTCTGCGGGTACGTGGCGGTCCCGTTGACCAGGCGGGACTACCTGGAGCTGCTGCCGGTGCGCTGGCTCGCCATCAACGACCACGGCATCCGTCTGGGCCAGCGCACCTACGACCACGACCTCCTCGGCCCCTGCCGCGACCAACCCTCCCCCATCGCCGCACGTGGCGGCCGATGGGAGATCCACCACAACCCCCACGACCTGCGCCAGATCTGGGTCCGCTTGCCCGGCTGGAACGACCTGGTCGAGATCTCCTGGATCCACCGCGACCGCCAGTCCGCGCGGGCCCAGCTCCAGGGCGACGCCGGGCCGGCCGTCCCCGGCCTGGACGGCGTCGATGCCGGCGGCCGCGAGCACTGCGACCGTCCGGTCCCACAACGCCCGTCGGCCAGGGGCCGGGTTCGGTCCTGGGCCTGCGGCGCGCGCTCGGTGCCGACCTCAGCCGGTGTAGGTGTACTTGTCCCAGCTCGTCACTGGGCTGATCCCGCCGAAGGTGGCCACCCTGACGTCGACCGTGCCGGTGCCGGGAGGGGAGGTGACGGTGCAGAAGGACGGGCCGCAGGAGCTGTCGATCCCGGGCACGTCCCCGAAGAACACCCGCCCGCCGGTCAGGTTGTTGCCCGTCAGCCAGACCCTGTCGCCCGCGGGGCCGCTCCACAGGGGGCCGCTGGGATTCATGCTGCCGGGGATGTAGAAAGCGCCGAAGACCGGGGCCGGTGCCGCGGGCGGCGGGCCGTAGTAGCCGAAGAGGCCGGCGTCGTTCACCGTGCCGCCGGGGGTGACCACGCTGACCGGTACCACGCCGAGGCCGCCCGGGGTGGTCGCGGTGCACTTGGTGTCGGTGCACGAGGCACTGGCGGCCGGGGTGTCGCCGAAGAGCACCATGGCGTCGGTCAGGTGCTCGCCGGTGATGGTCACCGGGGTGCCGCCGGCGCCCGGGCCGAAGAACCCGTCCACCCACCTGACCTTCGGCGCGGGCGGGATCACCGGCGTCACCTGGGCGTGCGTGGTGGTTTCGCTGGCGACGTTGTTGGCCGGGTTGGTGTCGTCCCGGTGCGAAACGGTCGCGGTGAACACCCCGAGCGGCACCGTGGTCGGGGTGGACACATACACGGCCATGTACGTCAGCAAGCCCTGGTCGCGGGTGCCGACGTAGGTGGCGGTGAGGTGCTGGCCGTCGGGCGAGATCGCGGAGCTCCACGTGTAGTCGCCCGGCCACGAGTACATCTGGGTGCTCAGGACCTTGAACCCGGTCGGCACGTCCAGGGTGATCTGGGTCGGGCCGTTGGTGGCGGCAGTGCCGCTCGGGCTCCACTCGACGTTGACCAGGCTGGTGGAGCCCGGCACCATGCCCTCGACCTCGAGCTGGACCGCCTCGTCCTCGCCGGCGGGTGGAGCGGCAGCGGCGGGTAACGCGGTGGCCACGGCGCTGGCCAGGACGAGCAGCGAACACGCAAGCGTACGTGCGATCTTCATGGTTTCCCCCCATGACGCAAGTCGGAAGTACGGTTATAGCCCGACGAGACGTCAGATCATGCCGAGATCGCCCAACGCCCTTGCCAAACCAACACTTTCGGCCAACGGGAAGCCATGCGGTTCGTCCACCCCGCGAAAGGCCGCCAACCCGCGCCCGGGCCGGCTGCGGTGGTGTGGTCGGTGCGGTTGGTGCTGGTCGTGCATCCGGCGACCCTACCCGGCCCCGGTGCCCCGTTCTTCTCCCCCGCCCTTCCTCTCGCCTCGCTGTTCCCTCCTGGCCGGTGGCTCCGCGAAGCGGGGCCGCCGGACCGCCGCGCAGCGGACAACCACCAACGCCGTCGGCGCGCAGCATCAGGTTGCCGGGAATCTCGTCTCCGCTCCTGCTCTGCGCGCCCATTCCTCTCCAGCTCTTCCTCTGCTCTTCGTCCGGCACGGCTCCAGCGCCTGGGCTTGTCCCGGCACCGCGGCCGCAAGGGGCCAGGGAGAAGTAGTCGACTGTCGCCGACCTATGGACAAACGGGCTCTGAACTGCGGAAACGGTCTCTCCGACGGCAGGGGCTGGCGCAACCGCGAGTAGCAACCCCGAGAAGCAACGCCCAGTAGCAACCGGCAGAAGCAACCCGCAGTAGCAACCCACCCGGATGTGCTGGGACATGTGACTTTGCACGGTAGATGGCCACTTTCCAGGGTTGGTGGCCAGAGTTTTCGCGCTTCCTGGCCAGCCTGAGCGCGATACATGGCCACGGCACCTGGCTTACGGCATGACCAACGATCTCCCTACGGCAGAGCTACACCCTTGTGAAATCCCGATAGGCTTGGCCGGTGTCCCGAACACCTAGGCACCATCACCCTCAACATGGAGGACTGATGAAGCGTCTCGTGCCCTACCTCGCCGTACCAGTAGCCGCCGTCCTCATGGCCTTCCTGGGCCTTGCCGGCCCCGCCGACGCGGCATCACTCCCGCCGATCCTGTACGCGAGCCAGGGCGGCTTCGCACACCAGTGCACCGTGATCGGCAACGACGGAACCGTGGAGGGCGTGGTCTGCGCGGACATCGTCACGGGGCTCGACCCGGAAGGGGTCCAGGGCCAGTACTGGGCTGAAGCACAGGTGGAGGCGTACTGCCAGAACATCCAGGACGGCATCATCGTGCAGTGCGCGAATGCAACCGTGGACTTTGGCCTCTTCGGGCCGGGCACGTCCTGGCCGCTGAACGCGCACACCTATGCACAGTGCGGCCACGGTGCTGGCCCCTGCGCGGGGCTCTACCAGCGCAACTACTTCCATGCCCCCAGCATGGGCTACAGCGAGGACATCAACCACTGCAGCGGCAACGTGGGACTTGAGACCCAGGTGCAGACGGTCGACTTCAGCGAGAACTTCAACACGTCGATCGAACTGCCAGTCTCCGACAAGACGGTGTACCTCACGCCCTTGAACGGCAACGACAGTCCAAACCAGGCCAGCGGCCACTACTTCATCTGCCCGTAGCAGTATTGACGGGCTATGTTCCAGCGCGCCGCTGCCCACTTCGCCCGCCACGTTCCGACCACCGGCCGTCACCTGCTCGTCCAGCCCCAGGAGCACGCCGTGCTGCTGCAGCTGGCCGACAGGGCCAGGCTGCGTCCGCCCCGGCCCCGGTAGGGGCCACGGGGCCGTTGCCCCTGCTCGCTGCGAAGGCCAGAGAACGCGGGGGGCCGCCGCCCCCGTGGTGGCGGCCTCCGGTGCTTTCTCAATCCCGCGCCGAGGGTTCTCACCCGACCTGGCAGCCCCACAGCTCAGCACAAGATCCACAGACACGCTCAACGCGACAGGACACTTCGAGTCGGTGGCACCTGATCGTGGTGGTTGATGCCACCCTGGAATGTACCGAAGCCGTCCCGAATCGCTGCTGCGCCGGTACCCACCGCCCGCAAAGCGCTAGCGTCGGGCCCATGATCGTATGGCTCAACGGCACCCACGGGGCGGGCAAGACGACGACCAGCGCACTCGTGCAGCAGCTGATCCCGGATTCACGGGTGTTCGACGCCGAGAAGGTCGGCGAGACACTCATGGACATCACGCCGGGGCTACCCGTGACGGACAACTTCCAGCACTGGCCGCCGTGGCGGCCGCTCGTGGTCGAGACCGCCCGCCGCGTGCTCGACTACACCGGCGGCACTCTGGTGATGCCCATGACCGTCCTGGTCGAGCAGTACTGGCGCGAGATCAGCACGGGCCTCGCCCAACATGAAATCCCGGTACGGCACTTCGTCCTCCACGCCGACCAGCACGCCCTCCGCGGACGCATCGCGGGGGACACTGTTGTTGGCCCCAACTCCCCGTTCCGCCTCAAGTATCTCGAGCCCTACGCCGAGGCGGCCCGCACATGGCTGCACGCCGAGGCCGAGGTCGTCGACACCACACACCTCACACCCGCCCAGGCTGCACTGCAGATCGCAGAGGCCGTCAAGAGTTGAGCGCCTGCGTGGCTTTGGCGTCTGCCCGACGCCGGTGACAACAAGACCGACCAAGCACCGCAGGTGACAACAACGACGGCCAAACGGTGCCGACCAGCCTGTTCCCAGCTCGACCAAACACCCAGGCCACGCTCCACGGACAGTGACAACTAGCGTGTCTCGGCACACCGGACCGACCCCGTGCCCGTGTCCGGGCCGATGGTCACCACCGGGTCCAGGCCGGACAGGCCGGCTCATGCCAGGCCGTGCGGACGACCACCCCGCCCGGGGTCAGATGCTCGCTCGACCAGGTCCGCAGCACCCGCCGCCCGGCCGGACCGGGGCCGGCGGCCATCCGGTGCGGGGACGGTGGGCGCGGCCGGACGGTGCCGACGGCGCCTGGTGGAGGGTGTCGTCATGTCGCAGGCTCTGCCCGCCCCGCTATCCCGCCGAACCTGGCCGCCACCCGAACAGTCCGGCCCCGACCGTTCTCACCGGCCGCCGACCTGCACCGACACCCGGAACCCACCAGCGCCCCAGGGCGAAACTCACCACCGGCCGGTGAAACTCACCAGCGTAGGTCGGCGGGGGTGGCCAAACTCCCCAGCGCAGCGGCCTGCGCCAGGGAGTGAGGCCAGGTCAGGAGCGACGCCACCAAGGGCCGGTGCGCTTCGCCTTGGCGGAGCTGTGGCCTCGGCTTCGGCTCGCTCGCGCTCGGCGGCCTCCCGCGCCCGCTGGTCGGCATCGGCCTGGCGGCAGTCGTCGCAGAGCCGGTCGTCGCTCGCGGGGTACTGTCGGACCAGCTGCCAGCGGTCATCGTCGAACTTCGCCCCGCACCGCCGGCAGGCCGGGCGCCCCGCCTCGCCCTCGGCCGCCTCCCGTGCCCGTCGGGCGATACGGGCCCGCTCGCGTTCGACGGCCAGGAGGCGGTCGCCGTCCGGGTTGTCGAGCGCAGCGGTGAGAGTGTGCAGGCCTTCTCGGCCGAAGCGCCGCCACACCCGCCTGTCGGCGCCGTGGGCCTCCAGCAGCTGCAGAGTGGCGGCGACCACGGGCAGCGCCTGGTGGTAGTTGCCACCCCTCCACTCGGGCAGGCGGCGGGCGGACCAGTACGCCGCCGAGCCGGACTCCACCTCGTCCAGACCGGCCATCAGCCGGGTGTGGTCGCGCTCCGCCTTGGCGGCCTTCTCCTCCTCACTGAGGGGCTTGTCACCGGGCCGCTGGCGCTTGCGGCCGGGTGTGAGGACGAGTGCGACGGGCGGGTAGCCCTCGTGGCCGGTGGCCGGGTAGACAGTGGGCCACAGCCGCAGGTCGGACCGGGTGCGGTAGGAGGTGAGCTTCTCTACGAGCGTGCCGACGCCCTCGTTATCGCGGTCGACCCCGACCAGGAGCACCGGCAAGTCGGCGCCGGGGTCGCGCAGCACGAGGCCGGTGAAGAGTGAGCGGCGGTGCGGGATCGCGTGCTCGACCTCGGTGGAGAACGCCTGAAGGTGACCGAAGCCGGCGTGGGCGAGGAGGCCGGCGGTGGCGACGACGTCCAGGACGTGCTCGAAGAACGTGGTCGACGGGCCGTCCCGCTCGGGGCGCAGCGCGGACAGCTTTGCCCCGGCCGGGAGGAGCCGGGCGGCTTCGCGGCGGCCGGCTGCGGTCAGGCACCAGAGCTTGCGCTGGTCCAGCAGGCGCAGCTCCTCGCGCACCCTTCCGGTGGCCTCCAGGTCGACCCAATGAGGCTGGTCAGGGTGGGTTCAGGGGGTGGGGTGGATCACCCGCCATGCGGGGTGTCGGGCAGATAGCCCTTCGGGGTCCAGTGGCGCGCGTTCTTGGGCTTGTTGCGGTTGGAGGGGCGGCGGCGTCGGGCGGGTTGGTCGGCAAGTTGGAGGGTGTCGAGCCAGTTGGCGAGCTTGCGCTGGTTGGCGTGGGCGATCTGGAAGGCGAGGAGGAGGGACTGGGCAGCGACGCCGCGGGTGCGGCGGGTGCGGCTGCGTTCGCTGGCCACGTCCCACAGGTGACACCGCCCGCAGGCTGACACAAGGCGTCGCTCGCCGCCCGCGTCTCCGGCCCGACCGCGGCCCAGCCGAGTCGTATCCGGTCCCAGACCTGGTGTCCGGTCGGGAATCCCATGGCCGTGAGGGTGTTGGTGAGCATCCTGTACGCCATGAACCTGGTGGGTGTTTGCTCGGCGCCCGCACGGTCGAGCCCCAGCCCGGCGGGCACCGCCAGTTGCTCCTCGGTCAGCAGGACGCTCTACGCCCACGAGTGGCGCAAGCGATAGGCGTCGGCCAGGTCCCGCACCTCCACCGAGGAGATCACCACCTTCTCCTCCCCTGGTCGCAGGTGCTTGCCGAGCAACGCCAGCACCGCTTCGGACAACCGGATCTTCAGGCTGTGCGGGCGCCCTGACAGCAGCCCCACGTCCACGTGGACGAAGCCCACATGCCCATCGTCCCCGTCTCCCACATACGTTTCGGCAGCCGGGCGACAGACGGTCTTGCACACGCCGGTGGAGCCTGTCTCTTGGAGCACCATCGGGTGGAGGTCCTTCACAAACGCCCTTCGGTCGAAGACCTGAGTCAAGTGCGGCGAGTAGTCGATGGTGATGTGGGGCATGAAGGACCGGACCTCTCGCTGCAGACGCTTCACGCTGTAGGCACTCTCCCCGATCATCGAGACCTTCCCCGTCGACCAGGGCCGGGAGGCGATCCACTCGATGGTGTCGTAGAGGTCGCACTGCTCGGCGGGCCCGAACAGCTCGAACTCCCCCTCGGACCTGCCGGTGCCGCGCTGGTCGCCGACCACGACCGCGTAGCCGTGGCCGGTCCAGTAGTCGAGCGGGCCGATCTCGACGAACCGGAACACCGGCACCGCCGGCAGGTGCACCAGGTCCTTCGGGTACGGCGCCACCGCGTACAGCGCCGGGAACGGGCCGTCCCCGTCGGGCAGGTACACGTCGACGCAGATCCGGACACCGTCGGACGCCCCGCCCCTCCCCGAGCACACGCATGACACCATCCCTAATTTCCTTGCATGCGGAAACTAGTTTCAGCGTATGATGAAACTATCGCGGACGACAAGGGCGTCCTCTCCCAACTGGGATGGAAGGTGATGTGGCATGACCGGGCGAGGCCCTCCGGCTTCCGGTCAGCCGAACTGACGCGGACACGGGAGGCGAACGAGGTCAGGAGCCCCTTTCCGCGGTACGAGTGTCCGGACAGCCCCTGGATCCCAGCCGACATGCGTCGGAGAACCTGGCGTCAGACCCTCTTCTGACGTGTTTTCGACGATGTTCCGGGCATGGTGCCGGGGTGATCGAGTGCCGCCGGACCGGCCCGTACCCGGACCGCGGTCACAAGCGTCAGGGGCGAACGGACTTCGCCGTGGCCAACCGCGCCGGCCTGCGCCGGCACTACTTCCTGCCCGACCTCTCGTTCACGATCGGCGAGAGCGAGCTGCCCCCGCCGCGGCCGTGGACGCCCGTGTTCGACCCCCAGCGATCGGCGAAGGGTGTGCTCGAACACCTGGAGCGGGGCGAGCGCTCGACGATCGGCTTCACCGAGAAGGCCGAGCTGATCGAGTTTCGGTCCTGGCCTCGAGGGAGACCCGCCAGGTCGCGGGCAGGCCAAGGCGCCGGACGGATGTCAGCTGACCGTCTTCGGATCGCCCGTGCGGGAGTGCGGGTCCGGCGTCGCGACCGGCGCGACGGACGCCTGGGCGAGCAGGCTGCGAAGGGCCTCGCAGTGCGCGGGGCCGAGGGAGTCGGCCAGGGCCTGGTCGATCGTCTCGGCCAGGGTGGAGGAGTGCTCGGCGAGCAGCCGCCGAGCCTTGTCCGTGAGGGTCAGGGCCACACCGCGCCGGTCGCCGCAGACGGACTCGCGTACGACCAGGTTCGCGTGCTGGAGGCAGGCCACCTGATAGGTGAGGCGGGTCTTGGGGCGGCCGAGCAGCTCGGCGATCCGCGTCATCCGCAGGGTGTTGCCCGGCTGGTCGGCCAGCAGGCACAGGATGAGGAACTCGTCGTGCGAGACCCCCATCGCCTCCTTCACGTGCTTGCGCAGCTGCTGCTCGACGGCGCCCGCCGCGGCGAGCACCCGCATCCAGGTCCGCAGCTCCGTCGGCAGCAACCCCTCCCCGTCCGAAGCCGGACAGCCGGAGGCGTCGCTGGTCTGGGAGGAACGGGCGGAGACGATGCGGTCGGGCATGTGCCCAGGATAACAGTGGTCCAAATTTGCACGAGTGCGTGTTAGCGTAGGTCGTACAAATTTGGACCACTGATCTCCTAGGAGTCTCCATGACCGCCGCCGTGAAGTCGGGCGCTTTCCAGCTGGATCGCGCGGGTTCCACCATCGCCATCCGGCACAAGACGATGTGGGGATTGGTCACGGTGAAGGGGCACTTCACCACGCTCTCCGGCGGTGGCGAGGTCCGTCCGGACGGCACCGCCACCGGCACCATCACTGTCGGCTCCGCCTCTCTCGACACCAAGAACGCCAAGCGCGACACCCATCTGCGCTCGGCCGACTTCCTCGCCGTCGAGGAGTTCCCGGAGATCGTCTACGAGGTCCGCGAGGTCACCCCGCGCGGCGACGCCGCCGTCGAGGTCAACGGCAGCCTGACCGTGCGCGGCACCACCCGGCCACTGGCGCTGACCGCCACCGTCACCGAGGCGGGCGCTGACACGGCCACCCTGACCACCGAGTTCACCGTGGACCGCCAGGAGTTCGGGCTGACCTTGAACCCGGCGGGAATGATGCGCGGCGTGACCACGGTGAACGCTGTCCTTCGCTTCCAGCGCGTCTCCGACTGAGACGCCGGGCGCGCCGACGAGGGCCCGGCCGTCGTCCGGGCCGGATGCCCGCGGCACGACGCCCGGGCCCGCCCCACGACGACGGCGGCTCCGACGACGCCCGAGGCGCCGGCCGGGCCGGCGCGGACCTTCCCGCAGATCACGTTCGAGCGGTATTGCGATGATGCGGTGATCCATTGTCGCAGCGAGTGGCAGGCCCGCCGGGCACATAGCCTCCAGTCGGTGCCGAGGCACCTGGGCAGGTCCGGCTGGGCGGCCCCGGAGGGCCCACCTCTCTCTCACCGGTGCGGCACCACGATCAGCGGCACGACCTTCCGCATCGCGGCCTCCAGGTGTGTTCGTGGCGCACGGATCCCGATGTCCTTCCCGCGGTCGCCCATCGACAGTAGGCGCAGGAACGCCACCGTGTTGGTCGCGGCGAGGTGGGCCAGGCGCGGCAGCACGAGAGATCACGATGCCGCTGGTGCCCCGTGCAGCCGTAGGCCCCGGGCTGGCGCCAGGCGCGGCCGGAGACCGGCGACCAAGACTGCGACCTGGGCGGATGGTTGACCGGAACCCGCGATGCTCGATCGTCTCGTCGCTGTGCGCGCGGGGCCGGCCGACGCGCCGCCCGGTGGCCTGCGCAACGGCTCGCGCGTGGGCCGCGCGGTCAGCGGTGAACGTCCGGACCTCACGCAGGTTCCGGCCCAGCCGGCCCAAGGTATCCACGACCACGGCGTCGCTGGGCCGGGCACACTTCAGCAGCGCGTCCAGGCCGGGCCACCCGGTCGGTCCAGGCGCCGGTCTTCCTGTCCGTGAACGTCCGCGCTCTCGGGAGCCCGAGGCCGACCATCGCGTCCGGCTGCCGGTCGAGGCACTGCCTCGTGGTCGAGACGCGGCCGATGGCCGAGCAGCACCAGGGGGTTCGGGTCCTCAGGTCACGCTGGAACCGTATCGGAAGTCCGTGCTGTTACGTGATTTCGGACCGGTGGTTGTGGGCCGACCTGTGAAACGCCGCGTCCTGCGGCTCCGTGGTCGGGAGCCGCAGGACGCGGGGGTGTTCCACACCTAAGGAAGCCGGACAGCCAACGCTATGTCCAGGCTGCGATCAGGCTGCCCATGCTGGAGTAGGGATTGCGGAACAGGACGCTGATCAGCGGGCCGTTGGTGGGACGGAAATCTGACCGAGCGTCTGTCCAAACTGCTCGCGGCCTGCTCAACCAATACGTTGCAACGATCCCCGGAGTCCGCCTGAATCGACGGACCGTCACGATGGATCGGGGTTAGAGCCGCGCCCTCGCAATGGCGTTGGCGGCAAACACCATGGCGCGTCGCCGACCACGGGTGAACCGGTCAGCGAGGCGGCCCGAGGATGAGGTTGCCGCACAGGGCGGCGGCTTCGGCGAGCTTGTCCTTGCCGAGCTTGAATCCTTCGGGGCGGGAGGTGGTGATGTCGCGTCCGGCGTGCCGGAACATCTCCTCGATGCCTGCGGGTGTGGCGATGAGGAGCAGGTCCGCGCGGTCGGAGGTGATGCGGTAGCCGTGGGGGATGTTGCGGGGCAGGTAGACGATGCCGCCCTCGGACAGTTCGTGCTGTTCGTCGCCGACCCACACGAGCGCCTCGCCCTTGAGGAGGAGGAACACCTCGTCGTCGCGGGTGTGGACGTGGAAGGGCGGGGCCTCGCCCTTGGGGACGTCGAACCGTCCGACGGTGAGCTGTCCTTGAGTGGCCTGGCTGTCGAGCAGGATGGTGAACAGCCCGCCGTCGAGCCATTCGAGGGTCTGATGCTGGTCGCGGTTGGCGAGGTAGGCCATGGTCATGGCGGTCTCCAGGTGGTTGCGGTGCAAGGCGTCTGACTGGTGCGGGCGGCGACTCGCGGGGATGCGCCGCGATGGGTTCGGGTAGGACGGGCAGCGCGCTCGTCGGCTCGGGCCGTGGGTCAGGATCGGCGCAGTGACGTGATCACGAAGGTGGGGATCACGGCCGCGCCGACGATCAGGTGTATCAGGGCCAGCAGGAGCTGGTCGGCCATGGTGATGCCGGCCTCGTCGTAGGGGAGGCCGCCGACGAGCGTCAGGACCGCGAGCACGGTCCAGATGGGGGTGGCCCGGCGTGGGACGAATCGTTCCAGCAGCTCCAGCAGTGCCCAGCCGAGCAGCGGCGGGATGACGCAGGAGGCGCTCACCAGGCTGGTCAGCACGGACTGGGCGGCTGGCCGAACACTGCGGGCGTCCTGAGGTCGTACCCGGCGATGTCGGTGAGGGCGGTGACATAGGCGAGGTTCGCGAGGGGGCCGACACAGATGGCGGTGGAGCGCACCAGCCGGCTCGGGGTCCCGGTTGAGGCAGGGGTGGATGGTCTCGGTGAGGGCGGGGTGGTTGCCACGGTGGCTGCTCCGTCGGGGCCCAGGTCAGTGGATGAGGGGCAGGATGAGGTGGGAGGGGTGGTCGGCGTCGTGGTGGATGAGGTCGCGGCCCACCTGGTGGCCGTAGTAGTGGTGGAACAGGCCGTCGGCGACCGGGGAGTCGCCGTTGGCGATCTCCAGGCGGATGCGGCTGCCCTTGCGGAACAGGTAGGAGGTCGGCCAGACCTCGATCTCGTAGCGGACGACGGCCCCCGGCTCGACCGGCTGGGGCGGGTGGGTGCGGTGGGAGGCCTTCAGCCAGCCGCGGGTGACCATCGCGGAGGGCGGCGGTACGTTCTTGGCGACCCTGCGCATCAGGGTCTCCTTGAGCTTCGGAACGGCCTTCTGCTCGGAGAGCTTGACGTGGAAGTCGGTGTCGCTCTGGTCGGACTCCGCGTACAGCACCAGGGTGATCTTCCCGGTGACCTCGGTGTCGTGTTCCAGGGGCGCAGTGGTGAAGGTGAGGATTCCGCGGGTGGGCTGTGGGATGCCGTCGGTGATGACGGTGGTGCCCACCGTCCACTCGGGATTCGGGTAGTCGTAGACGGTCGGCTGCCCGGTGAGCCGAGCGGGCGGAGTGGTGGTGAGGCTGCCGTCGTTGAGTGAGTCGACGGCGCCCGCGGGTTCGGGGCTCAGGTAGAACGCCGTCGCCGTGGCGCGCCGGGGCGGCCACTCGGATTCCTCGCGCAGCCGGCCCCCTGCGTTGGCGACCTGGATGCGGACCGGCGGGCCGTCCATGACCCCGTTGTCGACGCCCTTGAGCCAGTGGTCGTACCAGGGCCGCACGTAGGTGTCGAGGAACTCGGGCTGGTAGTAGCGTTCCTGGCTGTCGAGGTAGTAGCGCTCCTGACTGTCGCTGCCGGCCAGCACCACCAGGCGCTTGTCGGTGCCCTTGAGCCGTTCGTAGCCGTCGAGCTGACCACGCAGGTGCACGCCGATGTTGTGCCACCAGGCGATGTTGAGGACCGGAACGTCGATGTCCTCCACCTTCACCGCTCGCTGATCCCACCAGTCGTCGTAGACGGGCCGGTCCAGGGTCATGCCGATGATGTCGGTGGTGATGCCGCCCGGCCGGGGCGGCGTGCCGCCGCCGATGGTCCCGCTGGCACGGATGTTGTCGGTGGACCAGAAGGTGAGGAAGCCCATGGAATAGACCCCGCCGTGGTAGACCGCGTCGTGGTAGAAGTTCGTGAAGCCGTTGTAGACCAGCAAGCAGGTCAGGTGCGGCGGGCGCTGCGCGGCGGCCAGCCACTGGTTCACGCTGTAGGCGCTCTCCCCGATCATCGAGACCTTCCCCGTCGACCAGGGCCGGGAGGCGATCCACTCGATGGTGTCGTAGAGGTCGCACTGCTCGGCGGGCCCGAACAGCTCGAACTCCCCCTCGGACCTGCCGGTGCCGCGCTGGTCGCCGACCACGACCGCGTAGCCGTGGCCGGTCCAGTAGTCGAGCGGGCCGATCTCGACGAACCGGAACACCGGCACCGCCGGCAGGTGCACCAGGTCCTTCGGGTACGGCGCCACCGCGTACAGCGCCGGGAACGGGCCGTCCCCGTCGGGCAGGTACACGTCGACGCAGATCCGGACACCGTCGGACGCCGTGATCCACTCATCCTTGAACGTGCGCATGGCAGAACTCCTAATTTCCTCACATGTGGAAACTAGTTTCAGCGTATGATGAAACTGTCGCGAACGGCAAGGCAAGTCCTCTCCGAACTGGCATGGAAGGTGATGCGGTGTGACTGGGCGAGGCCCCCGAGGGGAACGCGGAGAGCAGGCGGACAGGATCATCGCCGCCGCCCGCAGATCCTTCGCCACCCGCGGCTACGCCGCGACCTCACTGCGCTCGGTCGCCCAGGAGGCAGGCGTCGACCCCGGCCTGGTGCACTACTACTTCCGCGGCAAGACCGGGCTGCTGGAAGCGGTCATGGAACCGCCCGAGGCGTTCGGCGCGGCCGTGGCCACCGCCGCGGAACAGCCCCTGCCCGAGCGAGGGCGCGCGTTCGTGCAGGCCGCCCTGCAGATGTGGGAGGACACCGCCTCCGCCGAGGTCCTGCGCTCCATCATCCTCACCGCCGCACAGGAACCCGCCGCCCTCCAGCGTCTGCGGCAGTTGTTCACCGAACTCGTCCTGGCCGTCGTCTCCCACGACCTGCCCGACTCCGAACGCACCCTGCGCGCCAGCCTCATCGCCACCCAGATCGACGGCATGGTCATGAACCGCTACATCTGGCGGGTCGGCGACATCGCCGCCCTCCCCGCCGACGCCGTCACCGACCTCCTCGCCCCCACCATCCAGCACTACCTCGCCGACCCCCTGCCATGACCCGCCCAGGAACCCCGGCGCCGGCCGGAGGCTCGCGGTCCCCAGGAAGCCAGGCCTTCATCGCCTCAGTGACGTCGCCATGGCGCTCCGCCACGCGCCGGGACCACTCGGCGGCGTCGAACCCGCCGGTGGAGGCGGATCCGCAGGTGCGCTCCTCGGTGCCATCGGCGCGGGGGACGAAGCCGCGGCGGATGCCGCCGGAGTCCTGCTCGGAGCCAGCCGAGTAGACGTACTGGTTGGCCTTCATCCGGACGGTGAAGGCGAGGCGCCGCCGGCCGGTGGCACCAAGAAGCTCGCCCCCTGCCAGTAGATCGTGCATCGTGGATCCCACGCGCCTGACATCTCAATGGGACAGAGCCCGGACATCCAGGTGAGACTTTGCATCACCCATTGTGATCAGAATATAACTTTACGCTTCCGCGAGTGGACCCGCTCACACGACACGACAGTGATCGCGGGACGGCATCATCCCCAACGGGCCCAGCGGCCACGATCCAGTACGGCGTCCCGCTATCAGGCAGGCGAATCGGATGATGCAGCCCGTGGCCCCGCCCTCCGCTACTCGGCGGGCCCTGACGGGCCGTCGAGCCGTCGACCGCCATCGACACCCCGGGCCCCCGCCAGCCACGGTCACACACACCCCGCGCCACCAGTACCGCCTCCGCCCCTGCCACGTCAGCGCACACAAGCCCCGGGGACGAGGGTGTGGGCGCGGTGGATTGCCAGGCCGTGGGCTTCCTCGGTGAGGATCGCGTCGCCGGCGGGGCCGATCACGTGCAGCTCAAGGATGCTGAACTGGGGGGGGCGAGGCCGGTAGTGACCTCCAAGGTGCTCCGCGCGGCGACCACCACGGTTGCCGGGCCGACCTCGCCACTGTGCAGCGGTGGTGTTTTCCGCAGCCCGCCTGTGATGCGTCCGTTGCCCACCACCGCCGGGCACGGACGACTCGAGGCTGGCGCGGGACCGTGCGCCCCCAGCACACCTGACGGCCCGGCTACCCTCCAGAGGTCCCCAGTCCCAGCCGACCACACCCCGGAGAACCGGCATGACACACGAGCCCAGCACCTCCCCAGACTCCACCAGCACCCCCGCCGGCCGACCCCGCCCCACCCTCAGGACCCTCGCCGTCCGGGCCGTACTCGGCACAGCCTCCACCATCACCATCGGACTCTTCCTCATCCTCGTAGCGCACCTGCTCGCCACCCACCAGCACGCCCTCCGCTGACCCCCACAACACCCGACAGCGGCAGCAGACCGGACGGGCCCGGGACAACCAGGGCCCAAGCCACGGCCAAGTCGCACACGGTGGCGAGCACGTCCTCCAAGCCGAGGTTGCTGCGGGGACGAGTATCGCTACCGGGCGATGGTCATGGCGTCACGGGTGGTGCGGGTGATCCCTGCGGCCTGGTCCTCGGTGATGGGGTACGGCGTGTCGACGGAGGACATGGCGAAGAAGACGATGCCGACGGTCGAGTGGTCGGCCCATACACACGCCATCTACTGAGCGAACGTCGTGTCACTCTCGAGCCCGCAGCCGAGCTTGCCGTCCGTGTCATGAGGATCCTCGGCATCCCGAACGGTGAACGGCTGCGCCCAGATGTGCTTGGCGTCGATGCCGTGGGAGGCGGAGTTGGCCAAGATGGCACCCGGGTCATTGAACGAGCCCCAGTAGCCGTCCACATCCAGGCCGGCGTTCTCGGCCTGACTGGAGTAGCCCACCTCCAGTGCGTCGTCTATCCGGCCGATCGGTGCCGGCTTCGACCGGTGGTCGGGGTCGACCTCGGACGTCGTGATGACACTGATGGTGTAGCCGCCGGGCAGCGTCGGCATCGCCGTCAACCGCCACCTGCCCGCATTTTCAGAGCCCGACGCCGTGGCTGTCGCAGCTGCGGTCATCCGCGGAGCCGCTGACGTCACCGCGGCGCCGGCCGATCGCGCACCGCCGCCACAGGCCGCCAAGGAGACGACCAGCACGACTGACGCCGCGCTCCATGCCGCTGCCCGCCCACCCTGCACGCCGCCCCCGACTGCTTCATGATCTCCACAAATGATCAGCACACTTTACCCCCGGTGTACGGCTGACGCACAGGCCTTTTGGCTGACACTCCCACCCGCACCACCACCCGGAAAGCGAGCCTCCAGGACCACCTCCAAGGCGGCCTGACAGCCGCCCAGCAACCCACGACCGGCCTGACCCGGACGACCCACCGGCCCGGCCCGGACGAAGCACGGCGGGCCGAGCCGGAGCGAGCCGGACGGCACCCAGGCGCAGCCTGCCAGGGGAAGGCTGACCCGGGCTCGCTGCCCGGGCCAGCAGCGATCGGACGACGGCGGAGTCGACGGCGACGACCCGGTCCGCGTCCGGAGGTGCCGGGTGGCTCAGGGCGCGTACCGGCACACCGTGACGCCGCTCTTCGCTCCGCAGCCCATCTTGCTGTAGCTAGGGTTGATCATGTTGTAGTAGTGACCCCAGCGGTAGTACCCCGCCTGGTTGGCGTACGGGTCATGGTTGGGATCGGAGTCGTAGGCGCTCTTCTCGCTGGCCCAGTGCCCCGTGGCCTGGCGCGGCCCGGCGCTCGACATGTTCTCGGCGGCGTTGCCTGTCGGCCCGTGGTGCAACGAGCCGCCCGCAGTGGATGCCGGGTTGTCAGCCCAGGACTGTGCCGCGGAGGCAAGCCCGCCGTCCCAGGTCAGACCTGACTGGCCGGCCTGGGCGCGAACGCTGTTGGTCTCGGAGAGGATGGCCTGTTGGTCGCCGGGGCTGATCTGGGCGGCGGGGAACTCCGCCGCATGGGAGACGGTCGCGGTGGCAACCGTCGCCAGCATCATGCCTCCGGTCATCAGCGCCGTTGCGAAGATGTTCGCGGCGCGATGGTGCACCCGAGTTGGATTTCTCATTGCGACCCCCCTGGTCGCACAGAAAGCAGCAGCAAGTGCCGGCGCGGACCACGGCCGTCACGGAAGCGGGCCGCACGCCTGGCTCATGCGATGGCCAGGATGCCATCGGCGACAAATCGCTCTGTCCGGCGGCCACACGACCGCCGTCAATAGCACCAGCGTATGTCCGGGACGTCTTCGCGGCGACTGAAGAAGCCGCTGGGATTTCTTTGTGCAGCCGGTGATCGAGGCTCTGCGCTTCGTAGCCTCGAATCCCGTCGCCCCGGCCAACTGACCTTCCCAGAAGGCGATTTCTGCGAATTCGTCGCGGTTCCAAGTCAGGAGCTCCCGCCGAATCGGACTCCGGCACCTCCGGCCGTTTCACGCCGCGTCCGGCACCGGAGCGCCTCCGCACGCCCGGCCCGCGTCGACCTCATGCGGGTGCCCGCATATCTGCAAGTCACCTTTCCCGGACCAAGAGTTGGTCAAATCAGCACACTGCCGAGATGTGCTCCGCCGTCGGCCCGGCGCACACTCCGCCCCGGATGTTCCTCGCCCCGGATACGTCAAGCAGCCCTGGCCGACGCCTACTTGTTCCGGCGCGACTGCCCGTGCCGGATGGCACCGAGGAGCACGGCGACCGCCGCACCGACCAGGGACAGCGCCAGACCGGGGTTCGCGAACGAGGGGACGAACTCGATGCTGTACCCGTCACTCCAGCAGCCCGAAGGCGTGCAGCGCGGCCGCGGCGGCGAAGCAGCTCACGGTGGCCTCCCGCCAGGCGCTCGTGGGTGTCGCGGCCCGCAGGCTGCCACGCCGCACCGTGGCGGCGCACGGGTGCACCAGCAGGGCGGTGGCCGCCACGGCCAGGAACAGGGCGGTGAGCAGCGTCAGGCCGGGACTCTGGCCGGTCTCCTCGGCCAGCACGAGGAGGTCGCCGGGGGCGCCGAGTCTCGGTCAGTTGCGGCGTTCCGGCCTCCGCAGTGGCGAACGCCGGACCGCCGAAGCCCCGTTTGACGGGCCCGGGCGGCGTGTTGCTGACCGGTACGCAGGCACTGCGAGCTGATCCCGTACCGGCGCGCGACCGCCCGCACGATCGGGTGGCGGCGCTTGGCGGTCTCCTTCGCCGACTCGTGACCGTCCGCCATGACGGGGCGGCACAGCTCGCGGCCCTCGACGTTGGTGATGGTCTACCAGCACGTGAACTCGCCGAGGGCGTTTTCGGCTTCAATGCGGCGCCGCGCGGCTTCGAGGTCGAGCACCGCGACGTACTCGGTGGCCTGGTGGCGGCTGAAGCACAGCGAGCCGTTGGCCGTGGTCACCACCATCCGGCCGCGCTCGGTGTCGACCGTCTCGACCGTACCGGCGTGCATGCCCTCGGGGAAGTGGATCGCGACGATCGCGCCGGCCTCGATCGCGGTTCCCTTGCGGTCCACCAGCGGCGCGGCCAGCTGCTCGGCGGGGCGGCCGGTGTCCGCGGCGTCCTCGCCGGCCTGGTCGGCCTGGTCGGCCTGGTCGGCCTGGTCGGGCGACGGCCTCGACCTGGTCCTCGGCGGCCGGCTGCGCGCTCTCGCGCACCCGCACGGCCTTGACGTCGTCGATGATCTCGACGGAGGGCCGGCCGTCGTCGTCGTGGCGCACGGACACGGTGAACGAGTGGCCCATCGCGGCGAGCTCAGCCTCGATCGCATCCGCGTTCTCGGCGACCAGCTGCACGGCGGCGGCGGGGACGACCACCACGTAAACGGGGCGGGCGATCGGGCCGCGCGTGCCACCCACCACCCGGAAGTCACGGCCGGCGCCCTGCACCAGGCCGTGAGAGCGCAGCACCCGGCCGCCGCGCCCCTCCTCCCCGACCCTGCCCTCCCCTCGCGCCGGTGGCGCCGCGAAGCGGGGCCGCCGGACCGCCGCGCAGCGGACAACCACCAACGCCGTCGGCGCGCAGCATCAGGTTGCCGGGAATCTCGTCTCCGCTCCTGCTCTGCGCGCCCATTCCTCTCCAGCTCTTCCTCTGCTCTTCGTCCGGCACGGCTCCAGCGCCTGGGCTTGTCCCGGCACTGCGGCCGCAAGGGGCCAGGGAGAAGTAGTCGACTGTCGCCGGCCTATGGACAAACGGGCTCTGAACTGCGGAAGGTCCCTCTCCGGCGGCAGGGGTTGGCGCAACCCCGAGAAGCAACCGCGAGAAGCAACGCCCAGTAGCAACCGGCGCGGCGGTCCCCGGCGGGGACATCCGCAGGGGTGGGCCGGGACACGGTAGGCGTCACCTGGACGCGGTTTCTGACACCACGGGCGCCGGCGATCGTCCGCGCGGACGATCGCCACAGGCCAGCGCCACGGGCTCGGTGACAGATGCGCTGTCCATTGACGAGGACGGTTGAATACGGCCAGGCGTGCTGTTCGCTCCCCAGTTGGTTGAGGCGTCACTGAAGGATCGCCGTGGCGCTGGTGGTCGAGTCGGTGCCCGGCGATCCGCAAGGTACGGGCCGATTGCCTCACAGCGTGGGTCCAGCTGATGGAGGCGCTGGTGGCCGAGCGCCGCCCCGACCGGCTGGTACTGGCCGGTCGGGGCGGTGTCTGCTGGCCACCGCCATCGAGAAGGGTCGGGGCCTGTCCTCGATGCGAAGCGTCCTGTCCGGCGCCGCCTACCGTCTCCTGCTGGCCGACGGCGGGGCCGGCCGGTGGTTAGCGCAGATGCCGGGTGAAGAACCGGGTCTGGGTGTCCCCCGCGAACTGCGGGACGCCGGTGTGCCCGCCCATGTTGGCGTGCAGGGACTTCTCCTTGGAGCCGAAGGCGTCGAACAGGTCCAGGGCCGCCTGTCGGTCGTTCCCTTCGTCGTCCCACTGCAGCAGAACGTGCAGCGGAATGGTGACCTGGCGAGCCTCCTCGAACATGGCGCGGGGCACGAAACTACCGGCGAACAGACCGGCAGCCGCGATACGCGGCTCGACCACCGCCAGCCGGATCCCGATGGAGATCACTCCCCCCGAGTACCCGACCGGGCCGCCGATCTCGGGCAGCGTGAGGAGGGCGTCCAGGGCGGCCTGCCATTCCGGGACCGCCTTGTCGACCAGCGGAAGGATGAGGGCGTCGACGATCTCGTCGCTGACGGGCTCGCCGGCCTCCATCGCCCGCCGCAGGTTAGCGCGGGCCTGCTCTACGGCGGGCCAACGAGGCCGGTCGCCGCTCCCGGGGAGCTCGATGGTGGCCGTCGCGAAACCCTCCGCCGCAGCGTGCCGGGCCCGCGCCACCAGTCGGGGGTACATCTTGCGCAGCCCGAGGGGAGGGTGGCCGAGCAGGATCAGCGGCGCCGGTGCGGATGCGGATCCGGGCGTCCACAGGATGCCGGGGATCTCACCGAGGATGAACTCGCGTTCGAGGACGCCGTCGTCGAGGCGCTGTTCAGAAGTGAAGTGCATGGTCGTGCCTTTCGGGAGTGCTAAGAGACGGCGCTCCCGGACGACCTATCGCCCGACCGTGACCCCGGAGGAGAGCACCCATGTGAATACGTTCACGGGTACCACCTCCTCGTTCTCTTGCACGGCCTCCGGAAGATTAGCAGTGGTCGCTGCGGTCCGCCCAACGGGTTTTTGCGGAGGCTCCGTGTCCGGATGCCACGGAGTCGGAACACTCCGCAGAGCTACTTGGGGTCCCATCGCAGCTTCCCGAGTGGAGGGCCTAGCCAGGCGTCCGCTGGGGAACCAAGACCAGCAGGTCTGTCCCCCCACTCAGCGCGGGGTGGGGAAATTCAAATTTCAGGCAGCGTCATCACCATCGGCCCGCGGTGACAAGAGCCGTGTCCCGCCAGTGACAACAAGCGTGTCCCGTCCGATGTCGAGCACCAGGTGGTCGGCGCCGTTCGGTGCCAACTACCGCGACTCGGCACAAGGGGTCAGCGCCACTGGTAGGACGCGTCGGTCATCGCCGGGAGCAGCACCGGGCCGCCGCCGACGGCGGAGGTGTCGGGCCGGACGGTCTGGTCGAGGACGGTGCCGATGGCCAGGTAGGGATGGAGCCCGGCCGCGTCGGCTGCCGGCAGCCACACCACCGGCGCGCGATCCGGGTCGTCCTGCTCGGCCCGGGCGACGGCCTCCGCCAGGGCGTCGGGCAGGTGGGCGGTGAAGACCAGGTGCCGGCGCCGGAAGAGCGTGGTCTCGCCCGGGCGCTCCGTCTGCTGGTCCTTCCCGCTGCTCGGCCAGGCCCCCGGTCGCTCATCGAGGTCTCGGCAGAGGGACACACGACCGGCTCGTAGGTGATTGGCTCAGTTCACATCGTCGCCGAGAAGAACCGCCTGCAACGCGAGCAGGTCGGCGTCATCGAGCTGCGGGACCGTCCAGCCGTTGGCCTGCGCGTGCGTGATGAACCGCGGGTCAAGCGCCACGTGGTAGTGCTCGACGTAGTGCGCCAGGTCCGAATACCAAAGCCAGTACCCGTCCGTCAGCAGGTGCAGCCCGCCGATCACAGGGTTGTCGGGGGCGAGAACGTCACGCGCAAGCGTGGTCGTCGCAGCCGGCAGGGCACCGCTTCGCAAGTACTCGGCCGGCTCACGAGCACCATCGAACGCCTCGGCCCTGGTCGCGTACCGCAGTGATGGCCCATCTGGGCTGCCCTGCGCAAGCTCTCTGAAGTCGCCGACGAAGGGGACTCGTGCATCGCTCACCAGCAGAGGCTGAGCAACTCCTCACCCAAGATCCACGTAGATCTCAAACGCGGTCTGACCCGCCACAAGCGCCAACAGGTCACGCTTCCGATCCTTCACCGGGTAGAGCTTCGCGTGCAGCACCCACACCTCCCACCACGGATCATCCGAAGCGGAGGCCAGTACGGCCACCAGCTCCCGCCTGGACGGCAGCAATCGGCAGGGCGCCGAGGCCGAAGGCGCAGGCGAGGGCGATCCACTCGGGCATCTCAGTGAATCAGGCGACAGGTGGGCAGGGCTGCCGATGTAAGGGCCTTCCACTGCGTCACCATGAGCGACCGTCAGCAACGACCTTCGCAGGACCACACTGGAAACGGCAGGAGCGCAGAAAGCCCATGAGTATCTCCGGAGCCAATCCAGATCGGGTGGCCGACAACGCCAGCGGCGCTCCCACAGACCCCACGGGTCCCACTGGCCGGCTGGCCACCTGGCTTGCCGGCACCTCGCTGGGAGAGATGCCGCGTTCCGTGCGCGAGCGCGCCAAGCACCTGCTGCTCGACGGTGTCGCCTGTGCCCTGGTCGGAGCCAGGCTCCCTGTCTCCCGCAAGGGCGTCGAGGGGGTCACCGCGCTGGACAACGCCGGGAGCGCCGCGCTGATCGGCTGGGGGGCCCGCACGACCAGCGCTCCGTCGGCGGCGATGCTCAACTCCAGCTTCATCCAGGGCTTCGAACTCGACGACTACCACCCGCTCGCCCCGTTGCACAGCAATGCGCTGGTCGTGCCGGCCATGCTCGCGGCGGTCCCACACGTCGGTGAGGTGTCAGGGGCCCGCTTCCTGCTCGGCGCGATCCTCGGCTATGAGACGGGGCCACGGGTGGGCATGGCCCTGGGGGGCCTGGAGATGATCTCGCGCGGCTGGCATTCGGGGGTGGTCTTCGGTACCCACAGCGCCGCGGTGGCTGCCGGGACGCTCTACGGGCTGGACGCCGCCGGATTCGAGGACGCCTTCGGGATGGCCGCCACCCAGTCATGCGGCCTGATGTCGGCGCAGTTCGAGTCGATGGTCAAGCGGATGCAGCACGGCTTCGCCGCGCGCAACGGCCTGACCGCGGCCGCTCTCGCCGCGTCGGGCTATGTCGGCATCAAGCGGGTCTTCGAGCGTGAGTACGGCGGCTTCCTGTCCACCTTCGGAGAGGGGCACAGCCCCGACGCCGGGCAGATCACCGCGGGCCTGGGCACGGTCTGGGAGACCGAGCGCATCGCGGTGAAGGCATACGCCGCCATGGGCCTGCTGCACGCCGCCATCGACGCTGCCCTCCACCTGCGCTCGGAGCACAAGCTGACGGCCGACCAGGTCGAACGGATCCAGATCGACCTACCAGAAGCCGCCTATGGACACGGAGGGTGGCGGGCGGTCCGACCGCTCGAGCCGATCGGCGCCCAGATGAACGTGGCCTACACGGTGGCGGTGGCGCTCATCGACGGGGACGTACTCATCGACCAGTTCACCGAGGAGCGGATCAACCGCGACGACGTGTGGAACCTGATCGACCGCACGGAAACACGACACGAACGGGCCTACGACCGACTCCCGGCCGATGAAAGGCTCACTACACGGTTGCGCCTGACCCTGAAAGACGGCGGCGTCCGCGAGGCGGTCGTCCGGCACCCCCGCGGCACCGGCGATCACCTCCTGACCAACACGGAGATCGTCGACAAGTACCGCAGCCTGACACACTCCGTGGTCTCCCCGAGCCGCCAGGCCGCCATCGAGAACGCCGTCCTCGGCCTCGAAGCACTCGACGACATCTCCCAGCTGACCGCCCTGCTCACCCCCGCCGTGCGGCCCGCCCTGGACTGAGAGGGCACGGCGGCGCAGTCCAGGCACTCCGCAGCCGGCTCGCGAACCACTCGGACAGCTCGGCTATGACAGGCAGTCAGCCTGATCACGGCCAAGGGGCCTTGTCTAGGCTCATGGCCGGCGCGATGGCCAACGAGCGGACCGGGCGGGCGGTCCACTGGCTCGACGACGCGGACGCAGGGTCCCACCGCGTGACCGGTGGGACCCTGGATCATGGTGTGTCGGTCGCACGAGTGTCGGTCAGCCCCGCGGCACATCCATGAAGCGCGGGTCGATCCCGGCCGCCGCGACACTCGCCCGGACGTTGGCGAAGAAGCGCCCGATCTCGGTCACCAGTGCCGCACGGTCGATCGGCCCCGTCCAGGTGTCCGGCTCGAACACCGACCCGACGCGCCAACCTTCCTGGCCCGCGACGATCCGCACCGAGCCGACTTCCTCGAAGGACATCGACTCGAACGCGAAATCACTGAGTTCACCCCCAGGCCCGCAGATCCAAGCGGCCAGCTCCATGGCCAGCTCCGCCACCGGGAACAACGGCTCCGAGTACACGACCTGCTCGCTGTCGCTGATCGTCAGGTCTGCTTCGATATTGACGAGCAGTTCACCCAACGAGGAGCCGAATAGGTCCCGTGTTGTGAAGTTCTCATATGAGATAGCCAGCATTTCTTGCCTTACTCACGGGTTGCAGGGAAAGGCATTGCAGGCCTTTCCCTCGTCGTTGGCCAGGATCCGAATCCAGCGCTCCCCCTTGGGGCCGATCGGCCGTCCCATGTCGACCTCCACCTTGAAGGACCCGTCCTTGTTCGGCAGGAAGGTCGCCTTGTCAGAACGAAGTCCCTCAGCGACCTTCACCCAAGGACGAGCTGGCCAGATCTCTCATGGTGAGGTCACGATACGAGATCACCGGCATTTCCATCCCTCTCATGGATCGCACAGAAAGTATTGCAGGCAGCCCCTTCGCCATTGACTGGGGTCCAGCTCCCTCAGTACCGGCCACGACCACGCCACCTCGTCGCGAGGGCCGGCCCGGGATCAGGCGGCCCGGAACCAGCAGATCTTGATGAACTGATCCGGGTCAGCCAGCTCCGTCATCTCGTCCGCCACGCGCTGGAGTGCCGCCGCCTTGGTCAGCTGCCACGGAATGAGATCCTCGCCCTCCACAGGACTGACGTCGCCGATGGCCACACCGCGATCGATCATCCCCTCGACGAGTCGCAGGGTGACGCTCCGGATGGCCTCCTCCGACGCCGCGTGACCGGCGAGCATCTCGGCTGAATCCCGGATCAGGGAGAAGTAGACCAGGGACATGTGGGCGTAGTCGACGAAGTAGTCCAGCTCTTCCTGGAAAGCGGTCTGATCGGTCACGGTCGTCCTCCTAGTGCTTGGCGTGGTAGCGCTTGAGTCCCAGTTCATTCTGGAGCTCCTTGGTGAAGTCGATGCTCCAGTCTCCGGCACCGCCGGACGAACTGAAATTCCGGTAGTTCACGTTCCCCCCGTCGAACGTCCAGGTCTCCACCGTTCCCTTCGGCAGTTCCGTGACGGTGTCGGGTTGACCGAGCAGCTCGCGAAGCTTCTTCGCCATGCCCTGGATGTCCTCGGGCGTCACCATCCACACGCCCTTGCTGTCCTCGGTGCCGAGCGGCTTCCCCTCCAGCAGCATGGTGTCCCGCAGTTTGCCGACTCGGCCCAGCCGCGACGCCGCAACAGCCCCTCGGACCCCCTCCCCGAGTGCCTCCACCGCCTTCAACCTGCCGGTGGGCAGGACGGTCATGGCGAAGGAAGCGCACTTGCCGAAAGTGGGGTTCTGGGTGCATTCGACCAGGTCGTCGATGCCCATCAGCGACCAGACGACCGGGACCAGCGGCTTGATGATCTCAGGGTTCTGGATGACGACGTCGCCCTTGGCGCTGAGGAGGCACGGCATCAGGCCGTTGATGTCCCGGTTCATGGGGATGGTGCAGACCTTGGGCTGCTTCGCCTTGGCCTGCTTCTCGGCCTCGGCCTTGGCGGCCTCCTCGGCCTTGCGGGCCTCCTCGGCCTGCCGGCGGGCCTCGGCTTCCTCCGCCTGACGCTTGTCCAGGGTGATCTGCCAGGCCTGGGAAGCCATGGTGTTGGCCTCCTCCGCGCTCTTACCCGCCGCCAAGGCCGACGCGCGGGCGTCGTCGGCCGCCGCGTCCGCCGAGCGGGCCGAGCTGCGCGCGTACCTGGCGGAGAAGGCAGCCTCGGCGGCGGACTCGGCGGCGGCGCCGGCGTCGTTGTTGGCGCGTTCGGCCGCTGTGCGGGCAGTGGTGGCGGACTTGGCGGCGCGGGTGGCGGAAGCCCCCGCGCTGCTCGCTGCGGTGCCCGCGTCACGGGCGTAACCCTGGGCTTGGCGGGCGGAGTCGTCAGCCGCGGCGGGCGGCCCGGTTGGCCTCGTCGGCGGCCTTGTTGGCGTCCGCGGTCGACTTGGCCGCGGTCCAGCTCTTCTGCCGCGCGGTGGCCGCGACACCGGAGGTGTCGGCGATCAGCCGCTGCATCTGGGCGGTGTGGGTGGCGGTGAGCTGGTCCTTGCGATCGGCCATGTACTGGCCGACCTGGACGAACTCGTGCAATTCGTCGGCCGGTCCGGCCAGCGCCACCTTGGCGGCGGCCTGGACCTCCGGACCACCGGTGTTGACCAGCTTGGAGGCGGTGACGCGGTCGTCATCGACCAGCGCGCCGTACTGACCCGAGACCAGGAAAGCCGCCATGGCCTTGGGGTCGTTGCTGGCCAGGGCGGCCCTGGAGGCCTCCTTCACACCGGGGCCACCGGTGTTGTTGACCTGCGAGACCTTCACCTGCAGATCCGAGAGCGCCGCCTGGTACTGGCCGGCGCCGGCGAAGTCCGCGACCTGCTGGTCGCTGCCCTTCAACGCGTTCGCCGCACCCGTGCGCACCGCCTCGTAAGGGCTCTGCGTGGTCAGGTCGAAGACCTGCTGGCGCACGTCCCGCCGCTCTGCCTCGCCCCAGCCCGTGCGCAGGTAGTCCAGCACGTCGAGGTCAGTGCCCGACAGTGCCCGGGCCGCTGCCTGCTGCGCGAACGGACTACGATCCTTCATCGCCGCGATGGCCAACTGCCGGCCCTTGACCGCCACCGCCTTGACGTCGGCACCCGGCCGGTCGGCCTCAGCGGCGAGCGAGGCCGCGGTGGTGTCCAAGCCACGAGCCTGGCCCAGGTCCGCTGCCGCCGCAGCGGTGAGCCGGTCGGTCTGGGCCCTGGCGGTGTTCGCGCGCTCGATCGCCCCCGCGGTACGGGGGTTGAGGTCCTCCGCCTCGCTCTGCCGAGCCACCTCGAAGACCTTCTTCGCGGTGGCCACCGAGGACTCCGCGGTGTCCGCGGCCTGCTTGGCCGCATCCGCCGCCCGCGTGGCCTGCGCCGCCGCGTCCGCCGAACCCGCCGCCCACCGCTGCGCCGCGTCCGCCGCGTCCGCCGCCGCATTGGCGTGCTGCGCGGCCGAGTTCGCTGCGTCACGGGCACCATAGGTCCAGTCGGCGAGGTCAGCACGCCGGCAGGGCCCGTGGTGACCGCGTCCAAGCCGGGCGAGGCGGAGGCCACGGTGAAGACGCCGCCCCGACCACCGTCCCTGGGCCATACGGGTCGTCGGGTGCCGCCGTTCGACGGACGCGGCGGTCGGGTCCGATGCGGCTGTCGCCCGGCTGAGACACCTTCCTGGTGGGCGTGCCGACGGATACGCCCCAGCCCGAAGAGGAACCCGGTGTCGTGGGGTTCCGAACCACTTGCCCATCGTTCACCCGGGTGGTTGTAGGAAGGACCCTCGACGTGTCTGTTCCCGTCGTCCTCATCACGGGCGCGCTCACCGGCATCGGCCGCGCCACCGCCCTCGCCTACGCCCGTCAAGGCGCGAACCTCGTGGTCTCCGGCCGCCACGAGGACGTGGGCGAGCAACTCGCCAGGGAACTCTCCGACCTCGGCGCCCCGGCCGAGTTCGTGCGGGCCGACGTCCGCCTCGACGCCGATGTGAAGGACCTCGTCGACCGCGCGGTCGCGCGGTTCGGGCGGATCGATGTCGCCTTCAACAACGCCGGCACCGAGGGAACACCCGTACCCGTCACCGAGGTGACCGACCAGGCCTACCAGGCCATCTTCGACACCAACGTCAAGGGAACGCTGCTCTGTCTCAAGCACGAGTTCCGGGTCATGAGGGAACAGGGCAGCGGCAGCATCGTCAACGTCAGCTCCGTCTTCGGCTTGATGGGCTACCCCGGGGCGGCCTTGTACGTCGGGAGCAAGCACGCCGTCGTCGGCATCACCAAGGCGGCCGCACTCGAGGGCGCCGCTCACGGTATCCGGGTCAACGCGGTCGCGCCCGGCTTCACCCGGACCGCCATGTACGACCGGTTCACCGGCGACGACACGGTACGTGCCGCGGTCGATTCGGTGCTGCCCATGCACCGGGCGGGTACCCCGGAGGAGATCGCCGAGGCCGTCCAGTACCTGGGCTCCGACAAGGCGGGCTACGTCACCGGGCACACCCTCGTCGTCGACGGCGGCCTCATGGCAGGCAGCCCCCTGCTCCCGAGCACGTAAATGGCGAGGTCGGCGCGGGCGGGTGACAGCTGGCCAGCCCGGACTGCATCGACTGGGTTGGATGAGACCGCGACTGGTTTCGGTGAGAACGGACACTGCGCGGGCTGCTCGTCGTGCCCGCACAGCATCCGCGCGACGGCGACGGACAGTGAAACCCTCCACAGGCCCGGCGGGGAGTCCCTACGGTTCGATCTCCGGTCGTTCCGCGTAGAGCCTGGTCAGGCGCTCAGCGGGGTCGGTCGCGGGGTCGAGGGGGGGGTGGTGGCCAGGCGGTAGCGGCCGCTCACGGTGGTGCCCTCGGCCAGGCGCACGGCGAGGTCGGCCTCGATGACGCGGACGGTGAGCCGGCCCAGGCGGGCGAGACAGGTGTCGTCCGCCTGGACGCGCAGGGGGGGGCGGGACGGCGGGTGGACTTGCGCCTTGCCAGGAACTGGGCGCAGGTCGCGGCCAGGTCGGTGAGGAAGGCATTGGCGTCGAAGCCGCGGTTGATGAGCACCAGGTCCGGCCGGGTTCGGGCGCGGTCGCTGTCGGGTGTCTTGATCGAGGAGCAGCCGTCGAAGGCGACCGTGCGCCAGCGCCGGTGGGACACACCGGGTGTGGCCGGCGGGCGAGGGGGACGGGCAGGGTCTGGGACAGGACCTTGAACGGGGCCGGGGACAGGCGACGGCGGCGGGTGCCGCAGGGCTGTCTCCGAGACTCTCGGCGGCTTCACGGGGACCAGGGAGGCGGTGAGCTGGCGCCAGCGGACGCGCCCGCGCTCCCCTGGGTCAGTCCCGCCCCCACGGGGACGCTCCGGCTGCCCAGGCGCGGCGCAGGTCCGGGTAGAGCTCTTCCTGGTCCACCGGCAAGGTTGACTTCACGTGTCGAGTCCACTCGTCCGTGATCACCTCTGTCACGTTGTTCTCGACGGCGTCGAGCGCCTGCGCGACGACGTCCTCGGGGGCGATCTTCGCTTCGGACACGTCAGCGGCCATGTCCGTGTCGATGAACCCCGCGTGCACGCCGACCACGTGCGTGCCCTGACCGTGTAGTTCCACCCGGGCCGCGTTGGTCAGCGCCCATTCGGCGGACTTCGACGCGCAGTAGGAGGCGTTGAACGGCACCGTGTACCAACTGACCACCGACAGCATGTTGACCAGTGCGCCGCCGCCGTTGCGGGCCAGCACCGGTGCGAAGGCACGGCACATCTCGAGGGTGCCGAAGTAGTTGACTTCCATCTCGGTACGGGCGGCCCCGGTGTCCGGTGCGGTGATCAGCGGGCCCAGCAGCATCGCGCCTGCGTTGTTGACCAGCAGGTCGACATCGCCACACCGTTGCTCGGCTGCCGCGACCGCAGCTCGGTCGGTGATGTCGAGATCGATCGGCTTGACCCGAGGGTCGGTGACCGAAACCATGCTCGCGTCCCGCGCGGCCGCGTACACGGTTGCCGCGCCGCGAGCGAGCAAGGCCTGGGTGAAACTGGCACCGAGACCACGATTGGCACCCGTGACGAGAGCGACTGCTCCTGAGATCCGCATGACATCAAAGGTGCGCCATCAACTCGAGATCCGTCCAATCCTGCTGCGATACCCAGTGGACATCACAGCAGGACCATCGGGAGTCGTCCGAGCAGGCATCGCACAGCACAGCGGCCTCTAACCAACTTGGCTGGTCATCCCTGAGCTTGACGTTTGACGTTGCTGGTCACTCGACCAGCTGAGATCTCCGGGATTTGGGCGCACGTGACGCGGCCGTTCTTCACGCTTCGAGATGTCGAGTCACGAAGCACGGAGGAACGGCCGCTGCCGATGAGTCTCCCGGCCGGGGTGCCTGTAGGTGGGGCATTGGACCAAGATCGCGATGGATGCCGCTGCCCGTGGGCGTGGCATCGGTCGGGCACTCACCGCCGGCTTGATCGCTGACGCCGGGCGGGCGGGAATCGAGGTCCTTACCCTGGACGCCCGTGGCGACAACAGCAATGCCCTGCACCTCTACCGGTCGCTGGGCTTCAGCGAATACGGCCGTCTGCCCGACTGAGGCCCGTTCGGGTACACGCGAAAGCTGTACCCGAGCTGCACGGTGATCAACATACATGTTGGTTCATGGCTGAGTACCAGAACGTCCGCACTGGCCGGCACCGCGCTTTCGTCCTGCACGCGCATCTGGTTTTCGTGACGAAGTACCGTCACAAGGTGTTCGCCGACCGGCACCTGACCCGACTCGAAGAGATCATACGCAGCGCCTACGCTGACTTCGAGGTGGAGTTGGTCGAGTTCAACGGTGAGAACAACCACGTCCACCCGCTGGTGAACTTCCCACCGAAGGTCGCCCCATCCAAGCTGGTCAACAGCCTCAAAGGCGTCAGCTCACGCCGGATGCGCCAGGAGTACCCCGAGCTGGTCAAGCACTACTGGCACGCACAGCGCCTCTGGTCCGGTTCGTACTTCACCGGATCGGTCGGCGGCGCACCACTGTCGATGGTCCGGCAGTACATCGAGCAGCAGAACCGCCCGGCCTGATGGTCTGCGGTGGGCACCGTCCACAGCGCGGGACGGTACCCACCGCACAGGGCAGAGCAGAGCTCAGAATCGCATCACCACCGGGCTGAAGCCCGGTGCACTGCGATTAGGGTGTGTTGCGAAAGTAGATCTTGAGTTGCGATGATCACGGTGTGGCGCGAGGGGATCTGACAGATCGGCAGTGGGCTCGGCTGGAGCCGTTGCTGCCGGTGGGGAAGAAGTCGGGAAGGCCGCGGACGTGGACGCGTCGGCAGCTGATCGACGGGATACGGTGGCGGACCCGGGTGGGTACGCCGTGGCGGGACATCCCTGAGCGCTACGGCCCGTGGGACCGGATCTACGACCTGTTCCGCCGATGGCAGCGCGACGGCACTTGGAAGCAGATCATGGAGCAACTGCAGGTCCAGGCCGACGCGCAGGGTCTTATCACCTGGGATGTGAGCGTGGACTCGACCGTCTGCCGCGCCCACCAGCACGCCGCCGGCGCGCGTAAAAAAGGGCTCTGCAGCGCGAGCCGCCCGGCGGAATCGACACCGAGCCCGACGACCACGGGCTCGGACGGTCCCGCGGTGGCCTGACCACGAAGATCCACCTTGCGACCGAGCAGGGGCAGAAGCCGCTGTCACTGCTGATCACAGCCGGCCACCGGCACGACAGCCCGCAGTTCCAGCCCGTCCTCGAACGCATCCGCGTCCCCCGCACAGGTCCCGGACGTCCGCGCACCAAACCGGCCAAGGTCCGCGCCGACAAAGCCTACGGCTCCCGTGCGAACCGCTCCTACCTGCGCAGACGCAGGATCGAGTGCACCATCCCGGAGAAGGCCGACCAGGTTCGCAACCGCAAGAAGCTCGGCCCTCGGGGCGGTCGGCCGCCGAAGTTCGACAAGGAGGACTACAAGGAGCGCCACGCGGTGGAGTGCGGGATCAATCGGCTGAAACGGTACCGCGCGGTGGCCACGAGATACGACAAGTTGGCTGTGCGCTACGAGGCCACCGTGCTGGTCGCAGCCATCAACGAGTGGCTGTGACCAGCACTTTCGCAACACACCCTAGTCCGGTAGCCCGTCCCACTGGCAACAACAACCATGGCCCGCACCCATGCCGCCCGGGGAGTATCCGGGCCGCGAGCCGGCAGGTGCGCCGATCCGGAATCCCGGCCGCCTGAAGTGCCAGGCGCCGTCGGCGCTGGTCCACTACGACACCGCCGGCGGCCTGACCTGGACCAGCGTCTACACCGTCAACGCCGCCGACAACCACCTCAACGAGACCTACCTGTCCGGCATCGGCGCCAACTGGATCTCGCAGGACCTCTCCGCGAAGTACGGCACGCCGCCGGTGTGACGGGCACCGCCCACGGCTCCGGGCCGCCCCCGCGCAC
This sequence comes from Kitasatospora sp. NPDC052896, assembly GCF_044547075.1. Lineage (NCBI taxonomy): Bacteria > Bacillati > Actinomycetota > Actinomycetes > Kitasatosporales > Streptomycetaceae > Kitasatospora > Kitasatospora sp. NPDC052896. The sequence continues at coordinate 66,218 of NZ_JBITZU010000026.1, forward strand.
CGCGAGGGCGGCCCGCACCCTGCCGGGCACCCAGGACGCGCGCTTCGCGCAGACGCAGAACAGGTGGCCCGCCGCCGTCCCGGCCTGGGTGAGCCGGGACGGCGGCGTCGGTGCGGGGCGGGTCGGCCGGTGACGGTCTCGGCGTGCCGTGCGAGGAGCCGTGCGCCGCTACAGGGTCTTGAGGGAGGCCACCGCGAACTGGTGGACCATGTCGAGCGTGAGTTGCCGGACCACTCGCATCCGCGCGTCGTTGGAGGACACCGCGTCGGTCAGGGCGGCCTCGCCGGTCACCGGGGCGATCCGATCCAGCACGATGCTGGTGGGCGCGGGGTCCGGGCGACCCGCGAAGAATGAACTACGGCACAGCGACTGACACCGCGATGACGAACAACCAGTGGCACTCGCATGCGGACCATCACACGAGAGATCAACTACTTTCTCGCTGCAGCTACAGCGTCAAAGGTAGGTAGCCTCTCTATCAAAGGCAGCATGGCTTCACAGCTCCGCCTGGACTTCGCTTGCAGCTCGCTGTCCTGATGCTACGGCACCCTCCATGTACTGAGCCCATTCCGTGGAGGTCTCGGTGCCGGCCCAGTGGACTCGTCCTACTGGTGTACGGAGAGCATCTCTGTACTCGGTCCATGTCCCTGTGGCCGGCATTCCGCAGTAGCATCCCCTCGACCACTCCTCATTCGCCCACACGACCTGGTAGTAGTACTTGGGGTGGGCTGCTCGCGGTCCGAAGTAATTGACCAGCGTGCGGAGGATCTCCGCCTTGACGGCAGCTTCGGGCCGGTCCGCCCATTCGCGCGCCGGGTTGCCCTCGAAAAAGGCAACCAGGATGCCCGGGCCTCCGCCAGGTGGCGAGTTGTCGTACGTCACATTGACCGGACTCTGGGTCAGGATCTGCCCGTTCAGTCCCTGTTCCCGCCAGAAGGGGGTCCGGTAGACAGCATGGGCCTTGATGGTGGAGCCCATGGCCAGGTGTTGGGTGTACTGATCACGGCTGGCCGGCAGGATCGGATGGTAGTCGATGCGGGCCGCCATCGGCGGGGCCATTGCGACGATCACCCGGGACCCCTCGTACCGGCGGTCATCGGTGGTGACGACGACCTTGCGACCGGTTTGGTCGATGCGCCTGACGGGGGAACGGAGCTTGACGGCGTCACCCAGCCCGGCGGCGATCGCGTCGGGGATCTGTTGTACGCCCCCGTCGAAGCGCCAGGCCAGCGAACTCTCTTCGAGGGTCTCGAATCCTCCAGCTGCCGCTACGTAGAAGAGGAAATGCAGGAATGAGAAGTCGGCGGGCTCGACCGAGAAGTAGGCCTTCACGGCAGTGGTGAACAGGAACCGTGCGCCAGCGCTCTTCATATTGGCGTTCATCCACGTCGCAACTGTCTGGGAGTCCCATCCGGCAGCGTTCGGAGCGTTCCACGGAGCCGCGGGCGGCACCGTTTCGGCAAGTCCGGAGAACTTGTCCACGGCGAGAGCGAACTCTGCCAGATCTTCCGGCGGGATCGGGACCTTCAACAACTCTTCCAGGGCCAGACCGCTGAACTCTACGCGGTTGCCCTGATACTCCAGGATGCTCTTGCCGGTTTGGTAGGTCGGGAACGTCTCCACGTCGAACTCCCTGGCAAGGGCAAGGATGCGCGTCTGCGCCGGGCCGATCCACTGCGCCCCGTTGTCCACCCACCCACCACCCGGGACCCGCTGGGTGAACGCCCGCCCCCCGACTCGTTCGCGCGCTTCGAGCACGATGACGGATTTGCCCGCTCCCACAAGTTGGTGCGCGGCCGCCATTCCTGAGTACCCGCCACCCACGATGATCACGTCAGCTGAACCAGCCGACCACCCACTGGCTGGCGTGGCAGACGACCAGGCGGCCAACGGCGAGCCGACCGCAACACCGGCCGCACCGATGAAGCCACGACGAGAGATACGCATTCCGCCATCCTTCTGCCTGTCGGGGCGAAGCCGGAGAGGCCCCGGGACAACCAAGCTAGCTAGCCGCCCATCACAGAGGCCGCCCACACGACACTCCTACGCCAACATCACCCAATCGAGCGTGGGCCCCGTTCAGACCGTCGCCACCGGGTGAGAAGTTGCAGTTCAGAGAGCTGCTCGAACGTCATCTACGTGGCGGAGAACCGCATCACGATGACGCCACGCCGACCACCACCGCGCCTGGGCACAGCTGCCGCTGGAGACCGCGTTCGAGGGCGAGCGGCTCGGCCGGTGGGTGCGATCCCGGCGGGCTGCCTGGCCGGGCGGGCAGACGGGCGAGTCAGCGGTAGGCCGGGGGCCCGGCGACGCCTGCGCCAACGCGGCCGCTGACGACCTGCGTCAGTTGCCGTCCAGTGCCTCCACCAGCTGCGGCAGGTTGCCGCCGGCTACGGCAAGGGCCAGATGGTCGTGGTAGTCCCGACTGCTGACGATCAGGCCGTCGCGGACACGCAGCACCTGGATGTTGGCGGCCGTGTAGGTCCGCCCGGTCGCCCGGTGACGCACCTGGTGGTTCCACTCGTTGATGATCACCTCCGGGTCGTCGGTCTCCCGGATCACCACGTTCACCGGGGTCAGCTCCACGGGGACGCTCGTGGCGAGTTCCATGAACCGCTCCCTGATCACGGACCGCCCCTCGAACCGGCGCGGTCCGACCGGCGCGAACACGATCTCCACCACGGCGTCCTCGGCGTAGAGGTCCGCGAGCTCCGCGAACCGCCCCCCACCGATACCGTCGAGCAGCTTCGTGAAGACCTCACGAGGTGACAGCGTTTCGGACATGATCAACCCCCAGCGGGATCCGTCGCTAGAATCGGACTAGCGAATCCGCTTTCGACGATACGGACTAGCTACTCCGTTTGTCCAGTGTGGCTTCGCCACCGACAGGAAAGGGTGGGAGCGATGAGCGGCACCCAGGAACGCCCGCTGCGGGCGGACGCGGCCCGCAACCGGGCCAGGCTGCTGGACACCGCCACGCAGGTGTTCGCCACCCGCGGCGTCGGCGTGCCGACCGAGGAGATCGCCCGGGCCGCCGGGGTCGGGGTCGGCACGCTGTTCCGGCACTTCCCGACCAAGGAGGCACTGCTCGAAGCCGTGATGGTGCGCAAGCTCGAGACGATCGCCACCCTGGCCGCGCAGTTGCCCGGCGAGTCCGCGCCCGCCGAGGCGTTCTTCGACTGTTTCCGCCTGGTGGTCGAGCAGTCCGCGGGCAAGAACGAGTTCGCCCAGGCACTCGCCGCCGCCGGCGTCGACGCGCACGCGACCCTGCGAGACGCCAGCGCGGCGATCCGGGCACAGCTCACCGAACTCCTGGCCGGAGCGCAGCGCGCCGGGGCGGTCCGCCCGGAGCTGGGCCCGCCGGAGCTCGTCGCCCTGCTGATCGGTGCGACCACGACGATGGAGCACCTCGGGGACGACGCGGCCGCCCGGGAACGGATCTTCGCGGTGCTCTTCGACGGGCTGCGGCCACGCTGACCGCCCCCTCACGCGCGCTCGCCTCCTAGACCGTGGTGAACCTTGGCCCGATCGAGCGAGTTGGTCTCGCTTCGCGGGTCGCACTCCCATCGCACCACTGCCCGAGCACTCGCCCGCGCCACGACGCCTGCGCCGCTTCCCAAAGACAGGCCGTCAGCTCGGGAGCCGGCCTCCACGGAGTGGTCGGAGACCCCGACGCACGCCATGCGAACCTCCCCACCAGCAGGCCGCTTTTGTCCTTTCTCCGGGCAAACGTCGACGAGCTTGGGAGGACGCCCCCACGGATGACCAACCCGGCCCCTGCTGCCGACTACTCGATCGCTATCCAGACCCGGCGAACCGGGTCCTGGCGGCAGACGAAAACTCCCGCAGCGCCCGAGCACAGGTGACACGCGGGCGGTGCGGGCGGATGCCTCGCGCTTCTCACGTCACTCGGGAGGTCCTGTCCGCCTGTGTGCTGTCCCAGGTCACTGTCACGGTGTGCGTGACTCGGAAGGCTGAGGTGACGTTGGGGTCGTTCCTTGTGGCCAGGAGAACGCCGGCCGGGTGGTTCGGCAGGGTGGCGAAGCCGAGACCGCGAAGATAGGTGTCCGAGGCACTGGTGGAGGGGGCGCTGGTGTAGTTGGTGGCGGGGATGTACCAGGCATCACCCGTGATGCTGTAGGTCCCCCTGGTGCTGTTCGGTGCGGTGGTCGAGTCGCCGGGGATGATGGAACACAAGGTGAACTCGTCCGTGCCGTGCACGACCCCTCCGTCGCTGCGGACGATCCAGGCCTCCCAGTACTGGACTTCCGTGGCGTGGGGAAGGGAGCGGGGATCTCTGACGTAGCCGTCGATCTGAGCGTTGTTCAGGGCGACCCAGATGCCGGCGTTGTACCGCTCCACAGTGAATTGCCGGGTCACATGCTGAATGATGACGCCTCCGCCGTTCACGGGGTTGTCGACCTGCCACCGGCGCCTGCGCACGAAATAGCCGCAGTCACCCTCTCTCCCCGGGCCGTCCGGATGTGCCCGGAGCACGGGGGTCCGTGCGGTCCCTGCAACGGCGGCGTTCCCGGCAGCCTGCAAACGTGCCCGGAGTCGTCCGGCATAGGCAGGCGCCGCCGCGTTGGAGTTGCTCGGTGATCCCGACGGGCTGGACACTTTTTACCTCTCCTGTCTGCTATTCGTCGGTCAGCTCGGCTGCCATGGTCGCGATGATCTCTTCTATGTCCTCTTTGGTGAGATTCTTCTTGAGGCTCGGATCGTCGTCGAGAATGGCTGCGGCGACCGAACGCATCTCGGTCTTCAGCGATTCGCGGTCCTGGCCGCGGGGTTCTGGCGGGGCTTCCTCGGCCCGGCGTGCCAGGGCCTGGTCACGATTGAGCCATGTTCCGCTGCAGCCGCTGGCTTCATCGCCCGGGGTGAGGGCGTCGGCGAACTCGTGTCCGCCGCCGGGGGCGGCACGGTAGAACATGCCCCACTCGTCGTCCCACGCAAATGCGGGGTCGTCCACGGAGGCCCCCGCGCCCGGTGCACCGCCCTGGGCCGTGAAGGCGTCGGCCCAGGTCTGGTCCTGCCAGGTTGCGGTGGCCACGTCGTACCACTGGTGAGCGCCGTCTTTGCGGTCGTAGCGGTAGTCGAGGCCGTAGTCGTCATGCCGGGCCGGTTCGGCGTAGCGGCGTTGTTCGTAGGTCGCCCACTCCTGGCTGTCGGGAGTCGCGGCGTACAGGTACTCCTGGGTGTCGTCGTCGAAGCGGTAGTACTCGGTGCCCGGGGTTCCATCACAGTTCGGGTTGTAGAGCCCCGGGTCAGTCCCATCGCTCCCGATGGAGTCAGCCGCCTCGAGCGGGTCCCGCACTTCCCATCCAAGGACGATGGGCAGGAACCAGTCGACGAGAATGCCGGGGTCGGCTTCCAGGGAGGTGAGCTCGACGAATTGGTACTCACTGCCGGAGTCGTCGGCGAATCGAGCCCGCAGGACATCTCGGTAGGCATCGACCCGATCGCTTCGCTCGGGCCACCCCCGCTCTCCATCGAACGCCACCACGGCAAGCTTCTCTGCCAGCACTTCGGCGGCCGCATTCACGGACTGCGCGGGGCCGCCAACGGCGAGCCATTCCTGCAGTCTCTGGACGTTCTCGCTCTCGACGGCCATGCGTGATGAGCTCCCCTCGCACCTCTGACCCGGCATCAGACTAGAGGCGATCCCCGGTGCTGGCGTGCGTCAAGTAGCAGCCCGTCGCGCAGATCGAGTCACGCCTAGTGCTGCGACGATGAGGGTCGAAAGGCCGGCCCCTGCCCGGGCGCTTGCCGTGGACGGCACCGAGGATGCCCAGGTCGCGCGTCAGCCGCTCGACGGTGCTGCGTCCCGCCGCGGCGCCTGACGCCTCGACCGACGCCCGTTGCCTGCCGCCGCAGGCGGGTGAGCGGGCACCACCCGGGCCAGTGCGGGCAGGTGGACGGACCGGTGCGGGCGTGCGAGCCGGAACCCCGTTGCCGCGTCGAACACATGACCGATAGTCTCCGTGCTGGCTGGATCTTCACCATTTGCGCCCAGCACGGGCAAGAGTCAGCCGCAGACTTCTGCGCCAGCCCATCGGGCGGCGGTATTCCTCGGGGAGGAACCCAACATGAGGGAGCGCATGCGCGCCCCGCGCCGCCTCGGCGGCCTGAACCGAAGGCTCGCGGCGGCGGCCGCGGTCGCCATGCTGGTGGCCGGGCCATGCGCCGCACCGGCGTTCGCGGAGGCCAAACCCGCCGCGTCGGGTACCGGCGTCGCCGGCGACGTGGACGGCGACGGCTCGCCGGACCTGGTGAACGCGCAGGGCAACAACCTGGTCGTGCTGCCGCCCCATGGCGCGCCGTACACCGCGTCCACCGCCGGGCAGAGCCCTGAGGGGCGTAGCTGGGCGCAGTACCAGGTCAGCGACCGGGGCAGTCTGACCGGCACGAAGACCGACGGCCTGTATGTCTTCAGTCCCGTCACGCACACCCTGTACGCGTACCCGAACGATGCCGACTCCGGTGGTACGCCCGGTCGCTTCACGCACCCGGACAAGGCCGTCAAGGTCACCAAGCCGGCCGGCTGCGCCACTGGTGCCGACTGCGCCGGCTACGACCCGACCTGGAACTCCACCACCCAGGTGCTGGCCACCAACGGCGTGGACAACGGCGACGGTCTGCCGGACGTCGTCACGGTGGAGAACGGCAGGCTCTGGTACTACCCGGGCAAGGCCGGCTCGCTGCTCGGCGACCCTGTTCCGTTGGGCACCGGCGACTGGTCCGCGACCACGCTGATGGCCCCTGGCTCGGTGGCCGGCACGCCCACCCTGTGGGCCCGCGAGCCCGTCACGGGCGCGATCGCCAGCTACCCGCTGGCATTCAACGCCGACGGCACCGCCGTCAAGCAGCTCGCCGCCCCGGTCGTGAACGCACTGCAGAGCGCTGCCAAGTCCGACAGTGGTGAAAAGCTCTGCCTGACGGTCTACCTCGGCTCGCTGGCCGACGCATCCTGCGGGTCGTCGCCCGAGCAGTTCCTGCTCGGCTCCGACGGCGGCGTGCACGCCGGCGGCCTGTGCATGGCTGCGCCTGGTGCCGCCCTCGTCCAGCTGTCAGGCTGCGACGGCGGGGTCTCGCAGAGGTGGACCGCCGGTCCGGGCGGCGCGCTGGCCACCTCGACGGGGCAGTGCCTGACGGCCGATGACGCCACGCCAGACGACGCGTACACGCTCTCCCTGAGCACCTGCACCGGTGCCGCGGACCAGCGCTGGGGCATCGTCGACCCGAATTCGGCGACCCCGGGACCGCTGCCGGCCACCACGGCCGTGCTGCCCGTCGGTACCAACACCTCCGGCAACAACAACGGCTACACCTTGGCCGGTTACGCGTCGCCGGGGGACCTCTACGGCGACGGCTACCCCGAGTTGGTCGTTCCGACCGGCTACGGGGGAAGCGCGTTCGAGGAGTACCCGGGCGCCGCACCGGTGAACGGGCTCGCCCAGTTCGCGGCTCCGGTCGCGCTCGGCAACCTGGCCTCCCCGTCCGCCTCGGCGGACGGAGGCTGGATCTTCAGCGGCACCGTGCTGTACTCGGCCTGTGCGCGCTTCGAGCTGTTGCCCGACGGCGACGCGGTGCTGACCAGGTTGAAGACCGGTCAGGTGATCTGGTCGAGTGGCACCTCAGGCCATCCCGGCAGCCGGATCCTGGTGGACTCCACCGGTGCCCTCGAGGTCCACGACAGCGGCAACAACGTGATCTGGTCCACCGGGACCAGCGAGTCGAACAACCCGAGGGTCACGCTCACCGTCCAGGACAACTGCAACCTGGTGCTGGGCGACGCCGAAGGCAACCCGATCTGGTCCTCCCGCACCTACGACCCGGCGTACGACACCACCGGGCACGCGCTGACCGCAGGCACCGTGCTGCACGGCGGTGACATGGTGGCCGCCGCCGACGGCCGCACCACGCTGACCCTGCGTACCGACGGAGACCTGGTGCTGGCCGACCAGGAGGCCGGCCACGTGCTGTGGACCTCCGGCACCGCCGGCCACCCGGGGGCCACCGCTGCCATGCAGGTCGACGGCAACTTCGTCCTCTCCGACGCCAGCGGCACTCCGCTCTGGGCCAGCGGCACCTGGCAGCAGCCCGGCGCACGGACGGTCGTGCAGCAGGACGGCAACCTGGTCGCGTACAACGCCGATGGCAAGGCCCTGTGGTCCACCGGCACCTACTACGGCGGTGTCGACGCCTGGGGCACCTCGGTCGCCTCCGGTACCACCCTGCAGCCCGGCGACACGGTGAATTCCACGGCCGCCCGGCTGGTCATGCAGACCGACGGCAACCTGGTCCTCTACTCCAAGGCCACCGGCAACGTCCGCTGGAGCACCGGCACCTGGGGCCACCCCGGGGCCACCGCGACCATGCAACCCGACGGCAACGTGGTGCTCTACGACGCCAACCACAACGCCCTGTGGGGCGCGAGCACGTGGGGCCACCCGAACGCCCACCTGGTGGTGCAGAACGACCTCAACCTCGCTCTCTACGACACCCAGGGCCGGCCGCTCTGGGCCACCGGCACCGCCAACACCGACGCCCCGAAGCGCGGCACCGTGGTGCGCGCGGGCGGCGTGCTGCACTCCGGGGACTCGATCAGCAACGTCCCCGCTCCGATCCCCAGCCAGCTGACCATGCAGTCGGACGGCAACCTCGTGCTGTTCAGCACGCCCTGGAACCGCGTGGTCTGGGCCAGCGGCACCTGGGGCCGTCCCGGTGCCTGGGCCGACATGCAGACCGACGGCAACCTCGTCGTCCACGGCAGCGGCAACCAGGCGCTCTGGTCGACCGGTACCTGGGGCCACTCCGGCGCCTACCTGGTCCTGCAGCAGGACGGCAACCTGGTCGTGTACGACGCCGACGGTGTCGCGCTGTGGGCCAGCCACACCGACTACGACACCCTGCAGTCCGAGGGCATGGTGCCGCTCCTGCCCGGCCACTGACCAGTGACCACCCGGCGGGGGTGGCCTCCGGGCGACCGGATGCCCCCGCCGTCGTTCGCCGCAGTCCAGCCAACCGCGCGGCCTACCACGAGGATCCGGATCCGAATACACCCGCGCTGGTCCACCCAGACGTCCGGGGCCGGCCGAGGTCGTCAGTCATGGCGAAGACCACGGCGGCTGGCCCGGCCGACCACCCTTGCTCCCAGCCGCCCAGCTGGTTGGCCGCCCCGGGGCCCTCTGGACGCCGCCAACCCGCGGGTGACAGCCCCCAGAGCGCACCACTACGCCCACGCAGGATGACTGCTCTCAGTGGTCATGGCGATCGCAGTGGTCATGATGCCCGTCGTGCCCGTCGTGCCCGTCGTGCCCGTCGTGGCCGTGGTGCTCGTGGTGTTTGATCCAGGTGGTGTCGGTGGCCGTGTGGGTGGTGGTGTCACCACCTCCGGTGACGGTAGCGGCGTTGGTGACCCGTGCAGGGGCGGTACAGGAGACGTCGACCTTCAGGATCACGGGCGGGTAGCTGCGCCCGGCGGGCAGGACGTCACTGCGGGTACAGGTGAGGGTGAACCGGGAGCAGTGCCATCCCCTCCCAGTGATCCGGTCGGCCCAAAGACCTGCGGGGAGGGTGTCGTGGACGGTGACCGCGGTGCCATTGGTCGGACCGGCCGTGATCGCGTCTCCCACGGTGATGACGAAGACGCCGTCCTCGCCCTGGGTGAAGGTGTCCGCGTGGGTCTTGGCAATGGTCAGGGAGGGTTGGCCGGCCGGGATGATCGTGAATGTGAGACCGGTACTGCTGGTGCCGCCGGTGTCCCTGGGGCCGGTGGTGACGGTGCCGCCGGGGTCGGTGAGGCCGGTGGCGGTGGCGGTGTCCATCACCGGCACCGTGCTGTCGTTGACACCGGCAACGTGGGCGCGCTGGGCCGTGGCGGTCCGGACTGTGGTCGGGACGACTGCCAGGACGGCCAGGGCGGCCATCATGACCACTCCCGCCTTGCGGGCCCGCACCCACACCCAAGGCCACGATCGAAACATGCCGCCCATGCCTCCCGTGCCGCGGCTTGTTCCAGCCCGCTCTCTCCCGTGTCTGAACACCGACGTCTCCGCCTCGCGCAGGAGCGGCCCCGCCAGACCAGTGGGCGAAGGCGCCAAGCCGCATACCACTCATTGTGATCAGAATATGACTTTATGCTTCCGCGGGTGGACTCGCTGACACGACACGACAGTGATCGCGGAAAGACACGAGAGTCGACAAACTCCGACCTCTCCGCCGCCGCGGCCACCTGCACCGGCGTCACTTCATCGCATACCTGTACGCCTACGGCGTCAGGGCCGCGGCACCCGGGCTGGGAAGCCACCTGGGACCGCGCCGACCAAGCCGGCGTCCCCGCCCGACCTCCCCCACCCCCAACCCGTCCTCCACCTCGAACGCCAACGCCCCACCGAGATCATCAGAACCCTCGACACTCAGGGGGTCGGCCTCACCGCCCTCGTACGCGTCTACGACGGTCTCAACGCCCTCGATTGACACGTCCAGGTGCCCACCCCGAGGAGGCAGGCACCGCCGTTCGAGAAGGGTTGGGCCGATCACACGAGCCCGCAACCGTGGGCGGCGCGTGCACCAGTTGGCCGCCGGACGCTGCGGGGCTACCGGCAGCGGGGCCTGGGCGAGCCTGGCGGCCGCCGCCCAAGGGACGCGGCGGCGGCCGGGCGATGGTGCGGGTGGGAGCGTCAGTGAGCTCCTTCGGGGCAGACACCGATCGGGTGACGGCCGGGCGGTCGCTGTGAGGGCAGAACGAACGAGGTTCCCGGGCGGCTGAGCGAGATGTCTCACGTCTCAACCAACCATTCAGGGAGCCTTGTTGGCTATCTGTCCTGCCGCACTGGACCCGCCGCACGCGCTTGTTGAGTGGGTCACCATGCTCATCGTCACCCGGGAGCGTGACCGACCGTGCAAGCTCCGCCCCTCCCAGCGAGCCCCGGTCGCGCCGGTCTACCTGCACAAGCACGACACCCTCACCCAGATCGCCGCCAGCTTCCGCATCAGCGACGTCACCACCCACGCCCACGTCCACCGGGCCACCCACCTCCCCGCCCGCCACGCCCCCGCCTGACCCAGGCCCTCCGCAACACCAACCCGCAGTACGTGCTGGTCGACGGCACCCCCGCCGAGTGCGACCGCGTCGGCGACGGCCGCGCCGACTACTCCGGAAAGCACCGCCGCCACGGCGTGAACCACCAGGTCATCACCGGTCCGACAGGCAGGCTCGTTCGGCACACCGGGTTGGAACCGGCCGGTGATGCGCACGATGCAGTGGTCGCCATCCGGGTCCTCCAGGTGGATCAGGTCCATCGCGTCTGAATCGGTCACCGCCGGGCCTCACACTCCTGTGCTGGTCTGGCGTGCGTCCTCCCTCAGCGGCGTTCGAACGGGACCCGCGGCCCCGCATTCACGCCACGCAGTGCCCCGCCGAGGCGGTGCCACTGGGCCTATGAGCCAAGGATCCGCACGTTCCAGGGACGGGCGCCTCGCCCCCAGAACGTTCACTTGGCGCCCGGCTCAGACCGCGGTGCGGGTCACCGGGATCCACAGCTGCGCGTCGGACTGCGTCGGGTCGTCCTGCGACGGGCGGGTGCGCAGGATCTCCGGCCCCGGACGGTACTCGTACGGGTTGGACGGGATCCACTGGGCGGCCACGTCACCCCACATCTGCTGCAGCGCCTGCGGGAACGGCCCGGTGTTCTCGAACACGGCCCAGGTGCCCGCCGGGCAGTCCAGCACGTCGAGGTCCTCGGGCAAATCGGCGGCAGTACTCACCACGGCGTGGTAGTAGTCGAGTTCGCTGCCCTCCTCGAAGCCGTCCGACAGGCGCACGGTCGCCGACACCACGCCCTCCGGGTCCTGGTCCGAGAAGCCGACGATCCGCAGCATCGTCTCCGGCGAGATGCTCTGGATATGCTCGGCGATGTGCGGGTTGATGCCCTGGTAGATCAGCGGGACGCGGGCCCTCTTGCCGACGACCCGGAATGCTTCCTTCTCCACGATGCGGTACCGCATGGTGCTGTTCCCTTCGACGGTGAGGCGGAAGGACAGCCGGGGCTGCGAGTTCAGAGCCGCGCCGGTACGCCTGGCATCGCCGGGACCGACGCCGTGCACGGCACGGAACGCCCGGGCGAAGGCCTCCCCCGAGGTGTAGCCGTAGCGGATCGCGATCTCCAGCAAGGTCGGCTCCCCGGCCAGCACTGCGGCCGCCGCGACGGTGAGCCGCCGACGTCGGATGTACTCCGACAGCGGCATCCCCGCCAGTGACGAGAACAGCCGCCGGAAGTGGTACTCCGACGTAACCGTGATCCGAGCCAGCGTGGCCACCTCGATGTGCTGATCGAGGTGGCCCTCGATGTGCTCCATGGCCTGGTTCAGCCGATCCAGCAACCCCGGCCTCCTTCCCTTTCGATCACTGACGTTAGGAAGGACCAAGCCTGCCGCACCCGACATCCTGTGCCCGCTCCGGTCGGGTGCGGCAGGCCCACCGGTTCAGGACCTGCGGGCGAGCCGCCGATTGCGCGACATCTACCGACACGACCGTTGCTCACCACGCCTTGATTCCAACGCTTTCGCCACGACCAGCGCGCATCAACTCGTGGCGCCTACGTGATCTGCGGGGTGTTGAAGCGGCAGGGCGGCGTCGTTCAGGGGTTCTGTCCGGTTTGATCACGTGGTGCCGAGGGTGGCCAGCGGTCGGGTGGCGTCTCGACCGTGCTTGCGCGGGCCGGCGGCGATGTTGTCGCAGCCGGTCAGGCGGAGGGCGCGGATGGCCGGGTTGCGCAGTGTCGCCATCGCCCGTGGTGCGGTCCCGGTCCGCACGTGCGAGGTGTCCTCGGCGAAGGTGGTGTCGCGGACGCGGTGGATCTTGATCTCGATGCCCCAGTGCTCGCGCACGCGGTGCACGATCTGCACGGCCTGGGCGGAGTGGGGGAAGGCGAGGCCGCGGGCGACGGTGGCGGTCTTGATGCGGCGGATCTCGTCGCGACCGTGTGCGGTGGCGCGGGCCTTGCCCAGCAGCGGAACGTCCCGCCATGGCAACTGTTTCAGGTACTGGTGCAGCAGCGGCTGGTTCCCTTTGATCACGGCGATGTGGTGGGCCTTCTTCTCCTCCACCAGGAAGCGGGCGTGGGCGCTCTGGGAGTGCGGGGCATCGAAGGTGACCACGGCGTCGGCCAGCTCGCGCGGCCGCTCGTGGAGTACCTGCTGGGTGCGCCACTGCGGCAGCATCAGTGTGCCGGGGTAGGGCTCGGCCTCCGGGGCTCGTTCGTCTCGTCGTACATCCGGCTCGTGCGCTGCGGTTCGTCATCCTTCCAGAACAGGTTCGCCGGGTAGTGGCCGGCCGCCGCGCGGATCTCGGCCAGCACGCCGAAGTCGTCCAGCACCTCCAGGGTGCGTGGTTGGAGCCCCTTGCCGCGCGAGCCGGGGAACAGCGCGCCGCCCCGCTCGGCCAGGCGTGCGGCGACGCCACTTCGGGCCAGGTCGAGTGCGAGCGCGAGACCGGTGGGGCCGGCGCCGACGATCAGCACCTCGGTGTCGACCGACAGGTCGGTGTGAAGGGGCACGGAAGCTCCTTGACGTCGTTAAGCCAGCTGCCGCTCAGCCTGTACTTAACATCGTTAAGCTGTCAGTCGTGACCTCGCAACGAACCCCGAAACTCGACCAGCAGCTGGTCGCCGACACCGCACTGAAGCTCCTCAACGAGATCGGCCCGGGAGGCCTCACACTGCGCGCGATCGCCACCGAGCTGGACGCCAAGGCGCCCGCGCTCTACTGGCACTTACCGCCTCACGATGCGCACTCTGCGCGCCCAGCTGCTGTGCTACCGCGACGGCGCCCGCGTCCACAGCGGCGCCCGCTTCACGGACACGCCCTACGCGCCGAGCCTGGAGGCGGGCCTGCAGCCGCTCACCCGGGCCGGCTTCACCCTGGGCGCGGCCACCCGCGCCTGGTACACGGGCTGCACCCACACCATCGGCCACGTGGTGGAGGAGCAGGCCATGGGCCCCAGCCCCTTCGACGACACCGAGGAGTACGACCTGAACGCCCGCGCACAGCGCCTGGCCGCCTACCCACTCGCGGTGACCGCAGGCCGCGAGATGTTCCAGGACTTCGACCAAGGCTTCGAACAGGGCCTGGAAGCGGTCCTGGCCGGCGTCCAGGCGACCCTGCTCCCGCACTGACCACCCCACGGTCCATGCGACGTACGCCGACTCCGACCGGGCCGCGGTTGTTGGGTCGGCGTCGGTCAGCGCGTGGAGGCCGGCGCGGTCGAGGGCGTGTAGAGCGGTTCCGCGGCGGTATCGGCCAGGCGGCGGTGGCCGATGTCGGTGGTCTGGTGGGCCCGGTAGGTGGCCTCGCGGGCGCCGCCCCGGAGAATCGGTCAGGTGTGCAGGTATCCGTTGGTCCCGTCGTGACCGTCCGCTTCCAGCTCGTCGAACCAGAGACCGTCCTCGGCGAGGTAGCGGAAGCGAACGCGCGTCTCGGCCGGGATCGTGACACTCACCGACCGCATGCCGTCCTCGCGGGGAGCCAGCGGGTGGGCGCCGGGCGTCCAGTCGTTGAAGTCCCCGACGACGCTCACCTGCCCGTGCGGGTGATCGGCGGGCAGCAGGAAGGTGACCTCGGTGGCGTTCTTGCCTCGGGTGCGCTCCAACATGGCGTCGGCTCCTTCAAGGGACGAGTGGTTGCGTCCAGATCCTGGCGCCACGTCCGGTCGACTGGTGGCAGCCGCACGACGCCGGGCGTCGGCGGCCACCCGTTCAGCCCATGCGCCCACTCCCCGGCCAGGCGCTGCGCAGATGACGGCGTCGGCCGCAGCCCGCGAAGCTGAAAGGCCCTATCCGAGCGGACCTCGCGTAGTGCCGACACCGCACCGACAGGGCAAGCTGGCCCCTGATCCTCTCCCCCGACCGCCCGCTGACGAGAAGGCACCACCTTGGCAACCGACTACGACGCCCCGCGCAACACCGGCGACGACTCCAACGACGACAGCATCGAAGAACTGAAGAGCCGGCACGACGACAAAACGGGCTCCGCGGTCGACCTTGACACCGAAGCCGTCGAAGGCATCGAGCTCCCCGGCGCCGACCTGTCGGGCGAGGAACTCACCGTGCGGGTCGTACCACTCCAACAGGACGAGTTCACCTGTATGACCTGCTTCCTGGTCCACCACCGCGCCCAACTCGCCGGAGAGGACAAGAACGGGCAGCCCATCTGCCGCGACTGCGCCTCCACGGCCTGACAGAGGCACCAACCGGCCGGGCGCGGGGTCCGGGAGAGGCGGCCGCCGGGGTCGTCTTCTCCCGGCCTCGGCCCCGCGAGCCCGCGAGCGGGAAGCAGCCAGAAGCTGTGGTGGCGCTGTCCCGTCTCGCGTTTCTCACCGGCTGCCCGATCCCGGTCGTGGCCCGGATCAGCTGATCTTGCCGGGGTCGATCGGGTCGACACCGGCCTCGGCCGCGGCCAGACACAGCGCCGGGACGTGGACAGCCGCCCGGCCCTCGGCCGCGTCCACGACGAACCCGGACAACGCCGGATAGCCGGCTCCCAACGCGAGCAGGGCAGTGTGGTCCGGGACGGCTGGGACCACGCGGCCGCGCCCCGCTCCACGATCACGGCGCGCAGCCGGGCGGAGGCGGCCATCGCCTCCTCAGTGGCCTCAATGCCCATCTGCTCGCGCAGGTAGCGGCGGGCCTTCTCACCGCGGGCCCGCAGCTCCTCCTCGGTCGGCGTGTCCGCGGCGAGCTGCCCGGCCAGGTCACGCGTCGTCGTGCCGCGCTGACCGGCCAGGAGCCGCAACCGTTTCCTGGTCTCCTTGGAGACCTTGATGCTGGTGTCATCCGCCATACCCGCAGCTCCACCGCTGGTAGAGCTGCGGGCGTGGACTTCACTCACGACCAGCCACGTACCCGGACCACCTGGATCAGGCCTTGCCCCAGGTGCCGCTCTGCCAGACGGGCTTGCCGTCAGTGCGGTAGATCACGAAGTTGCCGTCGTCCTGGACCACGGCGGTGGCGCCCGGGTTGCCCGAGGTGTTGCTGCTGGTGCTGCCGGTGATGCCCCAGTCGGGTCCGTTGTCGGCCCAGACGAGTCGCAGGTTGCCGTCCGCGTTCATGGTCGCCACGGGGTTCTTGTGACCCGAGGTGCCGGTGTTCCAGAGCGGGGCGTTGTCGCTCTTGCGGTAGAGGACCAGGTTGCCGTCGCCCTGCAGGACCAGCCAGGTGGTGCGGGAGGCGCGCCAGTCACCGGGGCCCATGGCGGCCCCGGCCTGCAGGCGCGTCGGGTCCGTGTCGCCGGGGTTGGGCTGGCCGGTGGCGGTGTGCCAGATGACCAGCGCGGTGCCGCTCTTCTGATGGCTCATCACCTGGAAGTCGCCATTGGCGCCGAGGACCGCGCAGGAGCCGGGGTGGCCCCAGGTGCCGGTGTTCCAGATGGGGCGGTAGTCCATGTCGGGGCTGGTGTAGATGACCAGGTTGCCGTCCTGCTGCATCTGGGCTTCGGCGTTGATGTGGCCCCAGGTGCCGCTGTTCCAGATGGCGGGGCCGTTGTGGCCGTCGGCGTCGCGCAGGTACATCACGAGGTTGCCGTCGTCCTGCATGGTGAGGTTCTCGGTGCCGTTGGTCAGGCTCTTGCCCGGGTAGAGCGTCTGGCCTGGGGCCAGTCGGACGGCGTCCGTCCGGCCACCGGGCGGGGTGGCGCAGTCGACCGGGGCGGGGGTGGTCGTGCTGGTGGTGGCCGCGGAGGCGGCGGTGGGTGCCAGGACGGCGAGCAGGCAGCTGCCCACCGCGCCGGCGAGTGCCGTGCGAATCGATCCGCGCATGAGCGAATCCCCCCAGAGGTGTGTCGGATGGTGTGCGTCGTGCATGGAATTCCTACACCATCTGGCCGACTCACCGTCACACTGCCCTGCCCACCGCTTCTTTCGGTCGCCTGGGTGTCCTCAGCCGTCGGCCGCGTGTTCCTGGTCGGCGACGCAGCCCACACCGTGGCACCCCTGGGTGCGTTCGGCCTCAACACCGGCGTCGCCGACGCCCCCGCAGTCACCCCGACGGCGGCGCCCCCGTCACAGCGGTCCAGGTCACGGTCTGCCTCCTGAACGCGGGTCAGATCCGGTCGGCCGCGCGGGCCGCCGCCGGGGGGACGAAGGTTCAGTGCCTCAAGGCACTTGCGCGGGCCGGGAAGCAGCCGCGAGGGCAAGCTGAGCGAGGAACTGCGCGACGGCCTGGACGGCTACGTGATCCTCGGCGCCCGCACGGTCGCCCCCCGGCCCGCCCTGACGCCGGGTGAGCGGACCGCCCTGGTCGCCGCCGCGCTGGCGGCCGCGATGCCCACCACCGTGCTGAACAGTATCGGGCGGGACCTTCCGGCACTCGCCGAAGCGCTGGCGGAGGCGGTGGCCGCCGGCCGGGCCGCAGCCGGGACCTGACGTGGCACCAGGGCCGCGCCGGACCCGGGAGAATAGTCCAGTGACCAGCTCCCAGCCGCGCGGCCTGCACTCCCTGATCCCCACCGCCCACCAGGCCGCCACCCCCGGTGAGCGGGCCGCCGCCCAGATGCTCCACCTGCGCACCGCCACCATCCCGGTACCCGTGCTCGCCGCGGCCGCCGAGCTGATCGCCGCGCACCTGGAGGACCCCGACCCGGTCACCCGCGAGACGGCCGTCGACGTCCACGCCCGCCTGGTCGCCGCCCTGGACGACGCCGCGCCCGGCCGCTGATGACCGCTCCCACCGAACCTTGACGGGCGCCTCAAGGAAGTTGACCGGCAGGCGGAGTTGCTGGGGCCGGCCCAGCCCTGTCCGCCTCCGTCGCTAATCCACGCCGAGGTAGACGAAGACGCCGCCCGCGATGCTCTTCGGGTTGAGGCTGGTGAGGAACTCGCGCACGCTGCTGATCGCCTCCTGGTGGTCGATGACGCCCTTTCCGTCGGTGTCGAGCTGGGTGAAGAGACACAGCGCCTGGTCCTCGGAGGTTCCGGGGGTGGTGTCCCTGACGAAGCGCACGAACTCGTCCTTGCGCACCTGGCCGTTTTCGTTGCGGTCCACGGCATCGAACACGTTCCTCGCCAAGGACTCGAACGCGTTCATGCCGCTGCCATCGCTGGTGACATCGCGCATCGCCTCAACGAACTGCAGCCGGTTCAGCCTGCTGGCGCCGCCGGCACGGCTGACCAACTCCGAGAACACCTTCTCGTAGCCCTCTTTCAGGATTTCCGCACTGCCCCTCGCCAGGCTGCAGTCCCGGACCCTCCGGTCGACCAGGGTCTGGAGGTCACCCCACTCCAGCGTGCCGTTGCGTTCCGCGGCGTCGAACAGCTTCATGTGCCGCCCGGCGATCGAAATACCCATCCAAGGCGTCCTCTCGTCACGGGCGGGGCCGACCAGGCGCCGGCGACAGACCACCACGAGCATCAGGGCTACCCGGGCACACACCCTCAGGCAACGATCAACGCCCCCCTGCGGGCGTGTCCACCCGCCCGAGTGACAGTTGATGACGAGCCGAGCTCGATCCGACCCACGCGGCGTGTGGCACGTTGGCGCAGCTGCGCGACCTCGGGCGGCAGATCGGCCCGCCCGGCTTGTTCGTCTCCATCGGCCTTCCTTCCAGGACGGCGCTCTGTGCAGTTGGCCCGTCGCCGTAGGACACGGTGCTGACAGTGCATAACCGGAACGGCGCTCACTTCCCGCGCCGGGCGGGGAGGCGTTGCCCCACCAAGCCGTCCCGGCCGAGGCTGGCACCTGTGGTCGGCGCGGTGCCGCTGCCACCGTCACAATGCGCTGGAGGGCGGCCATCCCCTCGGGGGGTGGCCGCCCTCCGAACGTTGCCGGGCGCTGCGCGCCGTGGTCGGCGCGCTCGCCGGTCCAGCCGGCTGGACGGGCTCGGGGCACGGCGTCGAGACGGATCAGCGTGCTATCCAGCGTGCGGGAACGTGTTGGTCCGATTCGGATCAGCAGGTCGTTCCGCTCGGCACCGGTTTGAGGTCGGTGAGGTAGGCGTCCACGGCGTCGGTGACGCAGGCGTTGCTGCGGCCGTAGGCGGTGTGACCCAGGCCGTTGTAGGTGAGCAGCATGCCGCCGGGTAGTTGGGCGGCGAGGCTCTGCGCCCACGGGTAGAGCGTGGCCGGGTCGCCGGTGGTGCCGACGACCAGGACCGGGGGCAGGCCGTCGGCATGGACGCGGTGCGGCTGCTGTTGTCCGGCGGGCCAGTCCTTGCAGGTGAGTTCGGCGAGGACGGTGGAGGTGCCGATGGCGCCGGCCTCCTTGTTCGCGCGCTCCATCAGGTCCCAGTAGGGCTGCGGGTCGCTGGGGTGCGGCTGGTCGAGGCAGTTGACGGCGGTGATGGCGACGGAGGAGTTGTCGGGGGCCTGCTCGGCGGTGTCGCTCAGGTCGGATCCGGCGTCAGGGCTGTCATCGGGGCTGTCATCGGAGTTGTTGTCCTGGGTGGATATGCCGGGGCTGGCGAGTTCGGCGAGTTTCGTTCCGTCGCCGTTGTGTGCGGCGCGGAGCGCCTCGGACAGGTCCGGCCACTGGGCTTCGGGCGTGTACATCGACGTGGTGACGGCGGTGAGCAGCAGGTTCTCGTCGAGCCGTTCGGTGGTGCCCTTGATGCGCAGCGGGTGTTTCGAGGTCCGTGCGTACAGGTCGGTGATCACCTTGCGGATCCCGTCGGGGGTGGTGGCGGGGCAGGCGTCGTGCGCGACGGTGGCGCACTGCTGGGCGTAGTCGTCCACCGCCTTCTGGAAGGCTTTGCCCTGTTGGAGGGTCTGTTCGGACCAGGTGAGTGAGGGGTCCATCGCTCCGTCGAGGACGAGTGCGCGTACCCGGTGTGGGAACAGTTCGCCGTAGACGGTGCCGAGGTAGGTCCCGTAGGACCAGCCGAGGTAGCTGAGCTTGTCGTCGCCGAGGGCGGCGCGTAGCACGTCCAGGTCGCGGGCGGCGTCCAGCGTTCCGACGTGCGGCAGGATCGCCCCGCTGTGGGCTTTGCAGGCGGCGACCTGCCGGGCGGCGTCCGCGAGCGCGGCGTTGCGTTCGGCATCGGTCGTCGGGTACACGCTCGTCGGTGTGTCGTCGGAGGCGGGCTGGTCCTGGTCGGTGGCGTCGGAGGGGCCGCAGTCGATGGCCGGCTTGCTGCCGGCCACGCCGCGTGGGTCGAAGCCGACGATGTCGAAGCGGGCGCGGGTCCGTTCGCTGAAGGACGAGAGCGCGCCGTCCTTCAGCTGGCCGACCCCGGATTCGCCCGGGCCGCCGGGGTCGAAGACCAGGGATCCGATGCGCTGGGCGGGGTCCGCCGCGGCTTTCCTGGCCAGTGGCAGGGTGAAGGTCTGGCCGTTCTCGGGGTGTGCGTAGTCCATGGGGACGGTCAGCGTGGCGCACTGCAGCTCGCCGCATGGTGTCCAGGTCGGCTTCTGCTGGTAGAAGGTTTGCAGGGCGCTCTGCTCGGCGGGATCGACCGTTGGTGCTGCGGCGGCGGGCTGCACGGACGCGTCCTCTGTGGTGCGGTGGCAGCCTGCGAGTGTCGTCGCACCGAGTGCGGCCAGGGCCAGGATCAGGCTGCCGCGCTTGATGGTCGGGTGCTTCATGGGGGTACTCCGTCGGTTTTGGTCAGAGCTGTTTCGCGGCGCGCAGGCGCGGGCGTGCGGGCCGGTGGCGTCGAGCGCGGAGGCGGCCCTGTGTGGTTCCTTCTGCTCCAGTTGCCGGGAGGCCGTGAGGCCCGTCGTCGGGGCGAGCGCCCGGACGGGAGCGAGCAGGTGCGGGCTCCCCGCCCGCGAGGGCTACTCCGGTAGTCGTTCGGGGGGCGGCCCGCCTCCGGTCCGGGCCGGCGCACGCCGGCCGGTGTGGTGCGCGTGGCCGGCCCGGTGCCCGCGGCGTTCTCGGGCCTCCTTGAACCAGCGCTTCAAGCCCACGGCGTCGGATGCCTGGGAGAGGCCCACGGCGTTGACCGCCCTGCGGATCTGCTGGACCGCTCCCCGCTGGTCCAGGCCGCCCACGTCCGACGCCGCGGCCGCGACGGTCAGCAGCGCCAGCACCCCGGCGGCCCACCGCAGCCGGAGCGAGGACACCGGCCGGGCCCGGCCGATCCCCGGGGCGCGATGGGGGCCCACGCCCGGAGGCGTCCCACGGCGCCGCACACCGCCGCGCCCACGTATCCCTCGGACCGACCACCGCACTGCCCGGCTCCCTCCTGTTCGATTCCGCCGTCACGTCACTGGAGGATTCCTGAGGGAAGCTGAGGATTTGATGAGGGCGGCCCCGAGGCGGGACGGCGGACCGGGCTATCCTGACCGCCGTGCGAGTACTGGTGGTCGAAGACGATGCTGACCTGCGGTTCGCGGTAGCCGCGGCACTACGCGGCGAGGGGCTGGCCGTCGACGAGGTCGCCGATCTGCCGGCCGCCGACGAGGCACTGTTCGTCACCGAGTACGACTGCGCGGTGTTCGACCGGATGCTCCCCTCCGGGGACGCCGTCGACTTCGTTCACGCGCTGCGCCGCGCCGGGCACACCGTCCCGGTGCTGTTCCTCACCGCCCGCGACACGGTCGCCGACCGGGTCGAGGGGTTCGCCGTCGGCGGCGACGACTACCTGGTCAAGCCGTTCGCGGTGCCCGAGCTGGCGGCCCGGGTGCACAGCCTGTGCCGACGGGCGACAGCCGTCCGGCCCCCGGTGCAGCGCTTCGCCGACCTGGAGATCGACACCGCCCGCCGCCAGGTGCACCGCGGCGGCGTGCTGCTCGTCCTGACCCGCAAGGAGTTCGCCGTGCTGGAGCTGCTCGCGGCCCGGGCGGACCAGGCCGTACCCCGCGCCGACCTCATAGAGAAGTGCTGGGACGAGATGGCCGAGCCGAACTCCAACGTCGTCGAGGTCCTGGTCTCCCAGCTGCGCCGCAAGCTCGGCGACCCGCCGTTGATCCACACGGTCCGAGGGGTCGGCTACCGGCTGGCACCACCCACCGCCGGCGACAGCGGCCGGCGATGAGCGCCGCAGCCCGGCGACCGCGCCTGCGCCTGCGCCTGCGCCTGCGCCGACAACCGCGGCCGGCGATGACGGCCGCGGCCCGGATCCGGCGCCTGCGCCGGCGGCTCACGGCACTGTTCGCGCTGACCAGCGCGGTCGGACTGATCGCCCTGGCGGCGTTCGCCATCCACACCGACGACAACTCCTGGCGCAGTCAGCTCGACGACACGCTCAACCTCCAGGCCAGCCAGACGGTCCCGTATGTGAGCTTCGACGACAACGGCCGACTCGACGTACAGAATCTGCTGGACGCCATGGAGACCTCGTGCCCGCCGGTGACCGTGGTGACCGGTACGGCCGACCAGCCCACCATCGCCTACACCCCGCGCCAACCCTGCGTACGAGTCCGCACCGAGGACCTCGAAGCGGTCGCCGCCACAGCGATGCGGGACGGATCGGCCGCCGAGGTCGAGGTACGCGGCGAGAACGGCCACCAGATCTGGCTACTCGCCCAGCCCTACACAGGAGCAAGCGGCCAATCGACGGCCGGCGCAGTGGTCGCAGCCGGCGACACCACCAGCAGCCAGGCCGAGCACCGCAAACTGGCACTGCTACTGGTGACAGGCTGCGCGGTCCTGGTAGCCCTGTCCGCCGTGGCCGGGCACCTGCTCTCCGGCCGGGCGATCCGCCCGGCCCTGACAGCACTGCAGCAACAGGAGGAGTTCCTCGCCGACGCCGCCCACGACCTGCGCACCCCCACCGCCTCGCTGCGCAGCCTCGCGGAGACCGCGCTGCGCGACGACGCCCACCGTGCCGCCGCGCTGGAACGGACCGTGCGCCTGGCGACCCGGATGGGCGACCTGATCGACGGCCTGCTCACCCGGGCCCGGCTGATGGCCGGTGTCGGCACCCTGGCCCGCCAGCCGCTGCGCCTCGACCAGCTCGTCGAGGTGGTCGTCGACGACAGCGAAACCGGCGAGCACCGTGTGACCGTACACACCGAACCGGTCGTCGTGAACGCCGATCCCGACCTGATCCGACGGGCGGTGGCCAACCTCCTCGGCAACGCCCTCCTGCACGGCCACGCCCCGGGCCGGCACGCAGAAGTCGAACTCACCGTCGCCGCCGACGGAACCGTGACCGTCGACGACACCGGCCCCGGCATACCCCCGGCCCTGGCCGACTCGCTCTTCCAACGTTTCCACAGCGGCTCCGGCTCCACCGGTCTCGGACTGTCCATCGCCTCCTGGATCGCCCACGCCCACGGCGGCACCCTCGACGTCGACACCAGCCCACGCGGCGGCGCCCGCTTCACCCTCCGCCTCCCACCACAGGCCAGGACCGTCTCCCCTGAGTAGCCGCGCCCCAAGGCAGCCCCAAGGCGCGCCGCCGCGAAGCCCTGCGAGGTCAATCCTCGGTGAGACGAACTGCTGGGTCGTCAACCTTCGGTCACACCCGGCTGCCGTGGACCAGCACCGCGCACACCCGCCCCCGGACCGGCCCGGTCTCCGCGCTGGTGGTCATTGACGGGCCCAGGTCGGGCACGCGGGCTCGTGCCAGGTCGTGCGGACGACCAGCCCTCCGGGTGTCAAGTGCTCGCTGGACCAGGTCCGGCAACACCCGACGCTCGGCCGGGCCATGGCCGGCGGCCTCGCGGCCCGGACCGGAGCAGTGGGAGCGGGGACGGTGGACGCGTTCGGGCGGCGACGGCGGCGCCTGGTCATGGGTGTCGTCATGCCGCAGCTTCTGCCCACCGCGCTATGCCGCCGAACCCCGCCGCCCGAACGGAGCACCCAACGCCGTCCTACGTAACCGGCCGGTGAAACTCCCCAGCGCAGGTCGGCGGCCTGCGCCGGGGCGAAGGCCCAGGGTGGCGAAACAGGCGGCCAGGGCGAACGATCAGTCCGCCGTTGCCGTCAGCTGCTTCACAAAAGTCTCTGTGACCTGCGCGACCCACTCCGGATTCTCAAGCGGCGGGTAGTGCCCGATGTCAGGCACCCTCAGCAACTGGGCCGCCGAGCCCATCTCGGCGACCGTGTCATCGACCAGCTCGTCCTGCACGAAGAAATCGTCGGTGCCCTGCACGAGCAGGACCGGACACCGCACATCGCCGAGCCGGCCGCGCAGATCGTGGGAAGCCCACGCCTGACCGTCGAACTGACCGGCCTGCTGGGAGGTGCTGCGCTGAAGCCACCTCAGCTCGGTTTCCTGCTCGGCTGTCAGCTTCTTGCTCGCCGAGGTCACCGCCGCATACTCGAGGTGATCCGTCCAGCCGGCATCGGGCGCGCTTGTCCGACCTGCCAGCAACGCGGCAGCCTCGGCCGACAGCGGTGTCCACGACGCTGCTTGCATCGCGACGACACCTCGATAGCTCTCTCCGTGGTGAGCGGCAAGATCCAGTGCCGTCAGGCCTCCGACAGAGGCGCCGAGTACGAAGGGCGAGATTCCAGGCAACACCGTGCGCACGAACGCGTGCACGAACTCGGCGTGGTCGTGAATGGAAGTCCCCGGCTGCCACCGTGCCGGGTAGGAACGGCAGTGCCCGGGAAGATCGGGCGCGATCGCGCGATATCCGCGTTCAGCGAGCAACGGCAGAAGGTGCCGGTAGATCCGGGAGTCCGTGGCCCCCGGGTGAATGCACACGATCGGGACGCCTTCGCCGGCCTCGTCGAAGTAGGTGCGTGCACCGTTGACCGCGACATAGCGGCCCGTGATCGGTTCGAAGATCGTCATCGCTCAACTCCTTGCTGGTCACATACGGAGATCTATCGGCCACACGGCAGCGGCTCACCCGCGACCGGCGCGACCCCGGAAGCCCCCACACCCTCCACCCCTGCTTCCTGGCGCCGGGAAACAACTCCCCTGTCGCACAGGGGACTTCGGTGGCTTGTACCGCGGGGCTGTTCAGGCCGGACGGGCGGAGGAAGGGGTCTGCTTCATGCCGTTGACAATAGCTCGCGTCGTGATGGCCTCGGTGTCGACGATCGTGCCGGGCTTGATCAGGCCCTGGTCGCCGGAGGTGCCCCGGACCTGGACGGTGCGCTCGCCGAGGAGGGTGAACGACTTGCTGTCGGAGATCCACCCGGTGCGCCGGTCGGTGGTCTCGTCGAGCCGGGCCACCGCAGCCGGGCCGGCTCACCCGCGCCGAAACGGCGCGCCGCCTCCCGTGCTCCTCGGCAACGCCCATGGTGGTCTGGACATGCGGTCACACGACCTGACCGCATGTCCGGACGGTGCGGCGCGATGGGCTGTCGGCCGCCGTCCTCCGGCGCGGCCCGTTCGCATGGTGCCCCGCTTCGTCGGGTGCCGCCACGGCTGGTCGAAGCAGGCTGTCCCGGTCCTGTCACGAGATCGGCCTGGTTCCGGCACAGCCCGGTCCATCGGGCCCGAGCCGGCCCGGAGCGGCATACGGTGAGTCCGGCCACTGGGTACGGCTGCACGAGACGGCCGCGGATCGGCCGGTTGGAAGGGGGACCCCGATGGTTAATCGAACCGTCAGAGTGATTGCCGCGCTGGGGATAGCGGGTCTGGGGCTGACGGCCTGCACGTCGTCGCCCGCCAAATCCTCACAGCCGGCGCCGACGACATCGGGGGTAGCAAGCGCAGAGTCCGGAACCTCGGCAGCGACGCCGACCGGCGCCGCGCCTGCTACCACCGGTGCGGCCGCGACGACGGATGTGGCACCCACTGCCATCGCCGCCGCGCCCGGCGGCACCGCGAGCCCGAGTGGCTCGCTGATGTCCGCCTGCGAAACCAACGGCCTGCAGGGCTCGCTCACTGACGTCAGCGCGGGCGCCGGCCAGATCGACGCCACGCTGGTCCTCACCAACACCAGCGAGCACCCGTGCACACTCTCCGGCTACCCGGGTGTCTCCTTCCTCCCCGTCCTCGGCGGGGCTCTGACAGTCGGCAATCCGGCCGACCGCACCGGCGCGCCGTACTCCACTGTCACGCTCACGCCACACGGCAGCGCCCACGCCGTGCTGCACGACAGCAACGGCGCCGGCGGCTACGATCCGGCCCAGTGCCAGCTCACACCCGTGGGAGGCCTGCAGGTCTACCCGCCCGGCTCCAACGACCCGCTCTTCGTCCCTTGGAGGACCCAGCACTGCGCGGGGCCGGCCATCCACGCACTGACCATCGGCCCCGTCACGCGGTGACCCAAACCCAGGTCGGATATCCGCTACCGCACCAGGGTGAGCTTGGGCCTGCGGGGGCGTCAGCGCCGTGGCAGCTGGACCACTTCCTGCGCCTGCACCAGGACGGGCCCGTCGACTCTCCGCCCGTGCCCAGGAGCTCTACCGCCCTGGCACGACACGAGACCGGCCAGCCAGTCGCAAAGTGCGTCTCAGGAGTGGAGGGAGCCCTCGAGGGGCTTGCGGATCGGCTGAGAAGGAGTGTCTGCGAAGGGCGTCACCGCACAGGGCAGTGGTACCGGGTCGGAACGCTGCTACACACCACCGATACCTGGTGATGCGGGGGGACGACAACCTGGTGCTCTGCCTGGACCGGACGTGGGGGGGGGGGGGGGGGGGGGGGGGGGGGGCCGCCGCGGGGGGGGGGCGGGCGGGGGGGGCGCGGGGGGGGGGGGGCGGCCGCGGGGGGGGCCCGGG
>NZ_JBITZU010000026.1:92791-95566 GCF_044547075.1 Kitasatospora sp. NPDC052896
GCGGCGGCCTCCCCCGCCCCGCGGCGGGGGGGGGGGGGGGCGGGGCCCGCCCCCCCCGGGGCCGGGCGCCGCGCGGCGCCGGCGCCCCCCCCCCCCCCCCCCCCCCCCCCCACCACGGGGTCACTGTGCGGCGACCTTGTTCCAGGTCAGCTCACGCTGATAGCCGTGGCGCCAGCCGCGGGTGTGGACCGGGTCAGTGCGAGGAAAGTCCCCAGCGGGTGACATGGCGTCGACGTTCTGTCCGCTGTCGTAGTACGACTGCAATGCGTAGGCGCCCCAGCTCTCCTCCCCGCCCCAGGACCACTGCTCCGCGTTGGAGCCCAGGCTGGAGGTCCCGGGCTGCTCCATCACCACGGCACCCTCGTTGCCACCGGTGTAGGCCATCACCTGGTACTTGCCGACGTTGAGCAGCGAGAACTGGGAATCGGGGCCCATCTGCATCCATTCGCAGTACGGGTTGCCGACGGCGGCGCTGGTGGACTGCAACCAGACCGACTGGTCATAGGCGCTGGCGCAGAGAACGGAGCCGTTGAACGCACCGTTCTCGATCCAGACGGCTCCGGGGACGGTTGCCGCCGAGGCCGAGGCCGCGGGGATCACGGTCAGACAGGCGGCGGCAATGCCGGTCGCGGCGATGGCGATCCGGAGGCGACGCCTGCCGCGGGAGGCCCACTTGGATTGGATCATGTCGCAACACTCCTTGGCTTGTTTCTCCGATGAGGGACCTGGCGCAAGTTCAGGCGCAGGGCGATCAGCCCCTTTGGCGCCCTTGAGCAAGCGAAGAGAACTCGCAGAACTCGCAGCGGATCTCCATCGCTTGACCGCGTACAGCAGAACATCGAGCCGGACAGGGACACCAGGAAGAGGAACGGGACGGACTACCGGAAGAACGACCGGAAGAATCCGCGATGCGGACAGCACGAGCGGGAAGGCCACGCGATGGCCACGCAGCCACAAGGAGGACGGGACGTCGCTGGGCACCTGGTCGAACAATCAGCAGACCCGGCGAGGCAGGCTCGGCCCGGAGCGGCGCGGGCAGTTGGAGGCCCTGGGCGTGGCCTGGTAGGCCGAGGTCCGGTCCGTTGGTCGGCGCGTTGCTGGCACCGTCCCGGGTGGGCGTTTTGGGAACATTCAGGAGTAGGTGCCTGTTCCTGACGGATGCCCATCGACGACCGCTTCCGCGATGTCGTAGCGGCGCCCAGGGATGCTCGTCCCCTGGGGTGGTTCGAGCCGACCCGGGAAGCGGAACAGCTCCGGGATCGGGATACGGCTGTCACGTTTGTCCACGCACTTCGGAGGCCCGACGCAGCGCCTCGAGAACGCGGGATGGGGCGGCGCTGCGCACGCGCGCCAAAGATGGCGATCGCGACGCCCCATACGGCCCTGTTCGACTGCCGTGCGAGACGAGCCGGGTCCAGGAAGCCGAGACCGTACTCCTGCCCAGAGCTGTCCGCTCGCTGATCCTCGCCACCCACAGCGGCTCGTGCGCCGGCGCCGCCAGCAACAAACGCGACACATTACGGTCGGGCGGGTCATCCGAACGGTTCCCGTCACACGGCCCGCACCACGACTCCCCTGACCTTAGGCCAAGAATGAACTACGGCCGCTCGGCGGCCAGATTCAGTGGCAGCGAAATGACGAACGACCAGTGGCACTCCCGTGCAGACCATCACCGGTAGCCGACATTTTCAAGTTCACTGGCCAGTGACCGTGAACGTCACCGGTGCCGCAACGCTACGCTCTCCAGTCCAGGTCACGGCGGTCACGTACACCGTATGCGTGCCTGCGGAGAAGGGGATGAGCGCGCCACCCGATGCCCATCCCCACTGACCCAGCATATTTACACCCAAGGTCCGCAAAACCGTGCCGTCCTCGGCCACTTCAACCCTGTCCACTCCCCCACCGCTCGCCGCCGTTCCCTGGAACAGCACCTGTTCCGATTGGACGCTTCCAGCTTCCGGCGATGTCACCACCGGCATGTCCACCGCCGCCCCAACCTCACTCTTCGACAAACGAGTTGATGAGGCGGCGGGTGCCGCGCTTGCCGTTCCCCCGATCACCAACAAGACAACTACTGCCTCCACTGCCACACGCCACCCTATGCGCGCTGCATTCACAGGAATCTCTCTTCTTCACACGGGTAGTGATCGACCTTGCGCGTAGGACCATACCCAGCTTCGACATGCTTCATCATTTTGTTCGAGTGCCTTCGGAACCCCGGGGCACGTTGACTGAAACCGCGCCCTCCCCGGGCCGCCGGCGACCGGTCAGGAGCGGTGCCACACGCACCCACCGGCGCCGTGATCCTCCGGCAGTTGGAGGGTGGTGGCCACCACCGCCGGCGCCTGGTGGTAGTCGCCACCCTCCGACACGGTGGACCGGCCGGACCGGATCCTTGTGCCACGTCTGCGACATGACGCAGGCGTGCGGTCTGGAGGCGTGCCTCAGCTGGTCATGGTGACCGAGGGCGGGGTCCAGGTGCCGTCGAGGACGCTGGGCTTGGGTGCGTACATGCGCAGGATCATGGAGAACTGGCCGCTCGATGCGGGCAGCCAGTTGGACTGCTCGCCTGCCGGGGCGTCGTGCTGGATGTAGATGTCCGTGACTCCTCCTCGGCGTAAACGCCGGGGCTTCTCGCTAGGCCGGGTTGGTCCCGCGATGGACCAGCCCGGCCCGTAGGACGTTGACGGCTCCCACCGTGTCGGCGTGCGCGATGTGGCCGCAGGACTGACAGTGGAACTTCTCCTGTGTGGGCCGGTTCTCCTTCGCTGTGTG
>NZ_JBITZU010000027.1:0-77620 GCF_044547075.1 Kitasatospora sp. NPDC052896
TCGCAGGCCCTCCGGGCGTTTCGTTCGTTCTGCATTCAGCTTATCAGACCCGATCCGCAGTGTTTCCCGCGAATCTTTCCCGACTCACTTCCCGCTGGCCTTTCGACCGCCTTCCGGCGCTTCAGATCCTAGCAGATCCTCCGTGCCCTCCGGCCTTCAAGTGGCCTTCGCCGTAACCGACCTGACGGCCTGTCCGACACCTCAAACTTTAGCCCAGTCCCGCTCCGAAAAGCGAATCCGGACCCACTCCCAGAAATACGAACACAGCAAAACAAGGCCGACCCGCGACAGCGCGCGAAAAGCCGACCCAGCGGTACTGGGAAAGGTGTTCCAGGAGAGTGGCCGCCCCGGGACCGTCCGCGCAGACGCGTGTCCGGTGCTCCCTGCCGAGCGACTTGGACACGCTACGCCCTCGCTGCCACCGATGCAAGCGCGGCCGGCCGGTGGAGCGGATCCCCACGATCCGCTCCAACCGGCCGGCCCGCACGGTGGAGTTCAGCTGTTGGTCGGGAAGCCCAGGTTGATGCCACCGTGCGAGGGGTCGAGCCAGCGCTGGGTGACGGCCTTGCCCCGGGTGAAGAACTGGACGCCGTCCGGCCCGTACGCGTGGGCGTCGCCGAAGAGCGAGGCCTTCCAGCCGCCGAAGGAGTAGTACGCCACCGGCACCGGGATCGGCACGTTGATGCCGACCATGCCGACCTCCACCTCGTGCTGGAACCGCCGCGCGGCGCCACCGTCATTGGTGAAGATCGCCACGCCGTTGCCGTACGGGTTGGCGTTGATCAGCTCCAGGCCCTCCTCGTACGAGCCCACCCGGACCACCGAGAGCACCGGGCCGAAGATCTCGTCGTTGTAGACGGACATCCCGGGCTTCACGTGGTCGAAGAGGGTCGGGCCGAGCCAGAAGCCGTCGGCCGTCGACTCACCCTCGGCGTCGGTGCCGGTCACCGGGTGCCGGCGCCCGTCGACGGCCAGCTCCGCGCCGTCCGCGAGCCCCGACTCGACGTACGAGGTCACCTTGTCCCGGTGCTGGCCGGTGACCAGCGGGCCCATCTCGGAGTCGCCGTTGCAGCCGGGCCCGACCTTCAGCGCCGCCATCCGCTGCCTGATCTTCTCGACCAGCTCGTCACCGATCGGGTCGACGGCGACCAGCACCGAGACCGCCATGCACCGCTCCCCCGCCGCGCCGAAGCCCGCGTTGACGGCGGCGTCGGCGCTGAGGTCGAGGTCGGCGTCCGGCAGCACCAGCATGTGGTTCTTCGCCCCGCCCAGAGCCTGCACCCGCTTGCCGTAGCGGGTGCCGGTCTCGTAGACGTACCGGGCGATCGGGGTGGAGCCGACGAAGCTGACCGACTTGATGTCCGGGTGCTCCAGCAGGCGGTCCACCGCGACCTTGTCACCGTGCACGACGTTGAAGACGCCGTCCGGCAGCCCCGCCTCCTTCCACAGTCCCGCGAGGAAGTTGGCCGCCGACGGGTCCTTCTCGGAGGGCTTGAGGACCACCGTGTTCCCGGCCGCGATGGCGATCGGGAAGAACCACATCGGCACCATGGCCGGGAAGTTGAACGGCGAGATGATCGCCACCGGACCGAGCGGCTGACGGATCGAGTAGACGTCGATGCCGGTCGAGGCCTGCTCGGTGAAGCCCCCCTTGAGTAGCTGCGGGATCCCGCAGGCGTACTCCACGACCTCCAGCCCGCGGGCCAGTTCGCCCAGCGCGTCCGAGTACACCTTGCCGTGCTCGGAGACGATGATCCGGGCCAGCTCCTCCTTCCGCGCGTTGAACAGCTCGCGGAAGTTGAAGAGCACCGTGGTGCGCTTGGCGATCGAGGCGTGCCGCCACTCGGCGAACGCGGCGTGCGCCGCCGCGACGGCCTGGTCGACCTCCGCGATCCCGGCGAAGTCCACCTGTCCGGAGATCCGTCCGGTGGCCGGGTCGTAGATGTCGCCCCGGCTGGGCGCGGCACCGGCCGTCGGCACCGCGACACCGTCGATCCAGTGGGTGAGGTGCTTGCTGACAGTGGGCTTGCTCAAGGTCGTTGCCTCCGAAGTCTCGGGCGGCTCAGCTGCCGCCGGACCCCGCGCCGGCGCCATCCAGTGGGACGGCGGGGGTACGGCGCTACCGCGCTCGTCTCCAGTCTGCGGGCCGGATCGGACACGCTCAACGACCACACTGACGGGGATCGCCCGGTCGGCCTTACACCTCGTAGCAATCAGACGTGCTCACCGGGCCCGCCCAGCCCGGCAGCCGCCTCGTGCAACGCCAGTTCCAGCAGCACCGGGTCGTTCAGCCGCCCCGAACCGTCCGGGGGCACCAGCCAGCGGAGTCCGGCGCCGCCACCGCGGGCGGGGTGCGGCACCACCACCCAGGTGCCGTCGCCCGCGCCGCGCACCCCGGTGCCCACCCAGCGCGCGGCCGTACCGACCGGAACCAGGAACCCGACGCTGTCGTCCCCCGGGTCGGTGAGCACCGGCCCGCTGCCGGGCAGCCGGTCGAGCAGCCGCAGCGCGGGCCGGCCCAACGGGCCCGGCACCAGCAGCACGTCCCAGAGCCGCCCGGCCGGCAGCAGGACGACGCCCAGCCCCGAGCGCACCCACTCCCGTCGGCAGGCGTCCGGATCCGGCGCGGCGGCCGCCAGCCAGTCCACGCCGGCAGTGGATCCGCTGCTCCCCATGGCCCGTCCTCCGCTCTCCTCGCGCGGTGACGATCCCGGGAGGACCGCCACCCGCCTCCGGAGAGAGCCGGGCGGCGGTCCTCTTACACCGGTGCCACGAACTGCACCGGCGCCACGAACCGAGTGCCCTCAGCCGCGGTCACCGAAGACCGTCCGGTGCCAATCCTTCCTGGCGGACCCCGTCAGGTCCTGCATGACGTGCTTGATCTGGGTGTACTCGTCAAGGGAGTACTGCGACATGTCCTTGCCGTGGCCGGAGGCCTTGTAGCCGCCGTGCGGCATCTCGCTGATGATCGGGATGTGGTCGTTGACCCAGACGCAGCCGGCCGCGATCTCCCGGGTGGCGCGCAGCGAGCGGTGTACGCCCCCGGTCCAGACCGAGGCGGCCAGGCCGTACGGGGTGTCATTGGCCAGCCGCAGGCCCTCGTCGTCCGAGTCGAAGGGCAGCACCACCAGCACCGGGCCGAAGATCTCGCCCTGCACCACCTCGCTCTCCTGCGCGGCGTCGATGATCAGCGTGGGCTGGTAGTAAGCGCCACGGCCGAGGTCGGTGCCGTCGTGGCCGAGGGTCGGGGCCGCGCCGCCGGTGACCACCGTGGCGCCGTGGCTCCGGGCCCGCTCGACGAAGCCGGCCACCCGGTCGCGGTGGGCGAAGGAGACCAGCGGCCCGAGGTCGGTCCGCGGGTTGCGGGGGTCACCCAGCCGGACCGTGCCGAACAGCTCGGCCACGCCCGCGACGAAGGCGTCGTAGAGCGGCCGCTGGACGTAGGCGCGGGTGGCGGCGGTGCAGTCCTGGCCGCTGTTGATCAGCGAGCCGGCGACCGCGCCGTGCACCGCCGCGTCCAGGTCCGCGTCGTCGAAGACCACGAACGGCGCCTTGCCGCCGAGCTCCAGGTGGGTGCGCTTGATCCCGGCGGTGGCCAGCTCGGCGACCCGCCGGCCGACCGCGGTCGAGCCGGTGAACGAGACCATGGCGACGTCGGGGTGGGCGACCAGGTGCTCGCCGGCGGTACGGCCGGCGCCGGTGACCACGTTGACCACGCCGTCCGGGATGCCCGCCTCGGTGCAGGCCCGGGCGAACATCAGCGAGGTGAGCGGGGTGAGTTCGGCGGGCTTGAGGACGATGGTGTTGCCGGCCGCGATCGCCGGGAGGATCTTCCAGGCGGCCATCTGCAGCGGGTAGTTCCACGGCGAGATCGACCCGACCACGCCGATCGCCTCGCGCCGGACGTAGGAGGTGTGGTCGCCCGAGTACTCACCGGCCGCCCGGCCCTCCAGGTTGCGCGCGGCACCCGCGAAGAAGGCGGTGTTGTCGATCGTGCCGGGCACGTCGAACTCGCTGGAGAGCTTGATCGGCTTGCCGGTCTGGGCGGTCTCCACCGCGGCGAACTCGGCCGCCCGCTCGTCGAGGACGGTGCTCAGCCGCAGCAGTGCGGCAGCCCGGGTGCCCGGGGTGGCTCGCGACCACTCGGGCAGCGCGGCCGCCGCGGCGGCCACCGCGGCGTCCACGTCCTCGGTCGAGGCCAGCCGCACCCGCTGCACGGTTCCGCCGTCGGCGGGATTGACCACGTCGAAGGGCTCGGGGCCGGTGCCGTGGCTCAGCCGGCCGGCGATGTACTGGGCGCCGTCCGCGAAGCTGCTCAGGTCCATGGGTCGGTTCTCCTCCATATGTCCATTCCACCCGCTCCGATCCGCCGACGATGCCCGGCCCGCGGTGAACGGGACAAGGCTCACTCCGGAAGCCGGGCCGCCAAGGGCCTTACAGGGTGACAGGACATCGGCGGGGCGACAGGTCGTCGGCTGGAGGCATGATTCAGCTACACCTTGTTGGCTGCTCTCCCCGACCGCATCCCGATGACCCAGGAGGCCCGGCGTGCTCCCCACCGTCGCCCGTGTGCTCGATCTCGACGTGATGCGGCGCGGACTGCCGCAGGTGGTGGCCGGGGCGGGCCACCTGGAGCGCCCGGTGCGCTGGGTGCACGTCAGCGAACTGCCCGACGTGGCAGGCGTGCTGCGCGGCGGCGAGCTGGTGCTGACCACCGGTATCGCGCTGCCCGAGGACCGCGAGGGGCTGGCCCGCTACGTCCGCGACCTGGCCGAGGTCTCAGTGGCCGGGCTGGTCGTGGAGTTCGGCCGCCGCTACTTCGACAGCCTGCCCCGGGCCCTGGTGCACGCCGCCGAGCAGCGCGGCCTGCCGCTGGTCGTGCTCCGCCGCGAGCTGCCGTTCGTCGCGGTGACCGAGGCGGTGCACGCGCTGGTGGTGAACGCCCAGTTGGAGCAGCTGCGGGCCTCCGAGGCGGTGCACCAGGTGTTCAACGAGCTGGCGGTGGAGGGCGCCGAGCCGGCCGAGGTACTGCGGCAGATCGCCCGGATGGCCGGCGCCCCGGTGGTGCTGGAGAACCTCAGCCACCAGGTGCTGGCCCACGACGCGGCGGGCCGCGCCGAGGAGGAGCTGCTGGAGAACTGGGAGCGCCGCTCGCGCGGGGTACGGCCGGCCGGGCGCACCGGCTACGACCGGCGCAGCGGCTGGCTGGTCACCACCGTGGGGGCGCGCGGCCAGGACTGGGGGCGCCTGGTGCTGGTCAACGAGCCGGGCCTGCTGCCGGACCAGGAGGCCCACCCGGACACCATGCTGCTGGAGCGCGGCGCGGCCACCCTGGCGCTCAACCGGCTGCTGGTGCGCGACCGGGAGAGCCTGGAGCGGCAGACCCACCGCACCCTGCTGTCCGGCATCCTCACCCACGCGCTGACCGTTTCCGAGGTGGCGCTGCGGGCCCAGGCGCTCGGGGTACCGCTGGAGAGCCGGCGGCTGGTCGGCGTGGTGCTGCGCCGACGCGGCGGGCCGATCCCGGCGGCCCTCGAGGCGCAGGCCAGGCTGCGGGACTTCACCGAGCTGGCGGCCACCGCCGCCCGGTCCTCCCGGCTCTCCGCCCTGGTCGGTGCGCTCGAGGACGAGGGGGTCGGCCTGCTGATCACGCTCGGTTCGCAGCAGGACGAGCACGCCGCGCTGGAGGAGTTCGCGGCCACGCTGCGCCGGCTGACGGCCGACGGCGCCAGGGAGACGGCTCCGCCGGTGATCGCGGTGGGCTCCTCGGTCGGCTCGGTGCGGGACGCCCGGCGCACCCTGATGGAGGCGACCCAGGTCGCCGACGCCGCACTGCACGACGCGCCGGGCGCCCGGGCCGCCTCCTACTACCGGCTGCCGGACGTCCGGCTGCGCGGCCTGCTGCACCTGCTCCGCGAGGACGCCCGCCTACAGACCTACGTGGAGCGCGAGTTGGGCCCGCTGCTGGCGCACGACGCCGAGCACGGCTCGCAGTTGGTGCAGCTGCTGCGGGTCTACCTGGAGCAGGGCCGCAACAAGTCGGCCGCGGCGGACGCCGCGCATCTGTCGCGGCCGTCCTTCTACGACCGGCTGCACAAGGTGGAGCGGATCCTGGCGGTCGACCTCGACCAGGTGGAGTCCTGCCTCTCCCTGCACGTGGCCCTGCTGGCGCTGGACGCCGTCCGGCGCTGACGGAGCGTCAGACCGTGTAGGCGTCGGCCACGGTGAGCGCCTCGTCGAGCACCGCGAGACCGGCCCTGGCCTCCTCGTCGGTGACCGTGCAGGGCGGCACCACGTGGAACCGGTTCATGTTGGTGAACGGCCACAGCCCGCGCTTCTTGCAGGCCGCGGCCAGCTCGGCCATCGGGCCGTTGGCGGCGCCGGCGGCGTTGTAGGGCACCAGCGGCTCCCGGGTGGCCCGGTCGCGCACCAGGTCCAGCGCCCAGAAGACGCCCAGCCCGCGCACCTCGCCCACCGACGGGTGACGCTCCGCCAGCTCACGCAGGCCGGGGCCGAGCACCTCCTCGCCGATCCGCCGGGCGTTCTCCACGATGCCCTCCTCGGCCATCGCGTTGATGGTGGCGACCGCGGAGGCACAGGCCAGCGGGTGGCCCGAGTAGGTGAGGCCGCCGGGGAACGGCCGCTCGGCGAAGCTGGCGGCGATCGCGGCGCTGATCGCCACCCCGCCGAGCGGGACGTAGCCGGAGTTGACGCCCTTGGCGAAGGTCAGCAGGTCCGGGGTGACGCCCCAGTGGTCGGCGGCGAACCAGGCGCCGGTGCGGCCGAAACCGGCCATCACCTCGTCCAGGATGAAGACGATGCCGTGACGGTCGCAGATCTCCCGGACCCCGGCCAGGTAGCCCGGCGGCGGCAGCAGGATGCCGGCGGTGCCGACCACCGTCTCCAGGATGATCGCCGCGATGGTCTGCGGGCCCTCGAACGCGATCACCTGCTCCAGGTGCGCCAGCGCCCGCTCGCACTCCTGCGCCTCGTTCTCGGCGTGGAAGTTGGAGCGGTAGGCGTACGGACCCCAGAAGTGCACGATGCCCGAGACGCCGAGGTCGTTGGCCCAGCGGCGCGGGTCGCCGGTGGCGGCGATCGCGTTGGCGGTGGCGCCGTGGTACGAGCGGTAGGTCGACATGATCTTCTGCCGGCCGGTGTGCAGCCGGGCCAGCCGGAAGGCGTTCTCGACGGCCTCGGCGCCGCCGTTGGTGAAGAAGATCTTGTCCAGGTCGCCGGGGGTGCGCTCGGCGATCAGCCGGGCGGCCTCGCTGCGCGCCTCCACCGCGAAGCCGGGTGCCAGGGTGCAGAGCTTGCCGGCCTGCTCCTGGATCGCCGCGACCACCTTCGGGTGCTGGTGCCCGATGTTGGTGTTCACCAGCTGGGAGGAGAAGTCGAGGTAGCGGTTGCCCTCGTAGTCCCAGAAGTACGAGCCCTCGGCCCCGGCCACCGCGAGGGGGTCGATCAGGGCCTGGGCGGACCACGAGTGGAAGACGTGCGCGCGGTCGGCGGCCTTGACGGCCTGCCCGGCGGCGGGATCGGCAGTGGGGATGCTCATGGTCGCCAGCGTAGGGAAGGGCCGGGGCGACCGGCAGCGGCATCTTGTCAGGTGCTCGCCCCGAGGGCCGACAGGCTGACAGGGCGCAGGGCCCGGGAGGAAGCCTCCCGGGTCCTGGCACTCACCGCGGCGCGGTTCAGATCGCGGTCATCACGTGCTTGATCCGGGTGTAGTCCTCGAAGCCGTAGGAGGAGAGGTCCTTGCCGTAGCCGGACTTCTTGAAGCCGCCGTGCGGCATCTCGGCGACCAGCGGGATGTGGGTGTTGATCCAGACGCAGCCGAAGTCCAGCCGGCGCGACATCCGCATGGCGCGGGCGTGGTCCTTGGTCCAGACCGAGGAGGCCAGCGCGAATTCCACGCCGTTGGCGTAGGCGACGGCCTGCTCCTCGTCGGTGAACTTCTGCACGGTGATGACCGGGCCGAAGACCTCGTTCTGGATGATCTCGTCGTCCTGCCGCAGGCCGGAGACCACGGTCGGGGCGTAGAAGTAGCCGGCCTCGCCGACCTGGTGGCCACCGGTCTCGACCTTGGCGTGCGCGGGCAGCCGCTCGATGAAGCCGGCCACCTGCTTCAGCTGGTTGGCGTTGTTCAGCGGGCCGTAGAGCACGTCCTCGTCGTCGATGCCGCCGGTCTTGGTGTCGGCCGCGGCCTTGGCCAGCGCGGCCACGAAGGCGTCGTGGATGGACTCGTGCACCAGCACGCGGGTGGCCGCGGTGCAGTCCTGGCCGGCGTTGAAGAACCCGGCCACCGAGATGCCCTCGACCGCCTCGGCGATGTCGGCGTCCTCGAACACCACCACCGGGGCCTTGCCGCCGAGCTCCAGGTGCACCCGCTTGACGTCCTTGGCGGCGCTGCCGGCCACCTGGATGCCGGCGCGGACCGAGCCGGTGATCGAGGCCATCGCCGGGGTGCTGTGCTCGACCATCAGCCGGCCGGTCTCCCGGTCGCCGCAGATCACGTTGAAGACGCCGGCCGGCAGCTCCAGCTCGGCCAGGATGCCGCCGATGATCTCGGCCAGCAGCACGGTGGAGGCCGGGGTGGTGTCGGAGGGCTTGAGGACCACGGTGTTGCCCGCGGCGATGGCCGGGGCGAACTTCCAGACCGCCATCATCATCGGGTAGTTCCACGGCGCGACCTGGGCGCAGACGCCGACCGGCTCGCGGCGGATGATCGAGGTCATCCCGTCCATGTACTCGCCCGCGGCCTTGCCCTCCAGCAGGCGGGCGGCGCCGGCGAAGAAGCGGGTCTGGTCGGCCATCGGGCCGATCTCCTCGGACTTGGTGAGCCCGCGCGGCTTGCCGGTGTTGCGACACTCGGCGTCCACCAGCTCGTCGGCACGCGCCTCGACCGCGTCGGCGATCTTCAGCAGCAGCTTCTGCCGGGTCGAGGGGGTGGCGTCGCGCCAGGTCTCGAAGGCCGCCGCGGCCGAGGCCATCGCGGCGTCGACGTCGGCCGCGCCCGACAGCGGGGAGGTCGCGTACACCTGGCCGGTGGTCGGGTCGACCACGTCCAGCGTGCGGCCGTCCGCCGCGTCGACGAACTCGCCGTTGATGTAGTTGCGCAGCGTACGAAGGTCGCTCACGACATCTCTCCTCGGGTTGCGGTCGGCGCGATGGCGGCCGACCCGGCGGGGTGCCAGTGGACCAGGCCGGTGGCCCGGTGCGGCGCCCGCGGAAAGGGGGGGCCGCCGAGTAGCCGGGCCCGGTGGGGCACGGTCCACTGGTGGGGAGCGTACGCCCCGGAGGGACGCGCGCGCGTGACCTGGAAAGAGTAGCCGGATTCTTGCCGTTATCGACATACCCTCGGGCTGATCGCGATGAAATCCGTACCGTTTCCAAATCATCGCAACGAAATCAGCAGCAGAATCACTTGCGAACATCCGGTCGATCAGGCACAGTGGCGGCGTGGCCAACCGCGACCGGACCAGCAGCGTCCCCCTCGACTCCGTCTCCAAGGCGATCATCGAGCAGCTGCAGGAGGACGGCCGCCGCGCCTACGCGACCATCGGCAAGGCCGTCGGCCTCTCCGAGGCCGCCGTACGGCAACGCGTCCAGAAGCTCCTCGACCAGGGCGTGATGCAGATCGTCGCCGTCACCGACCCGCTGACCGTCGGGTTCACCCGACAGGCGATGGTCGGCATCACGGCCGAGGGTGACATCGAGCCGATCGCCGACGCGCTGGCGGCCATGGACGAGGTCGACTACGTGGTCTGCACCGCGGGGTCGTTCGACCTGCTGGCCGAGTTGGTGTGCGAGGACGACGAGCACCTGCTGGAAATGATCAACAAGCGAATCCGCGCGCTTCCCGGCGTGCGGAGGACCGAGAGCTTCGTTTACCTGAAGCTCCGGAAACAGACCTACACCTGGGGCACCCGATGAGCGCCGACCCGGCACCGAAGGACCTTTCGAAGACCGCCTACGACCACCTGTGGATGCACTTCACCCGCATGTCGTCGTACGAGAACTCTCCCGTCCCGACCATCGTCAAGGGCGAGGGCACCTACGTCTGGGACGCCAACGGCAAGAAGTACCTCGACGGCCTGGCCGGCCTGTTCGTGGTGCAGGCCGGTCACGGCCGCGAGGAGCTCGCCGAGGCCGCCGCCAAGCAGGCCAAGGAGCTCGCCTTCTTCCCCGTGTGGAGCTACGCCCACCCGAAGGCCGTCGAGCTGGCCGAGCGCCTCGCCAACTACGCCCCGGGCGACCTGAACAAGGTCTTCTTCTCCACCGGTGGTGGCGAGGCCGTGGAGACCGCCTGGAAGCTCGCCAAGCAGTACTTCAAGCTGACCGGCAAGCCGACCAAGTACAAGGTCATCTCGCGTGCCGTCGCCTACCACGGCACCCCGCAGGGCGCCCTGTCGATCACCGGCCTGCCGGGCCTGAAGGCGCCGTTCGAGCCGCTGGTGCCGGGCACTCACAAGGCCCCGAACACCAACATCTACCGCGCCCCGGCCTTCCTCGCCGGCCCCGACGGCACGGTCGACCCGGAGGCCTACGGCCGCTGGTGCGCCGACGAGATCGAGGTCGCCATCCTCAACGAGGGCGCGGACACCGTCGCCGCCGTCTTCGTCGAGCCGGTGCAGAACGCCGGTGGCTGCTTCCCGCCGCCGCCCGGCTACTTCCAGCGGCTGCGCGAGATCTGCGACCGGCACGACGTGCTGCTGGTCTCGGACGAGGTCATCTGCGCCTTCGGCCGGCTCGGCACGATGTTCGGCGCCGACAAGTTCGGCTACCAGCCCGACATGATCACCTGCGCCAAGGGCATGACCTCGGGCTACTCCCCGATCGGCGCCACCATCATCTCGGACCGGCTGGCCGAGCCGTTCTACAAGGGCGAGAACACCTTCCTGCACGGCTACACCTTCGGCGGCCACCCGGTCTCGTCGGCGGTCGCGCTGGCCAACCTCGACATCTTCGAGCGCGAGGGCCTCAACCAGCACGTGCTCGACAACGAGTCGAAGTTCCTCGGCACCCTGAACAAGCTGCGCGACCTGCCGATCGTCGGCGACGTCCGCGGCAACGGGTACTTCTACGGCATCGAGCTGGTCAAGGACAAGACCACCAAGGAGTCGTTCAACGCCGAGGAGGTGGAGCGGGTGCTCTACGGCTTCCTCTCCAAGGCGCTCTTCGACAACGGCCTGTACTGCCGCGCCGACGACCGTGGCGACCCGGTCGTCCAGCTGGCCCCGCCGCTGATCTCCGACCAGTCGACCTTCGACGAGATCGAGCAGATCCTGCGGGTCAGCCTCACCGACGCGTGGGCCAAGATCTGATCGGAACGACCTCCTGACCCACCCTCCTCCGCAGGGCGGTACCGCGCGGCCTCCTCCTCAGGGCCGCCGGTACCGCCCTGCGGTGGTTCTCCGGCGGATCGTCCGATGGTTCGTCCGGGTGCAATCCCGAGCCCCCACCCGTGTGCCGCCACCTCCCGGCGAGCCGGTCGTTCTACTCTGACGACCGTCATTCCCCTGCACCCGTCCGTGCAGAAGCCCCCTTCATGAGCGGCGGAGGAATCCATGTCAGCGGCCCCGCCCGACAACGACGTGCTGTGGGCCCGGGGGATCGTCAAGTCCCACCACGGCACCCCGGCCCTGAGCGAGGTCTCGATCGCCGTCCGCGAGGGCGAGGTACTGGCCGTCACCGGACCGCGCGGCTCCGGCAAGAGCACGCTGCTCGGCTGCCTCTCCGCGCTGCTGCCGGTGGACTCCGGAGAGATCTGGTTCAACAACTCGCCGGTGCACACGCTGAGCCGGGCCGGCCGGGAGCGGCTCCGCCGCGACCGCTTCGGATTCGTCGGCTCCGAACCCCACCTGGTGCCGGAGCTGACCGCCCGGGAGAACGTGGCGCTGCCCCTGTTGCTGACCGGCTCCGGCCACCGGGCCGCGTACGGCGCCGCCGCCGACTGGCTGGAGCGGCTCGACGTGAGCGAGTTCGCCAGGCGCCGGCCGGCCGAGCTGACCCAGGGCCAGCGGCAGCGGATCGCGGTGGCCCGGGCGCTGGCCCCGCTCCCCCAGGTGGTGTTCGCCGACGACCCGACCGCGCCGCTGCACCGTGAGGCCCAGGACCAGGTGCTGCGGATACTGACCAGCGCCGCCCGCTCCCACCGGCTCACCCTGGTCCTGGCCGCCCACGACCCGGAACTCGCCCGCTACGCCGACCGCACGGTGGCGCTGGTCGACGGCCGTACCCCGGTGCCCGCCGCGGCGGTCCGCCGCTCCGCCCCCGCGCCGCTCGCCGCCTCGCACTGAACCCGCGCCGCACGCGTAGCGCTCTCGCACCGCTCTCGTACCGAAGGGCCCCCAGGTGTTCTGTCTCCGGTTGGTCAGGGGGTACCGGGTGCTCGACCTGGGCCGCTGGCTGCTCATCGCCGTCGCGGCCGCCGCGGCCGCCGGCTTCCTGCTGCGCGCGCTGGGCCGGGCGATGAGCAGCCCGGCCGGGACGGTGACGGCCGACCAACTGCTCTGGTGCCTGCCGCCGCTGGTCGCGGTCACCTGGTTCGCGGCCGTCGGCGCCCGGGCGCTGCCCGCCCAACGGCCGGAGCGGATGGCCGGGCTGGTGGCGGCCGGCGCCGGGCCGACCCGGATCCGGCTGCTGATCGCCGGCGAGATCGCGTTCGCCTGCGCCGCGGGCGGGCTGGCCGCGCTGCTGCTCTTCCTGGTGCTGCGCAACGACATCGCCGGCCCCGGGCTGGCACCGGAGATCGGGATGGGGGTGCCGCTCCCGCCGGCCGCGCCGGTGGCGCTGCTCACCGTGCTGCCGGTGGTCGCCGCGCTGTCCGCCGCGCTCGCGGTGCCGGTGCGGGAGGAGCTGATCCGTGGCACCGCCGAGCCGGCCCAGGCCCGCCGGTTCGGTCCGGTGCGCACCGGCCTGGCCGGCGGACTGGCCCTCACCGGCACCCTGGTGGAGCTGTACGGGCTGCGCCCGGCGGCCCCGGTGGACCCGCACCCGCTGACGCTCGCCGCCGACCTCGGCCACAGCAGCCCGAACCTGCTGCTCGGCTGGGCCGTCGCGGCGCTCGGGCTGGCCCTGTTGACCGGGCCGCTGCTCGCGCTGGCCGGCCAGTTGCTCGCGCTGGGCCGGCCGAGCGCCCGGCGGCTGCTGGCCGGGCGCGGGCTGGCCGGTACGGCCCGCGGGTTGGGCACGCCACTGGCGGTGCTGGCCTTCACGGTGGCGGTCGTGCTGACCTCGCTGCGGCACTGGGTGGCGCCCGGGGCGGCCGGCGCGGCCGTGGTGCCGGCCGCCGAGGCGCTGCTGGTCACCGGCTGCGCGCTGGCCGCCGTGATCGCCCGACTGACCGAGCTCCGCGCGGTGCGCGCTCCGGTCGCCGGCACGCTGCGGCTGCTCGGCGCCTCGCCGCACCTGCTGCTCGGCGCCGCCGTGCTGCGCTGGCTGGTCGGCGGCACCGTGCTGCTCGCCACCGGCGGGCTGACCGCCGTGCTGGCCGCCGGGATGCTCTCCTAGCCGCGCCTAGCCGGCGGCGGCGAGCTGGCCGCAGGCGCCGTCGATCTCCTGGCCGCGGGTGTCGCGCACCGTGGTCGGCACCCCGTGCGCGATCAGGCGGCGGACGAACTCCCGCTCGTCCTCCGGACGGGAGGCCGTCCACTTCGAGCCCGGAGTCGGGTTGAGCGGGATCAGGTTGACGTGCACCCGGTGGTTCTTGATCAGCCGGCCCAGCAGGTCGGCCCGCCAGGCCTGGTCGTTGATGTCCTTGATCAGCGCGTACTCGATGGAGA
The DNA here is from genome assembly GCF_044547075.1 of Kitasatospora sp. NPDC052896. Taxonomy (NCBI): domain Bacteria; kingdom Bacillati; phylum Actinomycetota; class Actinomycetes; order Kitasatosporales; family Streptomycetaceae; genus Kitasatospora; species Kitasatospora sp. NPDC052896. The sequence continues at coordinate 13,788 of NZ_JBITZU010000027.1, forward strand.
TCCGCCGGCCCGACTTCTCCGCGTAGTTCCACGCGGCGTCGAGCACCTCGGCGACCTTCCAGCGGGTGTTGACCGGGACCAGCTCGTCGCGCAGCTCGTCGTCCGGAGCGTGCAGGGAGAGCGCGAGGCGCACGCTCAGGCCCTCGTCGGCGAGCCGGTTCATGGCCGGGACCAGGCCGACGGTGGAGACGGTGATGCCTCGCTGGGACATCCCGAAGCCGTCCGGCGCCGGGTCGGTGAGCCGGCGGATGGCGGCCAGCACCCGGTTGTAGTTGGCCAGCGGCTCGCCCATGCCCATGAAGACCACGTTGCTCAGCCTCGGCTCGGCGCCCTCGGTCCCCTCGACCCGCCCGCCGCCGAACTCGCCCGACTTCAGGGCGCGGATCCCGGCGGCGATCTGCTCGACGATCTCGGCGGTGGAGAGGTTGCGGGTCAGCCCGGCCTGGCCGGTGGCGCAGAACGGGCAGTTCATCCCGCAGCCGGCCTGCGAGCTGATGCACATCGTCACCCGGTCCGGGTAGCGCATCAGCACGGACTCGACCAGGGTGCCGTCGAAGAGCTTCCAGAGCGTCTTGCGCGTGGTGTCGTCGTCGCAGGACACGTGCCGCACCACGGACATCAGCGAGGGGAGCAGCTGCGAGGTCAGCTTCTCGCGGCTGGTCGCGGGGATGTCCGTCCAGCTCGCCGGGTCGTCGGAGAGCCGGGCGAAGTAGTGGTTGGACAGCTGCTTGGCGCGGAACGGCTGCTCGCCCAGCTCGGCGACGGCCTCCTTGCGCTGGGCGGGGCTGAGATCGGCGAGGTGTCGCGGGGGCTTGGCGCCGCGCGGCGCGACAAAGGTCAGTTCTCCGGGTGCAGGCATGGTTGTTCCAGTGTCGCAGATCGTGCACGAGGCCCCGGACGGCGTGCGTCCGGGGCCCCAGCGAGCGTCCCTGTCAGTGGCCGACGAAGGCCGTGAGCAGCAGCCAGACCACCGGGGCGGTCGGCAGCAGCGAGTCCAGGCGGTCCATGATGCCGCCGTGGCCGGGCAGCAGGGTCCCCATGTCCTTGATGCCCAGGTCCCGCTTGATCATCGACTCGGCGAGGTCACCCAGGGTGGCGACGACCGCCGCGCAGCCGCCCAGGATCAGACCCTGCCACCAGCGGCCGTCCTCGATGATCCACTGCATCAGCAGGGCGCCGGCCAACATCGACAGCGCGATCCCGCCGGCCAGGCCCTCGCGGGTCTTGCCCGGGCTGATCGTCGGCGCCAGCTTGTTCCGGCCGAACTTGTAGCCCACCGCGTACGCCCCGGTGTCGCTGCAGACCGTGACCACCAGGAAGAGCACGATCCGCTGCGGACCGTCGTGCGCCGCCAGCAGCAGCGCCACGAAGGAGGCCAGGAACGGCACGTAGAACGCCGTGAAGACGCCCGCCGTTATGTCGCGCAGGTAGTTCTCCGGCGGCCGGCTCATCCGCCAGACCATCAGGGCCAGCGCGGTGAGCGCCAGCGCCGCGGCCGAGCCCTCCGGCCCGAGCCAGTACGCCGCCGTCAGCATGGCCACGCCACCGACCAGCAGCGGCGGCAGCGGGACCTCGATCTCCTTGCGCTCGGCCAGCCGGCTGGTCAGCTCCCAGCCGCCGACCGAGATCGCGGCCACCACCACGGCCAGGAAGACCGCCTTCACCACGAAGAGCGAGGCCACCACGACCGCACCGAGGCCGACCCCGACCCCTATCGCGGCCTGCAGGTTGCGCCCGCCGCGCTGCTTGCGGGGCTGCTGCGGGTCGGCCTGGGCCACTGCGGTCTCCGGGTGGGGGTGTCCGGCGGCCGGGTCGTCGTCCTCGGCCGCCGGAGGGGTTTGCGGGGTTGCGCCCCAGTAGCCAGGGGCGTTCGGGGCGTCGTTCATCAGACTTCGAGCAGCTCGGCTTCCTTGTGCTTCAGCAGCTCGTCCACCTGCGCGACGTACTTCGCGGTGGTGTCGTCGAGCTCCTTCTCCGCGCGGCGGCCCTCGTCCTCGCCGATCTCGCCGTCCTTGACCAGCTTGTCGAAGGAGTCCTTCGCCTTGCGGCGGATCGACCGGATGGAGATCCGGGCGTCCTCGCCCTTGCCGCGGGCGACCTTGATGTACTCGCGCCGGCGCTCCTCGGTGAGCTGCGGGAACGTCACGCGGATGATCGCACCGTCGTTGGACGGGTTGACCCCGAGGTCGGAGTCGCGGATCGCCTGCTCGATGTTGCGCAGCGCGCTCTTGTCGAACGGCGTGATGACCGCCATCCGAGGCTCCGGCACGGAGAACGAGGCGAGCTGGTTGATCGGCGTCAGGGCACCGTAGTAGTCGGCGACGATCTTGTTGAACATCGCCGGGTGGGCCCGGCCGGTGCGGATGGCGGCGAAGTCGTCCTTGGCGACCGCGACGGCCTTCTCCATCTTCTCCTCGGCCTCGAGGAGGATCTCTTCGGTCACAGTCTGCTCCCTGTCCGGTTGCCTTCTGGCGTACTGATGTTCCGCACGGCCTGGGGCGTGCGGGGGAATGCTGCTCAGGCCCGGACGGAATCCTGGCTGATGAGTGTGCCGATCTTCTCACTCTTCACCGCACGGGCGATATTGCCCTCGGCGAGCAGCTCGAAGACCAGGATCGGCAGGCCGTTGTCCTTGCAGAGGGTGATCGCGGTCAGGTCGGCGACCTTGAGGTCGCGCGAGATCACCTCGGCGTACTCCAGCGCGTCGAACCGCACCGCGTCCGGGTTGGTCTTGGGGTCGGAGTCGTAGACCCCGTCGACACCGTTCTTGCCCATCAGCAGCACCTCGGCGTGGATCTCCAGGGCGCGCTGGACGGCGGTGGTGTCGGTGGAGAAGTACGGCATGCCCATCCCGGCGCCGAAGATCACGACGCGGCCCTTCTCCAGGTGCCGGATCGCTCGCAGCGGCAGGTAGGGCTCGGCGACCTGGCCCATCGTGATGGCCGTCTGGACCCGGGTCTCGATGCCTTCCTTCATCAGGAAGTCCTGCAGCGCGAGGCAGTTCATCACGGTGCCGAGCATGCCCATGTAGTCGGAGCGGGCCCGGTCCATGCCCCGGACCTGCAGCTCGGCGCCGCGGAAGAAGTTGCCGCCGCCGATGACCACGGCGACCTCGGTGCCCTGCCGGACCACAGTGGCGATCTCCCGGGCGATGGCGTGCACCACGTCGGGATCGACGCCGAGGCCGCCCCCGCCGGCGAACGCCTCACCGGACAGCTTGAGCAGAACGCGACGACGCGTACCGTCCTGCGCGGTCTCCTGCGGCTCGTGCATGGAACTTCTCCTTCTAACCTGCTGGTTCACAGGACCGGACGGGCTGGGCCCAGACCTGCGCGTACACGAGAGGAGGCCACTGCCGCGGGAACCGGGACGGTGTCCTGCACGGCAATGGCCTCCTCGTCGTTCATGGTGCCGGGTCGCTGGTTCGCAGCGGCGGCGGCGGTTCCTACCTTAGGCGGGAACCCCGGTGAACGTGGCTCAGGCGCCGACGCGGAAGCGGGCGAAGCGCTTCAGGGCGACGCCGTTCTCCTCGAGCACCTTGGCGACGGTCTTCTTGTTGTCCTTCGCGAAGGCCTGCTCCAGAACGGAGTTCTCCTTGACGAAGCCGGTGACCCGACCCTCGACGATCTTCGGCAGGGCGGCCTCGGGCTTGCCCTCCTCGCGAGCGGTGGCCTCGGCGACGCGGCGCTCGTTCTCCAGGGCCTCGGCCGGGATCTCCTCGCGGGAGAGGTACGTCGGGGCGAAGGCGGCGATGTGCTGCGCGACGTCCTTGGCGACCTCGGCGTTCTCCTTGTCCAGCTCGACCAGGACGCCGACGGCCGGCGGCAGGTCGGGGCTGGTCTTGTGCAGGTAGACCGCGACGAAGCCGTCGCCGGCGAACTGCGCGAACCGGCGGAAGACGATCTTCTCACCGAGAGCGGCGTTGGCCTCGTCCACGAACTGCTGGACGGTCTTGCCGGGCTCGATCTCGGAGGCCAGCGCGGCGTCCAGGTCGGCCGGGGTGGCGGCGGCGACGTGGGCGGCGATCGTGTTGGCGACCTCGACGAACTTCTCGCCCTTGGCGACGAAGTCGGTCTCGCAGTTCAGCTCGACCAGCACGCCGGACTTCTTGTCATCGGCGATCAGCGCGGCGACGGCGCCGTTGGAGGCGTCACGGCCCTCGCGCTTGGCGACGCCCTTCTGACCCTTGATGCGGAGCAGCTCGACGGCCTTCTCGACGTTGCCCTCGGCCTCGTCGAGCGCCTTCTTGCAGTCCATCATGCCGGCGCCGGTGAGCTCACGGAGCTTCTTGACGTCCGCGGCGGAGATGTTCGCCATGGTGTGAATCTCTTCTCGCGTCTCGCGTGTCTGCGGGGTGGGTGCGCCTGGGCTCGTGGTTCAGCCCCGGCACGTGGAGAGAGGGGCACTCGCCGGTGCGTACCGGCGAGCACCCCTCACCCTCGGTACGTCAGGCCTGCTCGGCGGCCGGGGCCTCGACGGCCGGGGCCTCGGCGGCGGGCGCCTCGGCGGCGGGGGCCTCCTCGGCCTTCTTCTCGCCGGCCAGGATGTCCTGCTCCCAGTCGGCCAGCGGCTGGTCGGCACCCGGCTCGGCCTTGACGTCGCCCTTGGCGACACCGGCGCGGGCCTTCAGGCCCTCGGCGACGGCGTCGGCGATCACACGGGTCAGCAGGGTGACGGAGCGGATCGCGTCGTCGTTGCCCGGGATCTTGTAGTCGACCTCGTCGGGGTCACAGTTGGTGTCGAGGATCGCGACGACCGGGATGTTGAGCTTCCGGGCCTCGCCGACGGCGATGTGCTCCTTCTTGGTGTCCACGATCCAGACCGCGCTCGGGACGCGCTGCATGTCGCGGATACCGCCGAGGGTCTTCTCCAGCTTGTCGTGCTCGCGCTGGAGGACCAGGAGCTCCTTCTTGGTCAGGCCGGAGCCGGCCACGTCCGAGAAGTCCAGCTCGCCGAGCTCCTTGAGGCGCTGCAGACGCTTGTAGACGGTGGAGAAGTTGGTCAGCATGCCGCCGAGCCAGCGCTGGTTCACGTAGGGCATGCCCACGCGGGTGGCCTGCTCGGCGATGGCCTCCTGGGCCTGCTTCTTGGTGCCGACGAAGAGGACGCTGCCGCCGTGGGCGACGGTCTCCTTGACGAACTCGAACGCGCGGTCGATGTAGTTCAGCGACTGCAGCAGGTCGATGATGTAGATGCCGTTGCGCTCCGTGAAGATGAAGCGCTTCATCTTCGGGTTCCAGCGGCGGGTCTGGTGACCGAAGTGGACGCCGCTCTCCAGCAGCTCCCGCATCGTGACGACGGCCATGGCCGTGCTCCTCAGGTGTTGCGCCTGGTTTGTACCGCCGGGGCTGGCGCCTCGGCGATGGCCAGGTCAGGCTCGGTTTGTCCGTGCCGGTCGGGGTGACCGTCACGCCTGACGCCCCGGACGTGCCGAGCCGCTGGGGCCTGGGCGGCGGGGCCGCGACAGGCTCGGCGGACCGAGCGGCACTCGCACCGGACGGGGCGGCGGACCGGGCCCGGAGGGCCTCGGCGCGCGCTTGTTCGCCAGTGGCGGGGCGTGCGAAGTCGACCCGGTGGACCGGGTCGCGTGTGAAGTGTACGGGAAGCCCCGCGTGACCGGCGACTCTGCGCGGCTGGGCAGGGCGCCCCGCCCTCGGAGCGCGGGCCACGGTCCGGCCGGTCGTCCGAAAGCGGGCCGACTTTCCACTGCTGTCCACAGGGCCGGGTTGTCCACAGCTCTCGAAGCGGGGCTGGTCGAGGGGCGCGTCCGGGCGGAGCCTCGGGCCATGAACCTTTCGATGCTCGCGTGCTCCGCGCTCCCCCGGCTCTCCGCCGGCGCTGCCGGCACCACCACACCGCGCCGCCGGGCCGCACGCCTGCTCGTGCTGCTGCCGCTGCTGGCCCTCACCGCTGTCCTGGTGAGCCCGCTCGCGCCGATGGGGCGGCCGGCCTTTGCCCGGCCGGCCGAGCCGCCCTCCTTTCGACCAGCGGCCACCCTGGTCACCGCCGCGATCCCCGCTGACGGTCCCGGGCCGCCGGCGGCCGTCGGGCCTGGGCGGGCCTGGCCGGTCGGTGGGGCCTCGGGGTTGCTCGGCCGCTTCGCCGCCCCACCAGCGCCGTGGGCGGCCGGCCACCGCGGCGTCGACCTCGCCGCTACGGACGGGGCGACGGTTCGGGCGGCCGCGGGCGGCGTCATCAGCTTCTCGGGCATGGTGGCCGGGCGTCCCGTGGTGACGGTCCAACACCCCGGCACGGGTGTGCCGCCGCTGCACAGCACGTACCTCCCGGTGGCGGGGAGCCTGCCGGTCGGTTCGGCGGTCACGGCCGGCGAGGCCATCGGCCTGGTCGCGCCCGGGGCGGGCCACTGCGCGACCGGCTGCCTGCACTGGGGGCTGCTGCGCGGTGATCGCTATCTCGACCCACTCGCCCTGCTGGGCATCGGCCACGCTCGACTGCTACCACTGCGCGCCCCGGCGCGCACGACCCGCGCGCCGGCCGAGGGACCCGGCGGGGTTCAGACCGCGTGGGAGCCGGCCAGGCCGTGCAGCGCGAGCGCCACGGCGGCGTCGGCCACCGTCCGGCGTTCCTCGTCCCCGAGCCCGTCGGAACGCTTGACCGCTGCCTCCACCACCCCTTGCAGCAGGGCTGCCGCCAGCCGCGGCTCCTGGTGGCCCAGCTCCCGGACGGCGTCGACCACCAGATTCACCAAACCGGCGTGCGCCGCGCGAATGCGCTCCCGGGCCGTGTCGTCGAGCTCCAGCGCGGAGATGGCGGCGATGGCGCGGTGTCGCGGATCGCCCGCGAGGGCGAGCTGACCACGGACGTACGCCTCCAAGCTGCTGAGCGCCGTGTCGCAGCAGGCCATCCCCGCCTCGATCTCGGCGGCCCAGAGCGGGAAGTCGACCTCGCAGAGCCGCTCCACCACATCGGCTCGCGAGCGGAAGTACTCGTAGATCGACGAGCGGGCCAGCCCGGTGCGCGCGGCCAGGGCGGGGAAGGTCAGCGCCTCCATCCCGCCCTCGGTCAGCAGCGAGCGGGCAGCGTCCAGGAGGGCTGCGCGCTGCAGCTGACGGTGCTCGGCCAGGTTGGCCGCTCGGATCTTCGGCACCCTCCCACTGTACGGAGCCCTTAGGTCGGGGGAAGTGGCGGCACGCATTCGCCCGGGACGGGCGGACCCGCGGCGCGGACCACGTTCACCACTCGCGACGCATTCAGCGCAGGTCGGACAGTTTGGCCCGCAGTTGCAGAACGGACTTGGTGTGAATCTGACTGACCCTGCTCTCCGTGACCCCGAGCACCTGACCGATCTCGGCCAGCGTGAGCCCTTCGTAGTAGTAGAGCGTCACCACGGTCTTCTCCCGCTCGGGCAGGGTGTTGATGGCCCCGGCCAGCAGTCGGCGCAGCTCGCGGTCCTCGGCGACCTCGACCGGGTTGTCCGCGCCGGTGTCCTCCAGGGTGTCCACCAGGCTCAGACGTTCGCTGCCCTCGCCGGCGGGGTGCAGCAGTTCGTCCAGGGCCACCACGTTGGCGAGCGAGAGCTGGCTGAAGATCGCGTGCAGGTCCTCGATGGCGATGCCCATCTCGGCCGCGACCTCCGGCTCGTGCGGGGTCCGCCGGAGCCGGGCCTCCAGCGCCGCGTAGGTCCGCTCGACGGCCTTGGCCTTCTGCCGGATCGACCGGGGAATCCAGTCGAGGGCCCGCAGCTCGTCGATGATCGCGCCGCGGATCCGGCTGATCGCGTAGGTCTCGAACTTGATCGCCCGGTCGGGATCGAACTTCTCGATCGCGTCGATCAACCCGAAGACGCCGGAGGAGACGAAGTCGGCCTGCTCGACGTTGGTCGGGAGGCCCACCCCGACCCGGCCGGCCACGTACTTCACCAGCGGGGAGTAGTGGAGGATCAGCTGCTCGCGGAGTCTGGGGTCGCCGGTTCCCTTGTAGGAGCGCCAGAGCGCTTCGAGCGCGGTGCCCGGATCGGGTTCGCGCTCCTGCCCGGGCTGCGGTGGCACCCGGCGCACCGGGGTGCCCCCACCGCCGGACGCGGCCGCTGGGGCGGGCCCGTGGGCGACGGGTTGGGTGAACGGGGTGCGGTCGGGTCCGCCCGGAGCGACGGCACCCGGTCCGCCGGCGGTGGCCGCCGCGCACTCCGCGCGGGAACCGCCCTCCCGGGGCGAGGGCGGCATCGCGACCAGGCCGACCACCCTGCCCGACTGCCCCACTGGTGCCCGGGCCGAGACGCCGCCGACCGTACCGACGGGGTTGCCGACCATCCCGGGAGCACCGCCGCGCGCCAACGGGCGTCGGCGGGGGGCCGGCCTGAGGTCAGGAGCGGCGAGCGCGGCTTCGTCCGGCACGGGCGCGGTGTCCGCCACCCGCGAGGATGTCGCCAGGGTGTCGCGGTCCGGCGCCGGTGACGAAAGCGGGGCCGGGGCAGGCAGTGGAACCAGACCGGCCGGCGGCTGGGCCTCCGAGAGCGGCCTGGGGACGGTCGCCGAGCGCCCGACGCGCGGTGCCGACGAACCCAACTGTGCGATCGGCACCACCGTCCGCGGCGCCGCGGAGCGCGCCGCGACGGTACGCGCGGTACGCCTGGGCGATGCCCCGCTCGTGCCGGCACCCGAACCGGCCGGCCCGGCGTCGCCCTGGCCGCGCTCCCCAGCAGCCTCCTGCCCGCGGCCGCCGTCGGCCGGGCGGGAGGTTCCTGGTGGGCGCGGCGCGGCACGACCCGGGGCCGCCGCTCCGGCCGCGGTGCTCGCCTCCGGGAGGTGCTCCACCGTCGGCGCGCCGCCCACACCCGCCGAGGCGGCACCCGCGGTCTCGCTCCCCGCCCCCCCGGCGCTCGCGGGGCCGACCGCCGACGAGTCCGGCGAGGACTGGTTCGGCGAAGATCCTGGACCCGCCTCCGGCGCCTTCGGCAGCTGGGGCTTCGACGGCTGCGTGTTGCGAGGACTCCGTCCCTGCGGCTGGACATCGGTACCGGAGTTCGACTCGGTGCCAGCGCCCCCCAGGGGCCGACCGGCACTGGTCACCCGGTGTCCGGGAATGTGTGTGGGCATACGTGGGTCTGCGCCGTTCTGCCGAGTCATGTGCTGATAGGGAAGCCATAGCGAGCGTAGCGTGACCGAGTCGATGCGCTGCGCTACCACCACTCGGCCGTCGCCCGTTCTGGTGGCGTTCACTCGGTCGCAGGAGTGCGCACGCCGGAACCGGGCATTGCGCCCCCGGGGTCCCGGACTGCCCGTCGTGCGGTCGGCGCATCACCCCGCGGCCCGGCAGCCGTCAGCGCGTCACCCTCCAGTGCGACCCCGCCCGTTGGACGAAGCCCAGGGAACAGAGCTCGTACAGCCGTTTGTGGACCTCGTCGGGCGGGAACCCGGCGCGCCGCGCGAGGTACTCGACCGTCGCACCGTCAGGACCCGCCGGGATCGCCTCCAGCACCAGGGCCGCGGCGTGCCCCAGGACGTCCCTCGGTCGCAGCGGGCCGTCACGCAGCGGGGCCAGGTCCTCTCCGATGGCCCCGATCTGCTCGACCACCTCGGCGGCGTCGGTGACCAGCGTCGCGGCGCCCGAGCGCAGCAGCGCGTGTACACCGGCGGAGAGTTCGGAGGTGACCGGTCCACAGACGCCCATGGTGTGCCGGTTGAGCTCCTGGGCCCGCCGGGCGGTACTCAGCGCGCCGCTGCGCCGGGCGGCCTCCACCACCACCGTGCCGCGGGTCAGTGCCGCCATCACCCGGTTGCGCAGCACGAAGCGGAAACGGTTCGGGTGCTCCCCGGGTGGGAGTTCACTGACCAACTGGCCCTGTTCGGCGATCCGGCGGATCAACTCGTGGTGCCCGCGCGGGTAGGCGACGTCCACGCCGCAGGCGAGCACCGCCACCGTGGCGCCGCCCACCGCGAGCGCGCCGCGGTGCGCGGCGGCATCGATCCCGTAGGCCGCGCCGGAGACCACCACCCAGCCGCGCTCACCGAGTTGGGCGGCCAGCTCGCCCGCGACATGGGCACCGTAGGAGGTGCAGGCCCGGGCACCGACCACAGCCACCGAGCGCAGGGCCAGCAGCCGCAGCGATCCGGTGCCCAGCACCCAGAGGCCCACCGGCGTGGCGTCGGCCAGATCGTCCAGTTGGCTCGGCCACTCCGCATCGCCGGGGATCAGGAAGCGGCCGCCGTGGGAGCCGGCCCGGGCGAGGTCGGCGGCCGGGTCGGTGCCCGGCAGCCGGGCGTGCAGGGCCGCGACCCTGGCCTGGTCGAGGCCGAGTTCGGGATGCGGTGTCCGATCACGGATGACCCGCAGCAGCTCGGCGGCCGGGTGATCGAGCAGCCACCGGCCGACGGCCCGGTCGCCCGGTTCGGCCAGCCGGGTGAGCGCGGCACGGGCGAGCCGCTCGGCGTCGGCGCCGACGCCCCGGGCTGGGAGCGGGACCGTCGGGGCGGCGGCGGGAGCGCCGAGGTCCAGGGCGGTCTGACCGCGGGTCGGTCGGACGTCGTTCATCCGGTCCCTCCTTCGGGTCGGTTGGATCAGGTCGGACACCGCCACTGACGGTGGTTCATCCGGCGCGCACGCCGAACGGGCCCGGCAGCGGCAGCCCGGTCGGGAAGCCACGGCGAAGCACCAACGCCGTCCGCAGCTCGGACCGGCCCGGGGCAGCGCGGCCGGCGAGGTCCGCCACCGTCCAGGCGACCCGGAGCACTCGGTCCAGCCCGCGCGCGGTGAGCTGGCCGCGCTCCATCTCGCGCTCCGCGTCGACCAGCGCCCCCTCCTCCGGTCGCCAGCGGGAGCGCAGCTCGCGGCCCGGCACCTGGGAGTTGGTCCGCCACGGGGTGCCCTGGAGGCGGTCGGCGGCCCGTGCCCGGGCAGCCCGGACCCGCTCGGCGACGACCGCGGTGCTCTCCGCCCGGCCACCGCACTGCATCAGCTCGGCCCTGGTCACCGGGTCCACCTGCACCCGCAGGTCCACCCGGTCCAGCAGCGGCCCGGAGAGCCGACCCTGATACCGGCTCACCATGGCGGGCGTGCAGTCGCAGCTCGCCCCCCGCCGCGAGTAGCGGCCGCACGGACAGGGGTTCGCCGCGAGGCAGAGCAGGAACCTCGCGGGCAGCCGCAGCGATCCGGCCGAACGCGCGATCACCACCTCGCCGGACTCCAGCGGCTGCCGCAGCGCGTCGAGCACCCGGACGGGGAACTCCGGCGCCTCGTCCAGGAAGAGCACCCCCCGGTGGGCCAGCGAGACGGCGCCGGGGCGGGGCAACCCGCTGCCGCCGCCGACGATCGCGGGCATCGTGGTCGAGTGGTGCGGCGCGCAGTACGGCGGCACGTCGACCAGCGGACGCCCCGGCGGTAGTAGCCCCGCCACCGAGTGCACCGCGGTGACCTCCAGGGCCTCGGCCTGGGTCAACGGCGGCAGCAGGCCGGGCAGCCGCTCGGCCAGCATGGTCTTGCCCGCGCCGGGCGGGCCCTTCAGGTAGAGGTGGTGGGCGCCGGCCGCGGCGATCTCCAGGGCCTGCCGGGCCTCGCCCTGGCCCGCGACGTCCGCGAGGTCCGGCCCGAACGCCGGGTCGGCGGCCGTCCCGCGCACGGCCGAGCCGGGCAGCAGGAGCCCGGCCATCAGCGGATCCGGGCGCCCGCCGACCGGGTCCGGCGGCTCCTCCGGCACCGGCGCGTCGGTCAGCAGCGCGATCAGCTGCCGCAGACTGCGCACGCCGAGCACCGAGACGCCCGGGACCAGGGCCGCCTCGGCCGCGGTCTGTTCGGCGACGACCACCTGGCGGTAGCCCGCCTCGGCGGCGGCGAGCACCGAGGGCAGCACCCCGCGGACCGGCCGGACCCGGCCGTCCAGCCCGAGCTCGCCGATCACCAGCAGGTCGGCGATGGCCGGCGGGGGCAGCCGCTCGGCCGCCGCCAGCACCGCGCAGGCGACCGCGAGATCGAATCCGCTGCCGCTCTTGGGCACCGAGGCCGGGCTCAGCCCGACCGTGAGCTTGCGCTGCGGCCAGCTCTCACCGCTGTTGACCACTGCGGCGCGCACCCGGTCCCGCGCCTCGCTGAGTGCCTTGTCCGGGAGGCCGACCAGGGTGAACGCGGCGACGCCCGGTTCGAGATCGGCCTGGACCTCGACCACGACGCCGTCGACGCCGACCAGGGCCACCGAGCAGGTACGGGCGAAGGCCATCTCAGACCACCCCCCGCAGGTGCTCCACCAGTGCCGCGCCCCGGATCCGGCTGACCACGCAGACCAGGTCGATCCTGACCCCGCCCGGCGGCAGCGGAACGGCCTGGTCGGCCGGCGGCACGGCGGGTTCGGCCGCCGGGGCCCCGCCCGCGACCCGCTCGGCCAGCAGGCCGAAGTGCAGCGGCCAGCGCTCGCTCAGCCACCGCTGGGCGAGCCGTCTCAGCCGCTCGGCCTTGGCCGGCCCGATCGCCTCCGGCGGCTGTTGGAACCCCCGCTCCGAGCGGGTCTTGACCTCGCAGACGGCCACCGTCTCGCCGTCCAGCGCGACGATGTCCAGCTCGCCGTCCGAGCAGCGCCAGTTGCGCTCCAAAACCTGCAGGCCGTCCAGGCCGAGCCGACGGGCAGCCACCTCTTCGCCGTAGCGGCCCAGGGCGGTGTGTGCGTTCTGCACGGCGATCACCTCCGTGTACGGAGATTGCCAGCGCCGCGCCGCTCAGGGCAGCAGGTCCCGTTCCCCTGTGGACAACCCGGGGGGTGTGGACGACTTCGAACGTCGGCCAGCGGTCACCGGGTCAGTTGCCGAAGCCGGCCTCGTCCGAGGGCAGCTCGAGATCGCTCTTGGCCAGCTCCTCGATGTTCACGTCCTTGAAGGTCAGCACCCGCACCTTGCGGACGAATCTCGCCGGCCGGTACATGTCCCAGACCCAGGCGTCGGCCATCGAAACCTCGAAGAACACCTCGCCCTGCACCGAGTGCACCTGCAGCTCGTAGTCGTTGGTGAGGTAGAACCGCCGCTCGGTCTCGATCACGTACTTGAACAGGCCGACGACATCCTTGTACTCCCGGTAGAGCTTGAGCTCCATCTCGGTCTCGTACTTTTCGAGATCTTCGGCACTCATGCGGCGTCCCCTCGGCTCGTCCAGTCCCTCCCCATTGTGGACCACGTCGCCCTCACTCAGAGGCGTACCGGAACTACTGGCGGTCCCTCCACCAGCAGTCGCTCCAGCAGGTCGGCGAGCTGCCGCGGGTAGACCGTCTCGCTGCTGGCCCGCAGCTCGGCCACCGTCCACCAGCGCGCCTCGGTCAGCTGCGGCCGCTCGTCCGGCGCGCTCCCCGAGCAGTCCAACCGGGTCTCCACGGTCCGCCCGAGGTGGAACCACTGCTCCTGCTCGTACCGGCGTCCGTCGTACCGGAAGTCGGCCCGGTCGACGGCGACCACCGGCCCCAGCTCCACCCCGGTCAGCCCGGTCTCCTCGGCCAGCTCGCGCAACGCCGCCCGGTGGGTGTCCTCCCCCGGCTCCAGCCCGCCGCCGGGGGTGAACCACCAGGTCCGGGCAGGCTCCGCGGGGTCGAAGCCGTGGAAGAGCAGCAACCGGTCCCGCCCGTCCAGCAGCAGCACCCGGGCCGCCCGGCGGCGCTCCACGGTCATGACCGGCGCCGGATCCGCCGCGCCAGCGCCGCCACCGGTCCGGTCAGCGAGATCAGCACGATCAGCACCGCGCCCGACACCGAGGCCCAGGTGGCCGGCACCAGCGGCCCGGGCCGGCCGGCCACCGGCCCGCCCAGACCGTCGAACGCCGACGTCCGCCGTAGGAGCTTGGCCTGGTCGGACGGCCAGGCGATGGCCTCCACCCGGGCGAGCACGTCCGAGGCCGGCACGGTGCCCGCGTCCACGTCCAGGTGGGCCCGGGAGTCCAGCGAGCCGACCCGGCTGTCACCCAGCAGGAAGAGCCGCCCGGCCGGCACCTTGGCGGTGAAGGCCGCCTGGCCCTCGGCACCGCCGCTGGCCAGGTACGGCTCGTCGACCGGCGTACCGTTGATCGTCAGCCTGCCGCCGGGCCCGCTGCACGCGACCGTGTCGCCGCCCACCGCGACGACCCGCTTGACCAGGGTGGCCGAGCCCCAGGCCGGGTCCTGGAAGACCACGATGTCGCCGCGCCCCACCGACCCGCCGCTCACCTTGCGCGCGAGCACCGTGTCACCGACCCCGATCGTCGGTGTCATCGAGGCGGTCGGCACCCGGTACGGCCGGTAGTCCAGCGCGACCAGCGCGAAGCCGCCCACCAGCAGGGCCAGCCCGACCGCCAGCGCCACGCCCTGCAGCGCCGCGCCCACCCGAGGGCGCCCCGCACCGCTCCCGGCGGACGGGGCGCCGGCGGCGGTTGCTTCGGCGAGCCTGCTCATCGGAACCGTCCAGGGTGAGGGGGCCGGACACGGCGGCGGGCCGTGGTACGTCCGAGCAGATTACTCGTCGGTACCACGGCCCGCGCAAGAGTCGGAGCCGCACTCGCGGTCTCGGTCCTCAGTCCTCGGTCCCCGGTCGTCCGGCATCCTGCTTCCGACGCCGGCGCAGGTACCAGGCGACCGGCAGGGTGCCGACCGCGCCGGCCATCGGTGGAACCAGCCCGGTCGCGGAGATCCCCTTCTGGCTGAAGGTCGACGGGATCGCCAGGGTCGACCAGCGATCGATCGGCCAGGCCACCACGAACGCCCGTCCGACCACGTCGCTGTCCGGCACGCTGCCGCCGCCCGGCTGGTCCATGTGGTACCGCGAGTCGAGCGAGTCGTCGCGGTGGTCACCCATCACCCAGATGCTGTTCGCCGGCACCGTGATCGGCCCGAACGGCTTGGTGCCGCACGGGGTCGCGCCCGGGTAGACGTACGGCTCGTTGAGCGGCACGCCGTTGACCTTGAGCGGCCCGGTGCCGTCGCACTCGACGGTGTCGCCGCCGACCCCGATCACCCGCTTGATCAGGTCCTTCTCGTTGGCCGAGGGCATCAGGCCGATGAAGCTCAGCACGTCCTGGACGCCCCGGACCACCGGGTTGGAGCTCTGCGTGCTGCCCTCGCCGTCCAGCCAGCCGCCCGGGTCGTGGAAGACCACGACCTCGCCGCGCTCCGGCTTGGCGCCGAACCAGGGGGTCAGCTTGTCGACCAGCACGCGGTCGCCGACCTGCAGGGTGTTCTGCATCGACTCCGAGGGAATCGAGAACGCCTGGACGAAGAAGGTCTTGATGACCAAGGCCAGCAGCAGCGCGATGATGACCAGGATCGGCAGTTCTTTCCAGAACGAGCGCTGCTTGCGCTCGGGCGCCGGCCGCTCCTTGACCTCGCCGGGCACGCCGGGCGTGCCGGATCCGCCACCGGACGGGCCACCACCGGACAGCCCGCCGGACGCACCGGCACCGGCCGGCTCCGCGCCGCTCGGGACCTCGTCGGACGGCTCCGAAGGGTGCCCGGACTCGGCGGACTGGGCCGTCCGGCCGTCGGAGCCCTCGGGCTCACCCGGCCCCGAGCGGGCGCCGATCACCAGATCCCCCACGACATCTCCTCCCTGCTGTGCGGACGTCCATCGCCCGCGCTCACCAGTGCCGCACAGCGGGCACCACGCTCCGTGCCTGACCGTGAATCCGCCTCGGATCTGCCCGTTGCTCGGCGGCCTGACACAGCCCTGGGAGCACCCCACCGCCGGGCGGCGGGGACTCCTGCACTTCTCTATCACTCCGGGCGGTCGCCCGGGCTCTCCCACACGGCGTCGGATCCACCCGGACCGGGCCGGTCGGGCGCCGTCCGATCCACCGGGTCAGCGCCGGGCCTGGCCCCTGGCGGCGCCGCGCAGCCGCCGAACGGCGGCCGGGGAGACGCCCAACATCCCCATAACGAGCGAAGGTTCCAGAGGATCCGGCCTCGGGGCGGGTGATTCCGCCGGGCCGGCCGGCGGCGCCCGCAGCGAGGCGGCCGTGTCGGGCCGGGAGAGCCACCGGAAGTGGTCGAAGGGCCAGCCGATCAGGAAGGCCCGGCCGACCACGTCGGAGAGCGGAACCGTCCCCTGTCCGGGATCGGACATGTGGTAGCGGGAGTCGGCCGAGAGGTCCCGGTGGTCGCCCATCACCCAGATCCGGCCGGCCGGCACGGTCACCTGGAACGGGATCCGCGAGGGCGGGTTGCCCGGGGCGAGGTACGGCTCGTCGAGCGGCTTGCCGTTGACGGTGACCCGGCCCTGGCTGTCGCAGCAGGCGACGGTGTCGCCGCCGACCCCGATCACCCGCTTGATCAGGTCCTGCTCACCGGAGGCCGGCAGCAGACCGACGAAGCTGAAGGCCTGCTTGACGCCGCGGGTGAGCGGTCCGTCGGTGTCGGTCTGGTTCTCGCCGGCCAGCCAGCCGCCGGGGTCCTTGAAGACCACCACGTCGCCGCGCTGCGGCTGCGCCCCGAACCACGGGGTGAGCTTGTCCACCAGCACCCGGTCGCCGATCCGGATGGTCTGCTCCATCGAACCGGACGGGATCACGAAGACCTGGACGAAGAAGGTCTTCAGGACGAGCGCGATGACCAGCGCGACCGCCGCGATGGCCGGTATCTCGCGCCAGAGCGCACGCCGCCCACGGCTCGCGGCGCGCCGGGCCGCCTTGCGCCGCTGCGCGCGCCCCCGGGGCGGTGCGGGACTCGCCGACGCGGCGGCCGTCCGGCTACCCGCCATGCGCACCGGTCCCCCTGGCCGCGCCGATGGCGGCGAACCCGGCCGGCCGGTCCAGCGCGGTCCAGTGGCCGATCGGGAACACCACCCACTCCGCACGGCCGATCACCTTGTCCACCGGCACGAAGCCGCCGCCGGGGTCACCCAGGTGGTCACGGGAGTCGCTGGAGTCGGCGCGGTGGTCGCCCAGCACGAAGAGCTCGTCGGGCGGCACCACCACGTCGAAGCCGACGGTGGACGGCGCCTCGCCGGGGAAGAGGTAGTCGGACTCGTCCAGTGGGACCCCGTTGACGGTGAGGTGCTGGTCACCCACGTGGTACGTCACCCGGTCACCGCCGACCCCGATCACCCGCTTGACGAAGACCGAGCCGTCCGAGGGCGCCAGGCCCAGCGAGGCGCCGAACCGCTGGAGCGCCGGCCCGATGCCGCTCGGCTCCCCGTCCTCGGGCAGGAACGACCCGGTGCCGTCGAAGACCACCACGTCACCGCGCCGGACCTGGCCGCCGAACTGGTACGCGAGCTTGTCCACCACCAACCGGTCGCCCGGTCGCAGCGCGTTCTCCATCGAGGCGGAGGGGACCACGAACGGCTGGGCCACGAAGACGTTGACGAGCAGCAGCACGGCCAGGCAGATCCCACCGAGCACGAGCAGGTCGCGGCCGCGCCAGCCGCGCTCCTCCGCGTCGTCACCGGTGGCCGGCACGTCATCCGTGGCGGGCGGCTCGTCGGCCGGCGAGACAGCCGGCGAAACGGCCGGCGAAACGGCCGCGGACCGCGACGGCAGTCCCGCACCCGAGGGTGCGGTGTCGCCGTCGCGGTCCGCGATCGGTTCGTGCGTGCTCATCGGGCTGAGCTTAGCGGCCCAGTCTGAGCGTGCCGAGCCCCGGCCGACGGCCGGGGCCGGTGGATCAGCGGTCGCGCTTCTCCTTGATCTTCGCGGCCTTGCCGCGGAGGTCACGCAGGTAGTACAGCTTGGCGCGGCGGACGTCACCGCGGGTGACGACCTCGATCTTCTCGACGATCGGGGTGTGCACCGGGAAGGTGCGCTCCACGCCGACGTTGAAGCTGACCTTGCGGACGGTGAAGGTCTCACCGATGCCCGCACCGTGGCGGCGGATCACGACGCCCTGGAAGACCTGGACACGGGAGCGGTTGCCCTCGATGACCCGGACGTGGACCTTCAGGGTGTCACCGGCGCGGAAGGCCGGGATGTCGGTGCGCAGCGAGGCCGCGTCGACACCAGCGAGCTTGTTGCTCATGATGCTCTCCATCGCGGGCGCCACGGGCCGCCCACGGAAAATTCGTCACAATGGGGTGTGCTGCGGGCCGCATCGGCCGGGGGTGTACCCCCCGTGGCGGGGGCACCGGACCACCGGCTCCCCGACGGGAGCCCAGCGACAGACAACAGCCGCCTATTCTTCCACAGCGTCGGCCGTGCGCCGAAATCGGCCCTGCCCGTCGTCCCAGCGCAGGCCGAGGACGCTCAGCGCCTCGCGGTCCTTCTTGTCGATCGCGGCCTGCGGCCAGCGGGCCACCAGGTCGGGCCGGTTGGCCAGGGTACGGGCGAAGGCCTGGTCCCGGCGCCAGCGGGCGATCTTCCCGTGGTGACCGCTGAGCAGCACCTCGGGCACCTCGCGGCCGCGCCACTCGGCGGGCTTGGTGTAGACCGGCCCCTCCAGCAGGTCGGCCATGGCGCCGGGGGCGAAGGAGTCGTCGCGGTGCGACTCGGCGTTGCCGAGCACGCCGGGCAGCAGCCGGGCGATCGCCTCGACCATCACCAGCACCGCGACCTCACCGCCGGCCAGCACGTAGTCGCCGATCGAGGCCTCGACCACCGGCATCCGGGTGGCGGCCTCCTCGATCACCCGGCGGTCGATGCCCTCGTAGCGGGCCGGCGCGAAGGTCAGCCACGGGCGCCCGGCGAGCTCCTGGGCCAGCTGCTGGGTGAACGGAACGCCGCTCGGGGTGGGCACCACCAGGGTGGGCAGCTGGTCCGCGGGGCCGGCCGCGAGCACCGCGTCCAGCGCCTCCCCCCACGGTTCCGGCTTCATCACCATGCCCGGCCCGCCCCCGTACGGCGTGTCGTCCACCGTGCGGTGCACGTCGGTGGTCCAGTCCCGCAGGTCGTGCAGGTGCACGTCGAGCTGGCCACGGGCGCGCGCCTTGCCGACCAGCGAGACGTTCAGCGGCTCCAGGTACTCCGGGAAGATCGTGACGACGTCGATCCGCATGCCGTGCTGCTCGGTCACCGGGCCTCCTCCGGACCACCGTCGACCTCGGCCTCGGCCGGGTCGATCAGGCCGCCCGGCGGGTCGATGACGGCCCGCTGGTTCTCCAGGTCGATGGTCGGCACGATCCTGGCGACGAACGGGATCAGCACCTCGGTGCCGTCCGGCTTGGTGACCGTGAGCAGGTCCTGGTACGGCAGGTGGACGACCTCGGTCAGCTCGCCGACCGGGGTGCCGTCCAGCAGCACGACGTCCAGGCCGATCAGCTGATGGTCGTAGTACTCGTCCTCTTCCTCGGGCAGCTCGTCCGGGTCGACCTCGGCGATCAGGATGGTGTTGCGCAGCGCCTCGGCGGCGTTGCGGTCCTTGACCCCCTCGAAGCGCAGCAGCAGCCGACCGCTGTGCACCTTGCCGGACTCCACGGTCAACGGTCCGGCCGAGGCGGGGTCGGTGAGCAGCACCGCACCGGGGGCGAGCCGCAGCTCCGGCTCGTCCGTCCGGACCTCGACGCTGACGTCCCCCCTGATGCCGTGGGCACGGCCGATCCGGCCGACGACGAGCTGCACGGTGCACTCCTGAGCACTAGTACCGAGAAAAACGGACCGGCCGGGACGCGTCACGCGTCCCGGCCGGTCCAAGCAGACGACGGTGATCGTCAGTGGATGTTGTCCACGTCGACCAGGTCGACCCGGACGTTGCGACCGCCGAGGGCGCCGACCACGGTGCGCAGCGCGCGTGCGGTCCGGCCGCCCCGGCCGATCACCTTGCCGAGGTCATCGGGGTGCACGCGCACCTCGATGGTGTTCCCGCGACGAAGGTTGCGCGAGCGCACCTGCACCTCGTCGGGGTGCTCGACAATGCCCTTCACCAGGTGATCGAGGGCGTCCTCGATCACGATCAGGCCTCGGTGGAAGCGGCGTCGGCGTCAGCCTCGGCCTTGTCCGACTTCTTGGCCTTCGGGGTGATGGCGACACCGGTGGTGCTGTCCTCGAAGCCGGCGACGGCCTTGGCGAACAGGTGCGAGAAGTCCTCGACCTTGGGCTCGGCGACCTTCAGCGGCGCCGGGGCCGGCAGGCCCTTGTACTTCTGCCAGTCGCCGGTGAGCTTGAGGATCGCCAGGACCGGCTCGGTCGGCTGGGCGCCGACGGACAGCCAGTACTGGGCGCGGTCGGAGTCGACCTCGATCTTCGAGGGGTTGTAGGTCGGCTGGTAGATGCCGATCTCCTCGATCGCGCGGCCGTCACGCTTGGTGCGCGAGTCGGCGACGACGATGCGGTAGTGCGGGGAGCGGATCTTACCGAGACGCTTGAGCTTGATCTTGACTGCCACGGGAGTGGAATCTCCTGGAGTTGACGTGGGTGAGCAGCCGCGCACTCCGCGTGGGGTTGCGGGGGTCGGCCGTTCGAATGACACGCCAGCCGTAGGAGAGAGGGGTCCTGTTGGCTGCCGGGTATCAGCTATCGATTGTGCCACATCGGGCGGGGTCCCCCGACCGGGGCAGGGCCCCGGCCAGGGAGGCTGCTGTCAGGCGATCTTGAACGGCTGCTGGCAGGCTCCGCACACGATGGAGGCCTGGGCCAACACCGACGGAACCACCCGGACGTTTCGCCCGCAGCCGCAGACCGCCTTGACCCGGACGCCACCGCCCGAGGAGCCGTGCCGCGCGGCCGGCCCGCGGAACGCGCGCAGCACGCCGCCGTCGCCGGCGGCACCGGCCACCGCCTGCTGGTGCGCGCCCAGCGCCAGATCGAGGCGCTCGATCGTGGCGGCGTACCGGTCGCGGGTCTCCGCGAGCATGGTGACCTGGGAGAAGCCGCTGCTGGCGTGCGGCTCGACCGGGTGCGCGAGGCCGAGTTCGGAGGCCAGCAACAGGAACCGGCGGTTGTGGTAGCGCCCGGCCCGGGAGGTGTCCCGGATGTCGCGGGCGGCGGCCAGACCGTGGGCGGCCTCGTGCAGCAGCCGCTCGAAGCCGAGCTGGGTGCCGCAGGCCGAGGACGACTCGCCGATCAACGCCTCGGGCGAGGCGAGGTCGGGCAGGTCGTGGTGGTAGGCCTGGATGTCGCTCCAGGCGGCGGCCAGTTCGGCCGCGAGGACGAGGGGCTGTGTCGTGCTCACGCTATGCCAACGAGGGAGTCGGGGGTGGTGTTCCATGCTTGGGCGGTCACCGGGAATTCCCAGTGCGTTCTCAGCCCAGCGTCATAAAGACGCTCCTGAGCGTGCGGGATCTGACGCAAGTTCAACCCCCTCGGTTTCCGGCCCCCGCCGCTGCTCGCCGGAGGCCGACGGCACCCGGGCGCGGCGAATTCCGCACCGGGGCAGACGGCCCGGACCCTGTCCACTTGACAGGGCCACGGGCCGTACACCGTACCGCTAGTGGGGGCCCTCCGGGAGCCGACCGGCCAGTAGGCGAGACGCCGTCACCGAGTAGTTACTCAGTAGGCCCGGGCGACGATCGCGATGTTGCCTTCCTGATCGTCCGTGGCCGGCACCGAGCCGTCCGCGGCGATCAGGCAGCGGACCGAGACGCCCTGCTCGGCGAGTTCGGCCTCGCCCTCCGGGCCGAGCTCGGCCCAGGAGATCCGGCCCCACCCGGTGGCGGCCGCCTCGACCGCCTCGTCGATGCCGCTGACCTCGACCGTGCGGGCCTCACGGCGCTCGCGGGACTGCTGGAGCAGCAGCGCCTGGTCCTCCTCCAGGATGCCGGGCAGCACGGCCGCCAGGCTGTCCACCGCGACCGGCGCCTTGCCGCCGGGGATCCGGCGGACCAGCATCGCGGTGCCGGCCTCCAGGTCGCGCGGGCCGACCTCGATCCGCAGCGGGACGCCCTTCAGCTCCCAGTCCACCGCGCGGCGGCCGAACGGGGTGTCGGTGCGGTCGTCGACCACGGTGCGGATGCCGGCCGCCTCCAGGGCGGCACCGATCTCGCGGACCTTGGCCAGCACCGCGTCGTCGCCCTTGATCGCCAGGACCACGGCCTGCACGGCGGCCAGCCGCGGCGGGACGCGCAGGCCGTTGTCGTCACCGTGCGACATGATCAGGCCGCCGACCATGCGGGTCGAGACGCCCCAGGAGGTCTGCCAGACGTGCTCACGCTCGGAGCCGGCGGACAGGTAGGTGGTGTTGAAGGCCTTGGCGAAGTTCTGGCCCAGCTCGTGGCTGGTGCCCATCTGCAGCGCCTTGCCGTCGCCCATCATGCCCTCCAGGGTGAGGGTGTTGATGGCGCCGGCGAACCGCTCGCGGGCGGTCTTGCGGCCGAGCACCACGTCGATGCCCAGCACGTTGGTCATGAAGTCGCCGTAGACCCGGGTGTGGATCATCGACGCGTAGGCCCGGGCGTCCTCGTAGGTGGCGTGGGCGGTGTGGCCCTCCTGCCAGAGGAACTCGGTGGTGCGCAGGAAGACTCGCGGACGCAGCTCCCAGCGGACCACGTTGGCCCACTGGTTGATCAGCAGCGGCAGGTCGCGGTGGCTCTGCACCCACTTGGAGAAGTACTCGTTGATGATCGTCTCGGAGGTGGGCCGGACCACCACCGGCTCCTCGAGGTCCTTGCCGCCACCGTGGGTGACCACCGCGAGCTCGGGGGCGAAACCCTCGACGTGCTCGGCCTCACGGGTGAGGTAGGACTGCGGGATGAACATCGGGAAGTAGGCGTTCTGCGCGCCGGCCTTCTTGATCCGCGCGTCCATCTCCTGCTGCATCCGCTCCCACAGGCCGTAGCCGTACGGTCGGATGACCATGGTGCCGCGCACCGGACCGTTGTCGGCCAGCTCGGCCTTGTTGATCAGATCCTGGTACCAGCGCGGGAAGTCGTCCGCCTGGGGGGTGAGAACGGGAGCCTTTGCCACGGGGCGAATCGTACGGCGCCCGGGCGGGGGAGTGTGAATTCGTTCCCCCGGGAGCGCGCAGGGGGCGCACGACCAGCGGCTCCGGATGCTCCGGTGCACCCCTCTGGACGGCGTGCCCGAGCCGCTGTTCGCTGGATGCGGGGCTGAAGAGTCGGGGGGAGCATACGCAGCACGTCCACGGACCGGATGGGAGGCCGCAGGATGGCTTCAGCGCAAGGCACCGCCCCAGGGTTGGCCCGCTCCCTCGGACAGAGCAGGGCGCGCGACTGGGCGGAGATCCAGGAGCGGATGCTCGTGCCGCTCTACGAGGCGGTCTACCAGCGGCTGGAGGTCGGCCCGGCGACCAGCGTGCTGGGCCTGGGCTGCCGCTCCGGACTCTCGCTGCTGCTGGCCGCGGCGCACGGCGCGCAGGTGGCCGGACTGGAGGCGGAGGACGAGCTGCGCGCGCTGGCCCGCGGGCGACGGCTGCGGGTGCTGGCCGACGGCCGCGACGAGCCGGACGTCCCCCGAACGGCGCATTCCCTGGTCACCGTGTTCGAACAGCTGCACCACACGGCGGACCCGTGCCGGCTGGTGGCCGACGCGGCCCGGCTCACCCTGCCCGGCGGCCACGTGGTGCTGGCCGGCTGGGGGCCGGCGGAGCGCTGCGAGAGCGCCGCGGTGCTGGAGCTGGCCCGCCGGCGGAGCGGACCGTGCCCGCCCCGGGATCCGTTCGCGCCGAGCGCGCCCGGCGTGCTGGAACGGCTGCTGGCCGGGGCCGGACTGCGACCGGCCGGCAGCGGCCGGGTGAACTGCCCGTTCGCCTACCCGGACCTGGACAGCGCGGTCCGCGGCCTGCTCTCCACCGGGCTCTACGACCGGGCGGTGGCCTACTCCGGGGAGGTTCCGGTGGCCAAGGAGCTGATCGAGGCGCTGCACCCGTTCACCGCCCCGGACGGCTCGGTGCGGATGGCCAACGTGTTCCGTTACGTGGTCGCCGAACGGCCGCGCTGAGCGGCACCGAGCGGCCCGCCCGCGCTAGCGGAGCGGGACCCACTCCTCCACGGTCAGCGCGAACCGCTCGTGGTCGCGCCAGGCGCCGTCGAGGAAGAGCATCCGCGGGGTGAAGCCCTCGTGCCGGAAGCCCAGCCGGCGGGCCAGCGCGATCGAGCGCTCGTTCTCCGGCTGCACGTTGATCTCCAACCGGTGCAGTCCGAGGCCGCCGACGGTCTGGTCGGCGAAGCAGCTGTCCAGCACCAGCCGCATCCCCTCGGTCATCCGCCCGGTGCCGACGAACGGGACGTAACTGTCGTAGCCCAAGGCGCCGTTGCAGAAGCGGCCCATCACGATGTTGGCCACGTTGCACTTGCCGACCAGCCCACCGGTGGCCAGATCGACGATCAGGAAGGTGCGCAACCCGGGGCCCTGACGCTGCAGCAGGTCGGGCAGTCCGTCCGGCTCGACCGGGTTCCAGCGTCCGATGTGCTCGGCGGAGCGGCGGACCGCCTCGGCGTACATCTCGGCGTCGGAGGACCTGGGGGCACGGATCGTCACTCGCGTCATCCGAACATCATCGGGCATGCCGACGGCCCGCCGCCCCCGGGCATACCGGGGAGCTGGCGGGCCGTCAGGAGGACCGGCTCAGAGCAGGTCCTTGAACTCCTTCGGCAGCTCGAAGTCGGCCGGCCCCTGGCCCGGGCCGAGGCCGAACGCCCCGCCCTGGGCCGGCGGCTGGGCCTGCCCGGCGCCGAGCGCCCGGCGGGCCGCGGCGGCCTGCTCCTCCTGCGCCCGCTTCAGCGGGTTGCCGGACTTCTTGCGGCCCTTGGCGGCCGGCGCCTTCTTCCCGGACTTCTTGCCGCCGCCACCCATCCCGGGGATGCCCGGCATGCCGGGGATGCCCTTGCCGGAGGCCATCGCGGTCATCATCTTGCGCGCATCGAAGAAGCGCTCGACCAGGTTGCTGACCTCGCCGACCCCGACGCCGGAGCCCTTCGCGATGCGCAGCCGGCGCGAGCCGTTGATGAGCTTGGGGTCGGTCCGCTCGGCCGGGGTCATCGACTTGATGATCGCGCCGACCCGGTTGACGTCCTTGTCGTCGATGTTGTTGATCTGCTCGCGGATCTGGCCCATGCCCGGGAGCATGCCGAGCAGCTTGGAGATCGAGCCCATCTTCTGGACCTGCTCCAGCTGCGCCAGGAAGTCGTCGAGGGTGAAGTCCTTGCCGCCGCCCTGCAGCTTGGCGGCCATCTTCTCGGCCTCGGCCTGCGAGAAGGTCTGCTCGGCCTTCTCGATCAGCGACAGCATGTCGCCCATGCCGAGGATCCGGGAGGCCATCCGGTCCGGGTGGAAGGCGTCGAAGTCGTCGACCTTCTCGCCGTTGGAGGCGAACATGATCTGCCGGCCGGTCACGTGCGCGACCGAGAGCGCGGCACCACCGCGGGCGTCACCGTCCAGCTTGGAGAGCACCACGCCGGTGAAGTCGACACCCTCGAGGAAGGCCTGCGCGGTGGTGACCGCGTCCTGACCGACCATCGCGTCGACGACGAAGAGGACCTCGTCGGGGTTGACCGCGGCGCGGATGTCGGCGGCCTGCTGCATCAGCTCGGCGTCGATGCCGAGCCGGCCGGCGGTGTCGACGATGACGACGTCGTACTGCTTCTGCTTGGCGTACTCGATCGAGTCGCGGGCCACCTGGACCGGGTCGCCGACGCCGTTGCCCGGCTGGGGGCCGTAGAAGGCCACGCCGGCCCGCTCGGCCACCACGGAGAGCTGGGTGACCGCGTTGGGGCGCTGCAGGTCGCAGGCGACCAGCAGCGGGGTGTGCTTCTGCTGCTTCAGCCAGTGGCCGAGCTTGCCGGCCAGGGTGGTCTTACCGGCACCCTGGAGACCGGCCAGCATGATCACGGTGGGGCCGGTCTTGGCGAACCGCAGCCGGCGGGTCTCGCCACCGAGGATGTTGATCAGTTCCTCGTTGACGATCTTGATGATCTGCTGCGCCGGGTTCAGCGCGCCGGAGACCTCCGAGCCCAGCGCCCGGTCCTTGATCTGCTTGATGAAGGCCCGCACGACCGGCAGCGCGACATCGGCTTCCAGCAGGGCGATCCGGATCTCGCGTGCGGTGGCGTCGATGTCCGCCTCACTGAGGCGGCCCTTGCCCCGGAGGTTCTTGAACGTCGCTGCGAGGCGGTCGGAGAGAGTATCGAACACGTCGGTCGCGGGTCCCTTGCGGCATCGATTGGCATACGGTCGTCGCCCCAAGGGTATCCGGCTGCCCCGGTTACGGTCTCCACCGGGCGACGGCGGAGTCAGCCGGCGGGCGCCAGCGCGTGCTGGACGGTCTCGACTACCGCCCGGGCGGCGTGGTCGGTGAGCGGGCGACCGGCCGGGTCGGTGAGGTAGAAGGCGTCCACCGCGTCGGCGCCCAGGGTGCTCACGTAGGCGGTGCGGACCCGGACCCCGGCCCCGTCCAGCGCCCGGCCGATCCGGTGCAGCAGGCCCGGCGCGTCATGGGCCCGGACCTCCAGCACGGTGGCGTCGGCCGAGGCCCCGCCGGGGGCGACCGAGACCACCGGCGGCGGGGTGGCGATGCCCCGGCGGCGCGGGGCGGCGGCGTCCCGCTCGGTGAGCCGGCGGCCGACGTCCAGCGAGCCGTCCAGCGCCCGGCGCAGGTCGGCGCGGAGCCGGGCGGCCTCCGGCAGCTCGCCGTACTCGGTGGCGACCGTCCAGGAGAACAGCAGCACCGGGCCGGCGCCGATCGGGTCCAGTTCCCCCAGGGTGAGCGAGCGCACGGCCAGCCGGTGCAGCGCGAGCACGCCGGAGACCAGGCCGAGCAGGCCGGGCCGGTCCGGGATGGCCAGCGCGAGCCGGACGCCCATCGGCTCGCCGGCCAGCGGCTGGTGCGCGGTCTCGGCGTGCAGCGTGAGCGCCGGGGCGCCGCTGCCGGCCGCCTCGACGGCCAGTCGCTCCTCGTCCACGCCGAAGGCGGCGGCCCGTGGCAGCACCGGGTCGCCGGCCAGCACCGCGGCCACCCGGGAGACCAGGCCGGCCACCAGGCCGGCCCGCCAGCCGCTCCACGCGGCCGGGCCGGTCGCCAACGCGTCCGCCTCGGTGAGGGCCTGCAGCAGCTCCAGGTGGAGCGTGGTGCCGACGGTCTTGGCGATCAGGTCGACGGTCGCCGGATCGTCCGGATCGCGCCGGGTCGCCGTCTCGATCAGCAGCAGGTGGTGGCGGACCAGCAGGGCCAGGCTCTCGGTGTCGTCCTGGTCGAAGCCCATCCGGGCCGCCACGTCCCGGACGATCACCTCGCCGGCCACGCTGTGGTCGCCCGGCCAGCCCTTGCCCAGGTCGTGCAGGAGGGCGGCGACCAGCAGCAGGTCGGGCCGGGCCACCCGACGGGTCAGCGCGGCGGCCCGCACCGCGGTCTCCACCAGGTGCCGGTCCACCGTCCAGGTGTGCACCGCGTTGCGCTGCGGCCGGCAGCGCACCCGCTCCCAGTCCGGCAGCAACCGGGTGATCAGGCCCTCGGCCTCCAGCGCCTCCCAGACCGGGACGCACGGTTCGCCGGCCCCGAGCAGGGTGATCAGCTGGGCGCGTGCCTCGGCCGGCCAGGGCACCGGCAGCGGCCCGCACTCGGCGGCCAGTCGGCGGACCGTCGGATGGGAGACGGTCAGTCCGACCTGGGCGGCCGCGGCGGCGGCCCGCAGCGGCAGCACCGGGTCGGCGGCCGGCCGGGTGCCCTGCGCCAGCACCGCCTCGCCGTCCTGCTCGACCACGCCCTCGGCGAGCGGCCGGCGCGCTATCACGCCCCGGCCCACCCCGCCGGCGGCCCGGCCGGCGCCGCTGAACGGGAACCCGAACGGCCGCCGGCTCCGGGCGCCACGGGCCGCCAGCACCCGGTCCACCGAGCGCCAGGTGACGTCCGCGGCGTAGCTGATGGTCCGGGCGGCCTGGTAGATCTCGCGCAGCAGGGTGTCCGCGTCCAGCACGCCCAGCGCCGCGGCCACCTGGTCCTGGTCCTGGAGCGCCAGCCGGTCGGTGGCCCGGCCGGTGGTCAGGTGCAGCGCGTCGCGGACGTCGGCGAGCCGCCGGCAGGCGGCGTCCAGCCCGTCCCGGGGCGCGTCGGCCAGCCAGGAGGCGGCGATCGCGTCCAGCGCGACCAGGTCGCGCAGGCCGCCGCGGGCCTCCTTGAGGTCCGGCTCCAGCAGGAAGGAGAGCTCGCCGTGCCGCTCGGCCCGCTCCCGGCCCAGCTCGCGCAGTTCGGGCAGCCGGCGCGGGGCGGCGGCCCGCCAGTCGGCCAGGATCGTCGAGCGCAGCGCCGCGGTGAGGTCGGCGTCGCCGGCGATGTGCCGGGCGTCCAGCAGGCCGAGCTGCGCCTTGAGGTCCTCGGCGGCCACCGCGCGGGCCTCCGGGAGCCGGCGCACGGCGTGGTCGAGCGCCACCCCGCTGTCCCAGACCGGGTACCAGAGCCGGTCCGCCAGCGCGCCGACCTCGGCGCCGTCGTGCAGCAGCAGCAGGTCGAGGTCACTGCGCGGGGCGAGTTCGCCGCGCCCGTAGCCGCCGACCGCGACCAGGGCGACCCCGGGCGGCGGCTCGGCGGCGGCGAGCAGGCCGGTCAGCCAGCGGTCGGTGAGCCCGGCCAGCGCGGTCCGGCGGGCGGACCCGGCCAGGTCCGGCGCGGCGAGCAGGGCGGTCCGGGCGGCGGTGTAGTCGGTCGGGTCACCGGGGGCGGTGGTGGTCTCTGCGGTCACTGCGGTCTCTCCCCGTCCGTGGTGCGGGCGGCGCGGCGGGGCGCCGGAAATGCCAGGGGCGGACCCGCGGTGGCCGCGGGTCCGCCGGACAGTGGTACCCCGTTCTAGAGCGCGTCCGGGCCGCGTTCACCGGTGCGCACCCGGACGGCGGTCTCCACGGGAACGCTCCAGACCTTGCCGTCCCCGATCTTGCCGGTCCGGGCGGCCTTCACCAGGACGTCGATCAGCTGGTCGGCGTCCTCGTCCTCGACCAGTACCTCTATCCGGACCTTCGGGACCAGGTCGACGGTGTACTCGGCGCCCCGGTAGACCTCGGTGTGGCCGCGCTGGCGGCCGTAGCCGCTGGCCTCGGTGACGGTCAGCCCGTGCACCCCGAAGCTCTGCAGGGCGTCCTTCACGTCCTCCAGGCGGTGCGGCTTGATGACGGCGGTGATGAGCTTCATCAGGCGTCGACCTCGGTCTTCCTCACGGTGGTGGTGGGGGTCAGCGCGCGGGCCAGGCTTGCCCCGACGGCGCTGAAGTCGTAGGCGGACTCGGCGTGTTCGGCCTGGTCGATGCCGGCCACCTCGACGTCCTCGGCCACCCGGAACCCGATGGTCCGCTGGATCGCCTGCCCCAACAGCCAGGAGATCACGAAGGAGTAGGTCGCGACCACCAGCACGCCCAGTGCCTGCTTGCCGAGTTGGCCGACTCCACCGCCGTAGAAGAGCCCGCGGGCGCTCTGCCCGACGTGGCCGGTGGCGAAGAAGCCGATCAGCAGCGAGCCGATCGCGCCGCCGACCGCGTGCACGCCCACCACGTCGAGCGAGTCGTCGAAGCCCAGGCGGTACTTGAGGCTGATCGCGGCCGCGCAGACCGCACCGGCGATCAGACCAATGGCCACCGCGCCGAGCATGCTGACCGAGCCGCAGGCCGGTGTGATGGCGACCAGGCCGGCCACCGCGCCGGAGGCCGCGCCGAGCGAGGTGAACGCGCCGTGCTTGATCCGCTCGAAGGCGAGCCAGCCGAGCATCGCCGCGGCGGTGGCGACCTGGGTGTTCATGAAGGCCATCCCGGCCACGCCGTTGGCGGCCAGCGCCGAACCGGCGTTGAAGCCGAACCAGCCGAACCAGAGCAGACCGGAGCCGAGCATCACCAGCGGCAGGCTGTGCGGGCGCATCGGGTCCTTCTTGAAGCCGACCCGCTTGCCGAGCACCAGGCAGAGCGCCAGACCCGCCACACCGGCGTTGATGTGCACCGCGGTGCCACCGGCGAAGTCGATCACGCCCAGCCGGTCGCCGAGCCAGCCGCCCTTGCCGTTGTCGAAGAAGAACACCCAGTGCGCGACCGGGAAGTAGACGATGGTGACCCAGAGCGCGACGAAGAGCGACCAGGCCGCGAACCGGGCGCGGTCCGCGATGGCGCCGCTGATCAACGCCGGGGTGATCACCGCGAACATCAGCTGGAACGCCGCGAAGGCGGTGACCGGGATCGATCCGGTCAGGTCGTTCAGGCCGATCCCGCGCATCCCCAGGTGGTCGAGGTTGCCGATCAGGCCGCCGTAGGCATCGGTGCCGAAGCTGAGGGTGTAGCCGTAGAGCACCCAGAGCACGCTGACGATCGCGAGCGAGATGAAGCTCATGACCAGCATGTTGAGCGTGCTCTTGACCCTGACCATGCCCCCGTAGAAGAAGGCCAGCCCGGGGGTCATCAACATGACCAGGGCCGCACTGATGAGTACGAAGGCGGTATCGCCCCCGCTGAAGCCGTCCGGCATCGGCGTCTCCTCGTGGTGAAGGCCGCTCCACCCGCGGGATCCCTGTCCCGTGCCACCCGGGGTGTCGGCTATGCAGAGGAGCGTGCCGAAGACGGATTTCGGCCAGTGCGGCTCGGTGTTTCACGGCCGTGACGTCGGCGACGCGCGAGTTACGGGCACGTGAACTCCGGCCGTGTCATGACAGGCGGTGAGGTACCGTACCTCCCCGGCGCACCGGGGGTGGCCGGACGATCACCCCCGGTGGCCCGGTCACACCGCCTCGAACTCCGGGATCTGCTCGACCACCAGCTCGGCCAGCCGATTGACGGCCGGAACTCCCCGGTACTCCGCGGTGGCCGCCGCCGAGGTCTTCCGGACCCGGGTGTTGAGCCGCTCCGAGCGCACCTTCCCGGCGATCTCCACCGCCTCCTCGGCGATCAACGCGGCCTGTTCCGGCTCGCCCTGCAGCAGGTGCACGCTGGCCATCCCGACCAGGTTGAAGGCGTAGGAGCGGGTGTGGTTCTCCATGTCGTCCCGGAACAGGTCGACCGCGGTGGTCATGTGCGGCGCCGCGGTGGAGGCGTACCGGGCGCTCAGGTCGGGGTGGTAGGCGAGGTCGCGGAAGGAGTGCGCGTTCTCCGCGTACAGCTCGGCCTTCGAGAAGAACCGCAACCAGTCCGGGTCGTTCTCGATCGGACCGCAGTCGGTGAAGGTGTCCTCGGCCAGCCGGACGGCCCGCGCGCAGCGGTTCACCTCGCCGATGTTGGAGTAGGCGCGCGCCTCCATCGCGTAGAGCAGCGACTGCTGGCGCGGGGTGGCGGTGTCCCGGCTGCCGTACTGCGCCAGGTGGATCAGCTCCAACGCGTCCTCGCCGCGGTTGAGATGGATCATCTGCCGGCTCATGTCGGTGAGGATGAGCGCGCCGAACGGGCGGTCGCCCGCCTCCTTGGCGGCGTGCAGCGCGAGCACGTAGTACTTCTGCGCGCTCGGGTGCATGCCGACGTCGTAGGACATCCAGCCGGCCAGGTGGGCGAGTTCGGCGGTGAGCCGGAAGAGTCGCTGGGTGACCTGCGGCGGGTAGGTCTCCTGCAACAGGTCGGTGACCTCGTGCAGTTGGCCCACCACGGCCTTGCGGCGCAGGCCGCCGCCGTTCTGCGCGTCCCACTGGCGGAACATCACCGTGGTCTGCTCCAGCAGTTGCAGCTCGGGCTCGGATAGCCGGCCGGTGTACGGCTCACCACCGTTGGCGGCGGCCAGGATCGGGGTCGGCGAGCCACTCGGCCCCGGCGTGAGCCAGCGCTGCATCGGCTCGATCAGCGCGGCACCGGCCGTCAGGGCGAGTGAGGTGCCCAGGAAACCCCGGCGGTTGAGCATCAGGTCGCTGCGCGAGTACTCGCTGATCAGCTGGACCGTCTGCGGACCGCTCCACGGCAGGTCGACCCCGCTGCCGGCCACCGTGGAGACCGGGATGGCCGCCCGCAGGCCGAGGTCCTCGACCGAGACCACCGAACCGAACCGCTCGGAGAACAGGTCCGACATGATCTTCGGGATCGGCTCGCGCGGCTGCTCGCCGTCCAGCCAGCGACGCACCCGCGAGGTGTCGGTACTGACGTGGTGCGCGCCGAGCTGGCGCGCCCGACGGTTGACCTGCCGGGCCAGCTCGCCCTTCGACCAGCCGCTGCGCGTGAACCACGCGGTCAGTTTCTCGTTGGGTTGCTTGTCCGCCATGGGTCCACCCCATCCCGCCCGACCCCGGAGTGGGGTCCGCTCTCGTCCCGCCACGCACCCGCTGCTGCGGTCCGCTCGCCGAACGTAACGTGACTCGGGCCGCCCAGGGGATGGTTCACGGTTAAACGCCACCATTCGCCACCCCCGCGCCCGGACCCGGGGACGCGCTGTCGCGCTTCACTGGAGGCCGGACCGCGACTCCGGGCTCCGAAGTGACGGAAGCACCCGCCGGCGCACCCCACCCGCCGCGCGCCGGCGGCGCGCGAAGCGCCCCGGTCCCGAGGATCGATCCCGCGCAACGTATTGACCGCGCACTGACCAAGCGTCACAGTCCCGTAACCGTCGGCAATCGAAACCTGTTGGGGGAGGCATGGACAACCTGTTCGGCGATCTGAGGCTCGGCATCCGCCGCCGCATCCGCGCCACCGCGTGCCAGGCGGCCGCGGAGTACGCCGGGCGCTGGGGCTGGACGGTGGCCCTGGGTGGCGTCCCCCGTGGCCGGAGCGTGGTGCGCTGCGCCTGCGCCCGCCCGCACTGCGCGGCCCCCGGCCTCCATCCGCCGCACGGCGGCGGACCGCGCGAACTCCCGCCCGGGGCCTCCCCGCACGTGGTCCGCGCGCTCTGGGACGGCACCCCCGAGGCGGCCGTGCTGCTGCCGGCCGGCCACGCCTTCGACGTGCTGGACGTCCCCGAGCCCGCCGGCCTGCGGGCGCTGGTCCGGCTGGAGCGGATGGGCACCCAGGTCGGCCCGGTGCTGAGCTCCCCGACCGGCCGACTGCTCTTCTTCGTGGCCCGGGGCACCGCGGCCCGGCTGCCCGACCTGCTCTACCGGATGGGCTGGGACGACGCCGCGCTCGACCTGGCCTGCCACGGCGAGGGCAGCTACCTGGCCGCGCCGCCCACCGTGCTGGCCGGCCTCGGCGCGGTCCGCTGGCTGCGCCACCCCACCCGGGAGAGCGCCGCCCGCCCGCCGGAGGCCCGGCTGCTGCTCGGCACCCTGGCCTACGCCTGCCATCGCGGCCGGGAGCGCGTGGTGGCCGCCGAGCCGGCCTGGCTGGCCTCCTGAGCCGGGCGGCGGCAAGCGAAAGGGCCGGCCCCCGTGGGGGAACCGGCCCTGGGCACGAACGGCGTCAGTCGCCGATCAGCGCGTCCACGAAGGCCGCCGGTTCGAACGGCGCCAGGTCGTCCGCGCCCTCACCGAGCCCGATCAGCTTGACCGGCACGCCCAGCTCACGCTGGACCGCGACCACGATGCCGCCCTTGGCGGTGCCGTCCAGCTTGGTCAGCACGATGCCGGTGATGTCGACCACCTCGGCGAAGACCCGGGCCTGGACCAGCCCGTTCTGACCGGTGGTGGCGTCCAGCACCAGCAGCACCTCGTCCACCGGGCCGTGCTTCTCGACCACCCGCTTGACCTTGCCCAGCTCGTCCATCAGGCCGGTCTTGGTGTGCAGCCGGCCGGCGGTGTCCACCAGTACGGTGTCCGCGCCCTCGGCGATGCCCTCCTTGACCGCGTCGAACGCGACCGAGGCCGGGTCGCCGCCCTCCGGACCACGCACGGTCCGGGCGCCCACCCGCTCGCCCCAGGTCTGCAGCTGGTCGGCGGCGGCGGCGCGGAAGGTGTCGGCGGCGCCGAGCACCACCTTGCGGCCGTCGGCCACCAGCACCCGGCCGAGCTTGCCGGAGGTGGTGGTCTTGCCCACCCCGTTGACGCCGACCACCAGCACCACGGCCGGCCGGCCGTCCTCGTGCTTCGCGGTGCGCAGCGAACGGTCGGCCTCGGTGCCGATCAGCCCGACCAGCTCCTCGTGCAGCAGCCCGCGCAGTTCCGCCGGGGTCCGGGTGCCGAGCACCTTGACCCGGGTGCGCAGCCGCTCGACCAGCTCCTGGGTGGGGGCCACGCCGACGTCGGCGGTCAGCAGGGTCTCCTCGATCTCCTCCCAGGTGTCCTCGTCCAGCCGGTCCCGGGAGAGCAGCGTGAGCAGGCCCTTGCCGAGCGAGTTCTGCGAGCGGGAGAGCCGCGAGCGCAGCCGGACCAGCCGGCCGGCGGTCGGCTCGGGCACCTCCAGCGCGGGCGGTGCGGCCGCCTCCTCGGGTGCCTCGACCTCCTCCTCGACCGGGGCCGCTTCGACCGGGGCCGCTTCGACGGGGGCCGGCAGCTCCACCTGTTCGACGGTCTGTGCCGGCTCCGGACGCGGCTCGGCCGCCTCCTCGCCGACCTGCGGCTCGGTCGGGGCCGGCGGCGCGCCCACCTGGGGCCGCCGCTCGGCCGGCAGTTCCTTACGACGTCGGCCGTTGACCACCAGACCCGCGACCGCGCCCACCGCGAGCACGGCGATGACCACGGCAAGGATCACGTATTCCACTAAAGCTCCTTCACTGGTCGCCCCGGCTTGCGGCCGGGGCCGAGAGTGATCCTCGCGCCGGCGGCGCCGAGCGCCGCCGGTTCACTGCCCCGCCCGCCGGACGGCCGGTGGGAGGGAGGAGTCACAACCCGACCAGTATCCGCGATCCCGGCGCCCGGCGGGCGTACGCCCGGCGCGGCGGCGGGCGCTCAGCCGATCGCCGCACTCACCTCGGCGGCCCGGACCGGCCGTTCGCGGTGCTCTCCCGCGGCCATCGGGGTTCCCCCTGCCGGAGGCCGGGGGAGGCCGGGAGGTGCCCCCACGCGCAGCCGCTGGCTGATCACCTGGGAGATCCCGTCTCCCTTCATGGTCACGCCGTACAACGCGTCGGCGCACTCCATGGTCAGCTTCTGGTGGGTGATCACGATCAGCTGGGAGCTCTCCCGCAGCTCCTCCATGATCGCGATCAGCCGGCGCAGGTTGGTCTCGTCCAGCGCCGCCTCCACCTCGTCCATCACGTAGAACGGGCTGGGTCGGGCCTTGAAGATGGCGACCAGCAGGGCCACCGCGGTGAGCGAGCGCTCGCCGCCGGAGAGCAGCGAGAGCCGCTTGACCTTCTTGCCGGGCGGCCGGGCCTCCACCTCCACCCCGGTGGTCAGCATCGACTCCGGGTCGGTCAGCACCAGCCGGCCCTCGCCACCGGGGAAGAGCCGGGCGAAGACGCCCTCGAACTGGGCCGCCGTGTCGTGGTAGGCGGCGGTGAACAGCTGCTCGACCCGCTGGTCCACGTCCCGGACGATCTCCAGCAGGTCGCGCCGGCCACGCTTCAGGTCGTCCAGCTGCTCGCCCAGGAACCGGTGGCGCTCCTCCAGCGCCGCGAACTCCTCCAGTGCCAGCGGGTTGACCTTGCCCAGTTGCTGGTAGGCCTTCTCCGCCGCCCGCAGCCGCTTCTCCTGCTCGGCCCGGACGTACGGCCGGGGCTCGGCGGCCGGCTGCCCGTCCTCCGGGGCGGCGGGCGGCACCGGCTGGTCCGGGCCGTAGCCGGCCAGCAGCTCCTCCCCCGCGATGCCGAACTCCTCCAGCGCCCGGGCCTCCAGCTGCTCGATCCGCAGCCGCTTCTCGGCCCGCAGCACCTCGTCCCGGTGGCCCGCGTCGACCAGCTTGTCCAGCTCGTCCTTGAGCTCCCGGCCGCGTTCGCGGACGTCCCGCAGCTGGCCCTCCCGGCCGGCCCTGGCCTGCTCCACGGCGGCCCGCTCGGCATCCGCCCGGGCCAGCGAGACCTCCAGGCAGGCCAGCAGCTGTCGGGCCCCGGCCGTCACCGCCCCGGCCACCGCGGCCTCCCGGGCGGCCCGCTCCCGGCGGGTCGCGGCCCGGGCCCGGGCCTCCCGCTCGGCCCGGGCCGAGCGGTCCAGCGCGTCGGCCCGCCCGGTCAGCGCGCGGACCCGCTCCTCGTGGGTGCGCACCGCCAGCCGGGCCTCCAGCTCGGCCTGCCGGGCCTGTGCGGAGGCCTCACCGAGCCGGTCCTGTTCGGTACCGTCCGGTTCGGCCTCGCCGTCGTCGGCCGCCTCCTCGGCCGCGGCCAGCCGGGCGGCCAGCTCATCGGCCACGGCCTGCGCGCCGGCCAGCCCCTGCCGGGCGCGCTCGACGGCGGCCGCGGTCCGCTCGGCCTCGCCCTCGGCCGCCCGGGCCTGGCCGCCGAGCCGGCCGAGCGAGCCGGCCAGCTCGGCCCGCTGCTTCTCGGCCCGCCGCCGCGCCACGGCCAGCCGCTCGACCTCCTCGGTCAGCTCCCGCCGCAGCTCCTTCGCCCGGGCCAGCCGCCCGGCCGGTTCGGCGGCCCGGGCGGACAGCTCGTCGAGCGCGCGGGCCGCCTCGTCCACCGCGGCCTGGGTCTCCAGCTGGCTGGGCGGGCCGGCCGCGCCACCCTGCGCGAACCCGGCGGCCAGCAGGTCGCCGTCGGTGGTGACGGCGGTCAGCTCGGGCCGGCCGGCGACCAGTCGCTCGGCCGCCGCCAGGTCCGTCACCAGCACGGTACGGGTGAGCAGCGCGCGCACCGCGGGCAGCAGTTCGGGCGGGCCGGTGACCAGCTCGGCGGCCCAGCGGGCGCCGGCCGGCAGCGGGTCCGCCGCGACGGGCGCCGCCGGATGACCGGCGATCAGCAGGGCGGCCCGGCCGGCGTCCTCGGTCCGCAGCAGCCGCAACGCCCGGACGGCGGCGGCCACCCCCTCCACCGCCACCGCGTCGGCCGCCGCCCCCAGCGCCGCGGCCAGCGCGACCTCCTCCCCGGGGGCCGCCCGGAGCAGCTCGGCCGCCGGGCCGAGCACCCCGGCCAGCCGCTCGGCCGCCGCCAGCAGCGCGCCGGTGCCGTCCTTGCGGCGCAGGCCGAGCGAGAGCGCCTCGTGACGGGCGGTCAGCGCGGCCTGCTCGCGCTCGGCGGCGCTCACCGCCGCTCGGGCGGCGCTCAACTCACCTTCCACGCCCGCCAGGCGCTCTCGCGCCTGCTCGTGCGCCAGCTCCAACTCGTCATCGCCACAAGCCACCTGGTCCGCCTGCTGCTCGTGCAGCGCGAACTCCTGCCGGGCGGCCTCGGCCCGCTGCGCCGCCTCGTCCCGGGCGGTGACCAGCCGGTCGATCTCGGCCTGCGCGCCGGTCGCCCGGGAGCGCGCGGCGGCGGCCTGCCCCTGCAGCCGGGCCAGCCCCTCCCGCCGGTCGGCCAACGCCCGTGCCGCGTCCCGCAGTCGGCGCTGCTCGGCGGCGAGGGCGCGCTCCAGCTCCGCCCGACCCTCGACCGCCTCGGCCAGCGCGTAGCTCGCCTCCTCCAGCGCCTCGGCGAGCCCGGCCTCCTCGGCGCGGATCCGCTCGGCCTCGCGCTCCAGCTCCTCCGGGTCCCGGCCGCGTCGCTCCTCCGGCTGCCCGCCCGCGGTGGCGTGCCGCACCCGGGCCTCGGCCAGCCCGATCGTGCCGCGGGTCCGCTCGACCAGCGCGGAGAGCTGGTACCAGGCCTGCCGGGCGGCCTCCAGCCGCGGCCCGAGCTGGGTCACCTGGGCCTCCAGCACCGCCTCGCGCTGCCGGGACCGGCCCAACTCCTGCTCGACGGTGGACCGGCGCAGTCGCAGCGCCAACTCGTCGGCCACCTCGGCCTCGACGGCGTGCCGCAGGCTCAGCAGGTCGTCGGCGAGCAGCCGCAGCCGGGCGTCGCGCAGTTCGGCCTGGATCCCGGCCGCCCGCCGGGCGATCTTCGCCTGTCGGCCCAACGGGCCGAGCTGGCGCCGCAGTTCGGCGACCAGGTCCTGCACCCGGTTGAGGTTGGCCGCCATCGCGTCCAGCTTCCGCAGCGCCTTCTCCTTGCGCTTGCGGTGCTTGAGCACCCCGGCTGCCTCCTCGATGAAGGCCCGTCGGCCCATCGGGTCGGCGTGCAGCACCGAGTCCAGCTGCCCCTGGCCGACGATGACGTGCATCTCCCGGCCGATGCCCGAGTCGGAGAGCAGCTCCTGGATGTCGAGCAGCCGGCAGGTGTCGCCGTTGAGCGCGTACTCGCTGCCGCCGTTGCGGAACATGGTCCGGGTGATGGTCACCTCGGCGTAGTCGATCGGCAGGGCGCCGTCGCCGTTGTCGATGGTCAGGCTGACCTCGGCCCGGCCGAGCGGCGCGCGCCCGCTGGTGCCGGCGAAGATGACGTCCTCCATCTTGCCGCCGCGCAGCGACTTGGCCCCCTGCTCCCCCATCACCCAGGAGAGCGCGTCGACCACGTTGGACTTGCCGGAGCCGTTCGGGCCGACCACGCAGGTGATGCCGGGTTCGAAGCGGAGGGTGGTCGCCGAGGCGAAGGACTTGAAACCGCGCAGCGTCAGGCTCTTCAGGTGCACGCGCTGCTCTCCCGTCCCTCACCGGTGGCTTCCGACTGTAGCCGGTGGGGTGGCGCGCCCGGTTTCACCGCGTCGACGGGCGGGCACACTCTGCTCGACAGTGCGGCCCCGACAAGAGTGCGGCCCCCCGAACGACGAAAGGGACGCCGGTGAGGGCGTCCCTGGTAATCGCGTCCCGAGCCAAGCGGACATGCGTCGGTGCGCGGCACAGTCGGCCGGTCGATGGCCGGTCGACGCGACCTGGTTCAGGTGAGCGCGGGCTCCCGCTGTCCCAGATCAATGCTGTTGAGCAGAGAGTGCTCGTCAGCGACAGCGACAAGTGCGTCGTTCTCCGCCTGCATCCGAACAAGCTCGGCTTCCAGGTCCTGGACGCGCTGCTGAAGCCGCCGCATCTCGGACAGCATTCGCGGGTCGGGGCCGCCGACGTACCCGAGAAGCGCTTTTGCCATGATTGATGGTCCTCCACGCTGAGTGACCGAACCGGTACGGTATAGGTCGAGGGGAAGGGGTGACGCACGTTCTGCGCGACACGGGCAGTGCTGGCTGGGCACTACAGGTCAGACACTGTGGATGTGCAGCCACAGGGCAAGGCCCTGCCCGAAATCGCCATCACGTGCGCGGGCTTCCAGCGTCTCACCAAAGACCGTACGGGTCAACACGATCACCGCGCGCTACGACACCGCTGTCACCTGCATGGCGGAGGACCTCACGCCACGGGTAGCGGCCGCGCCCACCGAACTGTGCGGTGGATCACTGCTCGATGCGGAGTCAACCACGACTCGGCGCGATTGGCAACCGCCGTACCGAACCGGCTCGCACCGGCGGGCGGTCCCCCGGGTCGACGGATGGCCGGTCAGCGGATCGCGAAGCCGTCGTAGCCGGTGCCGGGGACGCCCCAGAGCTCGGTCACCCCGGTCACCCGGCCGGGCGTGTCCGGGCCCCGGAGCAGCTCCAGCAGCCACTCGCAGTCGCCCTTGGCGCCCTCGGCGACCACCTGGACCCGGCCGTCGCCGAGGTTGCTGGTGTAGCCGTTGAGGCCGATCTCCAGCGCGCGGGCCCTGGTCCACCAACGGAATCCGACCTGCTGCACGCGGCCGCGCACCCAGATGGTGACCCGGACATCTTCTTGCATCCCTCGACCATAGTCGGGCAGCTCCGCTCTTCTCGGCCGCCCCCATGGCCGCCCCGCGTACAGTCCGTGACCGACGCCCACCGTAGGCGACGGCTGGAGGACCGCCCGTGGCCCGACTCTCCCCGCTCCCACGCCACCACTCCGCACGCCACCGCCGGCCCGGTCGCCGCGTGCGGCGCGTCCCGGCGACCGTCCTGGCGCTCGGCGCCGCGCTCACCCTGGGTCTGCCGGCCACCCCGGCAGCCGCCTGGGGCGGCCCCGCCGGCCCCATCTCCTGGCGACCGGCGCCCACCGCCCCGGGGCCCGGCGGTCCGGCGTCCGTCACCGACGGCCCGGCCACCCTGCTCGCCCTGGTCAACCAGCAGCGCCGCCAGGCCGGCTGCCCACCACTGGCGGCCGACCCCCGGCTCGACCGGCTGGCCCAGGCGCTCAGCGACGACATGGCGGCCCGGGGCTACTTCGCCCACACCGACCCGGCCGGCCGCACCCCGTGGGACCGGGCCCGGGCCGCCTCGGTGGACTACCTGGGCGGGGAGAACATCGCCCGTGGCCAGCCCAGCGCACAGGCGGTGACGGAGGCCTGGCTGGCCAGCTCGGACCACCGCGCCAACATGCTCAACTGCCGGTTCACCGAGCTCGGCAGTGGCCTGCACCAAGGCCCCGGCGGACCCTGGTGGACCGAGGACTTCGGCTACCCGCCCGCCCGCTGACCCGGGCCGGACAGCGGGCGGGGCCCCACCGGCGACCGCCGATGGGGCCCCTGGCCAGGTCCCGTGCCCGAGGCTCAGAAGTCGCCGCCCCCGAAGTCCCCGCCGCCGAAGTCCCCGCCGCCGAAGTCCCCGCCGCCGAAGTCGGAGCCACCACCGAAGTCCCCACTGTCGAACCCGCCGAAGTCCTGGCGGGCGAAGTCGCCACCGGAGAAGTCGCCGCCCTCGTACTGCTCCTGGCCGCCGCCCTCGTACCCGCCCTGGTAGCCGGAGGCGGCCCAGGCGTCACCGCCGGAGAAGACCGAGCCCAGCACGGTGCCGAGCAGCAGACCGGGCAGCAGCCCCGAACCGTAGCCGCCGAAGTACCCGCCGGCCCACGGGCCGTACGCGGGGCCGGCGTTCCAGTACGGCTGCGGCCCCTGCTCGGTCTGGACCGTGCGGATCGCCGGGTCGAGGCCGCTGGCCAGCCGCTGACCGTCGGCCGCGCAGACCGGGACGGCCCGGGCCGCGCCGCCGGCCGGTGCCCAGTCGGCGTCCCGCACCGAGGGGCCGTGCCGCGGGTCGAAGAAGCACGGCGGGCGACGGTCCGGCAGCGGCCGGCCGTCACGCCGGGCCGCCAGGGTGGCCAGCGCGAACCGGCCGTCCTCCAGCGCCTCGGTGACCGCCTTGACGTCCGCCGGCTCCTTGGCGGCGTCCATGGTCCGCTTGGCGGTCTCGTACGCGTCGAGGGCGTGCGTGTAGTCGGCGCGCTGGACGTCGTCCGCGTCGGCGGCGCCGGGGTCGAAGTCCAGCCGCTCCAACTCCTCACCGAAGGCGGTGATGTCCTCGTCCACCACCGTGCGCAGCTGCCGCAGCTCGGCGGCCCGCTGCTCGGCCTTGCGCTTGGCGGACCGCCGGTACAGCAGGAAGCCGCCCGCGCCGGCCAGCACCAGCACCGCCAGCGGCACGATGACCATCGCCGCGCCGATCCCGGAGGAGGACTCCACGCCGTGGCCCTTGATCTTGGGCGCCGCGTTGCCGACGAAGTCGGTCAGGGTGCCGTTGACGTCCCCGGGGTGCGAGTCGTAGGCGGCCTGCGCGTAGTTCTGCGCGGTCGCCGTGGCCAGCGCGGCCCGGTCACTGCGGACCGCGAAGCGGTCACCGCGCCAGATCGCGTAGACCCCGGTGATGCCGGTCTTGGTCCGAAGGTCCTGGAAGACCGTGTTCGACGGGTACTGGTCGGTGGCCGGGACCACCGCGACGAAGATCGGTTTGTCGGCACTCCTGATCTTCGAGGTCAGCGCGTCGGCCTGGGCCTGCGAGAACTGCCCGGTCATCGCCGGGTCGACGAAGACCTTGCCCTGCTTCAGGGCGGCGGAGGCGGCGTCGAGCCCGCCCGCGGCGGAGGCCGTGCCGGGCACCAGCAGGAGCAGCAGCCCGAGCAGCACGGCCGGCAGCGCGACCGCGCCGGCCACCCGGGAGCGGCGAAGAACGATTCTCATACCCCCAGACGCTACCGGGACGAATCCGGCATTCGTCGGAGCACCGTCCGCCCGTACGAGGCAATGGATCACCGGTTCGATCCCCAACTTGCCCTAGAGTCACGTGGATTGGGACCCTCCTACAGCACGGACCAAGGATTGTTCAAAAGTCATACTCTTACGCAAGTGTTACGTTCAGACCGCTCCGGGGAACCGTCAGTCCCGCGTCAGGCGTCCGGACACTTGCAAGATTGCGCAACTTTCGAAAGTGTCGGCGAACTGCCGACACGGCCGCCGGCGCCGCCGGCCGATCGGACGAGGTAGGAACACATGGCAGGCCAAAGGGCGGGCGTGCCCGCCGGGGAGGCTCGGGCCCGGGCCGACGTACCGGGCCCGCGGCGCGGGCAACGCGGCAGAGGCACCGAGCCCCGGGATCCGGGCCGCGCCGCCGTCGACCGGTCCGGCGGACGCGCGGCCGTCCGGGCGCGCAACCGGCGGGCCGGCCAGCAGACCCGCGCCGCCGCTCCGACCAGGGGCGGCCCGGCGCTGCTGGCGGTCGGGCTACCGCTGCTGGGTGCGCTGGCCGACGAGCTGACCGGCTCGACGCCGGGCTGGATCTTCGGCGTGCTGACCGTGCTCGGTACCGCCGGCGCCGCACTGCTGTCCGGCCGGGACGGCTGGTGGTGGGTGCTCACCGCCCCACCTCCGGTGGTCCTGCTCTGCACGGCCGTAACCGAGCTGCTGGCCCACTCGTCGAAGTACCGGAGCTCCGAGGCGCTGGCGACCGGAGCCGCCCGCTGGGCCATCCACGGGTTCCCGGTGATGGTCGCGGCGGTGCTGGCGGCGGCGGCCGCGGTGCTGGTCCGGGTGGCGCGAGAGGGACGAGAGAGGGGAGGCCGTCGTGGCTGAACAGAAGGGCAGCGGCCGAGCCGGCCGCGCGGCACGCCGGCCGGCCGGGGCAGGGACCGGCGGCGGGGTGCAGCGGGGTCAGCGGCGCAACCCGGTGGTGATCGCGGCCCGTACGGTCGCCTGCGCCACCTCGCTGGCCGTCCTCGGCACCTGCGGCTTCACCTGGTACGCCTACCAGTCGCTGACCAACGGCCTGACCACCTCCAGCGCGCTGGACGACCTCAAGAAGGGCGCCCCACCGCACCTGGACAACTCGGTCAACCTGCTGCTGATCGGCCTGGACAGCCGCAAGGACATGAACGGCGACGACCTGCCCGGCCAGTTCGTCCAGGACGAACTGCACGCCGGCTCCAGCAGCGACGTCGGCGGCTACAACACCAACACCCTGATGGTGATGCACATCCCGGCCAACGGCGGCCAGGTCACCGCGCTCTCCATCCCGCGCGACGACTACGTGCAGACCACCGGCGCCGACGGCAGGATGCACAAGATCAAGGAGGCCTACGGCATCGCCAAGTCGATGGCCGAGAGCAAGCTGGCCGGCAAGGGCCTCTCCAAGGCCGAGCTGGAGCGGCAGGGCCGGGAGGCCGGCCGCAAGGCCACCCTGGCCACCGTGCAGAACTTCCTCGGCATCCCGATCGACCACTTCGCCGAGGTGAACCTGCTCGGCTTCTACGACATCGCCAAGGCCGTCGGACCGATCCAGGTCTGCCTGAACCACGCCACCAAGGACCCGGCCATGGAGGGCCAGGGCTCCGGTGCCGACTTCCACGCCGGGCTCAACACCCTCAACGCCGCCCAGGCGCTCTCCTTCGTCCGCCAGCGGCACAACCTGACCAACGGCGACCTCGACCGCACCCACCGCCAGCAGGCCTTCATCTCCTCGGTCATCGCCAAGCTGAAGGGCCAGGGCGTGATCGGCGACCTGGGCAAGATGCAGCAGCTGTTCGACGTGATCAAGCAGGACGTCGTGATGGACGACCGGTGGAACGTGCTGGACTTCGCCCAGCAGGCGCCCAACCTCTCCGGCGGTCACATCGAGGCGAACACGCTGCCGATCTCCGGCTTCGCCAAGGTCAACGGCGAGGAGGTCAACACGGTGGACCCGGCCCAGATCAAGCGGATCGTCCGGCAGCTGACCGGCCACGACCCGGCCCCGGCCGGCGGTGGCAACGTGGCCGACGCCCCGGGGGGCGCCGCCGACGCCTCCTCCCCCGCCGACCCACCGTCCACCTCGCCGTCGCCGGCGAAGGCCGCCCCGGGCACCGTGGACGTGATCAACACCTCCGTCGTCCCGGGCGCCGCCGGTGACGAGTCCAAGGCCCTGGTGGCACTGGGCTACGGCCAGGGGCGGATCAGCCAGGGTCCGCGCCAGGCGAGGACCACCGTGAGCTACGGCACCGGGGCCAAGGAGGCCGCCGACCAGATCGCGGCCCGCTACAACGTCACCGCGGTCCCGAGTTCGACGGTGCGCGCGGGCCACGTCGAGGTCGCCCTGGGCGCCAACTACACCCCGGCCGGCGGCGGGTCGAGCGGCCCGTCCGGCGACGGCTCCGGGACGTCCACCGATCCGGCCGCCGGGATCCCGATGCAGGGGCCCCCGGTGAAGATGGGCGGTATCCCCTGCGTCAACTGAGGTGAGCCGCGGACCGGGGCGGTTCATGATCCGCACCGGGCTTCTCCGGTCCGTCCTCGACAGGGCATAGTGGGATCATTCGCCCTTCTTCATTCCCTCCGATCGGAGTACTAGGTGATCATCGGCCTCGTGACCGCCGTCGCGGCGTCCGTCTGTTACGGCACCGGCTCGGTGCTGCAGGCGGTCGGCTCCCGCCGATCGGC
Source organism: Kitasatospora sp. NPDC052896 (assembly GCF_044547075.1). Taxonomy (NCBI): domain Bacteria; kingdom Bacillati; phylum Actinomycetota; class Actinomycetes; order Kitasatosporales; family Streptomycetaceae; genus Kitasatospora; species Kitasatospora sp. NPDC052896. The sequence continues at coordinate 57,951 of NZ_JBITZU010000027.1, forward strand.
CCGCGAGGAGGCCGCCGCGGCCGGCCCGGCGGAACAGCCGCTGGTCACCGAGCACGGCGGCCCGAGCCTGGCCTCCACCGCCAAGGCCGTGGTCACCTGGGAGTTCATCCTGGGCACGGTGCTCGACCTGATCGGGTTCCTGCTCGGCGCGCTGGCCGCCCGGCTGCTGCCCCTCTTCCTCTCGCAGACCGTGATCAGCGCCAACCTGGTGATCACCGCGCTGCTCAGCATCAAGCTGCTCGGGATCCGGCTCAAGCGGCCCGAGTGGGCCTCCATCGCGGTGGTCTGCGCGGCACTGGTGGCGCTCGCGGTGGCCGCCGGCCCGGAGGGCACCGGGACGGTGCCGATGCCCACCCACTGGTGGCTGCTGCTGGTCTCGGTGGTGCTGATCGCGGGCGGCTCGCTGGTGGTGCGCCGGCTGGGCGCCAGTGGCGCGATCGTGGCCGGCCTGCTCTCCGGCCTCGGCTTCGGCGCGCTCGGCATCGGGGTGCGGATCCTGGACGGCTTCGACCCGTTCAACCTCGGCCAGCTGGTCGGTGACCCCGCCCTGTACGCGATCCTGGTCGGCGGTCTGGGCGGGATGTACCTGCACACGGTGGCGCTGCAGCTGGGCTCGGTCAACGGCGCCACCGCCGCCCTGGTGGTCGGCGAGACCGTGGTGCCGGGCGTGATCGGGGTGCTCTGGCTGCACGACGCCGCCCGGGCGGGCTTCGCCTGGCTGGGTGTCGCGGGCTTCCTCTTCGCCGTGGTCGGCGCGGTCGCGGTGGCCCACTTCGGCCAGGCCGAGGAGCTCCACCCGGCCGCCCACGCCGAGCCCGAACTGGCCCGGCGGTAGCCGGCTACTCGCCGCCGCGCGGGCGGGGGACCCGCTGGCAGCGCGGGCAGTAGTAGCTGGAACGGTTCATCCAGGCGGCGCGCCGGATCGGGGTCCCGCAGCGGTAACAGGGCTCGCCCTCGCGGCCGTAGGCGTCCAGCGAGCGCGAGAAGTAGCCGCTCTCCCCGTTCACGTTGACGTAGAGGCTGTCGAAGCTGGTGCCGCCGACCGCGAGCGCCGCGGTCATCACCCCGCGGGCGTTGGCCAGCAGGGTGGCCGCCAGCGGGCGGGTGAGGGTCGCGGTCGGGCGGTCGTAGTGCAGCTTGGAGCGCCAGAGCGCCTCGTCCGCGTAGATGTTGCCGACCCCGCTGATCAGCGTCTGGTCCAACAGGGCACGCTTGACGGTGGTCCGGCGGGCCCGCAGCGCGGTGTAGAAGGCCTGGTCGTCGAAGGCCGGATCGAGCGGGTCGCGGGCGATGTGGGCGAGCGAGCCGGGGGTGCCCTCGGTGTCGTCCGCCTCCTCGACCGCCAGGCCGCCGAAGGTGCGCTGGTCGACGAAGCGCAGCTCGCGCCCGCCGTCGGTGAACCGGAGCCGGACCCGCAGGTGGGTCTCGTCGGGGGTGGCCGGGTCCTGGACCAGCAGCTGGCCGCTCATCCCGAGGTGGCCGAGGAGCGAACTGCCGCCGTCGTCCAGCGGCAGCCAGAGGTACTTGCCGCGACGGCGGGCCGGGCCGAGCGTGCTGCCGGTGAGCCGGGCGACGAAGTCGGCCGGGCCGCCGGGCTGGCGGCGCACCGCGCGCGGGTGCAGGACCTGCACCTCGGCGACCGTCCGCCCGGTCACCCAGCGCTCCAGTCCGCGCCGGACGACCTCGACCTCGGGCAGTTCGGGCACCGCAAGCCCCCAGAGTCAGGCGGCGGGCGTCTGCGGCTCGCCGTACTTTTCCTTGATCGCACGCCAGGCGCTCTCGGCGGCCTTCTGCTCGGCCTCCTTCTTGGAGCGGCCGGTGCCGCTGCCGAAGGCCTCGCCGGCGACCCGCGCGGCGGCGTTGAAAGTCTTCTCGTGGTCCGGACCGGACTCCTCGACCACGTACTCCGGCACGCCGATGCCCACCGAGGCGGTGAGCTCCTGCAGGCTGGTCTTCCAGTCCAGGCCGGCACCCAGCCGGGAGGACTCGGCGATCAGCGGGTCGAACAGCCGGTGCACGAACTCGGTGGCCGAGTCCAGGCCCTGGTCCAGGTAGATCGCGCCGATCACGGCCTCGACGGTGTCCGCGAGGATCGACGACTTGTCGCGGCCGCCGGTACCCTCCTCGCCCTTGCCGAGCCGGATGAAGGTGCCGAGTTCCAGGCCGCGGCCGACCTCGGCGAGCGCGCGGGAGTTGACCACCGCGGCGCGCAGTTTGGCGAGCGTGCCCTCCGGGACATCCGGGTGGATGCGGTAGAGGGTGTCGGTCACCACCAGGCCCAGCACCGAGTCGCCGAGGAACTCCAGGCGCTCGTTGGTGGGCAGTCCACCGTTCTCGTACGCGAACGAGCGGTGGGTCAGGGCACGTACCAGAAGGGCGCGCTCAAGTGTGTACCCGAGGCGCCCTTCCAGGACGTCGTATGCGGTCGAAGCCGGCCCGCCGCCCTTCCCCCCATTGCTGGGAGACGACTTGCGGGAGGAGTTACCGTCCGACATCGATCCTCGCACCCGCCGATCAGACCGAGAGGACCTGGCGACGGTTGTACGTGCCGCAGCTCGGGCACGCGATGTGACCCAGCTTCGGCTCGTGGCAGCGGTCGCACGCCACGAGGGCCGGGACCGCAGCCTTCCACTGCGAACGGCGGTGGCGCGTGTTGCTGCGCGACATCTTCCGCTTCGGAACAGCCACGGCTACTTCTCCTGGTTCTCGGCGAGACCCTCACGGGTGTCGCTGTTCGTGTTTCCGTCACCCTCGTCGCCGGGGGCGGCGGAGAGTCCCTGCAGAGCCGCCCACCGGGGGTCGACGGCATCGTGGTGGTGGTCCGGGTCGTCGCTCAGCCGCGCTCCACACTCGGAGCACAGGCCCAGGCAGTCGTCCTGGCACACCGGCTGCAGCGGCAGTGCGAGCACCACCGCGTCCCGCAGCACCGGTTCGAGGTCGAACAGGTCGCCCTCCAGCCGGTAAGTCTCTTCCTCGTCCTCGTCGGACAGCCCGTCCTCGGCGCCACCGCGGACCCGGCCGCGGTCGTCGGTCTCCGGGTAGTAGTACAGCTCCTGGAAGTCCACCTCGAGGTCGTCCTCGACCGGCTCCAGGCAGCGTACGCACTCGCCGGTGACGTGGGCCTCGGCGGTCCCCGTCACGAGCACGCCCTCGATCACCGACTCCAGGCGCAGTTCCAGCGCCATCTCGCTGCCGACCGGGACACCGATCACGTCGATGATGCCGAAGCCCTCCGGGGCCTCGAAGGTCCGGCTCACCTTGCGCAGGGACCCTGCGCGACGGCCGAGCTCGTGCGTGTCGAACACGAGCGGGTCGCGGTGGTCGAGGCGGTTCAAGGTGTCCTGACTTCCTACGGCGGGCGCATCACTGCGCGGCGCGGGCGGTTCGACGGGTTGGTCCGGGTGCCACGCAACTGGTGCGCGGGCAGCCGAACGGTCCGGCAAGGAATGGCCGGAGTGGTCAGACTACCCGAGAGCGAGCCCAGGCCCAAAGTCGGCCCACTCCGGCGGGAGGCTCAGCGACCGCCCAGCTCCCGCAGCCGGGTCATGTCGATCATGCTGGTGTCGAAGAAGCTGGTCTCGTCCAGGCTCGCCTGCTGCGGCGACTGGGCGTGCTGCGGGTAGCCGGCGGCCTCGCCCTGCTGGCCCCAGGGCGCGTAGCCGGGCTGCGACGGGTAGGCCGGCTGCTCCTGCGGGTAGCCGGCGGCGTCCGGCTGCTGCTGGGCCCAGGCGCCGCCGTACGGGTCGGCGTGCTGCTGGTAGCCGGCCGCGTCCGGCTGCTGCTGGGCCCAGTGGCTCGCGTACGGGTCGGCCTGCGCGGCCGCCGGGTCGTAGCCGGCGTAGATCTCCGGGTAGTCGCCGCCGGGCTGCTGCTGGTACGGGTCCTGGGCCGGGTAGCCGGCCGCCGGGGCGTAAGGGGCCTCGACGGGGGCGGCGGCCTGCCAGCCGGCCTCGGCCGGGGTCTGCTCGGGCCAGCTCTGCTGTTCCGGCACCTCGCGGTACCAGGGCTGCTCCTCCTCGTCGGCGAAGCCGGCGGCCACCGCCTCGGCCCGGTCCTTCTGCTGCTGGGCCTCGTCGGCGGCGGCCAGGTAGGCGCCCAGCTCGTCGATCGGGGCCTTGCCGAGCAGCTTGTCGCGGCCCCGGCCGACCGCCTCCAGGGTGCCGCTGAGCACCGCCTGGAGGGTGGCGAGCTTCACATCGACGTACTCGTCGACCTCCGGGCTCGGACTGCTGCCCGGCTGGAACTCCTCGCCGTCCTCCAGCTCCTGACCGGCGGCGCCGCGCAGCTTGTCGCGACCCCGACCGACCGCGCCCAGCGTCTTGGTGAGCACGACCTCGAAGTTGGCCAGCTTGCTGTCGACGTAGTCGTCCGCCTCCTGGCGCTTGACGGCGACCTCCTCGCGCGCCTCGGCCAGGATCCGGTCCACCTGGGCCTGCGCCCGGCGGACCACCTCGGTGTCGGAGATCAGCGAGCCGCGCTCGGCGTGCGCGCCCTGGATGATCCGCTCCGCCTCACCGCGGGCGTCGGCGACCACCTGCTCGTGGTCGGCCATCACCGACTGGGCCTGGGCCAGCTCGGCCGGCAGGGCCGCACGCAGCTCCTGGAGCAGGCCGACCAGCTCGGCCCGGTTCACCACGCAGGAGGCCGACATGGGCATCGCGCGGGCGTTCTCGACCACGGCGACGATCTCATCGACTTTGTTCTGCACGTCCACGGGGCGTCCGTCTTTCCGTGTGCCGCCGGTACGGGCGGAAGGCAGCGGGTCCGGCGGCACCAGAGCCGACTCTGGGTCACCGCTGGGCGGGAGTACCGACTGTACGTCCCCCGCGGGGTGCGGTGACAACGCCGTGCGCGGTGCCGCCGGCGACAAGACGGACAGACCGTGACAGACCGCCAGAACCCGGGCGGCGCGCGGAACGGCCGTCAGCTGGCCGCGGCGCGCTCCGCCAGCCGCTCCACGAGCCGGGCGTGCACCAGCGGCGGGATCAGGTGCGAGACGTCACCCCCGTACGAGGCGACCTCCTTGACCAGCGTGGAGGAGAGGAAGCTGTAGGTCGGCGAGGTGGGCACGAAGAGCGTCTCCACCCCGGTCAGACCGCGGTTCATCTGCGCCATCTGCAACTCGTAGTCGAAGTCGCTGACCGCCCGCAGGCCCTTGACGATGGCGGGGATCCCGCGGTCCCGGCAGAAGTCGACCAGCAGCCCGTGATGCGACTCGACCTGGACGTTGCCGTAGCCGGCGGTGGTCTCCTCGATCAGCGCGATCCGCTCGTCGACCGTGAAGAGCCCCTGCTTGTTCTTGTTGATCAGCACCGCGACGTGCACCACGTCGTAGAGCTGGGAGGCCCGCTCGATGATGTCGAGGTGACCGTTGGTGATCGGGTCGAAGGAGCCCGGACAGACGGCACGGCGCATGAGGTCTGGTGTCCCTTTCAGTCGTTCGCCCGGTGGGCGTCGGCCTCGGCGGCCTGGCCGTACCAGAGCGTGCCCTCGCCGTACCGGCGCGAGCGCAGCGCTACGAAGCCCCCGGGCCAGCCGAACTCGCCGCCCCGGGTGCTGCGTTCCACGGTGACGAGTGCGTCCTCGGTGATCCAGCCCCCAGCGCGGAGTGTGATCAGCATCTCGCGCAGCGCCTCGTCGGTGACGACGTACGGCGGGTCCAGGAATACCAAGTCGTACGGCTTCTCGGGCGGCCGGCCGGCGAGCACCCGCTCGGCACGGTCCGCCCGGACCTCGGCACCGGGCAGGTCCACCGTCCGGACGTTGGCCCGGATCACCCGGGCCGCCGCCGCGTCCGCCTCGACCAGCAGGACGTGCGCGGCGCCGCGCGACAGCGCCTCCAGGCCGACCGCGCCCGAGCCGCCGAACAGGTCCAGCAGCCGGGCGCCGGCCAGCGACCCGCGCAGCGCCTCCAGGGTGGAGAACATCGCCTCGCGGGCCTTGTCGGAGGTCGGTCGGGTGCCCCGGCCGGGCGGTACGGCCAGCCGGCGGCCCCCGGCCGCCCCGGCGATCACGCGGGTCATGGTGTCCTCTCTGGTCTTGACCATGACCACGCTATCGGGGGCGGCCCGCGGCGGCGTCCGCAGGGCCGCCCGACCAGCGGTCCCACGGTCACCCGTTCGGTGGCGCTACTCCGCGGCGGCGGCCGCCCCCAGCAGCGCCGGGGAGGCGTAGCGGGACCAGGAGAGGCAGCCGTCGGGCGGGCAGTGCTCCGGCCGGCGCGGGTCGTGGCCCAGCTCCCGCAGCTTGGTGCGGACCGAGTCGGGCGTCCGGCCGAACCGGGCGGCGATCCGGGCGATCGTCTCGCCCTCGTGGAAGCGCCGGGCCAGTTCCTCCTCGTGCTGCGGGACCCAGGGCGCGCCGTGTCCGGGGTAGAGCTCACGCAGTACGTCGCGGTCGGGGATCGGCTCGGCGACGTCGGCCACGATCGCCAGCGCCCGCAGCGCCCGGTTGAGCGCGATCCGCAGGCTGGCGACGTCCTCCACCGGGAGGCGCAGCCGGCCGGCGGCCAGCGGGCTGGCGGCCGATCCCTCACGCCAGCCGGTCAGGGTGAGGGTGACCTCCCGGTCGTCGTCGCTGGCGAGTTCGACCCGGAACACCTTGTCGCCCAGCGGGAGCTCGTTGAGATGACGGAATGCCATGGCAGGACCCCCAAGTGTCGTGCCAGGAACGCAACTTGACCTGCGCCCTGAACACCTCCATTGTCTCCCGGGGCACTGACAACCGGCCGTCCGTCAGCCCTTCTCCAGATACTCGGCGCGCTCCTCGTCGAGCATCCCGGCAAGCGCGGCGCGCAGGTCCGGATGAGCCGCCAGCTCGGGGTCGGCGGCGACCAGGGCGGCCGCCGCGGCCCGGGCCTCGGCGATCACCTCCTCGTCCGCCAACACCGAGAGCACCTTCAGCGAGGACTTCACCCCGGACTGCGCCTGGCCGAGCACATCGCCCTCGCGGCGCTGCTCCAGGTCGATCCGGGACAGTTCGAAGCCGTCCAGGGTGCCGGCCACCGCGTCCAGCCGGGCCCGCGCCGCGCTGCCCGCGGGCATCTCGCTGACCAGCAGGCAGAGGCCCGGCGCGCTGCCCCGGCCGACCCGACCGCGCAGCTGGTGCAGCTGGGAGACGCCGAACCGGTCGGCGTCCATGATCACCATGGCGGTGGCGTTCGGCACGTTCACCCCGACCTCGATCACCGTGGTGGCCACCAGCACGTCCACCTGGCCCGCCGCGAAGCGCCGCATCACGTCGTCCTTGACCTCCGGCGCGAGCCGGCCGTGCAGCACCTCCACCCGCAGCCCGGCCAACGGCCCGGTGGCCAGCTGCTCGGCGGTCCGCACGACGGCCAGCGGCGGGCGCCGCTCGTCGCTGCCGGCGCCGAGGTCCTCCGGGTCCTCCTCCTCGGCGGCCACCGCGCGCCGCTTCTTCTTCGGCTCCTCCGGCTCGTCACCGATCCGCGGGCAGACCACGTACGCCTGGTGGCCCTTGGCCACCTCCTCGCGGATCCGCTCCCAGGCCCGGGCCAGGAAGTTGGGCTTCTCCACCGAGGGCACCACGTGGCTGGAGATCGGCGAGCGGCCGGCCGGCAACTGGTCCAGCACCGAGGTCTCCAGGTCGCCGAAGACCGTCATGGCCACCGTGCGCGGGATCGGGGTGGCCGTCATCACCAGCAGGTGCGGCGGCTGCCCGCCCTTGGCGCGCAGCGCGTCCCGCTGCTCGACGCCGAACCGGTGCTGCTCGTCGACCACCACCAGGCCGAGGTCCTGGAACTGCACCTTGTCCTCGATCAGGGCGTGCGTGCCGATCGCGATCCCGGCATCCCCGCACGCCATGTCGAGCAGCGTCTGGCGGCGGGCCGGAGCACCCATCGAGCCGGTCAGCAGCGCGACCCGGGTGCCGACCTCGGCTCCGCCGAGCATCCCGGCCTCGGCCAGCTCCCCCATCATCTCGACGATCGAGCGGTGGTGCTGCTGGGCGAGCACCTCGGTCGGCGCCAGCAGCACCGCCTGCCCGCCGGCGTCCACCACGGCCAGCATCGCCCGCAGCGCGACCAGCGTCTTGCCGGAACCCACCTCGCCCTGGAGCAGCCGGTGCATCGGGTGCTCGGTCGCCAGGTCGGCGAAGATCTCGGCGCAGACCGCCTGTTGGCCCTCGGTCAGGGTGAACGGGAGCTTGGCGTCGAAGGCGTCCAGCAGTCCGCCGGAGCGGACCGGACGGGCCACCGCCGGCCGCGCCGCGTCGGCGGCCCGGCGCTGCGCCAGCGCGACCTGCAACACGAACGCCTCGTCCCAGCGCAGCCGTTGCTGGGCGCGCTCGCGCTCGGCGTGGTTGCGCGGGCGGTGGATGAGCTCCAGCGCCTCGGGCAACGGGATCAGGCCGTGCTCGGCGCGCAGTTCGGCCGGCAGCGGCTCGCCGACCTCGGCCCAGCCGGTGCCGCGCAGTCCGTCGAGCACTGTCTCCACGCACAACGACAGCTTCCAGCTGGGCAGTTGGGCGCTGGCCGGATAGACCGGAATGAGCCGGCCGGCGAACTTCCGCGCGGCGCCGTCGTCCGCGTCCTCGTCCAGCAACTGGTAATCCGGGCTGGCCAGTTGGCGGGTCCGGTTGAAGACGCCGACCTTGCCGGCGAACAGCCCCTGGGCGCCCGGGCGCAGCTCCTTCTGCCGCCAGCCCTGGTTGAAGAAGACCAGGGTCAACCGGCCGCGGCCGTCGGTGACCACCACCTCCAGCCGGTCCCCGCGGCGCTGCCGGAACGGGATCAGGGTGACCTTCTCGATCTTCGCCAGCACGGTGACGTGCTCGTCGATCTCCAGGTCGTCCAGGCTGGTCAGCTCACCGCGCTCGACGTAGCGGCGCGGGTAGTGGTGCAGCAGGTCGCCGACCGTGCGCAGGCGGAGGCTGTCGGCGAGCACCTTGGCGGTGCGGTCGCCGACCAGCTTGGTCAGGGGTACGTCGAGTGCGGCCATCACGCCTATTGGACACCACCGCACCGACGAGCCGGGTCACTCCACCCCGATGAGCAGCGGCGCGCTCTCCTGGCCACCGGTGAAGACCATGGTGTCCACCTCCGGGCGCTGCCGCCGGGCGTGCGCCACCAGTTGCTCGGCCAGGCCGTCCGGGGCGCCCCCGCCGAGCACCAGGGTGACCAGCTCGCCACCGGCCGCGAGCATCCGGGAGAGCACCTCGGCGCCGGTCGCGCCGATGCTGGCGCCGATCACCGCGACGTCCCCGTCGATCAGCCCGAGCACGTCGCCGGCCTGGCAGACCCCGGCCATCGTCCAGGACTCGCCCTCGGCGACGGCCAGCTCGGCGTACCGGGTGGCGCCGGCCGCGGAGGTCATGGCGACCACGTCCTCGTCGAACCGCCGGGCCGCCTCGTGCACCGCCAGCGCCGCCAGGCCCTGCACCGGCGAGCGGGTGGGCAGCACGGCGATCCGCACCCCCTCCGCACGCAGCTGGTCGGCGGCGGCGCCCGCGGTGGCCCGCAGCTCGGGGTCGTTGAGCAGCACGATCACCTCGCGGGCGGCGCACCGGCGGACCGCCGCGGCCAGCTCGGCACTGGACGGGGGCGCGTCCGGGTCGGCCGGCAGCACCGCCGAACCGGCCCGGGCGCAGAGCTCGGCCAGGCCGGCACCGGCCACCACGCTGAGCACCGCCCGGGCGGCGGGCTCGGCCGGTGCGGCGCCACCGGAACGGGCCTCGGCCTCGGCGAAGTGGGTGATCCGGATCCGGTGCGGCCGGCCCGCCGCCACCCCGGCCTCCACCGCCGCGCCCGCGTCGTCCACGTGCACGTGGACGTTCCACAGCCCGTCGCCGCCGCCGATCACCAGCGAGTCGCCGAGCGCCGCCAGCCGCCCGCGCAGCGCCGGCAGCGCCCGGTCGGGGGCGTCCAGCAGGTAGATCACCTCGAAGGCCGGGTGGCCGGGCAGCCGGGGCGGCTCGGCGCAGCGCTCCACCGTGGTGAGCTCGCCGAGGTCCTCGCCCAGCGCCACCGGGCCCATCGGCCGCTGGCCGGTGACCGCGTCGGCCAGCGCGCCCAGCACCGCCACCAGACCCCGACCACCGGCGTCCACCACACCGGCCCGGGCCAGCACGTCCAACTGGTCCGGGGTGTGCAGCAGCGCCCGCCGGGCCGCGTCGTGCGCGGCGCCGGCCACCTCGGCCAGCCCGCCCGCGGCCCGGCCGGCCTGCTCGGCGGCGCCGGCCGCGACCGTCAGCAGGGTGCCCTCGACCGGGACGTCCACCGCCTGGTACGCCGACTCGCTGCCCCGGCGCAGCGCCTCGCGCAGCTGCTCCGGGCCGCCACCGCGCTCGGCCAGCACCTCGGCCGCCCCGCGCAGCAGCTGGGCCAGGATCACCCCGGAGTTGCCGCACGCCCCGAGCTGCGCGCCGCGGGCCATCGCCCGGATCGCGGTGGCCAGCCCGGGCTCGCCGCCCGGCTCCTCGCCGGCCGCCTCGAAGCAGCGCTCCACCTCCGCGGTGGCGCACTCCACGGTCAGGTAGAGGTTGGTCCCGGTGTCCCCGTCCGGCACCGGGTAGACGTTCAGCGCGTCGATCTCCTCGCGGGCCTGGCCGAGGGCGGACAGCGCGAGCCGGCACCAGGTGCGGACGGCGGAGGCGTCGAGCGTGTCCAACACCGGGTCTCCTCCAGGTGAACGCGACGGGAACGGGCCAGGGTGTCCCTGGCAGGTTATCGGGGGATTGCCCAGCCCAGCGCCGGGTTCCCGGGCGCGGGGCGATCAAGCGGCTCGACATGGTAGTTTCGTCGAACGGGAGTAGCCGATGTATGCTTCTCCGGTTGCCTGGAACAACCCGGGCTCACCCCTTGACGCGATCCGGTCCACGCGAGTGGCTCGGGGGCTTCTCCCGGGGTTTTCGAACGTAAATGATCTGAAGTCTTGGAGTGACTCCTGTGGCTGCCAACTGCGACGTCTGCGGCAAGGGGCCGGGCTTCGGCAACAACATCTCCCACTCGCACCGCCGTACCCGCCGTCGTTGGAACCCCAACATCCAGACGGTGCGCGCTGTGATCGGGCGGACGCCGAAGCGGCTCAACGTGTGCACCTCGTGCATCAAGGCCGGTAAGGTCTCGCGCTGACGCGCAGACCGGCATGCCGGTCCTCCGGGAAACCGGTTCATCCTCGGATGAACCGGTTTTCTGTTTCTCCGCGCCCCTTCCGGGCCGCCGGACGTCCACGCCACCGGGCTGACCGTCCACGCCACCCTGCGGTGGGGGCCCGCCGCCGGGCTCCCACCGACACGGGTGTCAGCCGCGCTGCCGCCAGCCGTGGTCGACCGGACCGATCCCGGCACCGAGCGCGAAGCCGGCCCGGATCGCGCCGGTGACGTACTCCTTGGCCGCCGCCACCGCCCCGGGCACCTCACGTCCCTTGGCCAGCTCGGCGGCGATCGCGCTGGCCAGCGTGCAACCGGTGCCATGGGTGTGCCGATTGTCGTACCGGGGAGAGCGGAACCAGTGCTCGCCGCCGTCCGCGCCGACCAGCAGGTCGGCCGCCTCGCCCGCCAGGTGCCCGCCCTTGACCAGCACCCAGCGCGGGCCGAGCGCCAGCAGCGCCTCGGCGGCCGGCCGCATCCCGCGCTCCTCGGTCACCGTCAGCCCGGTCAGCTGGGTCACCTCGTGCAGGTTCGGGGTGACCAGGGTGGCCACCGGCAACAGCCGCTCGCGCACCGTGGCGACGGCTTCCGCCGCGAGCAGCGGGTCGCCGTGCTTGGAGACCCCGACCGGGTCCACCACCACCGGCGCCCCGACCCCGGCGAGCAGCTCCGAGACCGTCTCCACCAGCTCGATCGAGGCCAGCATGCCGGTCTTCACCGCCTGCACCCCGATGTCGTCGACCACGCTGCGGAACTGTGCCCGGACCGCCGCCGCGGGCAGCTCCCAGTAGCCCTGGACGCCCAACGAGTTCTGCGCGGTGACCGCGGTGATCACGCTCATGCCGTGCACGCCGAGCGCCAGCATGGTCTTCAGGTCGGCCTGGATCCCGGCTCCGCCGCCGGAGTCGGAACCGGCCACGGTCAGCACGCGGGGCGGGGCGACGGCGGGCGCGGAAGGAGTGGTGTCGGACATGCCGCCCAACCTACCCGGCCCCGGTCAGAGCACGGCCTCGGACTCCATCCAGCGGTCCGGCGGCACGGTCTTCAGCCGGGTCACCGCGTCGGCCACCGGGACCAGCTCGATCTCGTTCCCGCGCAGCGCGGTGAAGTGGCCGAAGGCGCCCTTGTGCACGGCCTCCACCGCGTGCCAGCCGAACCGGGTGGCCAGTACCCGGTCCCGGGCGGTCGGGGTGCCGCCGCGCTGGGTGTGGCCGAGGATCACCGGGCGGGCCTCCTTGCCGAGCAGGTCCTCCAGCTCGTGCGCGAGCCGGGTGCCGATCTCGCCGAAGGTCTGGTGGCCGTACTGGTCGACGGTGCCGTGGTCGAAGCGGAGCGTGCCCGGCATCGGCGCGGCGCCCTCGGCGACCGCGATGATGGCGAACTTCTTGCCGCGGTCGAAGCGCTCCTCGATCATCCGGGCCACCGCCTCGATGTCGAAGGGCTTCTCCGGGATCAGGATGCCGTGCGCGCCGGCCGCCATGCCGGCGGTCAGCGTGATCCAGCCGGTGTGCCGGCCCATCAGCTCGACCACCATGACCCGCTGGTGCGACTCGGCGGTGGTCTTCAGCCGGTCGATCGCCTCGGCGGCCACGTGCACCGCGGTGTCGAAGCCGAAGGTGACGTCGGTGGCGTCGATGTCGTTGTCGATGGTCTTCGGCACCCCGACCACCGGCAGCCCGGCGTCGCTGAACAGCTTGGCGGCGGTCAGCGTGCCCTCGCCGCCGATCGCGATCAGCGCGTCCAGGCCGAGGTTGCCGGCCAGCGTGCGGGCGTTCTGCACGGCCCAGAGGATCTTGTCGCGCTGGACCCGGGCCGAGCCGAGGATGGTGCCGCCCAGGGTCAGCAGGCCGGTCACGTCGTCGTGGCCGACCGTCCTGGCCCGCCCCTCGATCAGGCCCAGGAAGCCGTCCTCGATCCCGAGGATCTCGTCGCCGTGGACGTCCAGGCCCCGGTGGACCACCGAGCGGATCACCGCGTTGAGGCCGGGGCAGTCGCCGCCGCTGGTCAGGACACCGATTCGCATGCTGGCTGTGCTCTCCCGCCGAACAATCCGGACACTACTGACAATCAGCGCAAGCCTACGCGCTGCGCCGGGTGTGGTGACCGCCCCGCCGACGACGCGGTGCGGCGGGAGGAAGCACGCCGGGTCACTCGGTGAAGTGGTCCCAGCCCCCGGTGCGCTCCCAGGGCGCGCCGTCCACGGTGACCCGGCCGCCGGACCGGGCCGGGCCGGTCACCTCGCCCACCACCCGCCAGCGGGCGGGCAGTTGCACGCTCGGCGGGAAGGTCGCCACGATCGCGTGGTCCTCGCCGCCGGACAGCACCCAGACCAGCGGGTCGACTCCGACCGCCTGGCCGATGTCCGCCATCTGCGCCGGGACGTCGAAGTCGGCCGCGCGCAGGTCGATGTCGACCGCGCTGGCCGCCGCGACGTGTCCCAGGTCGGCCACCAGGCCGTCGCTGACGTCGATCATGGAGGTCGCGCCCAGCTCGGCGGCGGCCGGTCCGGCATGGTACGGCGGCTCGGGCCGCCGGTGCGCCTCGACGAAGGCGCGCGGTGAGCGGAAACCGCGGGCCAGCACGGTCAGCCCGGCCGCCGACCAGCCCAGCCAGCCGGTCACCGCGACCACGTCACCGGGCCGGGCGCCCGAGCGGCGCACCGGGGCGCGGCCCTGCAGATCACCCAAAGCGGTGATGGCCAGCATGATGGTGTCGCCGCGCACCACGTCGCCGCCGACCACCGCGGCGCCCGCCACCTGGCACTCGTCGCGCAGGCCGTCCATCATCTCGGTCGCCCAGGTGGTCGGCAGGTCGGCGGGGGCGACCAGACCGAGCAGCAGCGCGGTCGGCACCGCGCCCATCGCGGCGACGTCGGCCAGGTTCTGCGCGGCCGACTTGCGGCCCACGTCGTAGGCGGTGGACCAGTCCCGGCGGAAGTGCCGACCCTCGATCAGCACGTCCGTGGTGGCCACCACCCGACCGTCCGGCGCCTGGACCACGGCCGCGTCGTCGCCCGGTCCGAGCTCCACCGCCGGAGTGAGCGGCAGCCGGGCGGTGAGCTCCCTGATGAGGCCGAACTCGCCGAGTTCGCCCACGGTCCCCTGCATGTGCCGTCCTCTCCTGCGTCCCTGTCCCGCGTCCCCCGGCGGGGGTGCGGCGCGCTCCCCCGCGCGAAGCGTACGCCCCTGGTGGGCACCGGGGTCTCCCTCCCGGGCCCCCTGCGCGGTAGCGTGGTGATCCAGCCCTGTGCGTGCCCGCCCACCACCACCCACCCCGTGCGGGCCGCCGGGTCGAGTCGCGAACCACCACCCCCAGGCGCCGGGAGGTCCTCCGTGGTACAGGCATACATCCTGATCCAGACCGAAGTGGGCAAGGCGACCGCCGTCGCCGAATCGATCAGCAAGGTCGGTGGCGTTCTGCTCGCGGAGGACGTCACCGGGCCGTACGACGTGATCGTCCGCGCCGAGGCGGGCACCGTGGACGACCTGGGGCGGCTGGTCGTCGCCCAGATCCAACAGGTCGAGGGCATCACCCGGACCCTGACCTGCCCGGTGGTCCATCTGTAATCGCGGTTACCATCGGCCGGTGCCCGCACCAGCCCGGTTGAACCGTCTCCTGCAAGTGCTGCCGGCCCCCGTGAGGTGGCTGGCGGTGCCCGTCGTGCTGGCCGGCTGCCTGGTGCTCCTGCTCGGCAGCTGGGCCGGCCCGCAGCAGGTGGCCGTGCCCGCGCCACCCGCCGACCAGCGCGGCTACTGCCTGGCGCTCGCCAAGGCGTTGCCCGGCGAGGTGCAGGGCCACGGCCACGCCTCGATCACGCCCGTCTCACCGCTCACCGCGGCCTGGGCCAGCAGCCCGGCCACCGTGCTGCGCTGCGGCGTGCGGGTGCCCGAACTGCTGATCCAGCACCCGGAGGCGGACTCGGTCGGCGTGAACGGGGTCAACTGGCTGATCGACCAGCGGTCCGACGGCGACGTGCTGTTCACCACCATCCAGCGCGACGCCAACGTCGAGGTGCTGGTCCCGCACGGCGCCTACCCGAACCCCACCGACCCCTTGCCGGCCATCTCCGACGCGGTCTCGAAGACCGTCCCGTCGCAGTTCCCGCAGTAGCCGGCGGAGCGGTGCCCACCGAAGCGGTGGTCACCGAAGCGACAAGCGCCCCGCGGGCCGCGGGGCGCTTCTGGCACGGAGCGGGTCAGCGCAGCCCGGTGGAGCGGCGCAGCGCGGCCTGCAGCAGTCGGTCGATCAGCTCGGCGTAGGGCACCCCGCTGGCCTCCCACATCTTGGGGTAGGCCGAGATCGGCGTGAAGCCGGGCATGGTGTTGATCTCGTTGACCACCCAGCGGCCGTCGGTGAGCAGGAAGAAGTCCACCCGGGCCAGCCCCTCGCAGCTCAGCGCCTCGAACGCGGCCACCGCCTGCCGGCGGATCTCGGCGGTCTCGTCCTCGGTCAGCTGCGCGGGGATCCGCACCTCCGAGGAGTCGATGTACTTGGCCTCGAAGTCGTAGAACTCGAAGTCGCCGCCGACCAGGATCTCGGCCGGCACGCTGGCCCGCGGACCGGTCGGGAACTCCAGCACCGCGCACTCGATCTCGCGGCCCTCCAGCATCGCCTCGACGATCACCTTGGGGTCGTGCCGGCGGGCCTCCTCGATCGCCTGGTCGAGGTCGGCGAGGTCCTTGACCTTGGTGATCCCGATGCTGGACCCGGCCCGGCAGGGCTTGACGAAGACCGGCAGGCCCAGCTCGGCGACCCGGGCCCGGGCGGCGGCGCGGCCCTCCTCGCCCTCCCAGTCGCGCGGCCGGATCACGGTGTACGGGCCGACGCCGATGCCGAAGGACTCCAGCACCCGCTTGGTGTACTCCTTGTCCATGCCGACCGAGCTGGCCAGCACGCCGGAGCCGACGTAGGGCACCCCGGAGAGCTCCAGCAGGCCCTGCAGGGTCCCGTCCTCGCCCCACGGGCCGTGCAACAGCGGCAGCACCACGTCCACGTCGCCGAGCGCCTTGGGCGCGGAACCGGGTTCGCTCCAGACCACCTCGCGGGAGGCCGGACTGGTCGGCAGCGCGACCTGGCCCTCCGCCTGCTCGGCGATCTGCGCCACGTCCGGCAGCCGACCGTCGGTGATCGCCATCCGGGCCGGTTCGTCGGACACCAGGGCCCAGCGGCCCTCCTGGGTGATGCCGATCGGCAGGACGTCGTACCTGGTCCGGTCGATGGCCTTCAGCACGCTGCCGGCCGTGGAGACCGAGATGGCGTGCTCGGAGCTGCGGCCGCCGAAGACGATCGCGACGCGCGGCTTGCGCCCGTCGCGGGCGGGATCCTGCTGCGGGGAGGTCGGTTCGATGCTCATATCGGAGGTGAGACTACCGTGCGATCCGATTGGTTCCCGGTCAGCGCCGCTCGGGCTTGGCCGAGCGGGCCATCAGCTGGGCCAGCACCTCCTGGGTGGGCCGCCCGTGGTGCACCACGTCCACCACCGCCGAGACGATCGGCATGTCCACCCCGTTGCGCCGGGCCAGGTCCAGCACCGACTCGCAGGACTTCACGCCCTCCGCGGTCTGCTTGGTGACCGCCACCGTCTCGGCCACCGTCATCCCGCGGCCCAGGTTGAAGCCGAAGGTGTGGTTGCGGGAGAGCGGCGAGGAGCAGGTGGCCACCAGGTCGCCCATCCCGGCCAGGCCGGCGAAGGTGTACGGGTCGGCGCCCAGCGCCACCCCGAGCCGGGTGGTCTCGGCCAGGCCGCGGGTCATCAGGGTGGCCTTGGTGTTGTCGCCCAGGCCCATCCCGTCGGCCATCCCGACCGCCAGCCCGATCACGTTCTTGACCGCGCCGCCCAACTCGCAGCCGATCACGTCGGTGTTGGTGTACGGGCGGAAGTACGGCGTGTGGCAGGCGGTCTGCAGCCGCTTGGCGACCGCCTCGTCCGCGCAGGCGACCACGGTCGCGGCCGGCTGCCGATTGGCGATCTCCCCGGCCAGGTTGGGACCGCTGACCACGGCGACCCGCTCCGGGCCGACCCCGGCCACCTCGCCGATCACCTCGCTCATCCGCTTGGCGGTGCCGAGTTCGATGCCCTTCATCAGGCTCACCAGCACGGTCCGCGGCCCCATCAGCGGCGCCCAGGACGCCAGGTTCTCGCGCAGCGTCTGCGAGGGCACCACGAGCACCGCGAAGTCCGCGCCGGCCAGCGCGGCGGCCGGGTCGGTGGTGGCGGTGACCGTCTCCGGGAGCTGGACGCCCGGCAGGTAGTCGGGGTTGCGGTGGGTGCCGGCGATGGTGTCCACCAGCTCCTTGCGACGGCCCCAGAGGGTCACCTCGCAGCCGGCGTCACCCAGGATCATCGCGAAGGCGGTGCCCCAGGAGCCGGTTCCGAACACAGCGCAGCGGGTCACAGCTCGTCCTCCTGGTCGGTGCCGTCCGCGGTGGCCCCGGCCCGGTCGCTGCGGGCGGCGTTCCGCGCCCGGGCGGCCCGGCGCAGGTCGTAGCGCTCGGCCGGCGCCTCCTCGCCGCGGATGCCGGCGAGCACCTCGGTGATCGCCGCCATGATGTCGTCGGTGGCCTCGCGCAGCACCTGCGCGGTGAGTTCCCGGCCCTGGTAACGGCTCAGGTCGACCGGCGGACCGGCCACCACCTGCACCCGGTGCCTCGGGAAGAGGCTGACCTTGGCCTTCTTGCCGCCCAGGCCGCGGCCGTAGGGCGGGACGATCTCGTGCGCGCCCCAGTGCGCGACCGGGATCACCGGCGCGCCGGTCATCAGGGCCACCCGGGCGGCGCCGCTCTTGCCGGTCATCGGCCACAGGTCCGGGTCCCGGGTGATCGTGCCCTCGGGGTAGAACTGCACCACCTGGCCGTTGTTGACGGCGTCGATGGCGGCCCGGAAGGCCCGCGCGGCGTCCGTGGAGTCGCGGTAGACCGGGATCTGACCGGTCTTGCGGAGCATGAAACCGATGAACGGCACGGCGAACAGCGAGGACTTGCCGAGCATCCGGGGCGGCCGGCCGCTGTTGTACTGGAAGTGCGCGTAGACCACCGGGTCGATCACCGAGTTGTGGTTCACCACCGTCAGGTAGCCGCCCTCCTTGGGGAGGTTCTCCCAACCGCGCCACTCGGGCTTCACCAGAGCGGTCGTCACCGGCTTCACCAGGACCGCGGCGAAGCGGTACCAGATTCCGTAGTCGGCGTTGCCGAAACTGGCGTACGAGCGGCGGGCCACCCCTGCTCCTCCTCGCGTGGTGCGGCACGTGGGGTGCCGCGGGTTCGGTACGTGGTGTCGGTGCGTCGCGTCCGGGCTCGCCGGTCCTCGGTGCCGGGCGACCCCGTCATCCTCTCGGTGGCGGCGTGGTCTGTCGAGCAGGGTCGGTCGTGGGTCCGCCACGAGTGACCAATCGCACGTCGGGCCCGGTACGGCCGGCTGGCGGACGCTCCCGGACCGGCGCGACAATGACGCGGATGACCCAGCACACCGTACGCCCACTCCTCCCCGCCCGGCGGAACCGGTCGTCCGGGTGGTCCCTGGTGCTACCGCTGAAACCGCTGACGCAGGCCAAGAGCCGGCTCGCCGAACACGCCGGGACACAGCGTCCCGCGCTGGCGCTGGCGTTCGCGCTGGACACCGTGCTGGCCGCGCTGAGCTGCCCACTGGTGGCCCGGGTACTGGTGGTGACCAGGGACCCGCTGGCCGGCGAGCGGCTGGCCGAACTCGGCGCGCTCCCGGTGGCCGACGAACCGGGCGGCGGTCTCAACCCCGCGCTGGCGCACGGCGCGGCGCACGCGCGGGAGCTCGCCCCGGACGCGCCCCTCGCCGCGCTCTCCGCCGACCTGCCCGCGCTGCGGCCCGCGGAGCTGGCCCGGGTGCTGGCCGCGGTACCGGCGACCGGGCGGGCCTTCCTCGCCGACTCCCCCCGCGTCGGCACCACCCTGCTGGCCTGTCGCCCCGGCCAGCCGCTGGCCCCGGCGTTCGGCGGCGCCTCGCGGGCCCGGCACGCGGCCGGCGGCGCCGCCGAACTGCCGCTGCCCGACGTACCGTCGGTGCGCCGCGACGTGGACACCGCGGCCGACCTCGGCGAGGCGCTGGCCCTCGGCGTCGGCCCGCACACCGCGGCGCTCGCCCCGGCGCTGGGGCGGGCCGGTCGGTAAGGTGACATCCATGCAGGCCACCGCGTTCACCTTCGACCCCGCGACCCGTTCCGGCTCCGTGCTGCTGGACGACGGCACGCCGGTACCCTTCGACGCCGCCGCGTTCGACGCCGGCGGCCTGCGCCTGCTGCGCCCCGGCCAGCGGGTGCGGATCCGCGTCGAGGGCGACGGCGAGTCCCGCCGGGTGGTCTTCGTGACCCTGCAGACCTTCGACGACCCGGGCGCCTGACGCCACCTCAACCGCTCTGGGCCGGGCGCGCGTTCGGCCCGGCATCCACCGTCAGAACCGCCGCGGGGGGGGGGGGGGGGGGGGGGGCGGCCCCCCCCCCCCCCGGGGGGGGGGGGGGGGGGGGGGGGGGGGGGGGGGCCCCCCCCGGCGGCGGGGGCGCGGCGGGGGCGCCCGCCAAACCCCGGGGGGCTCGCAG